>NZ_JADEXG010000069.1 GCF_015207255.1 Vasconcelosia minhoensis LEGE 07310
GGGAGCCCGTGTCAGACCCCGTTAGGGGCAGTGGGCGTTGAGCTGTCTAGCCACCCGTACGGAGAACAGCTGTGTCTGATTTCCTAGCCGGAGAATCCCCGCGCCTTCAGGGCGGGGAGCATGTCAACTCCGAGCAGATTGCTCAGTACAAGCGGTATGGCGACGCCGCGATGGATGAAAGCTTTTTCCCAATTGTGTGGCAGGCAGACGGCTATCGGACGCCGTTCTTGAAAGACTCAGTAGCTAGGCGTAATTAAGTATAAAACGGTCTAGGCTGTAACCGCCCTTTTCGCTGTGGTCAATCATGCCATCCACGATAGCCTCCCGCTCAGCTGATCGACTTTGGCCTGCGAGAGCTGTGGAACCCTACCGACTACGTTTGGCAAACCCAGCAGCAGCAGCGATTTTTCCTAGGACAGTTTAAGGTCTAGCGATAGCTCAGGCTGCAATATCTTCTTGCAGACGCGAAATTCTATGTTCTGTGCTGTCAAGCTTTAGCGCTGCTGTCTTCAGCAACTTATGTTGATAGCAAGGGTTGCTGTGGGAATCCTAATCAGGGATCTATATCAGAGCTCGCTAATTCTCAGGAAGTTGCACTTATGCCAGGGGTTCGTTCCGCTTCTACCGGCAGCGCTGCCGCGTCTCACCGCCGCAGACGGCTGATCTCAATTCGCTGGACCCTGCCGCTGTGTGTGGTGGCGCCCCTGGTGTCTGGCATCGCCCTGACTAGCTGGCTGGCCTTTCGCAGCGGCCAAAACGCCGTTGAAGAGCTGGTCGGCAAGGTCAGTACGGAAGTTGCCGCAAATATTGAAAAGCAGGTCACCAGCTACCTGACCAAGCCATCCCTGATTTCTGCTGCGGTGTCGGCAGAGGTCGCCAGTGGCAATATCGATCTTCAAGATACCCGACAGCTTGGCCAGGACCTGTGGCAGCTGACCCAGTCTGACTTGCTAACCAACAATCTTTTCTACGGCAGCGAATCAGGCGAATTTGTCTATAGTGAGCGCCAGGACGGCCAGCACCGGCTTGACTTTGTCGATGCCGCGACCGACTTCCGTCGGATTGCCTATCGCACAGACGACGACGGCAATCTGACTGAGACGCTTTCTGAGACAGACTATGACCCGCGCGTGCGGCCCTGGTATCAGGAAGCGGCCGCGACCGAAGGTCCGGTTTGGAGCCAGGTTTATATTGCCACATCTCGGGCCGACCTGACCCTGACCCGCGCCACTCCCGTTTTTGACCGATCGGGCCAGCTGGAAGGCGTCTTTGGCATTGATGTCTATCTCTTTGAGCTGAGCGATTTTCTCAGGAATCTGACCGTCAGTCCCCAGGGCAGAGCGTTTATCATCGAAACGTCTGGAGAGCTGATTGCCAGCTCAGACAGCGGTAAACCCTTTATTGAGCAGGGCGAAGAAAAGCTGCGGCTGGCGGCGGCAAACAGCCAAGATCCGCTGGTTCAGGCAACTGCTAGCCACCTGCTTGCAGCGGTTGACGATCTCCGCCAGATCGAGCGACCGTATACCTTTGAGTTTGAGCTAGAGGGGCAGAAGCAGCTGGCCTATATCTACCATCTGAGAGAGCTGGGCGTTAACTGGCTGATTGGGGTAACGATTCCCCAAAACGACTACATGGAGACTATCCATGCCAACGCTCAGCGGACACTGGCCATCGGTCTGGTGATTACGGCGATCGCTTCGCTGCTGGCGCTGGCCGCCGCTCTCTATATTATTCGCCCGATCCATCAGCTCAACCAGGCCGCCCACGACATCAAAGACAATCAGTTCAACCCTGACGATCTGGCCGGGGTGATTGCGCGGCCAGATGAATTCAGCGAGCTAGCCTCCCTGTTTAACGATATGGCAACGGTGGTCGTCAGCCGGGAGCAGAGCCTGGCAGAGCAGGTGAAGCAGCTCAAGACCGAAATCGATCGGCATGGGATGACTGGCCGCAATCGCGATCAGCTGGAGGCTCTGCTCAAACGCGCCCAGCAGATTCGCAAGGCCCACGCTGACCGCTAGGCCACGGGCGAGGCGGGTTCCAGGTCGGTAATCATCGCCGTCGCCGCAATCCCGGTATGAACAATGCCCAGGGTGCGAAAGGGGTCCATAATCGGGTCGATCGCCACAAATAGCACCAGGACGGCCTCCAGCGGCAGCTGTAAGGGTTCCAGCACAATTCCCAGCATCGTCAGCGTGAGGATGCCGGTCACGCCGGAAGTAGCCATCCCGGCAAAAATAGACCCGGCAACAATTGTAATCAGACTGCCGAGTCCTAGCGGCTTGTCATAGAGCTGCATGACAAACACCGCCCCTAGGGCAAAGTAAGCCACCGAGCCAAATCGACAAATGGTAATCGACAGCGGCGTCACCAGGTTGACGGTTTGTCGGTTGAAGCCGAGGGCTTCGCTCAGCTGCGCGATCGCCGATGGCAGGCAGGCCAGGCTGCTAGAGGTGGCTAGGGCGAGGATGGTTGGCTCCCGCATCGCCGATAGCACTCGGGGCAAGGCTGCCTTCGACTGCTGCCAGACGACCAGCGTACTGAGCAGATATATGGCCAAAAAGATCACCAGGGCCGTAATCAGAAAATTGATCATCGACAGCATTACGTCCAGCCCCTGCTGCGAGAGCTGATAGGCCAGCAGGCAAAACAGCCCCAGCGGCAGGGCCATCGTCAGCCAGTTAATCAGCTGATTGAAGGTGCGATAGACGGCTTCTAGAATATCGAAACAGGGGTCGGTGACGCGATCGCGGATTAGGCCCAGGGAAATCCCGACAATAATTGAAAAAACCAATACCTTCAGCGTTTCACCTTGGCTCAGCGCGCCAAAGATATTGTCAGGCACCAAAGTCACCAGGAAAGACGATAGCCCTAAAGCAGCGTCTTCTGGAATCGGTCCCGATAAGGCCATCTCTAGATCGACTCCCGAGCTGTTGACCAACACGCCCAGCGACTCCAGCGTATTGGCAGAAAGATTGCGTCCAGGACCTGCGATCGCGGCGATCGCTACGGTCAAACCGCTGATCGCCACCAGTCCCAGCGGAAAGACGACCAAAATTCGCTTGATGTACTGGGCGGCGTGGCTGCTTCGCATCAGACGGCCAATGCTAGTGGTAATTGCAGATAGGAGAATAGGCAGTACGCACATCTTCAGCAGCCCTAAGTAGAGCTTTCCGAGCGGTGCGAGCAGGGCTGCGAACGCGGGCTGAGTCGTGCCCGTATAGATGGCTAGAATAACGCTGATCAGAATTGCCCAGGGGCTGCGAAGCCATCCCAGGGAAATCCTGTTGGGCCAGTTCTGGCGTCGTTTGGTCACCGAATTAAGAGTCATATTCACGCTAAAGAAGATTTAGGAGTTCAGTGGTCATGTTGAGCAATCCCGGTTTCAGAACCTCTCAAGATGTGAAATAGATGGACAGTACGGAAATTTCGAAGGTGTTGAACCGATCTACTGATTCGCTTCCGTTCGAAAATAGTCAGCATATTCATCCAGCACTAGAGCAGCTGTGTAGTCGTGGCTAAACGTATCCAAATACTGGTTGACGAAGGCCTGCAGGTGGTCGCTATCCCAGGGCAGCGCCATGGCAATTTTGTCATTCGTATCGGTGAGGGCAATGGTTTGCAGCCTCAAGGCAGCATCAGGATTTTTGAGAATAATCTTCTTAACTTCTAGCTCATCCCGATAGGCCGCTTGCAAATCGCCGCGGATGACGGCTTTGACGATATCATCCCAAGCCGGATATTCTTCAATCGTGGCGTTGGGAAACTTTTGTTGAATAAATCCTACATAGGAAGACCCCTGAATCACGCCCATTTTGCCACTGAAGTTGCGAATTGCCTCGATCACCTGCTGGCCCTGAATTTGCTGGGCGAGCTGTAGCCGGTTGACCAGCAGCCCCTGCCGCATGGCGACATAGGGGCGAGAAAATTGTACCCGTTTTGCTCGGCTCAGGGTGCGGCTGAGTTTGGAAATTGCAATATCAGCCTTGAGCTGATAGACCTGATCGACCACTTCATCAAAGGTTTCTGCCGAGCGGTTAAATTCTAGATCTACCCCCAGCTCATCGGCCAAACCCTGAGCGATCTTGACATCGAGTCCCGTCAGCTGACGGTTGCCGTCCTCCATAAAGAAGGGAGCATTGTCAGTTCCTAGCACGGCTACCACCAACTTACCCCGGTCGAGGATTCGTTGAATGTCAGCGGGCATTTCAGTCCGGGGCGGGGGCACTTCGTCAGCATGAGCTGCGGCTATTGGCCACAGGCTGCAGGACACAATCAGGACCGCTAGCGTAGCGATCCGCAATGTCCAATGGGGTAATCGCAGCGAGGATAAACGGGGCAACATGGGAAACTCCTAAGCTAACACTACGCATGAGGCAGGATGATTCTCATACGCAAGATCGAGGGTAAGATTGGCCATGATGTCAAGCGGATCAATCCAGTTAATCGGCAGCTGATTCTGCTTAGCTAAGGCAATCGAAATCTCAGTGCAGCCGGCAACAACCAGCTCAGCACCCTGATTCGTCAGCCAGCAAACGGCGTCAGCCAGCTCTGTCAGAGCTATGTCTGAAACCCAGATACCACTCGCTTTAACCCCCCAGTCGGGATCATAGATAGATTGCATAATCCGACGCTGAATGGGTGAATCTAACGAGGGTATGATCGGAGATAGTTCATACTGGGTGAGGCTAGTGGCGTAGAGCCGCGCTCGCACTGTTCCATCCGTTGCCAGGACTCCTACTCGCTTAACCTGGGGGAAATGTTGAGCAATGTAGTTTGCCGTTGCATCCATCATGTTGAGCCAGGGAATGCTCAATTGAGACTGTACCGACAGATAAAAAGCGTGGGCCGTATTGCAGGTTACGACTAAAAAACTCGCGCCCATTGATTCCAATAGACGAGCACTACGGACGAGAGCCGGGACACAGTCTGAACCGGTCTCCAGCAAATACCGGGACCGGTCGGGCGTCGAGGCAGCACTCACTAAGAGCCAGTTAGGATGCTCCTGATCGCGGCGCGCCCCCCGACGCAAACTTTGCTGCAGCAGTCGTTGTTCAAACTCGATATGGGCCAGGGGACCTAGCCCGCCCAAAATGCCTGGTAGATTTATCTGCTGCTTGAAACGGCTGGGAGAGTTATGAGTCATTAGATTAGTAAGCGGGCAAGGCAACGTAGAAGGTCATTCTTCTTCAGCATTCCCGACTCATAAGCAGTTCTAGCAACTCCTCAGATTTTGCAGACGGGCATGCGTATGGCTGAAGGGCTAGTCCTCTGGCAGCCAACTTTCAACCAGCAATAGCTTCAGAGAATAGGGCAAGCGGTTAGCAACACCGAAAATCTCCAGATACGTTTGCCTCGCTGCTTGGCGACCTGTGCGTTGATAACGCTCCTCGAGCTGTTCGGCAGGATAGCTTTTGAGGCCGGGACTAGCTTCAATCGTTAATTCAATCCCACAAACTTAGACAGGCTAGGGAATTAGTACCGTAAACTGGCCGGGGTTAATGATAGAGATTACGCCGCCCCAGGTACACATGCACTTTGAGCTATTATTGAGAGCAGGAAAGTTATTAATTAAGACGGTGGGTGAGCCGGGTGCCCAGGGCGCTGGAATCACCGGGATGCAGGGCATGGGGGTGAGTACGCCGAGGGCCGCAGCGGTGGCGCTGGCAACGGTCGGGTTGGCAATTGAGGTACACATGCCAAAGGGAGGAATATTCGCGATTGGCGCAAAGTCCATAATCGTCGCGGCAAGGGGGCCGACTGCCATCACCGGGGGGCCTTTCGGTATCACGTTGAGCGTGCTGGGGGCGACGCCAAAGGGGCATTGGAGCATGGCGCCCGCCACAACCTGAATTCCCATGACGACCTCTGTTTAGTTGAGCTTGAGCAAACTGCCAGCAACCTTGGTCATGCCGCTGGATTGCACATTGACGGTGGCGCTGCCTTTGACATCTACAATGGTACCCTCCAGCTTGGCGGTGGCGCTGGCCTTGATGTTGACCTGGGTGCCAGATATGTCAATGCCCGTGGGGCTCAAGACAATTTTGCTGCCGCCGACCTTGAGGGTAATTTTAGTGGCTCCGGTGAGGGTGATCTCGCCGCCGTTAATATTGACCTTGTCGCTGCTGCCGGTTTTACCCGATTTGGCGTTGAGGCTCCCAGTCGAGATGATATCGACCTTCTTGCCGCCATCTTCCATAGAGATTTGATGACCGTCCTTGGTCTTAAGCTCTATTTTTTTTGCTTTGTCATCTAGTCTGAGCTGATGGCCGTCCTTAGTCTTCAGTTCGGCATACTGGTCGGTGTCGCTGAGGTGGAGCTGATGCTTGTCTGCCGTAGTTAAGTACACTCCTTTTTTGCTATCCCCCTTGTCTTCTTCGACAAACTGGAGGGTATGACCCAGGCGCGTTTTCAGCGTTCTCAGCCGGACTTTACCATTCGCGATCGCGTCTTCCACTTTCTCCGGCGGCTTATCCTTACCGTTCCACACCCCGCCTAGAATGTAGGGCCGGTGGATATCGCCATGCTCAAAGGCCACCAATACCTCATCGTTAATCTCTGGCAGCCAGTCAACGCCCTGGGAGGAACCGGCGCCAATAGACACCATCCGCGCCCAGTTGCTCATATGCTCTTCGGTTAGGGTTGGCAGCTTTACCCTAACTCGCCCCCAGCCCTTAGGATCTTTATTATCCGCGACAATACCCACCATCAGGGTCTGGCCCGGCTGCAAGGTATGCTTAGTCTCTAACGTTTGAAGTAAATCGCCGCCGCGCAGCCCTCGGACGCTAAACTCGGTCCGGTAGATCCGCTCATGGAATAGATGGCGGGTCTCGGTGACGTAGTAGCTGCCGCTGTATTTGCCCATTCCCGTCAGCTTCACCACCCGGCCTGGCCGAATGGTCGGGTCGCCCTCACTGCGAGCATCGGCCTGGACAAACTCTCCTCCTAGCTCGTCATAGAGGGCCTGAGCCAGCGCCTTAGCCTCCTTGGCCTGAGAAATCGGCTGGTCTACCAGCATCAGCGTTGGCGTTTTAGGCTTGCCGTCGAAGCTGCTAACGGTTTTGCTGGCTGCCCCGGTATCCGTATCGGTCAGAACCTGCTTGGCTTTACTGATGGTTTCGGCAATCACCTCTTTCCGGCTGTAGTCCCATCCCCGCACTTCAACGCTTTTCACCTGTTCGGCGCTGCTCACCCGCACCCGAAAGCTGTGAATGTCTTGCAGCCACTCTAGGGTAAGGGTGTCATCCTTGCTGGGTTTGCGAAAGTTGAGCTTGCCGTCCTGGACAAAGAGTTCGAAGCCGTGGCGGGCGGCGCGAGATCGCAGAAATTCCATATTGGTCTGATTCTGCTGGAAGGCGTAGCCGCTAGCGCCGCCAATGTCTCCGTAGCCGTAGGGTCCGCCGGTCGCGTCAATTTTTCCAACGGCGATGCCGACCTCAGCCGCGATCGACCGCACGATGTCAGCATCGGTTTTGTTCTGAAAGGACCGACTATGCCGCCCGCGATGCAGCCGGTGGGAGGCATCATAGCCGCGAATGATAATCGGGGCCTGGGCCTCGCTGGTGAAGTGGGTCTCAATTGCCGTAATCTCGCCCTTGATCACGGTGCCTTTATTTTCGTCGTCAAATTCGTCTGAATCCGTCGTGCTGGATGAAAAGCCAATTTCGATTGATTTACCAATCTCAAACAGCTTCTCGTGCTTCCACACCTTATAGTTGGTCTCGCCGCCGTAGTAGTCGTTCTGAATCACCAGGGTAAACATCCCCGGCAGATGCAGACTCTCCTCCACCGAAATCTGGAGAATGTCCTCAATCAGATCATTGGAGGCCGCTTCACCATCAATCTTGAGAATCGGCTTAGCAACGAATTTGGTAGCAGCCATAGGTACGGCACGCTCTCCACAAAGGAAACTTGATTTTAGAGGATGCCGAAGCCGACCACATAAGGGAAATTACAGATTTCAAATAATACCTGTTGTCAAACTTCAGTGTTTTTACGCCTGCTTAACTTGATAATTTTAAACAACTGGGTTTCGGGGCATCAATTCTTTGTGGCAACTTTATGGCTTTAGGGAAGTCCTGACATGGGACTGCGGGAAATCTATAGCTAACTGTGCGCTCGTACATCCATTGCACTCAGCGATCAAACTTTTTTGAAGAAACAGAACATGGCAAACTTAAGCTCTTTATTCATGACTACTATATTCGCCACCGCTGTGATTGCAGCTACAGCTCCCCAGACCAATGCTCAAGATCGCACTCTTTGGCTCTACAGTGGCGAATCTGCTACGGTTTAGGGTTACTTTGCGGAAGGCGAAAGCATCTATGGTTCTTGTGATGATGGCTGCTACGATCTCGACCTGTTTTTATATGATGCTTATGGCGATCTGGTCTTCCAAGACACCGAAACAGACTCTATTACCGTTGCAACTGCTCCTTATGAGGGTTACTTCACCGTTGAAGTCACTATGCCTGTCTGTGCCCATGACGATGGCTGCGCTTCCTGGGTTAGCTCTGACTACGGCTTCTAAATCTGTAAAAACATTGTCAAAACGATAGGCGAATAACAGGGGCTAACGACGACGGCTGCCTCGGCTAGGCGTTCCGGTACTGCCGGAGCTGTTGACTTCGCCAATTTCTTGCAGGGTAATATCGACCGTAGCGCGAACGGGGGTACCGTCGGGTAGAAACATGGTCAGCTTGTAGGATAGGGACTGCACGAAGCAGCGCAGATATTCCTGCTTGCCCCAGGTGAGCAAATACATGGGTGGGCGCTCTTCGGAATCAAGAAATTCAACCGCCTGCCGAAAGCTTTCGATGTATTTGTCAATTACGTTTTCTCCGGTTTCGTAGGTATCGAAAACTAAGCCGCCGACTGTGACGCTGTAGGGCTCAGGTGATCCAAAGCTGACCTTGGGAATGCCGTCATCCGTCCGAGCGCCGCCAGATGAGTTGAGGTTCATGCTGCGGCTGAAGCTCAGCTCAGTCGGGTTAAACATAAACTCGATGTTTTTGCCACCGCCCTGGGCGATCAGCTTGGCTTTTACAAACTTACTCATGGATCAATTACCTTGGATATTTGGGACCCCGGCGCTCCTGCTCTAAGGAAAGGCGCTGCCGCAGTAAGCTATACACCTCCTGGGCGAGCAGCTCTAGATAATGGCTGTAGTCTCGGATATCGTCTGCTTTATCGGCGTCGGATGACCGAGATATGGTGACAGTGGGAAAGTTTTCAGACTTGGCCTGTACGATTACTGGCTGTACAGCAGGCGCTGGAGGCGTTAGCTGTTGCTGAGTAGGCGAAACCGTTCCTGAGGTTGGCTCAGAAGCAGCGCTATCCGATACTTTTGGCAGCGCCCGAGCGACAAATTCTTCCAGGTTGGCCCATTCATCTAGCGACTCACCACTAGCCTCTCGCTGAATGATTTCGTCAGTGGACTCAGCAAGCTGGCGCTGAATAGAATCCGAGTTCGTAACGGTAGCTTCCGTTAGAGGATGTTCGGTTGTGGGCGCGATCGCGTCCGTAGACAAATCAGCCAATTCTGACCCAGAAGATGCGGAAACCGGCGTCGTAGCCTGAGCCACTAGGTCAGCTAGGCTAGACCATTCACTGGGAATAGCGCTTTCCGATTCCTGACGTTGAACCGGCTCGTTCTGCCGCTGCACTGTATCAGGAGATAGGGCTGCTGGCTGTGAGCCCATTACAGCCGGGTTGTCACTGTTAGAGACAGTAGGCGTAGCTGGGTGCGTTGGCGAAGCCTCTCCCAAGGCGAATCGCGACTCCAAAAATGGCAGAGGACGCAGCACCCCCAGCGGCTGCAATACCGTCGGCAGCTGCATAGGAGAGGCAGATGAATACTCATCGACCTGCCTTTGAATTGAAGCTGGCTGAATGGGCGCTGGCTGAGTCAACTCACTAGCGCTACCCGTGGTCTGGCCCGTGGTCTGGTTAGAGTCCAGAACGGGCGGTATGGCCATCTGTTGAGAAGTTTCAGTTTGGTCAGAACTAGAGCTGCCTACAGTCACAAACTGATTGGACAGATCAGGATGTTGCTCTGCCTGAGCATTGCCTGATAACTCAGCAGCTAGCAGATCTGTGCTCAAGACTGGTGCTTCAGCTTCGGCAGCCGCTCTTTGAACGTCGTTCGCTGCTAGTGGGGGATGGGAAGTTTCTAGTACCGCTTCAAGATGGTTAAATTGTGATGAGGTTTCATTAGCAGATGTATTGGTCTGCTCGGGCTGCTCAGAGTTCGATTGCCTAGCCAGCTCGGTGGAATCTTCTGAAGCTCTTTGAATAGAGCTTTGTTGCATATCCAATTGCTCTGCTGCTTTATAACTAGCTTGTACAGCATCTAGACCCGGTGCCGGATCAGAACTCTGTGAAAGTGCTGAGATTTCCTTGTCAGAGGTCGTTGCGTTGGGCGCGATCGCGGCTGCTTCAGGCAAATGTCCTTCAATCTGCCTGTACAGAACGGCTTCGGTTGCTTCTACCTGTGCTGGCCCATCGACAGAGATATTTTGATCTTCAGAAGTAGCCGAATCGGTCTGGCGCTGTAGCGTCTCGGTTGGGCTAACCAAAGACTTGATAGGGCCATTGCTATCGGGCTCAGCGGGCTGTAGGGAGTCTGCTGTATATGCGGGTGAGATAGCATCAGCGGTTGGCGTTGAATCGCTGTGAATCGACCGTTGAATATCACCTGAGTCTGATGCGGTCGGATTAAGGGAGGTGCCTGTTAATAACGTACCAGCCATCAGCGCCGGAGCCCTCATCCCCAGCCCTTCTCCCCTCGGGAGAAGGGAGCCGGATTCAAATTGACTAACTACAGGCGCATCGGGCTGCTCGCTATTAACTTCAGATGATGGCTGTATGAGACCTGCTGCATTTTCTGTTGCATTGTTAATGAGCTCGACTGGTGGCCAAAGCGAACTGTTATCAGCCGTTCTTTGAATGCTGGCTGTGTCTGATGATGACGGCTTAGTCTCAGAAGGAGATCCCAATTGGCTTGATGCTGATTGGATTTTGGATGATGCCCCCGATGGCTGGGGTAATGCCTTTGCGGATAGCGACTCCGACGCTGGCTGAATTTTCGGGAGCGTTGCTGACTGGGAAGAAAGCGTTTTATCTGAGGCAGCTGACTCTCGCATAGCGTCAGGCCCATTAGCAGTGCCTAAGCTCTCAGCAGGATGGGTATCGGTTGACCGTTGAAGATTACCTGAGGGTGCTTTATTTTCAAATATCGGCGCTGTCTGAATGGGGGAAGCCGCGATCTCAGCTGATGAAATCTCGCTCCCTGACGTTGCTTCATAGGTTGATAGATCGGAAATCCCTGTGGGTTCGGAAGCGGTCGATTCTGAAACCGCCTGTACGTCTGGCAGGTCCTGCGCTGTTTCAAGGTTTGAATAGCTGGGAAAGGCTTCTAGATTTGATGCCGAACTTTCTGTACTAGCAGAACTTAAGCGTTGAGTATCCGCACTAGAAAACGCTTGACTAACGACTGAGTCCGATGCAGTGGCTCGCTGAAAGACTTCGGCTACTTCCGGCTTTTGGAAAACTGTCTCTTGGGATTGTAAGGGCTCTATCTTACTGTCCACCGCCTGTTTTATGGCGTTCTGAGTATCTGTGTTGGCAGGGGCAGCATTCTGACCCAATGCTGGTGGAGCGGATGTCAAAGCAGATCGTTGGACAGGCGCTGACTGATCCAGCCCAGTCGAAACATCAATGGGCGGTTCAAATACTGTCTCGGTTCCCGCGGTTCTTGGGTTGGCGAATAGATCAGCGCTGTCTGTAGCCTCGGAAATCGGGGTACCGTCTGAACTCCTTTGAATAGCGGCTAGCTGCGAATCTGCTGAACCAGATTTAGAGGCGCTCAATTCTGTGCTGGAGGCCAGTTCGGACTGCAATTTAGAATGCGAAGCGGTAGATTCTGAGTTAGCGCTAGGGGCTTGTGTCGCCGACGGAGTTAGGGACGTGCCTGTTAATAACGTACCAGCCATCAGCACCGGAGCCCTCATTCCCAGCCCTTCTCCCGTAGAGCTTTGCTCTTCTCGAAGAGTGGGGAGAAGGGAGACGAATTCAAAGTCCCTCTCCCCCCGGGAGAGGGATTTAGGGTGAGGGCGAACCGGTACGCTATTTAATTGCCAGTCACTTAAGTCGGCAGATCGCTGAACGGCCTGAAGATTTCCAGTCGATTCTGAATGAGCTTGAACGTTTGGCAGCGTTTGGGCTGCTTCTATTTCCGAATGGTTGAAAATCGGTTCCGGATTTAACGATGAGCCGCTATCTGCACTAGCGAGATTTAACTGCTGAGCGTCAGTGTTGAACAGATTAGGAAGTTCCTGACCGTCTGTTGTCTCCAATGCTCCTGATCGCTGAATAACTTCGGATATTTCAGCCTTTTGAGAAGCAGGCTTTTGGGACTGCAAAGGCTCTATCTTACTTTCCAGCGCCCGCTCTATAGAACTCTGAGCTTCAATACCACTAACAAGAGCGGCACTCTGACTCAAAGCTGGCGAATCTGAAGACAGCGCAGATCGTTGGACAGGCTCTGCCTGGGACAGCTTAGCCGAAAAATCAATGGCTTGATCAAATGAAGTCTTGGTTTCTGCTGTTCTCGGGTCAGCGGATAAATCGGCTCTCGCTGCGGGCTCGAAAGCGGGTTCACTGGCCGGGCTAGTCTGAATAGCGGCTAACTGCGAATTAGCTGAGCTAGATTTAGGGGAGCTCAATTCTGTGCTGGAAGCCGGTTCGGACTGCATCTCAGGTTGCGAGGCAGCGGTCTCTAGGTCAGAGTCGAGAACTGGTATAGCAGACGGAGGTAAATCGGCAGAGCGCTGAGCGATCTGAGAATTTTCAGTCGATTCCGAATTAGCTTGAATGTTTGGCAGCGCTTGGGCTGACTGAATTTCTAAAGGATTGGAAGACTGATCCACATCTGAGGACAAGCTATCCAAACTAGGGGGATTTAACCGCTGAGCTTCAGATTTACTAAGAACCTGACTAGCTGCTGGCTCCGATGTAACCGATCGCTGAATGACTTCGGATGTGTTCGGCTCTTGAGAAGCTGACGCTTGAGACGGCAAGGGCTCTATTTTATGCTCAGCTGCCTGTTCTGTAGGGTTCTGAGATTTCGTATTGGCATGAACAGTTTCCTGACTGACTGCTGATAGACTTGACGCCATAGAAGCGAGTTGGGCAGGTGCTGTCTGAGCTAGCTCTTGAGAAATATCAGAGGCTTTTTCAAATGAAGTTTCGGCTGCTGCCGCTATTCTGTCAGCTGACAGAGCGACTCTCGCTATAGGTTCAGAAGCTGATTCGCTGTCTGAACTTTTTTGAATAGATGATAGCTGCGACTCAGCTGAGCCAGATTCAGTGAAAACTTGTCCGTCACTGTGGATAGGTATAGATTGCGGAGAAGCGGTCTCGGAGCCGAGAACTGGCGCAGCTGACGAGGTTAAATCGGCAGCCCGTTGAGTGACTTCAGAATTTTCAATCTGTTTAGAATCAGCTTGCACACCTGATGGGGCCTGAGCTGAACTGGTTTCTGAATAACGATGAGATTGTTCTATATCTGTCGATGGGCTACCCGTACTAGAGGAACTTAATCGTTGAGCTTCAGCCTTAGAACGCTCCTGAATGGTTGCTGGCTCTGATGTAACCGATCGCTGAATGACTTCGGATGCTTGGAGATCGGATGCTTGGGAAGCGGTTTCCTCATCGTGCTGGGCCGCTATTTTACTCTCAGTCGTTTGTTCTATAACATTTTCTGCTTCAGGACTAGAGAAATCCTGGCTAACGGCTGATTCCGATGCTACTGAACGTTGGATTGCTGCGGATGCTCGAAAGCCGGGCTCCTCATTCGGCTGGGATGATGATGTCTCGCTTCCACCTACGGCATTGGCCGTAGGGTTAGCCTGGTCGCTCTCAGAAGAAAGCTGCGTTTCCGGCAAAGTATTTGTCGCCTCGAACAATCTGCTGCCATCAGCTAGAGTGCTGCCGACGTCTGCGTGATTCTGAACATCCGCCTGAAGCCGACTGCGCTCAGACGAGGCTCTCTGAAGGGTAGAGGGGTTGGGTGTGTTGGGTGATGGAACAGGAGTAGGCGCGTTATCAATCCCTCGCTCAGATGGACTGAATCCAGATGGCGGAGATTCAGCCGTAGTCGGTACAGCGGGCTGTGACTGAACATTTGCCGGGGTTGATACCTCAGCTGGAGCTGCCCGCTCAGAGGATATATCTGTTTGTGCTGTAAAGCGCTGAACTGAGGAAAAGTCTAAAGACTGAGATGCGGCTGCTGGTGGTGCCATCGGTGCCCGCAGGCTTTGAATAGACTGGAAAATATTTGTAGACGCTGCTCCGGTGAATGGCTGCGTGGAACTATGGGGTTCAGCTAGTGACGCCCCTGTGCCATCCGTTACGTCCTTAGTCAAAGCACCAGATTCGGTAAATCTAGATTCAGCGCCCGGCGAGAGCGAGCTATCTAACCCATTCTCAGCAGCCCCATTCTCAGCAGCGGATCTTTGAAGATTCGTTTGAGCAGTATCTGTAATTCTTTCCAAGTCCGATGGTGCTTCTGGGACGCTATCTATCTCCTCAGCCGGCGATCTCTGAAGCGGTATAGAGACGCCAGGGAAGGATGGCTGACTCAAAACCTCGCCATCCTCAGAACTCCTCTTAGGCAATAGTATTTCGGCTGGAGAAGTTTCAGCGCTTGCCTCAGATATCTGGCTGGACGGAAGCTCTGATGTCGTTATTGGCGTCGCTTGGGAGGGCTGGCTGAAGTTTAGGACAGATGAATCCGGCGATGCGATCTGATTTTCTTCCGGGGCAAAATAGCGCTGCAAATCGGCTCGAAATGGATTCGTCTCTCCCGGCGAAACGGGTACAGCAGGAGCAGGAAACCCATGGGGATAGAACGCCTTCAGGTTGAGTATCGACAGCGATGAAGCCCCCAGCGGTTGCCGCTGTAGCAGGGCCGCATGACCTAAGCGGCGAAATGTCCCAAGTGGAGAGCCGTGCCCTAGCTGCCTTGTCATCGGTTACTTGCTAGCGAAATAGCCCGTATCAGAGCGGCCCGTCAGCAGGGTTGCGCCGCCGCCGCCGCTGCCAAAGGTCACGTTTAGCCCTTCGTAGGCCAGTGTGAGCGCTTCAATCGCGACGGCATTGCCCTCGGCCTGAAGCGAAGGCGCCTGCCAGCCAATCGGGACTGCGCCAATCAGAGTCCAGCACTGCTGCGTTTGCCCGGCCTGATTGAAGACCAGAATATTCACATTGCGGCGGTGCTGGCTGAGCTTGACCCCAGCTGTACGGGGCTTAAATAGGGCGTTCAGCCAGTCCCAGAAAACCTGATTGCCGCTCATGCCGCGCTTCAGCGTCACATCTGAGAATTCAGGCGTTCCTAGCAAAATCCGCTGCTGATCGTTCAGGCCGCCCTCGGCTACCGTTTCCTTTTTAATCTGCACGCCCAGCCCGCTGCATTCGGTAAAGCAGGCAGTAATTTTGCTTTCGATTTCGACATAGAAGCGATTGCTAGTGACGTAGTTGGTGGCCACCGACGGGGCCGTCCGATTGCTGCCGGAGCCATTGCCCCCGGCGGACGCGGCTGGCCGATTTGTAGCAGCCTGATTGAGTGCCATTAGTGTCGCCTCCCGTAGCGTTGGGCTCGTTCCTGCTGGGCTCGGATGTCGTCGCAGAGGAGCTGGTAGATGCGATCGCAAAACTGCCGCATGGCCATCGGGTCGTGGGCCAGCTGCTCAGCGACTTTAGCCATCATTTGCTTCATCGCTAGCGGCGGCTGGCTCTGTAAAATGGCCGGAGCCACAAAACCAGCCGGGTTAGAGATCGAGCCACTCGGCGGCAGAAAAGTGGCCTGCTCAGCCCCTTTCGTAGAATCAAACTGCTCCATATGCAACCTATTCAACCAGCCCGTTGATCTTTCTATAGAAGTTTTGCAGGTAGTTCAAATCCCCGGCGAACAGGCCCTCGATCACCATTGGGCTGATGTCTGGTAAAGCGCCTAGGGCTAGAATCACCCGCGCCAGAATAATCACCGTGGCATAAGCTGGGTTAGCCTGCACCCGAGGGTCGGACATCGGCTCAACTTCATCAATGGTCCGGGCTAGCCGCATCACGCCCTGCCGATGCACCTGACCCGTTGCATCCAGATAGCCCGTCGGCAGCTCAAAGGCAAACTCCGTTTGCAGGCTAGAGGGCGAAGCGGGTTGCGGATTAGCCTGGGGGTTTTCAGCCGCCGGTGGTGGGGGATCTATTGGTTGGATTGAGGGCTTTGCCTTGGGTGGCGCTAGCCCCAGGTTATTACTAAGCTGAATCGTTGCCATCGCAGTCCTACCTAGCGCTATTAGAAACTCGCTTGAGCGATTCCACCGCAATCTCGACTTCTTCGATATTGTGATCTGACCCTTTCACATCTAAGTCAGAGATTTTGTAGCTGATGGGGAAGGCCCCGCTGAACTCAAACCGAAACTGTTCCTGACCGGCCTGGTCATAGATCACCAGTGCTCCATTGCGCCGCTGGTCAGCCCAATCACCCGCGCCGATGGTTTCCATCCAATCCCAAAAGGCGGTCGAGGCGGTTAGCCCGCGCTTGAGGGTAAGGTTGGAATAGGTGCTGTTTCCCGGGATTTTAGAGCGGACGATGTGCCCCCGGCTCCGTCCCTGCTTTCCCCAAACTTGGGGGGTGACTTCACAGACTTCCATGACTTCCTGCGATCGCTGAAAACCACTGCATTCCATAAAGTAACCGTCGATCTGATCGACGCTGCCGTCAAGTCTGAGCTCTAGATAAAAGCGAGCCTTGGTTAAGATCTCAGGAAATGCCATCGGAGATGCTAAGCCGCCCGGACAACTTGAGTAAAGTACAGCTCCAGAGTGTCTTCAGCCAGGCTGCCGCCGCTGTCAACGGCTAGGCTACCTATCTGCTTTTTAGTACCGGGGAAGAGATCTTGGAAGTTGTAGCGCATGGCCTCGTTACCATTGGGGTCGTAGATCACCAATGAACCGGTTTTGCGGCTATCCATGGCCTTGGAGCCGCCGCCGGAGTACGTATCGGGATGGCAGTCGTTGTACCAATCTGCCAGCTTCTGATGATCGGCCTCATTCCCGGCAACGTAGGTGAGTGAAATCGTGCTATTGTACTTCACGCCGCCAATCGTGGACTGGGTTTGGGTAATGGCATTTTTGGTGACGCCAATCGCCGCATCTCCACCGGCGACTTCCAGCTCGATTTCGGGACCGCTACAGGTTTTGACCGACAGGTTGGTGACGCCGTCAATTTCGAAGTAAAACCTTGAATTCGTTAAATATTGAACCATGATACTCTCTTTGTAAAGTTACCAATCAAACTACATCACCCGATTAAACTTTTCGCAGGTGATCGTGTAAGTCTCTTCGATGTAGGCATCTGCTGTCACATCTAAGTCGGCACATTTGTATTTAGAGGGCCAGGCTTCGACAAACTGCCATTTGGCTATTTCATTGCCGTCAGTATCGTAAGCGGTAATGCTGCCTTCTTTTTTATTGCCGCCCCAGCTGCTTTTGCCGCCGTTAGAAGCGGGCAGGCATTGTTCGAACCAGCCATAGAGTTTTTTGCTGGTGCTGTCACCATCGCCGCTGGCAATGCAGACGCAGTCAAAGTTAAATAGCCCTTCAAAACCGGCGGCGTTAACCTGCCATAGGGTTTTACCGCCCTTGGTGGTGCCAATGGCCTGCTGGCCGCCCTGCACCTTGGGGGCGTAGTCAGGGATATTGACACTTTTGAAAATGGACTGCTCCCCTTCGCATATACCTGAAAATTCGAGGTAAAAACTACTCGGGGCAATGGGCTTACTCAGATCAGCCACGATGCTAACTCCTTACAACTCTGTCGCTCAAGTTTTAAATCAAATTAAGAGAGTCGTAGGTTGGGTTGAGCTTGGGAAACCCAACAAAGCAGAGGCTTCAGTCTGTTAGGTTTCGCATTCGCTCTAACCCAACCTACGGTCAAACAAGCGTTACTGGTTGGGTGCCCATTGGCTAATGCGGAAGATGACGAATTCCGCCGGTCTGACCGGGCAGATGCCGACTTCGACATACAGGCGACCCAGCATGATGGTCTCATGGGTGTTGAGTTCGCCGTCGCACTTCACATAGAATGCCTCCGACGGGGAAGAGCCAAATAGGGCTCCCTCCCGCCATAGCCGCTCCAAGAAGTTGCTCACGGTACGGTTTACTCTTGCCCATAGGTCAGCATCATTGGGTTCAAATACCACCCACTGGGTGCCAATCTCGATCGACTTCTCAACATAGCTGAGCAGACGACGGACGCTGATATAGCGCCACTGAACGTTGTCGGGCTCTACCAGGGTGCGGGCTCCCCAAACTTTAAGCCCCCTGTTGTAGCTGGAGAAATTGCGAATACAGTTAATGCCTACCGGGTTGAGTAGCTCCTGCTCGCGCATGTTGGTCTCATAGGCTAGGCCGATCACGCCCCGAGGCGTTTCATTGGCCGGGGCTTTGAATACGCCCCGAGACTCATCGGTGCGGCACCAGATCCCCATCATATGACCCGACGGCGGCACCAGCTTGGGGCGGCCCCCATCGCGGGGGTTGGCAACCTTAATCCAGGGATAGTAGGTCGCGCCAAACATCGAACGGCGGTTGAACAGGGTCAGCCACTGGGCAATGTCTGCCGGACGCTGACGGCTGGGCTCTACCGGCTCCATGCCTTTGCTGGGCTTGACCGGCGGCGGGTCAATTACGGCCATTCGGTAGGCTGGGCCAGGGAAGGAGTTTTCACACATGCTCAGCATCATTTCCATGACGCCGTGCACCTGGTCTAAGTCAATTAGGTTTTTTTCGTAGGCCAGCAGCAGGTCGGGGCAGGCCACCATCGAGACTTCGTCAATCTCGTAGAGGCCCTGAATTCCGGTACGGTCGTCGCGGCTGCCCTGCAGGTCGCGATTCAGCCGATCCGGGTCGCCGACGTAGGGCGGTGGCGCAATTTCGTAGGAGCCACTGGCCGGACGCCGGGAAAGGGCCTGCCCCGACTGGGAGATATCGTTGATCACCACATACTCAGAGGGCTCCAAGGTGGCGACGGCATAGTCTGCCACCGCTGAATCCGCCTCTGGGTTCATGGTCAGGTGATCATACTGCTCTAAAATCTCGTCGCCGTTTCTGACAATGACCGTGAAGTATTCACCATTGTTGAGCGGCGGTTCGGCATCCTCAGCGGCATCGTCCGGCAAGGGTTTGGGCTCTCCATCCAAAACCGAGACCTTCAGGCGGCCTGTGCCAGAGGGCAGAGCCAGCGTGCCGTTTTCCTCTGATTCAGAAGGCTTGAGATAGCACGAAAGAGAGGGTTTGCCGCTCGAGGTAATCAGCTTGGTCGCATGTTCTGACGGACTGGGCTGGGGGGAGCCGGGTAGCTGAGTGCCAATGCTGACGACCCAGCAGCGTCCGCCACCGTTCATGAACCAACCCTGCACAGCAAACGGCAGATAGGCACCGAAGTCGGTAAATCCATCAGAACCTGGTCTACCAAAAAATTCTAAATATTGGGCCCAGTTTGTCACCATCATTGGCTCAAACAGGGTGGCATCGCCGCGCACGTCTTCGGTGAAGCCGACAAAACCTGCCACGCTCATGCTGACGCCTTCAATCGGGCGACTGCCCCGATCGACCTCTTCAACATAGACTCCGGGTGCAAAGTAGTCTAACGCCATACTGGCCGTCCTCTTTGAAAATACTTAAGTAGAATCCTCCATTCCTGTTTTCCCCAAATGGGATGCGTTCTATCAGAAGATTGCAATTTTTTTAAAAAGATCGAGAAGAGCTAGCTCCCACACTCAATATTCAGCCTATTCAGCCTATCTAAATTTCAATTTTCAGCCCTTCCATCAAACGGTGTTGATTTTGCTAGGGGAACTGGGTATTGCTAAAACACAATGGCCTGGTGTTTTGACGGACGGTTTAGTGAACGGTCAGCTTCCTAGTAGCATCAAATGAGCAATCATCTTGCGATCGCAACCGTCACCGCCACCCTGCAGCGGCTGCTTCAGAGCGCCATTCAGGGCGACGTAGACGGGGCGCGAGTCACTACCCTCAAGCCCAACAGCATTGGCAGCAGCACCCCTGAGTCGGGGGTCAATTTATTTTTGTACCAGGTAACCTACAATGCTGCTCTGCGCAATGGCGATACCGCTGCCTTTCGCGCTAAAAAAGGACCCGCCCGGCGCCAGTCTTCCCTAGACCTGCACTATATGATTAGTGCCTACGGCAACGATACAGAGCTGGAGCCCCAGCGGCTGCTGGGCAGCGTAGTGCGGACCCTGAGCGATAAGACGATCCTGACCGCTGATATGATTGAAGCCGCGATCGCGGATGCCGCTTTCCTGACCTACTCCAACCTGGCCGACCAGACCCAGTCGCTGACGATCAATCCGGTTGAAATTGACACCGACGAGCTGTCTAAGATCTGGTCTACCTTTTTCCAGGCCCCCTATTCTCTGTCTGTCGTTTATAAGGTGGTGGCTGTGGTGATCGACGGTGAGACCTCTGCCCAACGGGCGCTGCCGGTACGAGACCCGCGCTTTGGTGGGGTCATGCCTTTCCCTCAGCAGCCAGCGATTGAGAAGGTATTGGCCCAGGCGGGCGCTCAGTCGCCCATTGATGCAGAGACGACGCTACGGCTCTTGGGCAAGCAGCTGCGGGGGCAGCGCACCCGAGTCAGCGTGGGCAACAGTAAAGTCGTGCCTCAGTCGATGACGGAAACCGAAATTCTCCTATCGCTCAGCGATGCACCCCGGTCGGACCTGCGAGCCGGGGTGCAGACGGTTCAGGTACTCCACTATCCCTCTGAGCGAGCAGACGCTGTCCCTTTGGCCTCTAATGCGCTGCCTTTTATCCTACGGCCTACCTTGGTTGCAGTACAGGTTGCTGAGCTCGAAGGAATAGATGACGACCCCCGGACGGGCTGCTTTCAGGTGCTTACCCGCCTGCCCGTGGGGCATGGGCAGCAGGTGGTCGCCATCCTCAACGAATGGTCTGTAGAGACGCCTGCGACCTATCTATTTGCCGCTCCTCGGCGCGAGGCGGATACCAACAGCCTGGAAATTCCCTTTCACGGCGTCAAGCCGGGAGACTACCTGATTCGCCTCCAGGTGGACGGGGCCGATAGCCTGCTCGATATCGATACCGACCCTGAAAGCAGCACCTATAGCTGGTTTAATCGCCCCAGAGTTCTGATTGAATGAGGTGCCATGAGCCCTGCTTCCGACCCCGACCGTAGTTCTAACGACCCCGATCAGCCTGACCTTGAAACCCTGAGGAATCAAATGAACCTAGAACTTGAAGGCATCAGCGCCAATCAGCTCTATCACCTGGCCAATCAGGCAGTTGATCAAAAGCTGATCACCGCTCACGGCTATCGCGGCGGCCAGTACGAACTGCTGCGCCAGGGCGAGTTTATTCTGCTGTCTCCTAGCGAGGCAATTCAATATCTACAGGAGTTGCTTCAGGACAGTGACGCCTAGCCTATGACCGCTGCGCTACCTCGCTCCACTACTCTCCAAAACTGGCACAGTGCCAATCAGCAATTTCTCTGTCAGGCCCTGGATCAGGTTCGTCAGGCTTTGGTACGTCAGGGTTCCGGCCCTGATAGCAATGCACATGAGCTGACCGATGCGGTCATCGTCAAAGGGACTGAGTCCAGCTATGAGGGACAGCCGCTTGCCCTAGACCTGCTGAGCCGCTGCTTTGGCCTGAGCGAGTTTGAGCGCGGCATTCTTCTCCTATGTGCTGGGATGGAGTTGGACGGTGCTTGGCCGGAGCTCTGCCGGACCGCCAGCGGCAGTCCCTATCCGACCTTTGGGCTGGCGCTGAGCCTTTTTGAGTCGGCAGCTTGGGAGGCATTGACGCCCAGCGCGCCGCTGCGGCAGTGGCAGCTGATTGAGGTCGGCGGTGGCAATGCCCTGGTCAGCAGTCTCCTGCGGATTGACGAGCGGATTTTGCACTATCTGACCGGTGTGCAGTATCTGGACCAGCGTCTACAGAGGCTGATGGCCGCCGTCCGCTCGACTGGCCTACTCGTGCCCTCTCATGAGCGGCTGATTGTGCAGATTGAGCAAACCTGGACTCAGACCCTGGGCAGCGAGCTGCCGGTGATTCAGCTGATCGGCGGCGATAGTGCCAGTCTGAGAACGGTAGCCGCAGAAACCTGCGATCGCTTAGGTCTAGCCCTGCAAGCCCTACCGGCGGCAGCTCTGCCCACCGATTGGCAGCAGCTAAAAACGCTGAAAACGCTATGTGAGCGTGAATATAGCCTGAACCGGATGGCGGTGCTGCTCAGCTGTGAGGATTTGGAGATAGACGCGGCTAGGCAGGGCGCGGTTTCTACCTGGATTGACAGCCTTAATCTGCCGCTGATTGTGACCAGCCGCGATCGCCGCCCTCAGCGTCAGCGTCCGATTGTCTCCCTGGAGGTGGATCATCCCACCGCCGCGGAGCAGCGCCAGCTTTGGCAAACTGGCCTGGGCCAATATTCTAACCAACATGTCAACCCTGGGACAGCGTCGATTAGTACCCTGGTCACCCAGTTCAACCTCAGCCCAAGTGCAATCCGTACGGTTTGTCTACAAAGTCGGACGGCGGAAACCGCTCAGCCGCCGGAAACGTTATGGAACCTCTGCCGGGCTCAGGCAAGGCCCCAGCTGGACGAGATGGCCCAGCGCATCGAGGCCCGAGCGACCTGGGATAGCCTGGTGCTGCCCGAAAAAGAGCAGCAGATTATCCAGGAGATTTCGTCCCATGTGGCTCAGCGATCGCGGGTCTATGAAGACTGGGGGTTTGGCCGCCAGAGCGGTCGCGGACTGGGCATCAGCGCGCTGTTTTCTGGGGCTAGCGGCACAGGTAAAACAACGGCGGCGGAAGTGATTTCGCGAGATCTCCAGCTCGATCTGTATCGGATTGACCTGAGCGCGATCGTCAGCAAATACATTGGTGAAACCGAGAAAAATCTGCGCCGCATTTTCGATGCGGCGGAGGGCGGCGGCGCAATTTTGCTGTTTGACGAAGCCGATGCCCTCTTTGGCAAACGCAGCGACGTGAATGACTCTAAAGACCGCTACGCCAACATGGAAGTCAGCTATCTCCTACAGCGGATGGAGTCCTATCGCGGGCTCGCCATCCTGACCTCAAATCTAAAGAACGCCATGGATCAGGCGTTTCTGCGCCGCCTCCGCTTTGTTGTCCAGTTTCCCTTCCCTGACGCCAAGCAGCGAGCGGAAATCTGGCGGCGGGTCTTTCCTGCCGATACGCCGACTGAGGGGCTAAACTGCGATCGCTTAGCCAAGCTCAGCATCGCCGGTGGCAACATCCGCAACATCGCTCTGAATGCCGCTTTCATTGCTGCCAGTGCCGATCAGCCCGTAATGATGAAGCATCTGCTCCAGGCCGCCAAGCAAGAATACCTGAAGCTAGAGCGACCATTAACCGACACCGAAGTAAAGGGCTGGGTCTAGCGGTTTATAGCCGGCGCTAGGCAATGCTGCCGCGTTTGCGGGCTTCTTTGTAAGAAGTGCCGACGTTTTGGAGCCCGACGCGGATCATTTGCTGTTCCAGCAGGGCGAAAAAGCGAGTGCGATCGCCCCCTCTGACCACTGCTTGGTTGTGGGCCTCGGCCAGCGCCACCGGGTAGCCGTAGCCCTTCTGTACCTGGGTCAGGGTGAGACTGAGGGCCGTATCCAGCAGCTCAGCATCTTCGACGACCCAGGCGGGAAACTCTATCCGCGCTACTTCGGCCCCAACATGGACATAGCAGAAATACACCGCATGGTCGCCATAGGCACTCAAAATGTTTGCCGAGCTCTGCCAAATCGGGCCGCGCTGGCCCGGCTCTAGCAGAGTCGCGCTTAGGGTCACATCGCGCAGTGGTGAGAAGACCTGACAGGGGGGCTGCTCCGTCCGGTCCGCGCAGTGGCTGGCGCAGTCAGGGGTTTCATAAATGCAGCTCTGCAAGCGTAAAAAGTTCAGCGCTTCACCGCTGCGAGAGGCGCTGATATAGCCAACCAGCGGCACCCGCGCCTGCCGCAGCTGCTCCCAGGCGGCCAGAGTTGGCAGCAGAATCTCATCCCGAGCGGCGGCGGGTAGCTGCTCCAGAAACCAGTAGATCAGAGAACCGTCAGTGAGGGCGAGGGTCGGCGGACGGGTTTTAGGACTCCCCGTCGTGCCTAGTTCGCTCAGAACTACAGCCTCAGCCACCGTGCGCCGATAGCCCATCCATTCTTCGGTGCTGATGCCCCAGCGGCGAGAGGCATAGAGGTCTTCAGGCCGGTAGACGACTTCGGGCAGGCTGTCCAACAGCGGATAGCGGCTCTGACCATAGTGCAGAACAATCCGACCGATGTTGAGCAGGTAGCAGTAGGCAATTTCATGATGGCTGGGGGAGATCTGAGAGCCGTCGGTCGCCAGGACAGTATGGGCTTCAGGCGCAGCGGCTAGGCTGACGCGGGTATTCAGCGGCTCAATCGGCTTAGCGGCAGTAAACGAAAGGCGATCGCGATACGCCTCCATCTGTTTCACCAGTGTGCTTTGCCGCGAGGTCGCCTGCTGCATCAGCTGGGTAGCGACCTCAATTCGGCGGTGAGCGGCTTCAGCTTCGCGAGTCAGATGGTCGCTGATGCCTTGCATCTGGCGGGCGAGCTTAGTCAGGTCGAGCATAACATCAGGTCAGCCAAGCAGGAAACTCCTGTACTACCTGGTCTAACGATAGCAGACGAATGCGCCGGTCCTGACGGGCGGCGGTGCGATCGCGCTCCAGGTTATAGCCCCAGTCAGCCAGAAACAGCCCTACCTGGTCGAGCTCGGGATAGCGCTTGACCGCACTGAGCGGCGGCAGCCGGTCTTCAATAAACCAGATAGTTGGCTCTGAATGCTTTTGGTACAGCTGCTGTAGCGTTTCGTACTTGGGTCGCTTGGCCTCTTTACCCAAAAGAAATTCAGGCTCAAGCAGGACCCCGTTTTGCTGGAGCAGCTGCTGAATGAAGCGCCCCTCTTTGGTACTAATAATGTAGGTTGTAATGTGGCTATCGATGGCCCGGTTGAGCAAGTCCAGCATACCGGGATAGAACCGATGCTGGCTGAGCCAGTCGGGCAGGTCGGATTGGATCCAGCGATCTCGCACCCCATCTACCGCCGCCGCCGCCTGCTCCGACGTGAGACGGGCCTCTTCTAGACAAGGCTTCGCCAGCCGGGGCCATTGGGCAATGATTTCGGCTTCGCTAATTTCCTGAATCAAGGCCCGCAGCAGGATTGGCATTTCCCAGCCGGTTTCGACCACAGGACGCAGTCGGTAGAAGGGCTCGGCTAGCGCCTCGGGCAGATCTGTCGATTTTGGCTGATACAGCTGGCAGTAGGCCTTCCAGGCCGTCTGAAAATATTCCACTAGGCCGTCACAGACTACACCGTCAAAGTCAAAGGCCAATACTTCTGGAGAGCTTATCTGCATTATCTCTAACCAAGAAATTACTCATGCCTCTCACAGCTTAATCGCAACGGGCTAATGGCAACGGGGCAAAGCCGCTAAAATAGGACTGCTGTAGGAGATTCGACATGGGCGCGGCTGACTTTTCCGATGAATTTGACCTGGTTGTGGTAGGGGCGGGTCACGCAGGTTGTGAAGCGGCTCTGGCCGCCGCTCGGCTGGGCTGTCGGACGCTGCTGCTCACCCTCAACCTAGATCGAATTGCCTGGCAGCCCTGCAATCCTGCCGTCGGCGGCCCGGCTAAGTCGCAGCTCACCCACGAAATCGATGCGCTGGGCGGCGAGATTGGCAAAATCGCCGATCGCACCTATCTGCAAAAGCGCATCCTCAACAGCTCTCGCGGCCCTGCCGTGTGGGCGCTGCGGGCGCAGACCGACAAGCGTGAATACGCCGCCACGATGAAAGCCGTGGTCGAAAATCAGGAAAATTTGGTGCTGCGTGAGGGCATGGCCACTGACCTGATTTTAGGTGCGAATGATCAAATTGTCGGCATCCAGACCTACTTTGGCGTGGCCTTTCGCTGTCAGGCTGTGATTTTGACTACGGGCACATTCCTGGGCGGGCTGATTTGGGTGGGCAAAAAGTCAATGTCGGCGGGCCGCGCGGGCGAAGCTGCCGCTGAAGGGATGACGGAGACGCTGAACCGGCTCGGCTTTGAAACGGGGCGGCTGAAAACGGGAACGCCTGCCCGAGTCGATAAGCGCTCGGTGGACTATCGTCAGCTAGAGCCGCAGCTGGGCGATATCGATGTGCGCTGGTTTAGCTTTGACCCAGAAGTTTGGGTAGAGCGGCCCCAGCTGCCCTGCTACCTCACCCGCACCACGGCAGCAACCCACCAGCTGATTCGCGACAATCTGCACCTGTCTCCGATCTACGGCGGCTGGGTCGAGTCTAAGGGACCGCGCTACTGCCCCAGTATTGAAGACAAGATTGTCCGCTTCGCCGACAAAGAGAGCCACCAGATTTTTATTGAGCCCGAAGGCCGAGAGATTCCCGAGCTTTACATTCAGGGCTTCTCCACCGGCCTGCCCGAGGCCTTGCAGATTGAAATGCTGCGAACCCTGCCCGGATTAGAGCACTGCGCCATGCTGCGGCCCGCCTACGCGGTCGAGTACGACTACCTGCCTGCGACCCAGTGCTTTCCCACGCTGATGACCAAAAGGGTGTCCGGGCTATTCTGCGCCGGCCAGATTAACGGCACCACCGGCTACGAAGAAGCCGCCGGACAGGGGCTGGTTGCTGGAATTAACGCCGCTCGCCTGATTCGCGGTCAGGAGATGGTCGTCTTCCCGCGCGAGCAGAGCTATCTGGGGACGCTGATCGACGACCTTTGTACCAAGGATCTGCGGGAACCCTACCGGGTGCTCACGTCCCGGTCGGAATATCGCCTGATTCTGCGCTCCGACAATGCCGATCAGCGGCTGACTCCGCTGGGCCGCGAGCTAGGGCTGATTCGCGATCGCCGCTGGCAGCAGTTCACCCAAAAACAGGAAAACATCACGGCTGAGAAAGAACGGCTCCAGACCGAGCGAGTGAAAGAGCACGACCCGGTCGGCCAGCAGATTGTCGCCGATACGAATCAGCGGATCAAAGGCTCGGTGACGCTGTCCGACCTGATCCGCCGCCCGGGCTTTCACTACGTTGACCTCGACCGTTACGGGCTGGGTAATCCTGACCTCAGTCGGGCAGAAAAAGAAGGGGCCGAGATCGACATCAAATATTCGGGCTACATCCAGCGCCAGCAGAACCAAATCGAGCAGGTCTCGCGCCAGGCTCACCGACCGCTGCCCCAGGACCTGGACTACATGACTTTGGAAACGCTGTCTAAGGAATCGCGAGAAAAGCTAAACCAGGTGAAGCCGCTGACCGTCGGCCAGGCGACCCGCATTGGCGGCGTCAACCCGGCTGATATCAATGCGCTACTGGTGTATCTGGAGGTGCGCGATCGCACTACTCCCAGCCTGACCCCAGCCAAATGAACGATTAAATAAACCGCGTTAGCTGAATTCGGTAGCGCTCCTTCTTGGTCAGCGCAATCTCTCCAATTTCCAGACGGCCCTTGCCCCTCAGGACGACCAGGTCGCCGGTTTCCAAACTGTGGCTGGGCTGGGTCACGGTCTGCCAGTTCACCCGCACGTCGCCCCGGCTGATGCTGTCGGCCATCTTGCTGCGCGACATGCCCATCCCAGCTGAGGCGACCGCATCCAGACGGAGAGAAGCTTCTACCGTCGTCATTTCCTTCTTTCGCGGTTCGCGCACCTTCAGCTCAGACAGCTCAATCTGCCGCGTCTTTACCGGCACCGAGCGCACCTGCACTAGGTTCATCTCTAAAAATTCCACCATCTCAGGCATGACGATCGCCTGTGCCCCCCGCTCGCCCAGAACCAAAATATCGCCCACCTTTTCCCGCACGATTCCCGTCCCTAGCAGCGACCCCAGAAAATCGCGGTGGGTCGCCGTGTCAAACAAAAAATTTCCAGCAATATCCAGCGCTGCTACCGGCGGGGTCTGCCCCTCTAGCGGCATCTCCGTACGCGCCAGCACCAGCCGCTGCCACTCAGCCTGCGGGTACCCACCCTGGGCTTCGGCGTGAATCTCGGTCAGCTGCTGAAAGATTGCCTGCGCCTCGGCCAGTTCCGGCGGCGAGAGAAAGTCGGTGGCGACGGGCTCCCAGGTGCGAATGGCCTGCTCGGCCTGGTCGAGAATGCGGGCCAGGGTTTCTTTGTTTTCGGCACTTTTGAGCCTGTCTCTTATAAACAA
>NZ_JADEXG010000070.1 GCF_015207255.1 Vasconcelosia minhoensis LEGE 07310
CCCCCAACCCTCCACCTATGGCTCGGCCTCGGCTTAAGCCTCCTCACCCTAGCCGTCTGTCTTCTCCTCAGTATTCTGCTCGGCGCAGCTGATATCGAGCCTGGTACTGTCTGGCAGGCGCTCTTTCAGTTCGACGGCTCTACTAATCATTTGATTATTCGCACCGTGCGACTGCCACGGGCCATCTTGGCGGTAGCTGTAGGCGCGTCGCTAGCAGTGGCTGGCGCGATTACCCAGGGACTGACCCGCAATCCTTTAGCTGCGCCTGACATTCTCGGCATTAACGTAGGGGCGGCCCTGGCGATGGTGCTGGCGGTATTGATTCGAGGCAGCGGCGGCAGCTATGTGGGATTTGCCTTTGGCGGAGCCGCGATCGCGGCTATCACAGTCTACTGGTTGGGCTCGATAGGCCGCAGCGGTTTGACGCCGCTAAAACTGGTGATTGCTGGGGCGGCTTTGTCCTACCTGCTGGGTTCGCTAACTACGGGCGTTCTCATCCTCAGCCAGCGAACGCTGGACGACATTCGCTTTTGGCTGGCCGGGTCCCTAGCCGGTCAGGATATGGCCAGTCTGGTGCCGGTGCTGCCTTACATCGGAGTGGGGCTGGCGGCTTCCCTGGCCCTGGGACGACAGCTGACGCTGCTGTCGCTAGGCGAAGACGTGGCTCAGGGACTGGGGCTGCAAACCGCCTGGGTGAAGGTGCTAGCGGCGGTTGCTGTAGTGCTACTCGCGGGTAGCGCGGTGGCGCTAGCGGGACCGATCGGCTTTGTCGGATTGGTTGTGCCCCACGTCGTTCGCTTTGGTGTCGGCGTGGATTACCGCTGGATTTTACCCTATGCCATGATTGCTGGAGGAATTTTGCTCTCAGTAGCGGACATTGCCGCACGGCTGATAGTTCGTCCGCAGGAGCTGCCGGTGGGAATTATGACGGCGCTGGTCGGAGCGCCCTTTTTTGTTTACCTGGCGCGGACTCGAATCAAGCGATGATCTCTGCGAAACCCTGGCTCTCTGTGCGGCTGCGACGGTTTTCTTTTCGAGTCGATCGGCGGGTTCCCAAAGTGCTGGTTGCTCTCACTATGGTGGCGCTGCTATCGCTGGTGTTCAACGTTAGTCAGGGAGAATATCCAGTGCCGCCGCTGGAGGTGGTAAAAACCATTTTGGGCCTGCCTGCGAATCCTGAATACGCTTTTGTGATCAACACTCTGCGCCTGCCCCGGGCACTGGTGGCGCTGCTAGTGGGGATGGGGCTAGCGACGGCGGGCACTATCTTGCAGGGGCTCACTCGCAATCCGCTGGCCGCGCCTGAAATTATTGGGATTAACTCGGGCGCGAGCTTGGTAGCGGTGGCCTTTATCGTACTGCTGCCGGGAATACCGGTTTTCTGGCTGCCGGTGGCTGCGTTTATGGGTGGGTTGGGAGCCGCGATCGCGATCTACCTTCTGGCCTGGCAGCAGGGCAGCTCTCCCATTCGCCTGATTTTAGTCGGTATTGGTCTGACGGCGTTTACGGGTTCCCTGACCAGCCTGATGATTACCTTTGGTGAGATTAACGCCGTCAGCCAGGCGCTGGTGTGGCTGACTGGCAGCGTCTATGGCCGCAGCTGGGAACATCTCTGGCCGCTGCTGCCCTGGCTGGTGGTCTTTCTACCGCTATCGCTGCTGGCAGCACGAGATTTGGACATGCTAAACTTAGGCGAGAATTTGGCCAAGGGCTTAGGCAGCCGGGTCGAATGGACCCGCAGTTTACTGCTGCTCTGCACTGTTGCACTAGCCGGATCGGCGGTCGCGACCGCAGGCACCATTGGCTTTGTCGGCTTGATGGCCCCGCACCTGGCCCGGCAGCTGGTTGGCCCGTCTCACGCTGGGCTCATCCCGACGGCGGCCCTGACCGGGGCCTGCATTGTCGAACTGGCAGATTTAGCTGGACGGCTTCTGTTTGCGCCGATTGAGCTGCCCTGCGGGGTGATTACCGCCGTAATTGGTGCCCCGTATTTTTTGTGGCTGCTGTATCGCGATCGCCACAAATGAGCAGTCATTGGACAGTACAGAAAGCTTTAGACGAGGAGACGCAACACATCGACCGCGATATCAGGGAATGCCAACGGGTTGATACTTCCTGCGGTCACTTCCTGGCGAGATTGATATTTCCCGTCTATGGGACTATGGAACATGATGAGGGCGTTCTTTTTGAGGTTAATCACCCAGTACTCAGCAATGCCTGCTGCTGCGTAGATATCAGCTTTTACGCCTAAATCTTTGTCAAGACTAGTCTGGGAGTACTCGATGACCCAAAAGATATTTTCCGGGTAGGGATGGTGAATATCGTATTCAGTTTCTCGGGGCTGTACGATCGCCAAATCTGGCTCAGGCTCAGAACCGCTGGGTAAGGTAATCGGCGCACCAACCCGCAATATTGCCCGTTCACCCAAGAGCTGAATCAGGTAGTTCTGCGCCTTTGTTCTCTGACTGGCATGAGGAATTCCCTCTGGCGACATCTCGACAACGACTCCATTCAACAATTCAACGCGGCAATCGTCCCAAACTCCTGCATCTACCATGCGGTGATATTGCTCTAAAGTGACTTTTGCGGGGATGAGTTCAGGTGTAGTCGGTTGCGATCGCGCCTGAGTCATAGCGGTTCCTCAAGTGAGCTGGTTTGATCCTATCATTGCTGGCCAGCAGACACCGGTTAGGCGATCGCACTGCGCCTCAGGCCATCATCGCCCTAAGGGTACAGCTCTATGCCTTATGGCACATGTCTGAATACTTTCCAGTACGACCCGGGTGAAAGGCTACTCCGTGCTGGCCAGGTTTAATGATATTATTTCTCGATAAGCTAGAACGGCCTGCCCCCTGAATACCATCGCTAAAATTTCAGTTTTATGCCTCTATTTCTCTCTGTCCCCGCCGCCCTAACTCAGCAACCCGAAGCTGCTGAATGGGTCCAGTCGGTTCGGCAGCCCTGGATCATTCCCCTAGAAGACTCCACTGGCGACAGCCGAGGCTATCGCCAAGAAGTGAATCTGCGTCCGGGACTCAATGTGCTGATTGACGATTACACACTCAAAGAGGAGCTGATTGTAGAAACCGGCACCGGTGAGTCCTGTGAGGCTGACCTGGCATTAGAACTCAGCTTTATGATTTTGGGTCACAATCGCCATGAAAGCGTGCAGTCTGGCCACAGCTTCTTTCAGGCGGAATGGTGCGGTGTTGATGGCGGACGGTTTCACTGGCAGGCTGGAGAGCGAGTTTTGAAACTGGACGTTCACATTGAGCCAGTTCTATTCGAGACTCTGGTCGGCGAGCAGCTGAACGCTCTACCTCCAAGCCTGAGACGGCTCGTGCAGAATTCTCAGCCTAGCTGTATTGATTTCTGGCAGGTTTGCCCAATAACGGCGGCGATGCAATCAGCTATTTATCAGATCCTGAACTGTCCCTATCGAGGGCTAACCCAGTGGCTTTTTTGGGAAAGCAAGGTCTTGGAGCTCATTGCTCTACGGCTAGAACAAGTCAGTCAGATCAACCAGGCCGCTTCATCGGGCTTACGACCCGATGAGATTGATCGCATTCACCAGGCCAGTGAGATTTTGCAGCAGCGCCTGGCTGAGCCGCCCTCGCTGCTGGAGCTAGCGCGGCTGGCAGGGATTAATGACCACAAGCTCAAGGTTGGCTTTCGCCAGGTATTTGGCACTACAGTATTTGGGTACTTGCGGCGGCATCGGCTAGAGCAGGCTCATCAGCTGCTGCAAGAGCGTCAAATCTCAGTCAGTGCAGCAGCGGCGGCAGTCGGCTACAGCAGCCAGGGCCATTTTGCCGCTGCGTTTCGGAAACAGTTTGGTTTCAATCCTAAAAATTTTCCCTAATGTTGTTTCCGTCAAGGACACGCCTTAAATCTGCCAGTCGTAGGCCAGCCATAGAGCTGGTATCCATCCCTGAACCAGAGTCAGCGGCTAAGCATTAAAATGTCCAAATACCGGGCAGGATAGGGAGCCATATCATGACCCAGCTACTCATTCAAACGGAAAGCATGCCTTTGACGGTCAATTTTCCCGCGATCGCGCCCATGACCCACGCCCAGTTCTACGAATTTTGTCAGGCGAATCAAGATTTACGCATCGAACGTACTGCTGTGGGAGAAGTCATTATTATGCCGCCCACGTTTTCAGATACCGGCAACCGCAACCTCAAGGTGGCGCAACAGCTGGCAAACTGGGCAGATCAAGACGGCACCGGTGAGACCTTTGACTCCAGCACCGGCTTTACCCTACCCAACGGTGCTGTTCGCTCACCTGATGCTTCCTGGATTAAACGCGAACGTTGGGACGCTCTCACAAACGAAGAACAAGCATCCTTTGCCCCCATCTGCCCCGATTTTGTTATTGAACTACGTTCGGCAAGCGATGCTCTGGCTACCCTCCAGGCCAAGCTGCAAGAGTATATCAACAATGGTGCCGGGCTCGGTTTCTTGATTGATCGAAAGAACCGTACGGTCTATCTCTACCGGCCCGGTCAATCTCCTGAGGTTCTAGAGCATCCCGAAGCCGTCAGCGGCGAGCCAGAACTGCCGGGATTTGTCTTACAGCTGGCAAAGATCTGGTAAGCCAGCGGACTGATTGGCATTGCTATTCAAACACAGGTGGCCAGAGGTCGGATACGGGCACTTCCCAACCGGGTAGGACCTCCGGTAGTCTCAATACGCGGACATCGCGGCTATCATTGGGCAACCGAAAGCCTGCGCTGGAGGCCGCTACTCGCCCTAACTTGCGAGGCCGTACCCAGTTTCCTAACAGGCGAATCGTTTCAGCTGCAACCTCATCTGACTTATAGCCTGATGGACTCATGACGATCACCTTGCCGTTGACCAGCTCCAGCCGATGGTCAGGATACTGCGCCTGGAATGTCTGTAAATCAGCTTGAGTCGGTAGCATAGCCACTTTCCAAAGGACGGGGTACTTACTACAGACTATTTTGCCACTTCTTCATATTCTCACTCCGCCTTCACAAAAAGATCCGGCTGGGAATGAAAAAGATCCGGCTGGGAACTAACACGGTCTACAACTCGCTATAGGATTTTTTCAATTGGGAATTCATAGCAATAGCGCGGTGTGAGGCATGATTGGTTTGAAAACAGGCTCCTTTGGGCTAACGATGGTCGGGTTGCTAACGGCGATTCTATCGCCAGCAGTTTGGGCAAATCCCCCAGCGCCAGTGATGGCAGCAGAACCCGCGACCAGTAAACTGCTCCAACCCAGTCCGATGACTGACGCTTCTGAGCCGGAGCCCGCAGCGCCGACGCTTCATGACTGGCTGGCTCAGGCTGTGGCAGCTGAACCGGCGGTGATTACAGATGTGCAGGTTAATTCAACCCCAGCCGGTCTGAATATTGTGCTGATGTCGGATCAGCCCTTGTCAGCGGGCGAATCTCGGGTAGTCGGTAATGCCCTGATTACTGAAATTCCCAACGCTACGCTGAACCTGACCGATGGGGCGGCTGCCGAGCAGTTTAGCCCAGCCGAGGGGATTGCCCTGGTGCAGGTATCGAGCCTGCCTGATGGCGGCGTGCAGGTGGCAGTTACGGGAACCGATGCGCCACCTCAAGCTCAAATCAGCTCAGAAGCAGGGAATTTGGTGCTAGACATCACCCCAGGGGCCGCGACAGCTGAAAGTACCGAGGAGGGTACTATTCAACTGGTTGTAACGGCAACGCGAACGGAGGAGGATATTCGAGACGTGCCGCGCTCGGTGACGGTAATTACTCGCGAAGAAATCGAGGAACAAAGCCAGCTGACCACAAATTTACAGGATATTCTGGGACAGACGGTACCGGGGTTAGGACCACCGACCCAAAGCTTCAGAAATTTCCCTCAAACCCTGAGAGGGCGGGATGTTCAAATCTTAGTCGATGGTGTTCCCATCAGCACTAACCAGAGCACGGCATTCGTGTTTGAGCTGAGAAGTATTGCACCCAGTGCCATCGAGCAGATTGAGGTGGTGCGCGGTCCTTCAGCGGTGTTTGGAGAAGGCGCGACGGGTGGAATTATTAACATCATTACCCGCCAGCCTACGGAGGAACTGACTCAGACTCTGGAAACTCGCGGGAACACTCGGGGAGACTTCGCGAGCGACAGCTTTGGGACCTATTTAGAATATGGTGCGTCAGACACATCGGAGCCCTTTGACGCTGTTTTCAATGCTTCATTTGAAAGTTTTGGTTTTGCCTTCGATGGCGCAGGCGATCGCATTCCTTTTCTGGGAAGGGCACCCGAGAACGGTCGCACCTTTAATATCTTAGGCAAGCTAGGGATAGACTTAGGCGAAGAGCAGCGCCTCCAGCTCAGCGTGAACCATTTTGACGACAGTAATAGTGTTGAATTCATCAACGACCCCACCGTTGATGATGATCCCGATGCCGATAAGGCCCGCGCTTTGAGAAGAGATATTGAGTTTATCGGTTTAGACGACGAAGGAATCCGACGATTTACAAATGTCAGCCTGAACTATAGCCATGAAAATATTCTCGGGAGCCGACTAGATGCTCAGGGCTTCTATCGCAATAATTTTGGTCGGTTTGCAGAACCTTTTGAAGATACGGTGACCGGTTTTTTTGTTACAGCTGATCAAGAGTCAGAACGGTGGGGCGGTCGAGTTGAAGTTGAAACTCCTTTTTCTGAGGCATTTAACTTACTCTGGGGGGCAGACTACAGCCAGGAAAACCTCTCTCAGCCCTATCAGCGCATTGATGCTGATGAGTTTATTGAAAGTGACTTTATGGTCGCTCGCTTCGTTGAGGATATCTTTTTGACACCGCCCTACGAAGTGGAAAACCTGGGTTTATTTGCCCAAGCTCAGTGGGATATCAGCCCCAACTGGCTGCTTAGCGGTGGAGCTCGATATGAGAATATTGGCGTCAGCGTAGATGATTACACAGCCGTTCTATTTCAGGAAACTCCGATTGACGTTGAAGGGGGCAGTATTAGTGCGGATGATGTCGTGTTTAACATTGGTACGGTTTATGACCTGACCGATGAAGTCAGCGTGTTTGCCAGTTTTGCCCAAGGCTTCGGCGTGCCAGACTTTGGCCGACTGTTTCGCTCACCTCCAGAGGGCTTTACTTCTGTTGAAGACGACCTCGATTTCACAGCGCCGCAGAAGGTCGATAACTACGAGTTAGGATTTCGCGGGCAGTGGGACAATGTCCAGTTTTCTCTGGCTGGCTTCTACAACTATTCTGACCTGGGAGTAACTCTAGTGCAGCTGACCGACCCGCTGAGAGTAGAAGTTGCCCGTGCACCTGAGCGAGTTTATGGCGTAGAGGCGACGGTTGATTGGCAACCGAGTGAAACCTGGCTCTTAGGCAGCACCGTAAGCTGGAACGAAGGCGAAAATGACCTGGATGAAGACGGTGATTTTGAAGCCCTCGATACTAGCCGCATTCAGCCTATTAAGTTAACCGCCTATGTCGAGAATGAGACTTTACCGGGATGGCGTAATCGACTGCAAGCGCTGTTCGTAGGAGGCCGCGATCGCGGCTTTGAGGCAGGCGCTGATTTTGTGGAAATTGAGAGCTATTTTGTTCTGAACTATATCAGCAGCATTCAGGCAGGTCCGGGTACTATCCAAATTGGGATTCAAAACCTACTAGACGAGGAATATTTTACCGTTGGTAACCAGCAGTTTGCTCCGTTTTCTCTAATGGAAAAGGTTGCAGCACCGGGCAGAACGATCAGCATTGGCTATCAAGTTGACTTTTGATAAAAAGGCAAAAAAAAGCGATGATCTAGAGTGATGAAAGTAGAACTTAGGGCCAAGTTCTGGGTATTGGGTGCCTTGATGCTTTTTTTCATTTCGGCTTGTTCTAGCCGCTCTCAAAAGCCATCAGAAATTGAGGCACAGCCGTCAGTTGGCGATTGTCAAATCATTCAGCACGAAGCTGGCGAGACAGAGATCTGCGGCAACCCTCAAAAAGCAGCTGTTTTAGGACCTCATATGCTCGATATTTTGCTATCCCTAGGAGAACAACCTGCAGGATATGCCGAATGGTATACAGAGGGGGTTGGGAACCCCGTTACAGAAATACCCGTTTTGGATAGCCGCGTCACGACTCAACCGCTCAATCTGGGTTTGCGAAACACTCCTTCTCTAGAAGCATTGGTGAAGTTAAAGCCAGATATCATTCTCGGGGAGAGTCTTCACGAGCCATACTATTCGAAGTTCTCAGACATCGCGCCAACTTTGCTATTCAGCGGTCAAGGCAATGACTGGAAACACAGCATTCCCAAAATTGCTCAGGTATTCGGGCGTGAGGAGCAGGCACAAAAAGTTATTGAGGCACACCGTCAGAAACTTGCAGAGACTCGGGCAGAGCTAGCTCCTGTTACAGATCGCTATCCGCGAGTTTTAATATTTGCTACCCCACAGTTACCCAATTCTATTAATGTCAGGACGGGCGAAAGCCTGAGCGGAACCCTCTTTGAACAGTTAGGGTTTGAACTGGCGCTGCCCAAAAATCAGCAGGCTGAATTTGGCGAAATCCCTGTCTCTTTGGAGGTCTTACCCCAGCTTGAAGCAGATATTGTCATCGTGATTGTGACAGATTACCTTCACGACGATGCGATGGAGCAAGTTAAGCAGGCTTGGAAACAGAATCCGATTACTCAATCTATGCAGGCCAGCAAAGAAGGGCGGGTGTATTTTGTTGAATATTACACTTGGGGCAGCAACATGCGCGGCCCTATTGCTGCAGATATTATTCTCGACGAAACCCGTCAGCTTCTACTCCCGCTCGCCTCAAAATTAAACCGTTAATTTAGCAAAGACAGTTAGCGTAAACCGCATTTACTGATGCAGGACGACAGGAATATGTCTTTTAAATAACGTAAAATCTCCATCCGTTGTCAGGATGCTGTAGCTGCGACGATGTGCAGCAGCGCAAATCAAGAAGTCCGTGTTACTTCCCTGAATGCCATGCTTTCGACAAGTATTATAAAACTCAGCGGCTAACTCATAATCGCCAATCGCCAATCTCCAGTTCTAAATTGGGAAATGCTTTCAGGTAGTCTCGCAATCTACTAAATTGCTCAGATTCACGGATGCCTGATAAAATCTCCTGCCGAATCACACCTAACAGGACAACGCTACTGTCAAGAATTAGTTTCCGCAGAATTATAACCTGGGGACTTTCCTGTAAACTTTGGTTCCGTCTCAGCGCTAATGACCAAACTGAAGTGTCAACAACCACCTTCATGTCTGTTGCCGCTGCTGTTTATAATCATAATCTTGATCATATTCAATTTTACCAAAGAGCTCTAAAACCTTCAGCTGTTTCCGTCGCTGCACGTATTCTTGAAGCGCTTCCTCTATCACGGCTTTTTCAGTGTGATGCTCTCCGAGCCCCAATGCTTCCTGAACTAATAGGCGATTGATTTCGAGATTTGCTGACATTGAAACGGTACCTCCAGCTTTGCTCCTTAAGTAATCCCCTCTAGCTTTAACCCTTAATTCATTCTAAACCTTGATTCTGAGCCTACGCATACCTTCATCCTAAACTGGTTCGGCCAGCTGGTCTCCACGATTGGTATTTATATGACCGAGTTTGCCCTGACGCTTTGGGCTTGGGACTTGACCGGCTCGGCAACGGCGCTAGCGCTGATAGGCTTCTTCTCTCAGCTCAAACGCGAGCGGCCATAGGTCAGGCTCCCTGATGGATTCATGACGATCACCTTACCGTTGACCCGCTCCAGCGCCACTTCTTCATAGCCTCACTCCCCCTGCTCAAAAAGATCCGGCTGGGAATGAAAAAGATCCGGCTGGGAACTAACACGGTCTACAACTCGCTATAGGATTTTCTCAATTGAGAATTCATAGCAATAGCGCGGTGTGAGGCATGATTGGTTTGAAAACAGGCTCCTTTGGGCTAATGACGGTAGGGTTGCTAACGGCGATTTTATCGCCAGCGGTTTGGGCAAATCCCCCAGCGCCAGTGATGGCAGCAGAACCAGAGACCGGTGAACTGCTCCAACCCAGACCAGTTCCTGATGGCTCTGAGCTGGAGCCCACAGCGCCGACGCTTGATGACTGGATGGCTCAGGCTGTGGCAGCTGAACCAGCGATGATTACAGATGTGCAGGTTAATTCAACCCCAGCCGGGCTGAGTATCATCCTGGTATCTGACCAGCCTTTATCGGCGGGTGCTTCCAGGATAGAGGGCAATGCCCTGATTACTGAAATTCCCAATGTCGCGCTGAATTTAACCAATGAGGCGGCTGCCGAGCAGCTTAGCCCAGCCGAAGGGATTGCCCTAGTGCAGGTAACATCGCTACCCGATGGGGGCGTGCGACTGGCGATCACGGGTACCCAGACTGCCCCTGCTATTACGTCGTCTCCGGTGGCCTCGGGTTTGGCTTTCGCGGTTGCTCCGAACGTGGCTGACGCTGCAGGGGTGGCAGAAGATGCCATCCAGCTCCAGGTGACCGGGGATGCTGCGGATACGGGCTATCGAGTGCCGAGTGCTGGCGTCACCCGCCTGGAGACTCCCTTGCTAGAAACCCCTGCGTCGGTGCAAGTTATCCCCCGTCAATTATTTGAAGACCGAGCCGCCTCTGACCTGGCCGATGCCCTGCGAACGGCGGTCGGGGTGTCCCAGTTCACGTCATCCCGCGACCTTTTCAATAATGTGTTGATTCGCGGTTTTGATGTCTCCTCTTTAGCCTTGCGAAACGGGATTCCCGAAACCTTTTTCACCCTCTCGCCTCCCAGAAGTCTGAGCAATGTGGAGCGGTTGGAGGTGTTATCGGGGCCAGACTCGATTGCAACTGGGAAAATTTCTCCAGGGGGGGTGGTCAATATCGTGACCAAGCAGCCTCTGTCCATACCGTTCTATGAACTCTCAGCCAGCTACGGTCGATTTAACACCGTTGAAGGACAGGTCGATTTGTCAGGCCCCCTTGACGCCGAGAATCGAGTCCGCTACCGACTCAACGGCTCCTACGAATATTCCGATACGTTCATTGATACTGACGATGTCAATATACAGCAGGCGACGATCGCACCCGTTCTCAGTTGGGATATCAGCGATCGCACCCGCCTTAACCTCGAAGGACTCTATCTCAATGGTGAATATCCTTTAATCGTGGGGTTGCCGGCACGGGGTACAATATTAGAGAATCCGTCTGGTGAAATTCCTCGCGATCAATTCCTGGGAGAACCCAATGAGGATCGCAACGACCGCCAAATCATCCAGATGGGATATGATTTAGAGCATCGTTTCAGCGAAAGTTGGTCATTGCGTCACACCTTTCGGTATAGCAATTTTCAAGATGAGCAAATAGGGGCCTTCCCGAGCGCTCTACAGGATGATTTGAGAACACTGGAACGGTTTGGGTTTCTAGACATATTTGACATCAACAATTACCAAGCTACAGCCTATGCGACGGGCGAGTTTGAGACCGGCAGTATCGATCACAGGCTAGTGGCAGGGGTAGATTACGTTTTTGAAGACTCGTTTTATGATTTTGAAGAGTTTGAAGCAGAAACTATCGATATCTTTGAGCCAGACTTTGCCGGAGGCTTAGGAGCCTCTGTCGGGACTGGTAGCTTTTTGAACAGCAACGAAGGACTCGGGATTTATCTGCAAGACCAGCTTCGTTTTTGGGACGATCGCCTGATTCTTTCCTTGGGAGGGCGCGTCGATTTTGTCAACTCAGCCAGCGAAGATCGACAAGTTTCAGACTCGCAAGAGTCCCAAAGCGATACGGCTTTTAGCCCCCGAGTCGGCATTCTATTCCAACCAGTGGACAATATTTCGCTCTACGGCAGCTATAGCCGCTCGTTTCAGCAGGTAACCGGACGCAGTGCCACCAATGACTTGTTCAGTCCCTCCCGAGGGACTCAGTGGGAAATTGGGGCGAAAGCCGACTGGCTAGACGAACGGCTGTTCACTACCCTGGCATTTTACGATCTAACCCTATCGAATGTGCTCACAACTGATTTAGACAATCCTAACTTTGATACCCAAACAGGAGAACAACGCAGCCGGGGTGTGGAACTCTTGACTCAGGGTGAAATTCTACCTAACTGGAACGTCGTCGCCAGCTATGCCTACACCGATGCCGAAGTCACCGTCGATAACGACATTGCTGTTGGCAATCGCCTCGCTAACGTGCCCCGCCACTCTGCCAGTTTGTGGACAACCTACACCATTCCTGAGGGCAGCTTGGCTGGATTGGGATTTGGCCTTGGGCTGTTTTACGTGGGAGAACGAGAAGCCGACCTGAACAACTCTTTTGAAGTACCCAGTTACTTTAGAACTGATGCCGCACTGTTCTATCGCCGTGACGATTTTGATCTGGCTTTGAATATTAAGAACCTGTTTGACGTGAACTATGTGGATTCAGTGGATGATGCTTTAAGAGTCAATCTGGCCGATCCAATCACCTTTCAGCTCTCGGCGTCTTATCGGTTTTAAGCTAAATCAAATTCTTGATAAATATGCGTATTGACAAAATTTTGATAAGCTCATTTGGGCGTCGGCAAATGTATGCCTCAAATCAGGGCCGTCTGCAGGGGCTGAAGTTTTGGCTGCTGGCTTTGCTGACCTGTTATTGGGTCACCGCCTGTGCGCCATCTGCGCCGCTCCCATCGGTATCAGTGGCCTCCTCTGATGCTGCCCATTGCCGTCAGGTAGAGCATGAGCTGGGAACCACGGAGATTTGTGGTCAGCCGGAAAAGATTGCCGTCTTGAGCCCGCACATTTTAGATATTGTGCTGGCCTTGGGAGCGCAGCCAGGAGCCTATGCTGAAACCGTGGCTCTTAATGTAGCTCGATTCAACAAGCCGAGTGAGCAAATTCCTTACTTAGGCGATCGCATCGTCACTCAGCCCGTCAACCTGGGCGATCGCAAAAATCCTTCGCTAGAAAAACTAACCCTGCTCAAGCCCGACCTGATCTTGAGCGAAGATTGGTTGGTGCGCGATCAGTACCCGCTACTGTCCCAAATCGCCCCTACGATGCTGTTTACCGATAAAAAAAATGGTCAACAGCACTGGCGCAACACTATTGATGGTATTGCTAAAGCTCTGGGGCGCGAGGCGAGGGCAGACCAGGTAAAAACCACCTTTAGGCAGCAATTAGCAGCAGCGCGTCAAACGTTGGCCCCCGTCGTCGAAACTTTTCCAGACGTTCTGATTTTGGCGGTCAACAATGATATGACCCATGTGGAGATCGCAGCTGATAGTACGGTGGGTGATTTACTCAAAGAAATTGGCTTCCAGCTGGTTTTTCCTGACCCTATTGCTGGGGGAGAGACGCGGTGGCGATTGATTTCCCCAGAAATTTTACCAACACTAAAGGCTGACATTGCAATTGTCATTGTTTGGGACGCTGCCGGGTTTTATAACCCAGAGGCCAAGCTCAGAGAGCGATGGAATGAAACCCCGATTTTGAGGAAAATGTCAGCAGCCAAGGCGAACCGCATTTTCTTTGTTGATTATCAACTCTGGGGAAGCAACATCCGTGGCCCGATTACCGATGAACTCATTCTGGACAAGCTCCCTGATATGCTTTTGCCTTTGACGAATGAGTAGCGGAGACTGCGATCGCTCTCAGTCAGTACCGACCCGTCTACTCATACCCCGGAAAACATCTCAGAAATTTAAAGGGTGCAGTGATCGCATAAATGCTTGATGCTCTGATGAATTTACGCCCTGTTGTAACACCGACAAAACTGTTACCATGTCCCCTGCTAGCAAAGCCGACACCGCTAACCATAACCCTGGAAAGATGCGGCTACGAACAATGCCCTGCTCATCGGGCCGTTGAGCCTGATAGTCGTCCGCCTCCAGCACAAACCAATCCAACTGACCTTCCAAGGTGCGCCAGACGATATACTCCTGCACCTGATTGCGCCGGTATGCCCGCTTTTTGTCGTGCAGGTCGATGGCGACGCTACTGGCTGCGATTTCGGCTATAAGTTCTGGCGCACCTTCAATGTAGTCATCTGCATCAATTACGGCCTGTCTTCCTGGCACCAGCAGCACGGCATCGGGTTGGGGTTCATTCTCCAGATCTAGTCGCACCGTGGGTTCAATGCCCAAAACGACACCGGGCGTCATCGTTTTATAGGTCCACAACCATCCAGTGATATCACCGTGAGGTTCCCCATGACTTCTAATTCTCAACGGCGACGCCATGTACACCACCCCTTCAACCAGTTCTGCCTTTGTGTCCTCCGGCATGGCCGCATAACGCCGCTCAAACTCGGCCCGCGAAAGGCGATCGCCGTTTTCAAGCAGGAGTACGTCACGTCTGGATTCTGAACGGGTAAACATCAATCTGCCCTCAGCTATGCTTCTATTCTAAGTCTGGCCTAAAACGATAGCCCGCCCTCATTCATCCACGCCATGCGTACTTTTGTTCTGCTTTGGTTCGGGCAGCAGACCTCAATAAACCTCATCATGAGAGCCAATGTCGATCAGCAAAATATCATCTTCTTCAGTCTCTGGATTCTTCACAAAATTGAAGACCATGCGGCAATCATACTCAACAGAACAGGCCCAAGCTCCAGATAGCTTTCCTTTCAGCCTATGGGTTTGCAGAACTGAAGAAAACGGATTTTCTGCCAAGAGTCTCAACCGGTCTTCAACTCGGGCTTGTAGATTGGGTTGCCGTCGAATTAATCGTTTGAAGGCACGCTTAAATGACGAGGCCAGAAGAATCTGCCTCCTCGCCTTAGTTCAGCGATTACATCTTCAATCGTACCCCGGAATATTTTGCCCGTCTCATAGTCTGCTTGAGCTTGCGCAATATGCTTGGCGATTTGCTCTCGCCGTCGTTCTACCAATCGTCGGTGGATCAGCTCGACCAGCATTTCTTGATCCTCATTTGATAGCGTTTCGATGCTTTCTAAAACCTGATCAAGCCTAGAACCCTGTGCCATATTGACCTCTATAGCTTAGCTTTCATCTCATATTAGTCGGGCTATAGGCTGCCCTGTATTTATTGTATGCGCACGTTTACTTTAATCTGGTTCGGCCAGCTCGTCTCCACGATCGGCAGCTATATGACCGGGTTCGCCCTGACGCTTTGGGCTTGGGATCTGACCGGCTCGGCAACGGCACTGGCGCTGCTCGGCTTTTTCTCTCAGCTGCCTCGGATTCCCGTTACCCTAGTCGCCGGGCTGATAGTGGACCGCTTTAACCGCAAGCGTTTGATGATGCTGGGCGACGCGATCGTGGCTCTCTCCACCGTCGGCATCGGCGTCTTCTATCTCACCGATAGCCTACAGCTCTGGCATCTCTATCTGGCCGCAACCCTGAGCGGCGGCTTCGGACAAATCCAGAGCCTGGCGTATCAAACTTCGATTTCTTCAATGGTGCCGGGTCGGCAGCTAACCCGGGCCAACGGCATGAACTCGGCTGTGCACTATGGGGCGGCAATTGTTGGACCGGCTGTAGCCGGGATGCTCTATCCGCTAGTCGGACTGCTGGGGATTTTGCTAGCTGACCTAGCGACGTTTGGGATTGCGATCGCAACCCTGCTCTACGTCCAGATTCCCCAACCGCCTCAGCAGGTTAGCGCTCAATTGGAAACCATAGCGGCCAAACTCACCTTTGGCTTTCGCTACGTGTGGCAGCAGTCCGAACTCAGGGCGCTGCTGCTGCTGACCACTCTCTTCTGGTTTTTCCATGACCTGGGCGAGGCCATTTACGACCCGATGATTTTGGCCCGCACCGGTGGCAGCGCTCAGGTGCTCGCGAGTACCGCTAGCGCCGCCGGGATTGGGGGCGTGACCGGAGCCATTCTGCTCAGCGTCTGGGGTGGCCCCCGGCGGCGCATTTTTGGTATGCTAGCCGGGTTTATCGGGGCCGGTCTGAGTAAAACTGTCTTTGGGCTGGGACGGTCGCCACTGGTTTGGGTGCCGGCTCAGTTCTGCTCCTCGCTGAATTTTCCCCTGTTAGGTAGCTCTGAAATCGCGCTTTGGATGACCCAGATTCCCCCAGAGCGCCAGGGGCGGGTGTTTGCCGCCAATGCGCTAGTGGTGCAGGGGGGGAGCGCGATCGCGGCCCTGATTGCGGGTCCCCTAGCCGACCAGTGGCTAGAACCCGCGATCGCGCCTGGAAACCATCTACTCAGCGGCATCCTCGGGACCGGCTCCGGCGCGGGTATGGCGCTGCTGTATGGGTTTTGTGCCGTGGCGATGGTGGGCGTGGGGGTTGGGGGATTCTGGCTGCCTGCGCTTAGAAGGCTGGAAGCCAGTCCGACGGTAGCTGAGCAAAGGATAGGCTCCGACCGGGGCTAGGCGCTTTGCTAAACTTTGGATATATCTGGCTAGGCTAGCAGCAGAAACTCATCACCATGACGTCAGCGGTTCCTCAGACAGCTCAATTTATGACCATGGCAGAGTATCTCGCCTATGACGATGGCACAGATACTCGCTATGAGCTGGTGGATGGAGTGCTAGTCGCTATGCCTGTAGAGAGCCAGATGAACGCTATCATTGCAAAATTTTTGCTATTTGAGCTGGCCAAACATTTACCAATCGCCATGCTGACGTTCAAAGATACCGAAGTAGAGGTGGCTGGAAGCCGAGCAAAATCTCGACTGCCTGACCTGATGGTGCATTCAGAAGAATCCTATGCGGCTTTAGCGGGGCAAAAACGAGCTATCCTGCTGCGAGATATGCCGCCGCCTGCCCTTGTCGTTGAAGTTGTCTCGCCGGGGCAGGAAAATCGAGACCGCGACTATCGCTACAAGCGGACAGAATATGCCGCGCGGGGCATTGCCGAATACTGGATCGTTGACCCAGAGGCACAGCAGATTATCCTCTGCCTGTGGGTAAAGGGACAGTACGAAGACACCGTTTATCAGGGAGAAGCCCCGCTCAAATCTACAGTTGTTCCCGACTTTGACCTGAGTGCTGCTCAAATCCTGGCGTTGGGACAAAATTAGTTTGCTCAGGCTATCTGTTTTGGACTGTCGGCAGGCGATGGGATAAGTTGGCAGCCCGTTCTGGGTTACGCTACTTGACAGCGGTCTGACTTTCAATGAGAATGAATGTCATTAAATCCGACTCAAGGCCAGTTAAACCCAGTCAGAGGCTGTCTCAGCAAGCTCATGAAAGATCTCAATACGAAAAGCACGATTGACCTGCTCAACCAGATTATGGAGTTCGAGCTGGCGGGCGTGGTGCGCTATACCCACTACTCGCTGATGGTGACTGGCCCCAACCGAATACCCATTGTCGATTTTTTCAAGGAGCAGGCCAGCGAGTCTTTGACCCATGCCCAAGAAGCGGGGGAAATTATTACCGGCTTAGAAGGCCATCCCAATCAGCGCATCGCCACGATTGAAGAGACCCATCAGCACTCGGTGAAGGATCTGCTGAAGGAAAGCCTCAACCATGAGCAGCGCGCCCTGGACATGTATAAGGAGCTGCTGGGCGTGGTAGAAGATGCCAGCATTTACCTCGAAGAGTATACCCGCACCAAGATTGGCCAGGAAGAGATGCATAACCTCGAAATCAAAAAGATGCTGCGTGACTATAGCTGAAATCTGAATTCGTCAAAAAGCTAAAATGGGATTATTGACCTGGAGGTGGAAAGCATGATATCTCTGCCAATTACCCTAGAGCAGCTTATTGCAGCCATTTCCCAGCTGCAGCCAGAGGAACAGAATCAGGTCGCTCAGGCATTGGTTCAGCTCAACCTAAACTCAGATTTGGAAGCTTTGATTCGAGAGCTTTATGCTCAGCCTCCTGCGGATGACGTTACAGACAATAACATTATGAATGAGGTTAGAGCCGTACGTCAGAAAACTCAAAAAGCTGGCGCTATTGTCTCTGGAGATTGCGATTTGCGCGATGATGATGAACTAAGAGCTGCAATGAGGTCAGCTGCAATGAGGTCATATGATATCGAATTGCTAGGTGTTCAGTCTTTTCTAAAGCGTTTAGAAAAAGTGAACTAAGCCTTATGAAATTCGATAATGTTGCCTCGGTCTCGCTAACGACTCGAAAGCTGACGCTGGCCTATGATGGCAATGTCATTATTCAGGGTTTAGATCTGGCCATTCCCCAGGGCCAAATGACAACGCTGGTCGGTCCTAACGGCTGCGGCAAGTCTACTCTGCTGCGAGGACTGGCGCGGCTGCTAAAACCCAAGGGGGGGACGGTGTATTTAGAGGGAGACGCGATCGCGCACCTGCCCACCAAAACCCTGGCCAAACGCCTCGGCATTCTCCCCCAGAGCCCTGCCGCCCCAGAGGGGCTGACGGTACGAGAGCTGGTTGCCCAGGGCCGCTATCCCCACCAAAACTGGCTACAGCAGTGGTCCCAGCAGGATGAAATTAAGGTTGAGCAGGCGATTGCCACGACCCGACTGCTTGACTTTGCCAATCGCCCCCTCGATACCCTCTCAGGCGGCCAGCGGCAGCGCGCCTGGATTGCGATGGCCCTAGCCCAGGATACCGAAACGCTCCTACTAGACGAACCGACCACTTACTTAGACCTGGCCCATCAAATCGAAGTCCTCGACCTGCTCTATCACCTCAACCAAAACGCCGGTCGCACCGTGATTATGGTCCTTCACGACCTGAATATGGCCTGCCGCTACAGCCACCATCTGATTGCCCTGAGAGAAGGCTCCGTCATCGCTCAAGGATCTCCCCAAACCGTTGTGACAGAAGTTCTGGTGAAACAGGTTTTTGACCTAGATAGCCGGATCATTGTCGACCCGGTTGTGGGGACACCGCTATGCATTCCGCTCAGCCCGTCTGTAGCGCTTTAGAAGCGTGCGGGTACGGGTCGTGGGTACGGAAGCGGCTCCAGAGATGAGCAGCCAGAAACCAGGACCACGCTGACCAGTAGCGCTCTAACAGCAGCAAGTCTCACTAAGCCCATTTTGTCAAACATGATAACGATTTTCAATAAGCATATCGCTGCTATGCCAGAGGCTATTGCCAGAGGCTATTGTTGAAATAGCTGGGTTGAGCCATTAGCAGCTGCGTTGATATTGGTCTCGTCGTAAAAACCGCCTAGGCGTCGTTAATCGTGGCAAGCGAGTCTAGCTGAGTCCTGATTTAATTCACTAGCTTCGAAGAACTTAAAGAATTTGGACTTGCAGGCATTAGAAAGCTATAAATAGATGGTCGAGCCCGATAGATTCGCGCTTATGCCTATCAGAGTGGCTTATTGGCTGAATACGACTGAAAATGGTTGCTTTTCTAAGACGCTTACTGAGCTGGGCTAGAGCTTTGCTAGGGCTCGATCGGTCTGAGCGAAGTCCTCGCACTGCCTCTTTAACCAAAGCGGATGCTCAAAGTCAGCGGATTTCTCCTCCAAGCCCGTCGCCGATGAGGGAAGCGCCGCCGGTAGCCCCCCCAATTGCCCATGCAGATGAAACTGGGCCTGCTGTATCGCCTAAGCTGAGAAAAACACTCTATCAAACCTTTTACGATTTACATCAGGACGGAGGCTGGGTTAACTTAGCCCCCCTGGGCAATGCTTTAAAGCAGCAGGATCCGCAGTTTTCAGCTGAGAAATACGGCTTTACAAAGCTGAGCCAGCTCTTGGAAAATGTGCCCGATCTGGTCGAGCTTGACCGTGCCAACAGTCAGGCCCGACTAAACGCTCCGGCGGATGTGAAAGGTCTTCTGGTGAAAGCATTTAGCCGGATTTCCAGCGATGATGGCTGGATCGATCTCTCTAGCGTTGGCCAGCAGGTCAATCAGCTCAATGCTGACTTCTCAGCGCCGAAGTACGGCTTCCTGAAGTTTAGGGAATTTATTCAGAGCCGCCCGGAGCTGATCGAGCTGAGAAAAGATGATTCGGTTTATCCTTCCCGCTACTTTGCCCGGCTGCGATCGCAGCCCGCCCGCCGGGCCAAACCGGCGAACTCTCCGAAAACCAGGTTCAAACCGCGTCAACCCGTCCGGCTGCTGAGCTATGCCTTTTTTCCTAGCCTGAATAGCGCCTTAGACCGGTTGGCAGCGCTAACGCTGCCAGAGCAGTGGTATTTTGGCGTCAATCCGCCGAAGCGGTTTCAACACCCCGTTCTAAAAAACTATTTAGAGTACACCTTCATTCGCCTCCAGTATGAAGGCAAAGTTGCCGTTTCAACTAACGAATATTACAGCGCCTTTAACACTGGGCTCGTTGATAGAAAATATGAGCCTATTTACGTGCTGTTTGGTCAGGATCGACAGGATCACAATCAGAACTGGTATCTAATCGACTGTTGTATTCTAGGCGAGGGACGCGAAGGGAAGACCCTAGCTGACCAGTTTGGCCCTTTGCAGAAAGCAAACTACTTTGACCAGCCCGCCGATTTGTTCTACGACAGCCATGCTGGCGTTCCTCAGGTAGATTGGCGTCATATTGTGCAGGACAACCCGAACCGGCTGCCTCTACGGTTCTTGCAGAACTACTGTCCCCATGGCTTTACCCCACAGGATGTGATGGGCATGTCCCTAACTGCGCTAGCCGATTACAAACAGCAGTTTGCAGAAGCCCTGAGCGCAGACCCGCAGGCTTACCGGGCCATAGTCGATCGGTGCGATTCGGCCCTGCGCTTTGCCCTGCTAAAAACTGAGCTGAACTATAGGACGGCCATTCCCTACTACAGTCCCCGCAAAAATCGCCTACAGCTGCTGCTGCCGCTGTCGCTGGTGAGTGATGATACGGTCGATTGTGCGCTGGTCGTAGATCGGTCAGCGTCGAAGTCGCGCTACATCGGCTATACGATTTTGCCTTTGAGCTGGGCCTACAGCAATGCTCGGCTGGTTAGCCGCTTGGAAGACCCCTGGCTCGGCTCCAGTCTAGACAGCAGCGCTGATGATACGGATCTTGATCCAGAGTCTGAACCCGACGATGAGGAAGATTGATTTTTTCGATCAGGTCTAACCTCTCCTCAAGCAGCTTACTCCTAGACGTTAGAACTCGATACTGGATGAGATTGGCTTTCTCTCACCCCGGCTGACCGTAGCTCACGGGGTCTGGCTGCGTCCGGATGAGCTGGCACTGCTGGCCGAGCGAGGCGTGATTATCTCGGTGAAACCAGCTCCAACCTACGGCTGCGCTCGGGAATTGCGCCCTTAGCTGAAATGCAGGCGGCGGGCATGGCGATCGCGTTTGGCCTGGACGGCATGTCCCTCAACGATGATGCAGATGCCTTTAAAGAGCTCAGGCTCAACTATCACCTCCACGCCACCCAGCAGGCCGACCTGGCAGCGATAGATTTACTCTCTGCCCAGCGCTGCGGCGCTAAGGCCGTCACGAATCGCGATGATATTGGCCATCTCCAGCCCGGCCAGGCCGCCGACATGGTGCTGCTCAACTATCAGGCCCTGAGCCGCGATATCGTTCCCCAGATTGCAGATTCCCCAGAGTTAATCCTGGCCCGAGCCTCTAATCAATACGTCGAAGCCCTCTGGGTGAATGGCCGACCGATCGTTGAGCGAGGCAACGTTCTGGGGATAGACGAACCCGCGATCGCGACTGAACTCCAGACCCACCTCCAAGCTCAGGGAGAGCATGTCTACAGTTTGCAACCCCTGGTCCAGCGCTATCAGCAGGCGCTATCCCAGTTTTATGGCCAAGGCTGGCATCAAAAATCCTAGCTCCCTAATCAGCCCTAGCTGAGGTAGCAGCGAGCGTCGATCAATTTGCGAATCCCTGATTTGAAACGGTTTATTTATAGGTATTCGCAAGCAAATTGTGCTCAAATTGACTGTTTATTGCTCAGCGCCGCAATAAACTTGCGGTATCCATTAACTTCACTCAGGCCGTCTATCGCTGGGGGCGCTTTCCGTAGACCGGGCGACAGGATCAGACGTTTTTGAACCTTCGAGCTTATCTCCAGAGGGAGGACTCACATGAAACAGTCTGAGGCATTGACCGTTAGCATCGGGGTGCTAGGCGGGGTCGATGTGTTGGTCACCGCGACCGTCATTCCCGTTCCCGTCTGGGTGACGTTTACCGCCTGGGCGTCTTTCTTTATCGTAGGCGGCGGCTCGCGGGGATTTGTCAAGTCGGTTGCCTGCAACATTACGGGGATTATCATTGCGGCTCTATCCCTGCTGGCGATCGACCTGATTGGGAATAACATCATCGTCGCGGCTATCTGCGTCGGCATCGGCAGCGCGGCCATGGTGCAGGCGTCGAAGCTGCCCTTTACCCATGGGATTACGCCTGCAATTGTCTGGGGCTTTTCGCAGACAGTCGGAACCGTTGCCGTGACGGGTTTGCCGGTTACGGCTGGGCTGCCGAATAATCCTGTCCTGATTGCGATCGTAGCGATGATCCTGGGCGCAATTTTTGGCTACCTTTCCGAAGCGTGGGGCAAGGCGATGACCACGTCATTGCAGCCGTTGGGCAGCGGTGAAGAAATTTAGGGAGATAGACCCATGGCACTGATTCAGCGGATTCCGGTCACGGTGCTCACCGGCTATTTGGGAGCCGGTAAAACGACTTTGCTCAATCGCATTCTGGCGGAGCAGCACGGCCAGCGGATTGCGGTGATTGTCAACGAGTTTGGCGAGGTCGGGATTGACCATCAGCTGGTAGTGGATACCGATGAAGAAATCTTTGAGATGAACAACGGCTGTATCTGCTGCACCGTCCGGGGAGACCTGATCAGGATGACTCGCGATCTGATGGCGCGGCCGGAGAAGTTCGACCATTTAATCATTGAAACAACCGGCCTGGCCGACCCGGCCCCGGTGATTCAGTCCTTCTTTATGGACGAGGTGATGGCCCGGCAAACCCAGCTGGATGCGGTAATCACAGTGGTCGATTCCCAGTACGTTTTAGCCCATTGGGAGAGCAGCGAAGTGCAGGAGCAGATTGCCTTTGCCGATGTGGTTTTGCTCAATAAGACAGACCTGGTTTCTGAGGAGCGACTGACCGCGCTGACGCAAAAGGTGCGGGGGATGAACGCGATCGCGGCCATTCACTCCACCCAAAACTGTGAGATTGCCCTGGAGCGGCTGCTGGGCATTCAGGCGTTTAATCTACAGAATGCGCTGAGCATCGATCCAGAAATCCTGGATGACGACGTCCATGACCATGACGAATCGGTTTACTCAGTTGCCATTACCGAACCGGGCACGGTAGACAGTGACCAGCTCAACCGCTGGCTCTATCAGCTGGTGCAGGCGAAAGGGGCCGACATTTTTCGGATGAAGGGCATTTTGGATGTCGATCATGCCGATCGGCGGTTCGTCTGTCAGGGCGTTCACATGACCCTGGACGGTCGGCCGGGCAAGCCCTGGCGACCCGGTGAACAGCGCCGGAATCAGCTGGTATTCATTGGCAGGAATCTGGATGAGCAAGAGCTGCGGGCAGGCTTTCAGAGCTGTCTGGCTAAAGCTTACGACTATGTTTCCTAATTATTTTCACCTGGTTGAGTGCAGGATAGGTCTATGAAACTACAGCATCATATCGGTGGTTTGGAAGGGCTAGACCCGATTAATTTTGAAACCAAGGTGTTTGTTGAGCCTTGGGAGAAGCGCATCTTTGGCATTCATACGGCGATGATGGCGCTCAGCAATCACTTGGGCGAATCGCGGCCTAACTATCCCATCGGCCAGGTGCCGACCCAGTTCAAAAGCTTCTGGACCTGGGGCCATCTGCGCATGGGGGCGGAGGGTATGAACCCCTTTGAATATTTTCGGCTGCGCTACTACGAGAAATGGCTAGGCGGCATCTCGGGCTTCTTCGTGGAGGAGGGCTACATCACCCAGGAAGAGCTGGATGCGCGGACAGCTCAATATTTAGAAGATAGCGAGGCGGCACCGCTGCCCAGCGGCGGCGACCCGGCGATTGACGACCAGCTGCTAAAGTATCTGACCGAAGGTGACTCTCCCCTGCGCCCTTCCACCGATACGCCTAAGTTTAGCCTGGGCGATCGCGTCCGAGTGAAGCAGGTGCTGTCGGGCGACCATACCCGCCTGCCGGGTCACATTCGAGGCCGAGCAGCCGAAGTGGTGAAGGTGTATGAAGGGGCCTTTACCTACTTCTTCCCCACTGCCGATGGCATAGGCACGCCCATGCCGGTATATAGCCTGGCGTTTAAGGCAACGGATCTCTGGAACAAGGCGCTGACGGATGACAACATGGTCTACTACAACGACATTTTTGAAGTTTATTTAGAGGCGCTTTAGAGAACATTCCCTAGGAAAAATCACTATGCCGAGTAACTATCCAGGATTCAAACATGGGGCCGACCGGGAGGCCGTTAGCGCCGCCAGGGTGAAGGCGCTGGAGTCGCTGCTGATTGAAAAAGGGATTATCACCGGCAACACGGTCGATAGCGTGCTGGGCCATTTCGAAACCAAGATGGGGCCGTTTAATGGGGCCAAGCTGGTGGCCCGGGCCTGGGTAGATCCTGACTTCAAGCAGCTGCTGCTAGCCGACTGCAACGCGGCCTGTGAGCAGATGGACTTTCCGGCGGGGATGTCCGGGGCCGAAGGCGAGCATATGCGGATTGCGGAAAACACGCCGGAGGTGCATAACGTGATTGTCTGTACACTCTGCTCCTGCTATCCCTGGCCGACGCTGGGGCTGCCTCCCTACTGGTTCAAAGATCCCACCTTTCGGGCGCGGGTCGCCCGGGAGCCCCGGGTGGTGCTGTCGGAGTTTGGGGTAGAGCTGGATGACTCGGTTGAGATCCGCGTTTGGGATACCAGCGCTCAGATTCGCTGGTGGGTGCTGCCCATGCGTCCGGCTGGGACGGAGAACATGAGTGAGGCCGAACTAGCGGCCCTGCTGACGCCGGAGGCGATGATGGGGGTGGCTCAGGTGTCGGTGTAGTTTGGTTATCAGTTGACCTACTTGCGATCAGGATTGTCAAGGCATGTTTACTAAATTCGAGCATTTTGTCGCCACCAGCCTGATGGGCTCACCGGAAGAAGCGCCACCGCGTCGGAACGGGCATTTGCAGTTCGATCGCGATTGGGAAAAGCTGGCCTTTGGGATTGCGATCGCGCTTTCCAAGCAGGGCCATTACGAATGGGAAGACTTCCGGCAGACCCTGATTGAGACCATCGGCGAGTGGGAGGCCACCCACGATATCCAAGACCCCGAATGGGACTATTATCAATGTTGGCTGGCGGCGCTGGAGAAGGTCGCGATCGCGTCTGGCGTGATCGAAGACGACGAGCTAGAGACCCAAATCAAGCAGCTGCTGGACTGCAAAGCTCCGTCCATACCGTAAACAAACGCCTATGAGTTCTGCTCACGAACATCCCAAAGCTGACATTGCCCTGCGCGTCAAGGCGATCGAGTCGCTGCTGGTTGAGAAAGGAATTGTCGAGCCTGCTGCGCTCGATACGATCATCGACGCCTATGAGCATCGGATTGGCCCCCACAGCGGGGCGCGGATTGTTGCCAAAGCCTGGACCGATCCGGCGTTTAAGCAGCGGCTCTTGGCTGATGGGACAGGCGCGATCGCGGAGCTGGGGCTGACGGGCTTTTCCAGTGAGCATATGGTGGTGGTCGAGAACACCCCAGCCGTTCATAACCTAATTGTCTGTACCCTTTGCTCCTGTTATCCCTGGGCCATTTTAGGACTGCCGCCAACCTGGTATAAGTCCTTTGCCTATCGTTCTCGGGCGGTGATCGACCCGCGCAGCGTGCTGCAGGAATTTGGGCTGGAGATTTCCGAGCAGGTAGAGGTGCGAGTGTGGGACAGCAATGCCGATCTGCGCTATCTGGTGCTGCCGGAGCGGCCAGCGGGGACGGAAGGGATGACAGAAGAACAGCTGAGCGTTTTGGTCACACGCAATGCCATGATTGGCACCGCGAAGGTTGATTCACCCAAATCTGAGCGGGTGGCGTCGGAGGCCGCACCATGAACGGGCCGCACGATATGGGCGGAATGCACAATATGGGTCCGATTCCGATTGAAGCAGATGAACCCGTCTTTCACTCAGAATGGGAAGCCAAGGTGTTTGCCATGAGCTTTGCCACCTTTGGCAACTATTTTCCGGTGGATGAAACCCGCCACGCCTCAGAACGGATGCCGCCGGCGCAGTATCTCAGCGCTAGCTACTATGAGCGATGGCTCTACGCCTTGGAGCTGTTAATTACCGAGCATCAGCTGGTCACCCAAGCCGAAATTGAGGAGCGCATGGCTCAGCTGGCTCAAGACCGGTAAGTAGTCGAACAAAATTAATTACACATTTTTTACAAAGGAGAGCCTGATGTCATGCCGAGCCTGTCGAGGCATCTATCTCAGAAGCGTCAGTGATTGAGAGATTCCACCCTGCGGGAAGCCGCAAGCGTCTACGCTATGCTCGGAATGACAATTCCTTCTATGTAAATTTTAATGCTCAGGTACTTAACCTAGATTTAGAATGCTTTTTCAACCGAACGATGGCGATTGAAACCCCAAATACCCGCATGACCGCGACCCAGGCTGAAGCGCTGCTGCGCGACGGGCTGAGCTGTCAGGCCGAAAGCGATTCGCCGGCCTTATTTCAGGTAGGCGATCGCGTCCGGGCCAAGGTAATGCATCCTCAAACCTATACCCGGCTGCCGCGCTATGTGCGAGGTAAGACCGGCACCATCGTCAAAGATTACGGTGTTTATGTGTTCCCCGATACGGTTGGCCAGCGGCTGGATCCAAAGCCCCAGCATGTGTACAGCGTTCGCTTTGCGGCTCAAGACCTGTGGGGTGCCGCTGCCGCTGCCAATGACGCACTCTATCTAGACCTGTTCGACGATCACCTGGAACCCATCTAGCGATTATTTCGCTTGACATACCCATGTTACTCATCTCTCAATTCAATTTCGCTGCCACCGTCACCTTGACCATCAGCGATGACTTTGACGCCAGTCCGAAGGTGGCCCTGGTCTCGATTATGTTGAGCTCCCATTGATTTTCACTTGAAGCCCAGATAGCCCCGGGGCGTGATGAACCAGTCGGCATAGGCGGTACTGCTCTGATTGCCGATGATGATCACGGTCAGCATGTCAATGGGGTGGGTGAGCATGTCGGCCAGCGTGGTGAGGACAATTTTTTCGTCCTGGCGATAGAGGGACTGCGCGATCGCAACCGGCGTCCCCCCATCTCTCTCCCTCAGAAAAATCCTATGGGCAATCTCAATCTGCTCTATCCGAGTTTTAGATTTGGGATTGTACAGCGCCACTACAAAGTCCGCCTGCGCCGCTGCCGTCAGCCGCTTTTCAATAACCGGCCAGGGGGTAAGCAAATCGCTCAGACTGATGGCGCAGAAGTCGTGCATCAGTGGTGCACCCACCCGGGCGGCGGCAGCCTGGAGGGCGCTAATGCCGGGCATTACCTGCACCCGAGGCGTCAAACCGTCCCAGCCCTGAGCTTTGAGGCTTTCTAAGACTAGACCGGCCATGCCGTAGATGCCGCAGTCGCCTGAGGAAATTACAGCGACGTTCAGGCCCCAGTCGGCTAGCGCGATCGCGCGTTCGGCCCGCTGCCGTTCCTGGGTGATGGGCTGGGGTTCAACCATCTGGCCGGGGCGCAGTAGAGGACGGATCAGATCGATGTAGAGGGAATAGCCGATGATGGCGTCCGCCTGACTAAGGGCGGCTTTAGCTGCCGGGGTGATTTGAGCCAGGCTGCCGGGGCCGGTGCCGATCAGGGAGATTTGGCCGGTGCGGGCGGTGTATTCCTGGGGAGATTGGGCGACGGCGATGGTGGCTGCGCCGGGGAGGGGGGGGGAGTGGAAGATGCGTTTGGGTTGGAGTAGGGGAGTAG
>NZ_JADEXG010000071.1 GCF_015207255.1 Vasconcelosia minhoensis LEGE 07310
GTGTCTATATTGCAGTTGGAAATGTTAAGGGCTTGTCGCTAATTGACGCTCTGTAAGAACCTGATGCGATCTCATGAACCGGACAAGTTAGTTGTCGTCAGTCAGCCAAGTTAATTGTCGTCTAATAGAAGTGTTGGGACTGGGCTATCAGATGCAAAACATCGGCGCTCAGGCAACCCTGGCCTCGCTCTGGAAGGTGAGCGACGGCGGCACCCAGCGGCTGATGAATGCCTTTTACGCCGCGCTAATTCAAGATGGCATGACCCGGACAGAGGCCCTACAGCGGGCGCAGATGGCGCTGATGACAGGTGATTACTCGGTGGTGGGCTTAGAGCTGGGTCCGGTGTCTTTGCAAGTGTTGACTGAGGAGGGGGAGCCGAGACCGGTGGCGTCAGATTTGAGCCATCCGTATTACTGGGCTCCGTTTATTTTGATTGGCAATGGGGCATAAGGAGGCTACCACAAGTGAACTGGTGGTCAGAAATAAGTAGATCAACTTAATCGTTTACAAAAACAAGTAGCAAGTTTGATTGCTTGCGTAGGCCCCCAACCCCCCTTTCTTGAATGCCCCTTGGGCTATATCCTGGGGGCTTTGAATTCAGCCACCGCCAGTATGGGAGGACTCAGGGAGCCTCAACATTTAGAAAATAATTTTGCTGACCTACTCACTAAACTCCCTAGGCTGAGTCCTGGATAGGTGGATAGAACATTTTTTACGGGCAGTTCTCTTATAGCTGTTTATTCTTTTATCTTGGAGTTCCAAAAAGTGTAAACGATGCCCAATCAAGTGGAGATGGATAAATTTCCCTGGTTTCTAACATTGCCTGACGAAGGGCTTCAGCTGGCATCTCATTCTCAAGGTTTCTGACAAATGACTGCATCAGCAAGTTGGTTGATTCGTCATCAACGTTCCATAGACTCATAACGACTCTTGGTACACCCGCAATTTGAAAGGCTCGTGAAATCCCAATGGTTCCAGCATCATGAGAACGTCCTAATCCTGTTTGACAGGCACTCAACACAGCAATTTCTGCATTCAAGTTCGCATTTTGAATCTCCCTTGCAGTCCACCAGCCTTGTTCAAGCGTTGTAGCCGAAAACATCAGTAAACCGCCCTCCAAGGGATCATAATAGCTAGATATTCCATGGGTTGCAAAATAGAGAAAAGTTGATTCTGGCGCTCTTTCAACAATGGCATCCTTTGTTGCCAACTCCCCAACTAGGGGTACTTCATCTAGCAACTCTGCCACCTCATAAGCCTCTGTTTCAGCACCAGGAAGAGCTGGAACAGTCCATTCATCGCTATAGGGTAGCGTAGGATTGCCAACAATAAGAGCGGATGAAAACGCCAAATCATTATTCCATGGTGATGCTTCAGCCCATAAATCAAATAGGCTGGGAGCCACAGACACTGACATTTTATCCACTAAGTACATATCGTCCTCAAATGGCTTGAGTACTCCATAAGGAACAGCACCCAACATTTGTGTTGGTACAACGATCAGATGTTTTATACCAGCTAGAGAATCACTCATCTCATCGGGTAGTAATATTTCTGTAAGGTTAGTGATTGCCCTATTAAGAGGTACATCCACATCATTCTCCCAAACGAGCCTAATACTTGCTGGATGAGGCACGCGGGGAACTTGTATTCTGCCAATATATAACGCGCCTTTCAATCCACTAATTGCTTCGTCAACGTCATTTAATGAAATATTTTTCTGGGAATATGCTTTGACTCCATTTTGGTTTATCACTCATGGTTCGCGTATAAAAAACGGAGTTTGCCACAATTAGCCAGATAAGGCGAGATAGATATCATCAGAACTGTCTAGCAACTCTAATATGCGCTGTTGTAGCTCAGATAGAGGCGAGAGAAAGCGTTGTCTGACCTGATCAATCTGCATAATCGTGAGGGTAATGCCGCGAAAAGCCTTGAGCAGTAGCTCAGCCGTGGGCTTTTGGGTGGCCCGTTTAGGATTACCCGCATAGAGCCCAGACAGCTCGTGCTGGTGTGCCTGCAACCGAGTGCGCACCGAAAACTCGAGCAGGCAGAGGATACGCAAGCCCAAACTTAATAGCCGAATCAAGCCTTTGACGCGCTGGTCAGAGGCCAAATAGAGCGGTCGAAGTCCTAGTGCTTTGCCCTTGTATCGCCCAAAACCTTGTTCAATCAGATACTCATTACGATAGCCATAGACCGCCTCTGGAAGTGACAACTCCAGGTCGTTGCTCACATAGACTCGCCAGCCCAACAGCTGCGTTGCTTGCTGATAAGCTTCGGCGTCAAGCGTAGGTTTTACCGTCACGGTGGTTGCTGTGATGGTCCTCGCCGGTTTATCCCGGTAGGCGCGTTTGTGAGTCGTCGCAGTGGTGGTCTCGTAGGCCACCTGTACGAGGTCTTTGACGCGGTAGCGTTGGAGAATCCGGTTGACGGCAGCTGCCATTTCCGAGGCAGACAGTCGTTTGTGCCCTCGACCGGTCAAATTCAGTTGGTTCAGCGCGTCGGTGGCTTTTTCGATGCGCTTGTCCAACCCTTGTTGTTGCCGCCCAGCGGACTTAAACGAATGCACCACGAGCCACTGTTCGCGCCAGCTGAACGGGTCTACATCGACCGCCACCGATTGCGGCATCGTCAGGGTAAACCCCTCAGCAATTAAGTCAGGTTCGGCTTGTGTCGGCTCCGCTGCTGCCTCAGAGTTGCTGTTCTCCGCCGGGGCAATAACGGGCGTAAGCTTTTCCTCTCCTCGAAAAACAGGCGCTAATAACTCAGCTAAATCGGCTTTTGAAACCTGTTTCTTTGGCAACGGGCACAAGTAGTAGTTCTGACTTTGGGCGAGGTAACGCCGCGTCTCTAACGCTGCCATTTTACTGTCCCCGACATAGGTCAATCCGCTTGAGCGAAGGCTCTTCTGCACTTTCTTGACCTCCGGAATGTACAACGGGTCGTCTGCTTGATTGCCACTCACTACGGTGGTACTGACCGGCATCCCTAACGGGTCTAAGGCCGCTTGCGAAATTTTTACCTGCGGCAAGTCGGACCGATAATCTTTGCTGTGGCCAAATTTAAATAACCCCTCGGCTTCGACCGGTCTGTATCCACTGCTGGTAGTCGTGTCTAGGCGCACACACGATACGCTCAAGTCATACACCCGCACCGTATGACGGTTCAGCGCACCTTCAAACTCATCCCACTGGGCATCGTCTCCCAATCGGTCGAGTACGCGCTCTAAGCTCGACTTTATCCAAATGGGAGCAGGAATAGGGAAGCAGCAGGCACAATAGGTTTACCACAACCAACCTGCTGCAAATGGAAATAGTGAGTGTAATCGGCTTATTCGCGCCCCTGTTCTCCCATCGAGTCTGGGACTCGGCTCTGGTGCTGGTCGTTGGGGCTATTCTAGCACCTGGGAAACGCACGGTGAGCGCTATCTTAAGAGTGATGGGGCCGAGCCAAGCAGAGAACTATCAAACCTACCACCGAGTGCTTAATCGAGCGGTTTGGTCAAGCCTTAATGCCAGTCGCATCTTGCTCGTTCATCTGGTCTCGGTGTTTGCTGCGACCGGGCCTTTGGTGATGGGGATAGACGATACGATTGAGCGACGGCGAGGGCCAAAGATTGCTGCCAAAGGGATCTACCGAGACCCGGTGCGCTCAAGTCACAGCCATTTTGTCAAAACCAGCGGATTGCGATGGCTCAGTGTGCAACTGCTCGTGCCCATTCCATGGGCTCAGCGCACCTGGGGACTGCCCTTTTTCACCGTACTCGCCCCTTCCAAGCGTTATCACCAGCAGCAGCAACGACGGCACAAACGCTTGACCGATTGGGCTCGGCAGATGCTGTTACAAGTGCGGCGATGGTTGCCGGACAGAGCAATTGTCGTCGTTGCCGATAGCAGCTTTGCCGCCTTGGAGCTGCTGTGGGCACTCTCGCAGCTGAGTACGCCGGTACATCTGGTGACTCGCCTCCGCCTCGATGCTCAGCTCTACCGCCCGGCCCCACCCAGGCTGCCTGGGCAGAGCGGTCGCCCGCCGAAAGTGGGCAAGCGCTTACCTGGGCTCCAGCCTCTGATTGATAACCCTTACACCCCCTGGCAGACAGTCGTGATGCCAGACTGGTACGGACGCGGTGACTACTCGCTACAGGTGACCTCCGCTACCGCCATCTGGTACACCACCGGCAGGCCCGCTGTGCCAATTCGCTGGGTCCTGATCAAAGATCCCAAAGGTCAGTTTAAGCCACAGGCCCTGCTCGCGACAGACCTATCGGCTACCCCTACCCAAATCTTGCAGTGGTTTCGTCTCCGCTGGCAGGTCGAGGTCACCTTTGAAGAGGTGCGGGCTCATTTGGGCATTGAGACGCAGCGGCAGTGGTCACCAAAGGCTATCGAGCGCACCACCCCGACGCTCATGGCACTATTTTCTATGGTCACTGCACTTGCTGACCAGCTGCAAAAACAACAGCCCTTCGACCTGCCAAACGCCGCTTGGTACCAAAAGTCACTCCCAACCTTCTCTGATGCGCTAGCCCTGGTCAGACGGCAACTTTGGCAGTTACAGACTTTTCAGTCCTCGTCGGCTGAAGCCGACATGGTTAAAGTCCCAGGAGAACTCTTCAACACCTGGTCTGACTTGCTTTGCTACTCTGCTTGATGGATAAAGTCGAGCTAAGCGGTCATCACTAAAATCCAGGCTCCTAACTGTCGGCGCTAAACAACGCTGTAACGTGCTGCTCACTCCGGCGGCCCACGCTTCTACCTGATTGAGGCGATGGTCCCCTTACGATAGTAAGTACGATAACCAGCCCACCAGAACCTTGCCCAGACTTAACCCTTGCCAGTTTCCATGGCACTCGAAGTGCTCATTGACCAGAATACTCAGCTTCAGCTTCTCCATCTGATTTAACAAAAGCGGGATATCATCGACTCGTTCATTGGCGATTAGCTGGGCCATAGGGACTATACCGTTGGGTGCTCCACTCACATTATGGCAATCTGCTTTTTCCCTATGATCTCAGCAAACCGTGTGACTCCATATGTAGCGTTTTCAGAATCTGGAGAACCACTAAAATAAATCAGCGAACCATGAGTTATCAACCATATCTGAAAAGAATTAGCTTCATATGAATAAAACAATAATGCTGTCTCTTCAGGATAGGGAAAAATCTCGGTTGGCTCTCCCGTCGCAAGGACATCTGCAACGTCATCAACGGAAATGTTTTGAAACCTTCTCCCTGTTGGTATCTCAAAAAGAAGTTCGTCGTAGTTTGCCAGGCCTCGGGTTGCAACCAAATTGTATAAACTCCACCTATGCTTCTGAGCAGCTAGATTGAAGTTTTCTATTGCTTCAATCCTATCTTCACCCGAAAGCATTTCTGCCATTGCAGCTTGCGGAAAAGTCAAACCAAGCTGGGTAATCGAAAATCCCAAGATGATAATAGAGAAATATTTAGTGAGAAACACCGTTCAAATACCGGAAATGATTTATCTCTAATTCTGACGAAGCGTATGGCTCAAACTCAAAGCCTATAGAACAGATCTACCGCAGGATGGGGAACTACCTTTAATGAACGCTATTCCAAGCAGATATAAAGTCTGTGATTGCTGAAGAGGAAATTTCTACGCTGTCTTCTGCCAGATAGGGACCTCCCGAAACACCGTATCCTCCATATTGAACCAAGATAGGCGCTATCTGAGCTCCTCTCGTGTTCAAGTTAATCCTACCCATAACATCACATGAAAAAATACTTTCACCTCTATTCGTTGGGATTTGGTCACGATCTAGACTAACGATGAGTTTAGCAACGTTACTACCGGAGCTGCTGCTAGCAGTTGGAATTCCAGCATTTTGCAACATGTCAATAGTTCCTTGCTCAAGGAAGGATTCATTGATAGGAGTGCCAAAAGCTCCTCTAGAAATAGGGCCGCTGGGCATATCAGCTTCTACATATACAGAGTTAAATGGCGCAGGTGACTAGCATAGGGCTGGGCAATGACGGACCCAGAAGAGAATAAGACCATCGATGACAGAAAGGCAAACGGTAAATTATGTAGTTTCATGATTTTTCTAAATGACAATAGGATCAGTTGTTCTGCTAAGACAGAAAAATAATGCCCTACGAGAGGGCTGTATAGCAAGAGCATAGTCTGTAGATAGTCCTAACTCCTATCACTAAAATTGACAGACTTTCCGCCATTTACAACGCCCAACGGCTGTGATACGAGTTTGTCTGACCTCAAATTTTGGCTGTTGTTCTGGGCACAAATTGTGTCTACCAGCTGTTCCTGACCCGCAATCAGCGCCGGGGTAGGAGTCTCTACAACGAATAACGCCTGAATTGCGTCTATGTATAGAGAGCGGTTCGCAAAATAATTGGCCCGCGCGATCGCGATCTCCTCCATTGCCTCTCCGCCCTGCTCAGCTACTGTCAGACCATTCCCAATCAGCTGATGCGAAGCGCGGGGCAGCGTTTCAAAGCTGGGAAAGGTGATGGGAGAATCGGCGTTAGCCGAGCTGTAGATGTCCCAGCGATAGCGCCGACCGGGCTGAAGGGGGGCACCGTCGTACCGGGCGTGGGTTTCTCCAGCAGTCGGTTCGTAGGTCCAGATATCGGTCTCGGAAGCAACGTCTCGGACTGCAATTTTGCCGACCGCGCCCTGCCAGACAAAGACGGGCTGCTGATGCCAAATTGTATTCACTTGCTCCGGCCAGGCCGGAGCAATCAAACAGAGATCCCGGAGATCCCCACGAGAAATAGTCGGCTTGTCTCGCTCTTCGTCATCGCGAAAAATGCGGTCCAAGATGCGAGAAATCAGGGGACGCTCGGGCGGTTCGTCCTGAGCGTAAGCGGTTGATGCCTGAAGCGGCCAGAGGGCAGCGGAGGTCGCCAGGGAAAATAAAAACGACCCTCTATAAATCTGTCTGAGCATGATCACTCCTCATCGAGAACGGGTGAGCTGGGGCAGGCCGTAAATCCAGACGACGGCGGTCGGCAATAGCCAGGGCAGCAATACCAGGGCAGAGACGTAAAGCTGCAAGCTAATCAAACCGTAGCCCGCACTTAGCCCGGTCAGCAGCAGCCACTGCTGAGGGCGAGAAAGGGAACGACGGCGCAGAAACAGAGACAGTCCCGCACCCGCGATCGCGCCTATTCCTACCAGCCAAAGATCGGGGATAGGAACGACGTAATGCTGGTGCAAAAAGTGATGCACCCCATAGGCGTTAACTTCCCCACCGGTCAGCCACTGCAATCTATCCGCCTGCTGCCAATAGGCGATCGCGGGCGGCAGCGGGAAGTAGTCCTTATTAAAGCCTGTGCCCGCCTCGCCATAGCCGCCAGAGGCGACGATTACCACCTGATGAGCCCAGTCAAATTGGGATTCCATCTGAGGGATCGAAGATTCCAGCAGCTGGTAAGCGCTGAGCCGTTCGTAAACCTGCTCAGGCGGCAGCGAAAAATCTAACACAGGATGCAGCCAGCGCTGCCTCCAGAAGCGAGATAGGCTAGCTAGCAACGGTAGACGCAGGCTGTAGAGCTGATGTAACGCATCATCTGAGCTGCCGTCCTGAATCTTGTCTAGCAGCGTCTCTCGCAGATCGTCACTGCTAGCTAGGTCGGGACGAGTCGCGGCGGTCAGCCTTGTTCGCTGCGCGAGCGCCAGCAGATAGACAAAAGGACAGCGATCCCGGCAGGAACGCGCTGCGGGCAGGGCTCTTAAATACCACTGGGGCGTATTAGTGTAGCCCTGCATGGCCCAGTCTAGGCTAGCCAAATCGTCATGTACGTCAACTTCATCACCCGACTCGAGAATGGTGCCAAAGACCAGCCAGCGGTTCTGGGCGACGGCGGCTGTCAGCGTCTCGGCAAAGCGAACATCGTTTTCGGCCTGGGATCGGTCCAGCAAATAGTCAATGCCAATGACCTGAGCATCCAGGGCAGAGAGCCGTTCGACGATCTCCGCCAGGTAGGCCCGGTCGATTGGATAGGGCTCGCCGCTGGGAATGCCGCGACGAATAGAGTCCTCGTCGATCTGGACTAGCAGCACCGGCGGCGAAGCCGTAGGCACCTGCTGGGTGAGATCCCGATACAGTGCCTGGGTCCACAGCCGACCCGCTAGCAGCGAATTGCCCACCGGAGCGATTAGGCTCAGCCCGGCGATTATGCACAGCGCCGCGGCCTGCCAGCGCGTTTGGGGCAGCCAGGCCCGCAGCCAGGCCCGCCAGCCCACCGGCTGGAGTCGAAAGGGCACCGCATCAGCGTGGCGAAACAGGGACGGCACTAGATAGGCCGAAGGATAGGTTTTGTGACTGGAATGCAGAAACTGGGTCGCTTTTTGTAGCGCCGTATGCACGTCGTCAAACTGGGCGAGACTGCGCATAAACTGCTTCAAAAAGATGTGAGCAACCCGATCGTGAATCGGCTCTCGCATCACCACCACCTGGTTTAGGCCCAGGTCAATCAGCGTCTGGGCAATATCGAGCCCTTTACAGGAGTTAAACAGGGCAAACTTGAGGCCGTGGGCTTTGGCCTGGCGCAGGTAGGGCTCAAGCTCGCGCAGGGTGAGGCTGGTATGGGGCGCGATCGCGATTTCGCCGCCGACCTGTTTGGCTTCGTTGCTGTGGCCAAAAAACAGCAGCATATCCCAGCCGGCAGGCTCCTGCAGGCGATCGCAAATCGCTTGCTTCAGCCGCTCGATATCAGCCCCCGGCTTCCAGGCCACGGTGTGGATATCGGCTAGCCGGCTCAGCGCTGCGATCTCGCTCTGCTCACTTTCAAAGCTGAGCCCGCCGCTATCGTCACCAAGGATGACCAGTATCCGCGCTTTGCCCCGCTGCGGCTGGGATGGTACCGCCCTTTCCCGGACGTTGATCGGCAGCCTGCCGATGCGGATAGGCTGAACCGACCCAAATTCGGCAGCAATTTCCCAAGTTTCCCAGGGCAGTCGGCCCAGGTGGCTAGAGTCGCACGATATCAAAAGGTCGGTTGGCGCGTTGATATTCGCTGGCCTGGCGTCCTGATCCCGTCGTCCCAGTTCTCGACGAATGGTGTAAAGCGGCTCCTGCCTCAGCCATTTGGCAAATTCTTCCTCCAGCGCCCTTTCTGCTTTTACCAGCAGGCTACGCCAGTCCTGCTGAGGCGTCATCTTGCCTGAGGCCACTGAACGACCCCGCAGGGCGCTCTGATAGTACTGAAGGTAGCTCCTCTGCCAGACTCGATAGCAGGTCTCAAGCGGGTTGGGAAAGGGCAGCTGGGCGCTCAGCTGCCGCCCGTTACCCCAGGTCAGCTCAAATAGGCAGCTTTGCTCCACCTGACTGATTTTTAGGCGATAAACCCTTGCCATAGAAGCACTCGCAACGGACTACTGACCTTCTTTCTGAGAAAGATGAACCTATTCACAGAATTTTCATAAAAATTTCTTTTCAAAACTAAACCTTTCGTTGAATAGGTTCCGCCTGTCCAGAAATAGGGGGATAGTAGTTCAAGTTTGCAGACCTGAGTCTCTATGAGGGGGATTATCCCATGTCTCGGATGAAGCGTCGTCATTTTTTGCAGTTTGCCGGGTCTAGCCTGGCGGCCCTGGGCCTAAGCCAGCTCGATTTTTTGACTCAGGCCGATCGATACGGTCGGGTGCTGGCCCAGAGTACGCCGCGTAAGCTCGCCCTGCTGGTGGGGATCAATGATTATGACTTCGCAAATGCAGATTTGCAGGGCTGTCTCACCGATGTAGAACTGCAATACGAACTGCTAGTCAATCGCTTTGGCTTCAACCCGGTGGATATTGTCAAAGTGGCAGATAATGAGGACCTTCAGCCCAACCGGGAAACTATCTTAAGGGTATTTCAAGAGCATTTAGTTGAGCAAGTTAAGCCAGGGGATGTGGTAGTGTTTCACTACTCGGGTCATGGCTCGCGAGTACTAGATCCGAATCCGGTATACGAGGGTAGCGAATTCAATGGCACGATCGTTCCCAACGATCCCCTGCCTGAGATTGAAGCAGGTCCGGGCGAGCTGATAGTACCCGATATCATGGGGCGCACTTTGTTTTTGCTCATGCGTTCTGTCCAGACTGACAATCTCACTGCTATTTTAGATAGCTGTCATTCGGGCGGTGGTCTACGAGGTAATACGATTGTCCGCGCTGCCCCCGAACGCACCAGCCGCGGCAGCATGACGTTGAAGGCAGTGCAGACCGAGTTTGATTTTCAGGAGCAGCTGCGGTCTAAGCTCGACCTATCAGATGACGACTTCCAAGCTGCGCGACAGGCAGGCGTTGCTCGGGGATTGGGGATTGGCTCAGCCCAGTTTAGTGAACTAGCTCAGGATATGGCCTTCAATGGTTTCCATGCGGGGGCGTTTACTTATTTGATGACGCGCTATCTTTGGCAAATGACGGGCGGTACTTCCGCATCAGCGGTTCAGGTTGCTCTAGAGCGCAGCACCCGTGCTGCTGCTGCGACTCGAGACCGAGCCCAGGTACCCAAATTCCAAGCGGCCCCCGGCAGCAATGGTGAGCAGCAGCCAATTTACTTCACTGCACCGCTCAAGGGTCCGGCTGAAGCCGTTGTCACAAATGTAACGGGGGAGGAGATTGAGTTTTGGCTGGGCGGAGTATCGCCTCAGTTTTTAGACCTGTCAGAGGGGGAGGCGGTGTTTACAGTGCTGGGCGATAACCGCGAACCCCTGGGCGAAATTGTCTACAAGGGGCGTACAGGTCTATCAGGATATGGCCAACCTGTCACCGGGTCGTCAGCTGAGATCGAGGTTGGTATGTTTCTTCGGGAGAAGGTGGTAGGACTGCCGCCAAATCCTCAGCTCATAATTGGGGTTGATCCTTCGCTGGGGGAGGATGTGGCATTAGCGCAAACGGAACTGAATGCGGCCTTAGTCTCGGAACAGACTGGGCAGAGCCGGATTGCGGCTTCGCCTGTGGATCAGGAAACCGCGTTTGACTATTTAATTGGGCGGATGACGCCGGACTATGCTCAGCAGATTGCTGAAGATTATGACAATGTAGAGGTGCCGCCAGTCGGTAGAATTTTGCTATTTACCCCAACGTTGGAGCTAGTAGCCGAATCCTTCGGACAGGTGGATGAGTCGGTAAGGGGGGCCGTTGTTCGGCTGAAAGCACGGCTGAAGGCGCTACTGGCCAACAAGCTATTGGCCTCTCTCGCAGGAACGACGACTGAACTGCGGGTAGAAGGAGAAATCTTTTCGGCGAATCGCAATGGAGCCAGGCTACCCTTTGGGCAGCCCCAAGGCCAGTCTCGAGAGCTGAGCCGCACTTTAACCAGTACGATAGAGCCGTTTCAGTCGGGAGAAAATATCCAGATTCGGGTGGCCAACCACCATTCGGACCAGGCCCTATATCTGAGCTGTATCGTCATTGGTTCAGATGGCAGCATGACGGTGATCTACCCGACTCAGTGGGATGCACCAGACGATGCGGCTCTAGTATCGCCGAACTCGGAATTAGTGATTCCTCAGTCTGGGGACTCACCCTTTCAGGTTTGTGGTTCGGGTTACTTTGAGATTTTGACATTAATGAGTACCGGGTCTTTGCGAAATGCACTCCGCGGACTGCAGGAGATTGCGGCAGCTCGAGGAACAACTCGAGGAAATTTGGCGCTAGAAGGGGACCAGAGTTTAGAGGTTTTGAATGAGCTATTGGGGGATGTCGATAGTTTGTCCCGTGGAACAAGAGGCGCTGGCTTAAATACGGCAGTTAGCTCTAATAGAACTGCGGTGGACGGAAGGGCGATCGCGGCATTTTCATCAGTGCTTGAAGTAGCCGAGACAAACGCTGGGGTTACAGAATGTGGTACCGCGTAGAATGCCATGTTTAATGAAGATAGAACTGTAGTAAGTGATGGCGCGATCGCGGTGTTTCTGTTCAATAGGCTTAAAGACTTAGTCAATAATAAAAGGGAGTAATTCTCTCAAAGTCCTATATATCAGGGCGTTTAAGCCTGTTTTCTTGATCACTGAAATCCTATACGGTAGGGATTTTACTATTTCCGATCAAGTTTAATAACAATACTCTGGACAGAACTAGGAGAGTATAGCGCCGTAGTCACAAAGCTTTTGGTAGTTGGAATGAGATTCAATCAAAGTCGGGTCTCAATCTAAGTTGACAATAAAGCGCTCAAGCATATGCTGATTGAGTTTGCGACGTCTGTAAGAGGCCATAGAAAAGACAAAAAGCGAGTCGTCATGATGGTGCTTATAGTCATCCCACTTGGCCAGGTTCAAGGCCGTCAGCGAAGCATTGAAGTGAAAGTCGAGCTTTTGGGCGCTGCGGGTCTGAGCGTCGGCCAGGCCCGTGAACTGTTTTGCATCTCTAAAGATGAACTCAATCTGGAAGCTAGCTCGATAAGCTTGGTAGAGTTTGAGCGGCTCAAGGAACGGGTCACTTGAGAATAAAAGGGCTCGATACTGGCACTGAGGATGAGTGTGATTGAGCAGGTAGACGACCCGGATAGGGCGCTTCAAGTTGACTGACCAAACCACAGCACTGTAGAGACTGATGCCCGGTTCAACATCACCGAGGGTGCTCCAGCGAGAGAGGTCGTTGAAGTTGAAGTTGACCTTGTCATCATAGATGCGGCGGCGACTGCGAGGCTTCTGAGGGCCGCTGTAGAAATAGAGTAGATTAGCATTACAGCGCAGTTTGCCAATCACTTCTAGCCCTAACTCAATCACTCCATCAACCCACTTGACCTTGCTATAGTAGCCATTGCCGACCATGTAGCGCACTGCTGCCGGTAGGGCTGGCCGCGTCACCCGCAGATGTCTCAGGTAGTCATCGACTCGGCTGAGCTCATCGACCCTAGCAGCCGCCTGCGGCGACGCTTTAGGCCTCGGCGGCGTTTGCTGTACCGATAGGGCATAGCCAAAAGCCTGCTCGACATCGACTACCGAAATCAACGACCAAGTTAGGAAACCCCTGTCGCTTGCTCGATCCACGCAACAAAGCCTCTTGCAGCCGCAAATTTCGCAGCTTGTCAGAAGCAATTTTGTTTTTTTGAAGAACCTTCGCAACCATATTGGGCTGTTGTGAAGCTTCTTTGATCACTACAACGCACTATTACCTGTTCAGCTCTTCTAGTGTTGTTCTCTATTCATTGTTATTTGCATTACTAAGTGCATAAGCAGCTAGTTCTTGGAAAGAAACATCATTTTCGCGAGCAATAGTATATAGCTTCTCAAAAGCTTCAACAACATCATTGGCAACTTCGCAACCTCTTGCTTGCTCAACCCAAGCAAATTGCTCCGTCGTGGGAGGCTCATCCAACTCCCAATCCCACAAGTATACCTGAAAAGGAGTAACTATCGTTCCGCATGTTATTGGAACTGTGAAGCGCTTCATCCCTCCATCAAGAGGTCCAACTCGCTCCTCAAGAAATGGAACTAGTTGAGGATTAGATGGCTCCAGTCCTTCCTCTTTATAAAGTCTCAGCAAGTTTGAATATGCAATCTGAATGTACATAGGCCAGGCATCTTCGCTATCAGGCTCTATTATTTTTTCAAGCTCAAGAGCCTTTAGCGCATACTGCTCGGCTTGGTCTAAGTCTTTCTCTAGTAATTCTCCTTTAAGATAAAGATCTGAGAGTCGAACCGCTGCCTTCAAAAAGCCATTGTCAACGGCTTGCTCGTATAGTTGAATCGCTTCTTGAACCACTTGGGGATTGACCTCAATTTTACCAGCTTTGATCAAATCTGCTAATTCTACCCCAGCTGTTTCAGAGCCTAGGTCTATAGAAATTCGATAATATTTAGCAGCTTCCTCATAATCTACTTCACCTAGTCCTGTTTCACTCTCATCCGCATAAAGCCGTGCAAGATCAAATGCAGCATCGCTGTTGCCAGCCGTTGTAGATTTTGTGAACCATTCAATCGCCTTTTCCAGATCGCCTTCGACATAATCGCCGTAGCGATACATTGTAGCCAGCCGATACATGGCAACAGAAGAACCTTTTTGAGCTGCACTCTGAAAGTAAGCTAGCCTTTTCTCGCTGGCTTGTTCAAATGCTTCAGAATCACCTGCTTTTTTGGCCTCTATTGCCTTCTGTGTGTAGAGATTTCCTAAAGCTGTTTCGGCCTCTAAAGCCCCTAACGATAACGCCTGATTGAAATAGCTTTCAGCCTGATCGAAGTCTTGTTCTGGGACTCCTTCTCTTCCATAAAGATATGTATCGCCAATTTCCAGCATAGCGGATGCATTACCATGCTCAGCAGCTACCAACCACCAGTCAAACCCCTCTATCTTATTGGGCTCCGAACCTCCCCATCCCCAGTAAAGTCGCTGTCCATAAGCAAATTGAGCACGACTAAAACCGCGAGTTGCTGCCCGCCTTAACCAATAAGCTGTACGTTCTGGGTCAGCATCGACTTCCTCTCCCTGATGATGTGCTATCGCAAGTAAGTACTGGGCTTCTGCATCTCCATCCTCTGCAGCTGCTTCAATATCTTCAATTGACTGTTCAACTAAGGTCTGCCTGAGCAATTCATAGCCATCCCTGATGATATCATATTGACGCCGCTCAATCCCTGTTTCAAGTAATTGTGTTTGCGCAGAAGCTATCATTGGAGCAACTAAAGGCTCAAGGAACATAAAGTTGAATAATATGCCTTCTTGATAAGGCCGCTGTTGGTCATTCGTGGTTTCCCTCACTTGTTCGTTCACGTAACGGTAGACAGCTGCTAATGAAGAGCCAGGTTGAGAGATTGCCTGTGCAAAGGCTTGAGAAAACGGGCTATTAGACGCATTAGAGCCTCCATCAAAGGCGACTTGCCCCGGTGAAGCAGCAAATAAGATAAAGGTATCGGCCCCTCCAGGTCTGGCATTCATCCTTGCTAAGCCTTCTATGTTGATGCCAGCTCTATGTTCCGGGTTGAATGGATTAGTTCTACAGGCATCAAGAACGAAAATAATCTGTGAAGCTTTAGACTCACTTAAATAGTTCAAAATACTTAGCTGAGCATCCATTGCCCGATCGATAAAGGCCGCTTCACTTGGAGCCTCAGAGACTTGTCCCGGAGAAGGAAGAAGTCCAGATTCGGCCGGAATGAGGTAATTGTGTCCATCAAACTGAACGGCATGTCCAGCAAAGAAAAACAAAGCTGTTACGTTGTCACCACTGCTATTTATTTTTCTAACGAACGAATCTCTGGCTTCTATAAAACTTCCCAATGTCGGATTGGTCACCAAAGTCACTTCAAAACCAGCCGACTCTAACCTCCGCTTGATCAGCTCAGCATCTCGAACAGGCAAACTCAAAGGGCTTCCGGGATAGTCATCGATGCCTACAACTAAAGCAAATCGTCTTGATTCATTCAGCTGCACTTCATCGGCTGCTTGAATTTCTCCTGTTGCTTTAGACTCATTAATAACTGCAATAAATGGTAGGAACGAAGCTGCTACTACAGTAAAAAAAAGAAGAGGTGCGCTGACTAGCTTCTTTTTCAGATATACTCTCAACATAGGTCCAGTTGCCATCCGAAGTTCATTAGAATGGTAGTAAAGTTTTTACAGACAAATCAAGAAGTATTTAGTTAGTTTGGTTAAGATTTAATAAAGGTTTGTTCTTCGTGGTGAGCTAAAAAATTTTGAAAAATCTGGGTCGCTGAGAAATTTGAAGTGTCAACATATCATAACTAAACAATTGAGATTTACACTTCGCCTTGATTGCTTAAAGGCTCATATGAAAAATCGAGCAAACTATATAGCTACTCCAAGGAATAAAGAATATTAATATATTGCTGCACAAAGCCATATTTAAAGCTTTACACATCAACTAGCTTCAGAACTCGTAGGCGCTATTCGGTTAAGGCTGTATTTAGCAAGTAAACCCCCTTTAGACTTAGGCTAGAATTGTAGATTGAGCTTAGCAACCTTGTAGACTCTATCATAGCTATCCTCTTAGAGGTGGCAGTCAGGATTCATAATCCAATCCATTGAGCTGCACTGAAACCCATCACTAAAGAGCTTACAGCCTCATCATGCCAAACCTCAGCAGCTTGCTGTTTTTTGATATAAACCTGCCGCTGTTGTGGAGTGAGGTTCTTCCGATAGGCTAGGCGTCTATTAGCTTCCTCATGAGTAACCTTACCCCTTAGTTTGTCAGCAGCACATAGTTGTTATAGACGCCTCCTAAATTTCTAATCTCAAGCCGATAATTCCCCGTCCATCTAGGCGTCCAGCTTAGTCTGCATTCATCACTATAGCCCTCATCATAGAGAATCAGCGAGCCATTCTCATCGTAGAGATAGCAGTCTAAGTCCGTATCCCCATCCCCGCTGACGCCAATGCGAGCAGCGCTATTGCTTCTAAACGTCAGCCGGTAGGAATCGCGGCTGTAGGCGAGCACTCGGTCTTCATGGTAGGTTGGCCCGCCCACTCGGCCCCGGGTTCCGCCGCTGTTCCCAACTCGGCCTTGCTCCATTTCAATCAGGCTCAGCAAGTCAGCGTCATCTCCAGCGATTTCTCTGGCTAACGCTAAAACCGTCTCGGGATCAAGCACGGGAGAACTGCTTTCTGCTTTATCTTCGATGGCTTCGGGCGCGTCTGCTGCTTCAATACTTTCAAACTCACCCGCCTGAGCCGGATTATCTAATAGGATTCGGGCAGCTGTAACTAAAGCCATTGCATCCTGATTTTGCTGACCGTAGTCAATCAGCTGCTGAGCCAGCAAAATATCATCTAGCGGCTGTGACTCTGCGACACCGTCGGCTTTAGCGGGGGCCACATTTCTATCTAGCCTTTCTTCTTGCTCCTGGGCTTCAGGCGCTTGGGCTTCAGGCGCTTGGACTTCAGGCGCTTGAGCAACCGCTTGCTGAATGCGGGGCGCGATCGCGATGCCTAGGGTAATAGCGGTACCCAGAGCTGCTAAGCGACAAAATTGATTATTTCTTTTCATCTTTTTTCCAGATTTAGGTGATCAATAAACCGTAAACAACTGAAAATTGAGCTTGGCTAGACCCTGTCATGGCATCGTTCAACCTGATAAACAATGCCCCTAGCGGTTTCCCGAATGTACGTTACTCGGATACCAGCTCGTAGCCAACCGCTCTGTCCCCCGACCTTGACCCCCTAGTCACCCGCACTAAGACCGGCTCGCTTTGCCGTTCGCCCTCTGGCGTGAAGCTAAATGCCTGACCAGATGTTTCATCTGCGGAAAGCTCTACTTGACCCAGGTTTTCCAGGACAGAAGCTGGAGTGGCATCTTCCGTAAATGCCTGTATAAAGGCTTGCGTGGCATCATAGCTCATGGCTGTGCGCCAGCTCACCTGCCCGCCCCACCAGCGCTCACTCGCTTGGCTAAAGGCTTGGAACTGTGGGGCATCGGCAAACCAGGAGATGGCTAAAATGAGCCCTTCAACCGCTTCTCCGCCAGCGGTTAACGTTTCGATACTGTACAACGAGTCTCCACCCAGCAGCTCTAATTGCATATCTGGGGGAAGATTTGAGTTGGCCTTAGCGAGATCAACCGCAACATTTCTATAGTTGGAATTCGGGAAAAGTAACATCGCATCAGCCTGGTCCTGTAGAGCAGCCATATTCGCCTCTGCGCCAGGATTTAATCTCTGGGTCATATCCTTAAGGATAGATTCGCCCCCCAGCTCTTCAAAGCGGCTTACAAAAGCTGACTGCAAGCTGACGCTGAAACTACTCTCGGGGTTGTAGAAAATGACGGCTTTAGAAACTCCCATCTGCTCGCTGGCATACTGGGCTAGCTCCGCCGCCGCCGCCGCATCCGAAGGAACGGTTCTAAAGAAAACCTCACCCTCTAACTCGGTACTCGTGCTGGTGGGAGCAATCATCGGCAGCCTTGCCGCTTCGTAGACGGCCAGACCGGCCTTACTGACACTGCTAGAGAGATGGCCGATGACGCCCAGCACGGAGTCATCCTGGACAATTTCTTCAGCAACCTGAGCCGCAGTGTCAGGATCGTTACCGTCATTGGCAATCACAATCTCCAAAAACCGACCGTCGAGCCCGCCACCCTCGTTAAATTCGTTTTGGGCCTGGGCCACACCCCGCAGCATCTCCTCAGCTGAATTTGCCTCGCCCTCAGCCGGGACCACGACGGCCAGCGTTAGGGGATCCCCCTTTTGCTGCGCTAGCGCATTGTTATAAAAGATCAGTGCTTCTGGATTATTACGATCTCCTGACACAGCGCTCTCAAAGCTTTCGACAGCGGCTTGCAGGTTACCCGCTTCAAAAGCCTCCATGCCTTGCTTAAGCCGCACATCGCTATCACCAGGGAAAAGCGTTTGCTGCCCCCAGGTAAAGCGCGCCGGTTCCCAGGTATAGAGATCCTGCCGATTAGAGAGATTTTGTGCTGTGCCCGCTTCATCCTCTGACTCAGCTGAGTCACCATTCGCCTGGCAGAGAACGCCGAAGGCTTTGGACTCTCCGGCTGGGCAAGTCCGTGCAAACCCCCAAGTGCCGACTATGGCAAGCAGCAGGGCAATGCCAACGGGCACCAGGCCCCTGGCCGGAAACGAGCTGGAATTAGCCGCGCTAGGCGCTCTGGTAGATGACGGATAAGCCGGTGCAGCAGGCGGTACCGGTGGAAGCGGAGTTCCGGTATCCATCTGAGTAGGCGGCGGTGAAGATGACTGCGATGAAATGTTCTGAGCAGGCGGGGCCGGGGGTGGCACCGGCGGCGTAGATGATTGTGGCGTTGAAGGGGGCGGCCCGGTGAAGACTTCGGTAGGCGGAACCGCGCTTTCCTGCAAAGACTGCAACGCCTGCAGCATGTCTTGAGCGGTAGAATAGCGATCGCGGGGGTGAAACTCCAATGCTTTATCTAAAACATTGGCAAACTCTGGACCAACGCTGGGAGCCTGGGGTCGCCACTGCACCGCTCCATCCCGCTGGTTGACTAACTCCTGGGGCCATTTACCCGTCAGCAAATAGACCATCGTGAGCGCCAGACTGTAGAGGTCGCTGGAGAAAACGGGGCGACCTGCGGCCTGCTCTGAGGGCATATAGCCGGGAGTGCCAATCGTAATTGACCGGGTTGTATTGCCTCGGGAATCCAGCTCTAGGGCAAAAATCTCCTTGACTGCTCCAAAGTCAATCAGGCAAGGCTTACCATCGCTTTTTCGGATTAGAATGTTGTCAGGTTTAATATCTCGATGAATAATGCCTTCACTGTGGATAGATTCGAGCACCGGCAGAAGGTCGGCTAAAATCTTCCTGACCCGACTTTTACTGAGCGGCCCATAGGCGTCCACAATTTCTGTGAGCGTCTGTCCTTCTACCCATTCCTGAACCAGATAAAAATTGCCATCCTCGGCAAAATGGGCAAAGAGTTCTGGGATCTGAGCATGGGTGCGACCTACCTTTTCCAGAATGACGGCTTCACGCTGAAATCGCTCCTGTACGATTTCATAGGCCTGAGGATTATCGGTAACGGGCTTAAGTCGTTTCAGGACTCGACGGGGTCGAGCCGGCATATGCGTATCTTCGACTAAAAAAGTTTCGCCAAAGCCACCATCGCTCAAGGTTTCAAGTACCTGATAGCGATTGCCTAGAAGGGTTGTTTCCATAGCTCATCTAATTGCTAATGCTCACTATAACTGCTATAACCGCGTTCAATTTTTAAACTTTTTGTAAACGCTGGAACTTGCGGCTATGTCCGTAAATAGTTCTCATCCAGCTCAACTTATTCAAGCGAACATTTCCGGGCCGGTAGTTTATATTTTTGTAAGCTGAAAGGCTTGCCTATCAGTCTCGCCAACGGTATGATTGCGTTTTCCTCATCTGTCTTCACCCCAAGCATAACGGGTCAAAATATGGCAGACAGTTTTCAGCAAGCGACTTCTATTGCCTCTAACCCAGTGCTGGAACTCAGCAGCCGCGGTCAGACCCTGCGGTTTGAACTGAGCAAAGACCTGCACCAGCTGGGGCGAGATCCGGCCTGGGCCGATTTAGAGGTGACCCACCCTGAATGGACGGTGATGTCCCGGCGACAGGCTGTGCTGAAGCGCGAAGGGTCTAACTATCGGATTTTTGACGGAGACGGTCACACCCCAAGCCGTAACGGAATTTTCGTCAATCAGACCCGGGTTACGGTCGTCGAAGGGTATCTGCTGCAAGATGGCGCTCAGTTAGAGATCGGTCTGGCTCCTGAGTCGCGAATTTTAGTCAATTATCGCAGTTGCCCTAGCTTCACATCGGGCCGCCCATCGGGATCGGTGGCTCAGCCCAGTCGGCGACGCCTGAGTTTAGAGAATCTTCAGGAATGGCCGGTGGAGATTGGTCGAGCCCCCAGCCGCGATCGCTATGCCGCCATGGAACTTGATGCGCCCACCGTATCGCGGCTGCATGCGTTTTTGTACCCGGATGGAGCCGGGGGGCATGTGCTGCAGGACAGCAGCGCTAACGGTACGTTTGTAAACGGCAATCGGATTGAAAAACGAACAAACCTTAATCCGGGCGACACCATCCGCATTGGCCCTTTTGCCCTGGTGTATGACCCCAGAATGTTAGTTTTAGAGGATACGGGCAGTCAGATTCGCCTGGATGCCCATAGCCTATTACGCAAGGTTCAGAACAAACAGGGCAATGAGTTTACGATTCTCAACGATATTTCTCTGGTCATCGAGCCGGGGCAGCTGGTGGCTCTGGTGGGGGGCAGCGGCGCGGGCAAGTCCACCCTGATGAAGTCGCTGGTGGGGATCGAGCCGACGACATCTGGGGTTGTTTTTCTCAACGGAGAGAATTTACGACAGAACTGGGGCGTCTATCGTTCGCAGATTGGCTATGTGCCCCAGGACGATATTGTGCATCGCAATTTGACGGTCGAAGAGGTGTTGACCTATGCCTGCAAGCTGCGGCTGCCGCCCGATGCCGATGTTGAACAGGTGGTCAATAGGACCCTAGATCAGATTAAGCTGCCCCACGTGCGGCATACCTTTGTCCGCAATCTCAGCGGTGGCCAGCGGAAGCGGGTCAGCATTGGGGTAGAGCTGCTGGCCGATCCCAAGCTGTTTTTTCTGGACGAGCCGACTTCTGGCCTCGACCCGGGTTTGGACAAGGAGATGATGCGGCTGCTGCGAGAGCTGGCCGACCAGGGCCGGACGGTGGTGCTGGTCACCCATGCTACGGCCAATATCGAGGTATGCGATCGCATTGTCTTTCTGGGCCGGGGCGGACATCTCTGCTACTTTGGGCCGCCGCTGGAGGCGCTATCGTTTTTCCGGATGCCTGAGGTTGACCTCAAGTACTTTTCCGATATTTACATTAAGCTCGACCAGGGTTCGACTAGCGAAGAAACTCGGACGATTGTCCAGGGTTGGAGCCAGCATTATCGGAATTCGCCTAACTACGGGCGCTATGTGGGCGCTTCCCTGAGTGCAGGGAAGCCGGAGCGGTCTAAAAAAGCTAAGGAGGCGGTCTACACCGGCATTTCTCCGCTGAAGCAGCTCTGGCTGCTGAGCCAGCGCTATGGTCAGCTGATTCTGCGCGATCGGCTCAGCCAAATTTTGACGCTGATCTCTGGGCCGATCGCGATCGCGTTTACTGCGCTAATCCTGTGGAATGAAGAGCCGCTGGCCCAGCTCGACCCGCCCGAGCCGGACCAGGCTTCTCTAGCCCTGCGGCTGGCGTTTGTCTTCAGCAGTATTGCGATCTGGATTGGCCTCTCCAGTGCCGTGCGAGAAATTGTGAAAGAATCTGCAATCTACACGCGGGAACGCTTGATTAACCTGGGATTGTTTTCCTACTTGGGCTCTAAGCTGCTGATTTGGATGGCAATAGCCTTGCTTCAGACGCTGCTGATGACGGTAGCGATCTGGATTGGCTTTCAGTCTCCTGAGTCCAGTCTGCTGCCCTGGTCGGTTGGGGTAGCGATTACCAATTTCCTCACAATTTTAGCCAGCATCTGTCTGAGTCTGGCGATTTCAGCCTTTGTAAAAAGTGAAAATGCGGCGAATAATCTGCTGCCGCTGATTATGATCCCGCAGATTATCTTTTCGGGCGTGCTGTTTGACCTGGAGGGGATCGCTCAGAAGCTCTCCTGGTTGATGATCAGCCGCTGGTCAGTCGGGGCCTACGGTACTTTGATTCAGGTCAACGATATGGCGACTGAGGCAATTGAAATCCCTGGACAAGACCCGATTGAGCCAATTTTTGAGGCGGTTTCAACTTACGATGCAACCTGGGCCAATCTGGGGCATAACTGGGGCATTTTGGCTGTGCATATGCTGGTTTATCTGGCTGCGGCTCTGGTTCTGCAAAAGCGAAAGGACCTACTTTGAAATCGCTGCCCCGCATTCAACTAGAGTCAGGCCCTGCGCATCCCGCCTAATGACAAATATCGACCACGATCGCTTATTCAAAGAGCTGCTCACGACCTTCTTCGTCGAGTTTCTGGCCCTGTTTCTGCCAGAAATGCTGCCCTACCTGGAGCCCACGTCGATTACCTTTCTGGACAAAGAAGTCTTTACCGACGTTACGGTGGGCGATCGCTACGAAACCGACCTGCTGGCTCAGGTACAGTTTCAAGGGCAGCCCTCCTTCTTTCTGATACATGTCGAAAATCAGGCGACCGCCCAGGCTGAGTTCGGCAAGCGGATGTTTCGCTACTTCGCCTGGCTCTACGAAAAGTACGACTATCCCGTCTATCCCATTGTCGTCTTTTCCTACGACCAGCCTAGAGTACCCGCCCCTAGCGAGTTCACAGTTGCGTTCCCAGACTTCGCCGTCCTCAGCTTCAGCTATCGGGTGATTCAGCTCAACCAGCTGCACTGGCGCGACTTTCTCAGCCAGCCCAACCCGATCGCCACTGCCCTGATGGCCAAGATGCAGATTGCCCCGGCAGAGCGTCCCCGAGTCAAGGCAGAGTGCCTGCGCCTGCTGGTAACGCTAAGGCTAGACCCAGCTCGGATGCAGCTGATTTCTGGGTTCGTTGATACTTATCTGAAACTGACGCCAGAGGAGGAGACAGCGTTTACCCTAGAAGTAGGTCAAATTGAACCCTCAGCACAGGAGCGGGTGATGGAAATTGTAACCAGCTGGATGGAAAGGGGCATTGAGCAGGGCCGGGAGCAAGGCATTGAGCAGGGGCTCGAGCAGGGCCGCCGGGAAGGCAAGCTCAGTCTGATGCTGCGGCTGTTGACCCGGATAGTCGGGACGCCGTCGCCCTCAGTCGAAACTAGAATCAGAGGGCTGACGGAAGCCCAAATGAGCAGTTGACTGACCGTCTACCGACGTTGAGCAGCCTGGATGAGCTGACCAGCTGGCTCGACGAGTTAGCTCTCAATTAGCGCTGGGTTTTCAACCCGGCGCGGGGTCGCGCCACACATCCCGGCGCTGGGTTCAGCATTTGTTTGCTCCAAAACGCTGATAACAGAACCAGCCGCATGATGCTCTTTCTGCCGCTCAACATATTCGACGGCTCTATGAAGCTGCTTTTTTCCCAGCGAGAAAGCGCCATATTCAGTTTGCCATCCAAATCTGTTCTCTGAAGAAGATATATTTTGGTTTAGTTCATGAGAGCTACTACCCTTGAGCTGCCTGACCACCTGGGAAATTGAGAGCTTTGGCGGAATTGAAAGAATTAGATGAATATGGTCCTCTGTACCGCCAATTGCGTAGGTGATACATTCCAGTTTACTAGCTTTGCTACGGAGATATTGATACAAGCGCTCTTCATGAGCCTTTGTGATTAAAGCGTCACGTTTCTTGGTTGCCCATACGAGGTGATAGTAAAGTTGCCAAAATGACACGGTGAAACCTGAGGAGCTTTGGATTGAATATGAGAGCAGGCGACATCATACAGTATGCCCATATTAGTGGATGGTCTAAATTATTTCCCAGACAGTAAGAGTCATCAAATATTTGGGAGATGGCTCAACCCCGCCCCGCATTAAAATGACGGGGCTAACCGGTTCAAACCCGCTAAAGGGGTTGAAAAGAGGAGGCCCCATTTCTGATGAGGGATGAGCCATCCATTCTCCAGTCCCTTCAGCGGACTTGCTCTCAATTAGCGCTGGGTTTTCAACCCGGCGCGGGGGCGCGCCACCCATCCCGGCACGGTGTACAGCATATCGCAATATTTCTGAGCAACCCTGCTGCAACCCTGCCCAACACCGCCCCGCATTAAAATGACGGGGCTAACCAGTGCAAACCCACTAAAGGGGTTAAAGCCAACGCAGCGGCTGCGAACCGTCCAGCCACTCCCAGTCCCTTCAGCGGACTTCCCTCCATCAGCGCTGGGTTTTCAACCCGGCGCGGGGTCGCGCCACCCATCCCAACCCTACAGCCCATTACCAATCAGAATAAACGGTGCCCAGTGGTAGGGATGCGCTAGGGCTGAGCAACCCTGCTGCAACCCTGCTGCAACCCTGCTGCAACCCTGCCCAACACCGCCCCGCATTAAAATGACGGGGCTAACCAGTGCAAACCCACTAAAGGGGTTAAAGCCAACGCAGCGACTGTGAACCGTTCAGCCAGCCCCAGTCCCTTCAGCGGACTTCCCTCCATCAGCGCTGGGTTTTCAACCCGGCGCGGGGTCGCGCCACCCATCCCAACCCTACAGCCCATTGCCAATCAGAATAAACGGTGCCCAGTGGTAGGGATGCGCCAGGTCGGTAGCCTCGGAGCGCGGCTGTCCATCTAAGGTCTGCACGGTGAGAGAAGCATTGCGAGCGGCGGTCAGGCGAGCTTCAGTATCCTGGTCATAGAGTAGGCTAAGCTGCGCCTGACGTAGGGCTTCGGCTTTGGTCAGCTCACCGGAGGCGAGCAGCTCGTAAAAGCGCTGCATCAGCAGGCTGGTACTGTCATCGCTAACGGACCAGAGGGAAGCAATTACGGTTTCGGCCCGACCGGCTTCGAGAAAGTAGGCGCTGATTCCAGCAATTTCTGTGCCGTCACCGCCTTCGCCGCCAAGGGCCGTCTGACAGGCCGATAGCACGACCAGATGCAGGTTACGGAGCCGCCGCTCCATGGTTTCGATGTCGGTAATCTGCATGCGATCGCCGTTTCCCAGCACAATGTAAGACGCCTCTGGCTGACCGGGCACAAAGGCCGCATGGGTGGCGACATGCAGCACCCGGTAGTCCGCAACGCTGCTCTTAAACTGGTCGAGGGTGAATGCCTCATTCAGGTAGACCTGACCGGGATAAACCCCCGTTGTATCTGCGCCGCCGCTACGGACGATGGAATCGAGTTCTTGTTCTACCGCTGGCAGTGGGTCGAAGCCAGTCACCGCCTGGGTCAGCCCCAGCCCGAGCACGTTTGCAGTATCAGCGGTTTCCAAGCTTTCGGTGGTATCCGTCAGCGCTGGGGAGAGTACCGTAGACACGGTGTAGCGCTCAATCAGGTAGCTCTGGCCATCAAACAGAGCCGCCATTGGAATGTAGCGGGTCACCCGGTCATTGACAAAGATCAGGTGATCGACACCGTTCTGCTGTAGAGCACCTTCTAAGGGCTCGATCAGCCACTGATGGAGCTGCTGGCTAGTGGCCTGAAGCTCTGCCAGATGATCGCCTGACTGTAGCAGTTCACCAAAACGCTGAACCGTTTTGGAAAGGTCACCCTGAGAGACCTCGATCTCAATGCTGCCAACGCTGCCTACGGTGGCGTAGAGCAGCCAGAGTTTGTCATCGGTGACAAAGGGATAGATCAGCACTGAGTCAGGATTAGCTTCGAGCAGCTTTTGAGCATCGCCGCTGAGGTTGTCGGGGTTTTGGAAGAGGGAATCGTCGTAGCGATTGTCGCGCACGGTGGATTGAAAGGCGGTGACCTGCTGGTCATATTGGGCAGTGAGCTGTTCGTGCTGTTCGAGTAAGCCATTGAGCTGGTCGCAATTGGTCTGCTCACATTCGTAAAGGGTCTGACCAAAGGCAATCAGGTCACCGTGAACATCCGCAACGGGCTGTTCCAGGGTAGTATAGGCGATGCCATCACTGGTCCAGGCAGCTCGGGTGTTGTTGGAAAATTCACGAAGTTCTTCTATCTTTAATAGTTCTAGAACCTGCTGAGCTTCAGGGATACGCCCCTGTTCAAGAAGAAGATCGCTTAAGAGGCGGTAATCATCAGCAATCGTACCGACAAAGGAGCGCTGTAGCTCGCTGTTGAGCCCTCGAATATCGCTTCGGATTGCTTCTCGTACCTCAACTGAGGCTTTGAGAAAAACAATTGCTAGCTCAGTCTGCCTTTGAGCACTAAGAACTTTAGCAATCGAACTTAAAGTTATTCCTTCACCCCAACGATTACCGATTTTTCTTTGAATCAGTAAACAATCCATTAGATAGTCAATTGCTTTTTGATATTCCCCTAAAGAGGCATAGGTATTTCCCAGGTCGCCTAATGCATACGCTTCCTCGCGTAAGTCGTTAACTTCGCGATGAATAAATAAAGCTTGCTCAGAAAATTGAATTGCTTGCCGATACTGACTCAATTTAGTATGCACAAAACCTAATCCATTCAAGGCATTAGCTTCCTGTCGCCGATTTGAAATTTCCTGTGAAATAGCTAGCTGTTCATAGAAGAAATCAATAGACCTGTGATACTCTCCTAGAGCGCTGTGAACCCAAGCCAGTCCATTAAGAATAAAGGCTTCCTGATATTGATTTTCGTTCTCTCTCGCAATGAATAAGGCTTCCTGATAGTAACCAATCGCTTTCTGCCGTTGACCTAAATCATCGTGAATCCAACCGAGAGCATATAAAGCACTGGTTTTTCTAGATGGATTACCGATTTCCTGTGCAACTTGCATTGCTTTATAGAAAAAGTTGATTGCCAAGTAGTACTGTGCCCGAAAGCTATAAGACCAACCTAAAGCAAGTAGAACATCACTTTCTCCAGCGCGATTACCGATTTCACGTTCTATTGCTAATGCTTGCTGATGCAAGTCAATAGCATCCTCGTATTGTTTTAAGGCACGATGAGCATTCCCCATGCTGTACAGCAAAGTGGCTTCTGCGGCTCTATTGCCGATCTCATGTATAATTGAAAGACTCTGGTTATAGTAGTTCAGCGCTTCTTCATAGTCGCCCAGTGACACATAAACGTTGCCAATACTCCCTAAGGTACTGGCTACTCCAGCGTTATCGCCTAGCTCACGAAAAAGGGCTAGAGCCGTTTCCCAGGATCGTAACGCCTCGTGATACTGACCAGAACGGTACTGTTGACTGCCTTGCAGAGATAGGCGATTTGCCGTTTGTTCTGAAGCTGACTCACTTAGTGTCGGAGTGATTTGACCGGAGGCAGTATCTAACGCAATTAAGCGATAATCTCTGCGGTAGTTTGTACCCGAACCACTTGCCCAATTCATATAGGAACCGTCAGTTGGGAAATTAACCTCAATGAAAGAATTGTAAATACTATCGTGGGAGCGCGTCATACTTCAACGAGAGAAAAAGAGTCCAGGTCGCCATTGAGATAGGCGCAGCGAAGCGCCAGGATCTGCGGCACCCGTTCAGGCTTCCAGCGTGCCCCCGTCACTTGAATGCGCTCA
>NZ_JADEXG010000011.1 GCF_015207255.1 Vasconcelosia minhoensis LEGE 07310
CCCCCAAGCACCGAAACCAACCCAAACCCCTCTCAGGGATTGAAACTATCTCTAGACTAAATGAACCATAGTCCATCGGCACCGAAACCAACCCAAACCCCTCTCAGGGATTGAAACAAGGACGGGTTCCATGGCATCGATAATCCTCAGCTACCGAAACCAACCCAAACCCCTCTCAGGGATTGAAACATGGCGATTATCCAGTCCACAACCAATATCCAACACCGAAACCAACCCAAACCCCTCTCAGGGATTGAAACACACAAGTTAGCCGTTCATCTTTACGATAAGGTTACCGAAACCAACCCAAACCCCTCTCAGGGATTGAAACCTCCAGGTACAGAGTATGGCTAGCATTAACTACCACCGAAACCAACCCAAACCCCTCTCAGGGATTGAAACAACGCCGAATACACAGAGAAAGTTTCGGCTATTGCTACCGAAACCAACCCAAACCCCTCTCAGGGATTGAAACCAGGTATCGAGATACCTAATCGAGGGTGGAGGGGCACCGAAACCAACCCAAACCCCTCTCAGGGATTGAAACAGAACAATCTCAACAATCAACCCCACCGCCACCCGACCGAAACCAACCCAAACCCCTCTCAGGGATTGAAACCCCAGGTAGGTGGCTGGAGCCAGCAAGGAATATCACCGAAACCAACCCAAACCCCTCTCAGGGATTGAAACGATTGTTGAGATTGTTCTAACAGCGATAATTGAGCTACCGAAACCAACCCAAACCCCTCTCAGGGATTGAAACAACCACTGTTCCAGGTACAATCGCGCCGCCAAAATACCGAAACCAACCCAAACCCCTCTCAGGGATTGAAACGACTAGTAGCGCTTCCATCTGGGATGAAAGAGCAGACCGAAACCAACCCAAACCCCTCTCAGGGATTGAAACCGAGGTGGCACGCTGTTCGGGAACACGATAGACAGCGGACCGAAACCAACCCAAACCCCTCTCAGGGATTGAAACCGCAACTAGCGATAGCCATGCTTTGCAGCTAGCCTACCGAAACCAACCCAAACCCCTCTCAGGGATTGAAACAGCTTCTACTTCCCCAGGATTGACGCGCCTGTGGTTACCGACCGAAACCAACCCAAACCCCTCTCAGGGATTGAAACAATGATTGTAGCTCTATCGCCACGGTTAGCGATTACACCGAAACCAACCCAAACCCCTCTCAGGGATTGAAACATCTTTTTCTCTGTGGACAGCGGTGCTAGCTACACGACCGAAACCAACCCAAACCCCTCTCAGGGATTGAAACACATGCTTCCTGCACGGCTGTATGGATATCAGCTTACCGAAACCAACCCAAACCCCTCTCAGGGATTGAAACTGGTTGACATCCTTGCACGGGAGATGGGCGATCTACCGAAACCAACCCAAACCCCTCTCAGGGATTGAAACATGAGAAAACAGGTGTATGTCGAACTCGACACCACCGAAACCAACCCAAACCCCTCTCAGGGATTGAAACATTAGCTGGGCGGAGGGGGTGTTCGACGAGCTGTCACCGAAACCAACCCAAACCCCTCTCAGGGATTGAAACAGATACACAGAGCATACAGTGGCGTTCACCTTCAGACCGAAACCAACCCAAACCCCTCTCAGGGATTGAAACAGAACATTGGCAAAAGCTAGCCCTGTCAGAGGGGACCGAAACCAACCCAAACCCCTCTCAGGGATTGAAACGTCGAATTGGGAACAGCTGGAGAGTTGTCCCCGGGACCGAAACCAACCCAAACCCCTCTCAGGGATTGAACTATTGTTAGAACTCGGGGACAATACTGCTTCGCTGATCAAAGCATCAATCGTGAGCGATCGACCCAACCAAATTCAGCCAAACACAATCTTTGAACTACGGGCAGGCCAAGACCAAAATCGGGCGATCATAAACCAGATTTTGCGGCGCGATCAGGAGCGAGGCAGCTAATGTCAGTTAGGGTGAATAGCTGAGGTTGGAGGCGCGATCGCAACCTGGCCAAAGCCCCTCAGAGACTGAAGCAAATGGTGACACCATGACTTAGCGCGGTTAGCTCTAGCTGGCATGACACAATAGAGATAGCTAGACATGGAACGCTGGATAGGTTCAGGAGATACAGATGGTAGTGCAAGTAAAGCCCTCGACCGACTATGAAGCTAAGACCCAGAAAATTGCTGAGACGCTGCTAGGGCTGACCCGCAATAATCGCTCCTGGCTGGCCCAAATGCGCGACCAGATGCGCTGGGATGACAAGCTGCTGGGCTTTGCGATGGCCAACCCAGGGCTGCGGGTACAGCTATTTCGGCTGATTGACTGTATGCCCGCGCTCGAAAGCAAAGCCGACGTCGCCTGCCACCTCCAGGAATATTTGGACGATCCCACGGTCGAGCTGCCTAGCGCCCTCAAAAGCCTGCTCAACTTTACCCAGCCCGACTCGATGCCGGGGCAGCTAGCGGCTTCGACCCTAAATACGGCGATGGAAACCCTGGCGAAGAAGTATATCGCTGGGGAAACGATTGAGCAGGCGATCAAAACCCTGACCCAGCTGCGGAAGCAGAAGATGACCTTCACCATCGACCTGCTGGGCGAAGCGGTGATGACCGAGACCGAGGCCGAAGCCTACCTACAGCGCTACCTGGACATGATGGAGCGGCTCGCCACGATGGTCGAAAAGTGGTCGCCCCTGGAAGGAATTGAGGCCGTAGACGGTCAGGTGCTGCCCCAGGCACAGGTGTCCGTGAAGCTTACCGCCTTCTATTCTCAGTTTGATCCGCTTGATCCGGAAGGCAGTCAGCAGCAGGTCAGCGATCGCATCCGCACCCTCCTGCGCCGGGCCGCCGAACTCGGGGTCGCAGTCCACTTCGACATGGAGCAGTATGTCTACAAAGACACTACGCTGTCCATCCTCAAGTCACTGCTGATGGAAGAGGAGTTTCGCCAGCGCGACGACGTCGGCATCACCCTCCAGGCCTACCTGCGCGACAGCTATCAGGATTTAGAAGACGTGATTGACTGGGCCAGAAAACGCGGCACGCCGCTCACGGTTCGGCTCATCAAGGGCGCTTACTGGGACCAGGAGACGATTAAGGCCATTCAAAACCACTGGCCGCAGCCGGTCTACAGCGAAAAAGAATCCACCGATGCCAACTTTGAGCGGATGACCGAGCGGCTGCTGGAAAACCACGAGCTGCTCTATGCCGCGATTGGCAGCCACAATGTGCGATCGCAGGCCCACGCTATGGCGATCGCTGAAACGCTGAAAATTCCCAAACGCCGGATTGAACTGCAGGTGCTCTACGGCATGGCCGACCCGCTGGCCACGGCCCTGGTGAAGCAGGACTACCGGGTGCGGGTCTACTGCCCCTACGGCGAGCTGATTCCCGGCATGGCCTACCTAATCCGACGGCTGCTGGAGAATACGGCCAATACCTCCTTCCTTCGCCAAAATTTTGAAGACCGCCCCACCGCAGAACTGATTGCCTCGCCGCAGATGGACCCCGACGATATGAAACCTTCCCCACCGTTGGGTACGCCCAACCAGTTTGACCAGGCCGCCGACAGCGACTACGCCCAGGCCGCAGCGCGGCAGGCTGCAGAAAAAGCGATGGCGACGGTGCGGCAGCAGCTGGGCCAGACCTACTGGCCAATCATTGCGGGCGAAGCGCTTGAGACAGAGACGGTAATCGATTCAGAGAATCCGGCCCAGCCGTCAGAAATTGTCGGTCGGGTAGGACAGATTACGGTCGAGCAGGCCGAACAGGCGATCGCGGCTGCCCGAGAAGCCTTCCCCAACTGGCGGCGCACCCCCGCCACGGAGCGGGCCGCCTGCCTGCGCCGAGCTGCTGACCTACTGGCCGAACGGCGGGCTGAGCTGTGCGCTTGGATGGTGCTGGAAGTGGGCAAGGTACTGCGCGAAGCCGATGGCGAGGTATCTGAGGCGATTGACTTCTGCCGCTACTATGCCAACGAAATGGAGCGGCTCGACCAGGGCGTCAACTACGATATCTCCGGCGAAAATAATCGCTACCGCTATTTTCCTCGCGGCATTGTGGTGGTGATCTCGCCGTGGAATTTCCCGCTGGCGATCGCGACCGGCATGACCGTAGCGGCCCTGGTGACAGGTAACTGTACGCTGCTAAAGCCCGCTGAGACGTCTTCAGTGATCGCCGCCAAGCTGGCTGAAATTCTAGTGGAGGCCGGGATTCCTAAAGGCGTCTTCCAGTTCGTGCCGGGCAAGGGCTCGACCGTAGGCGCGCATCTGGTGGGGCACCCCGACGTGCATATGATTGCCTTCACCGGCTCGCGTCAGGTGGGCTGCCAAATCTATGCCGACGCGGCCCAGCTGAAGCCAGGGCAAAAGCACCTGAAGCGGGTGGTGGCAGAGATGGGCGGCAAGAACGCGATTATTGTCGATCAAAGCGCCGATCTGGACCAGGCGGTCGCAGGCGTGGTGCAGTCGGCCTTTGGCTACAGCGGCCAGAAATGCTCGGCCTGCTCGCGGGTGATCGTACTGAATCAGGTCTATGACAACTTTGTTGCTCGACTCACCGAGGCGACCAAATCGCTCAACGTGGGTCTGGCCGAAGATTCGGGCGTGAAGGTGGGACCGGTGATCGATGGCAAAGCCCGCGATCGCATCTACGAATACATTGAGAAAGGCCGTCAGGAAGCCACCGTCGCCGTCAGCCAGCCCGTCCCAGAGGAGGGCTATTTCGTCGGGCCGACCGTCTTTGTAGACGTGGCCCCAGATGCCACGATCGCCCAGGAAGAGATTTTTGGCCCGGTGCTTGCGGTGATTAAAGCGGATAGCTTTGACCAGGCAATCGCGATCGCCAACGGCACCGACTATGCGCTGACCGGTGGCCTCTACTCCCGCACGCCGTCCCATATCGACCGGGCTCAGGCCGACTTCGAGGTCGGCAATCTCTATATCAACCGGGGCTGCACCGGTGCAATCGTCGCCCGCCAGCCCTTTGGTGGCTTCAAACTCTCCGGCGTCGGCTCCAAAGCGGGCGGCCCCGACTATCTGCAACAGTTCCTGGAACCCCGCGCAGTGACTGAGAATGTCCAGCGGCAGGGGTTTGCCCCAATTGAAGGCGTCGATAGTTAGGCGCTTTACAGTACGGCAGGGGGTGGCTATGGTCACCACTTGTCAAGCGTTGATCACGCTGAACTACTCTGCTTTTAAGCTCCTAAGGAGCTGTCTTGGGCGGGCAAACCTAATATCCTCGTACCGATCTGGGTACTGATTAAAGATATAGTGCTCATATTCGTACCAGTGCCTCTCCCCTTTCTCTTGATTACACTGGTAGCAAATCACCCATAGATTTCTAAAATCTAACGATAGCCAGGGATATTGAGCCCTAGGCAATTTGTGGTCGATAGTTTTCTTGTGGTGGCGGCTAAATCGCTCTCCGCATATGGGACAGTGGCTTTCTGAGTTGTCTCTAACCCATTCTCGGCTTTCCTCGGTAATACCGCATTCACTCTTGCCGTTAATGTATCGCCAAACGTCAAATTTCCGATATTCTTGAAAATCCTGCAAAGTTAATCTGCTGTAGCGTCTCTTGCCGACCTTGTCAGCCAGCTTGAAAAGGCTTTGGAGTGTCTTATCTGCTTCAGACATGGCAAGGATAATACCGCGAAGGGCTAGGTGCTGCTTTTTCGCATAGCTTTTACTGGCTTACGAGGCTGCTTGCTATAGTCAACAAACTCATATTCTGAATCTGAGTCTGGAAACTGCTTGTCAATCTGATTAGAAATCTCTTCAACCTCAGATCTGAGAGATCGATTAAACGCATCTATTTCCTCAGAAGTTTGATACTTGTTGCCAATTCGGTCAGCCTGCAGAAACAGGTCCTCAAGGCTGGGCTCGTCAGAATTAGAGGAGGACAGCAAGTCGTTGATCTTCTGATAAAGCTCAATCACATTATCCCAACCCACATTCCTGTAGCCGCTTTCCTTGAGCCATTCCTGCTCTTTTTTGGGCAGCTTACTTCTGCGGTTGGAATTAGATCGCTGTACTTCGCGATAGCCCATGCCGCTAAAGAGACGTTTTTTATTCCTTTGGCTCACCATATTGACAATCCTCTAACCCAAAGTCCAGCGGAACATGCGAATGAGCGCTTTACGGATTTCACTATCCTCATATTGCAGGAGCATTTTCGTATCTTGGGCCAGCCGCAGGCGGATTTGGTCAACCACATTTTTAAGTTCTTTGTTGTCCTTTTTGAGCTGGTCGTTCGCTTTAATCAGTTCTTCATTGTGGGCCGTTAGGGTTTGCAGATCCGAGCCTAAACCCTGATTTTCGGTAGCTAGCTGATCAATTTCGGCTTTAAAGGCCTGATTTTCTACTTGCAGCCGCTCATTTTTTTTCTCTGCCTGACTCCGCAGCTGGCCAAAATAGCGATTATTCGCTGAGAGTTCAATATTTTTCTCGATAAAGGACCTGATTACCCTTTCTGCGCTAGGTTGAGCGCTTAAAACATTCAGCAGGTTTTCACAGTCATCTGAGCTAAGCGACTGAGTAATATTCTTATTAATTCCATACTTTTCCTTTAGCGTAGCTTGAAGCCCACTCTTAGATGGCATTCGGCTTGTCCTCTGCAAGTCTTAGATCCAGGTTCCCAGTATTCCCAAATGGTGCAGACGATGCTTGCACATCGTAAAAGTCTTCATCCGTATAAATTTTTGATGTAGGTGTTTTGGGCCTCAAAATTTCGAGTCAGTTATATAGAAGTTCGCCTGTTCTAAGGAAATAATGCAAATTTCTCGCAAAGCCAGACTTGGGCGTAAGCGCCTATACAAAGCGCTGTCATCCAAAGTTAATTCAGAGATTGCCACGATTTCAGGAGTTCTACAGGCATTGGGTCTGCGGTCACAGGCTACTGAAATACAGCGGCTTGAACCATTTATGAGGTGATTAGTTCACTGCCTACAGCCGACACGATTGAGTAGTAAAACATAGGCTCGAACAGTAGCGATCGCGGCAATTCATTTGGCGACAGCATGAGCGTGTTCATAGGCTGCAACAACTGCTCTAAAGCTATCAATGTCCTATTCACGATTTGAACTGTTGGGCATAGAACTGGGCATAGCGACCTGCCTGAGCAATCAGCTCATCGTGGGTGCCCGATTCTAGGATTTCGCCCTGTTCCAGGAAAATAATCCGGTTGGCCCGGCGGATGGTGCTGAGGCGGTGGGCGATGACGAAGGCGGTGCGGTTTTGCATGACCCGTTCGAGGGCTTCCTGCACCAGGGCTTCTGACTCGGAGTCGAGAGCTGAGGTCGCTTCGTCAAGGATCAGAATGCGGGGGTTGAGCAGGACGGCGCGGGCGATCGCGATTCTCTGCCGCTGGCCGCCCGACAGGTTGACGCCGCGTTCGCCGACCCAGGTGTGGTAGCCCTGAGACAGCTGGCTGATGAAGTCGTGGGCATTGGCAATCTTGGCGGCAGCCGCGATCGCGTCATAGTCCAATTCCGTCTGGCCATAGGCAATATTCTGGGCCAGGGTACCGGAAAACAGCGTGGTTTCCTGGGGGACAATGCCAATCTGGCGGCGCAGGCTGGTGACCGTCACCTGCCGCAGATCGACACCATCCACCCGCACCTGACCCGCCTGCGGATCGTAGAAGCGCGCCAGCAGATTGACAATGGTAGTTTTACCTGCGCCCGACGGGCCGACCAATGCTACAACCTGGCCCGGTTCCACCAGCAGGCACAGATCTCGCAGGACCGGTTTGCCCGGCTCGTAGGCAAAGTCTACATGGCGATACTCCACCTTGCCCGTCACCCGAGGGAGCGTGATGGCATCGGCGTTTTGGTGCAGCGTCGGCGCGATCGCCATCAGCTCAAACACCCGTTCCACTGAAGCTTCGGTTTGCTTATAGGCATTGTAGTGTTGGGCAATTAGGTCAATTGGGTGAATTAGCAATACCACTGCGACCAAAAAGCTGACCAGCGCCTGGGGTTGCAAATTGCCCAGCGAAATTTGCCAGCCGCCCAGCAGAAACAGCAGCATGATGCTGATCGCTTCCAAAAAGCCGACCACCGGATACTGGATCGCCGTCAGGTGCTCAGTTCGGTACCTGGCCCGGCGGTTTTGCTCTGCCTCCTGGCTAAATCGGGCTACCTCATAGTCCTGGGCTGCGAACGCCTGCACCACTCGAATGCTGCCAAACACCTCGGTCATCAGCGCAGACAGGCTCGACATTTCGCTCTGACTGCGGCGTGAGAGCATCAGCAGCCTCTGGCCAAACAGGCTAATTAACCAGCCCATCAGCGGTGCGATAATCAGGCCCGCCAGCGTCAGCTGCCAGTTGAGATAGAAAATGTAAACGGTCAGGACAATCAGCTGTAAAACGCAGGAGATAAACTGCTGCGACATCTTGTTGACGACTTCGCCGATTCGGTCGATATCCTCCGTTAGCCGGTAGGCTAAATCACCCGTCTTTGCAGTGGCAAAATAGTCGATTCCCAGCCGATGCAGGTGCGCATAGACTCGCTGGCGCAGGCGCAGCACGACGGATAGAGAAGCGCGGATGGCCCAGACTTTTTCGCCGTAGAGAAAGATATTTTGGATCAGAAACACCAGCACCGCTAGCCCCATCCAGTAGGCCGTCTGGCGCACGTCGCCCTGGCTGATGGCGGTTGTCACCTGACCCGCCAGGTAGGGCAGCAGCGGCACGGTGACCACATAGCCCACCACGCAGACAAAGGTACGCAAGAAATTAGGCCACTGCGATCGCAGATCGGGCCAAAGCTGCCGGTAGCTACCTGCAATCATACGGCGGTCATATCGCCGCAGTCGGCTGTGACGAGCTCAAGCTGGGCCAAAATCAGCTGGGCAATACGGCTAGACGCGCCTAGCGGGCCAAACCGACGCTGGCCGTTTTCCACACAAGCGCTTAGATAGTCCTTATCCGCCAGCGTTTTGACTAGGCAGCGGGCCGCCGCTGAGAGAATTTCGGCATCGGCGGAGCGAGTTCCCACCGTTTGGGCCGACAGCCCCAGCAGCCGGGTCTGGGCTTCGGCAAAGGCATAGGTGAACTGCGGCCCCTCGCCGGGAATCTGAATCACCGGCTTGCCAATCGCCACCGCCTGGTCTACGGCCAGACCGGCCATGCCAATCACCAACGACGTCCGGCAGACAATATCGCTAAAGGCATCGTCCAGGCAGAGAATGTCTACCGGGGTCCCCTGGCTGTTATAGCTGAGCCAGGAATGCTCGTAGCGCCAGCCTTCCGCCTGAGCAATCTCCGGCAGTAGGGCGTACAGGGCCGGAACCAGCGCCGCCCGGTACTGGATCGCCGGGTTCAGCCTGGCCGTTTCAATCACCAGCCGCAGCTGGAGCTTAAAATTACGCACCGCCTCCGGCAGGCGCGACCCCGGCAGCAGGGCCACCATCGGCTGCTCGGGCCGCAGCTGAAGGTCCTTACCCGTGGGTTTGAGCCGATCTAGGGAAGGAATGCCGCCAAACTGGGCTTTAGTGAATCCCTGTCGCTGCAAATCGATAGCGGTGGCTGAGTCACGGGTCGCGATCGCGCGGCACCGGGGCGATCGTAAAATATTCTGCAAAATTAGCCCCAGCTTGAGCTGGCCTTCGTACATCGCCGACAGCGGCGAAATGAATGAGACAAAAGGGCGATCGCTCAGGTAGGCAAAGGTCTGACCGACAAAATCTCCGGTGGCCGCCACCAGGTCGCAGCTGGGCGCATACCGTCGCACTGCCTGTAGCTGCCGCCAGGTCAGGCCCAGCAGCCCCGACCGCAGGTCATCCAGCAGCCGCCAGCGATCCATGTAGGTAAACCCGCCCGAGGGTAGGATTTGGGTCGGTCCGATAATCGGCAGCCCCAGCCGCCGATAGGCATGACCCTGACCGACAATCGGCATCGCCGCAATTTCCAGGGACGGGCGCAGGTCTTGCAGCGTGCGGATAATGTGGGAAGAGTGGTTGTCTTCCCCATGGCCGTTACTGATAAATAAAATTCGCTGAGACATCGGGAACGACAGCGCGAACGGTTTGGCTGCTTCGATACGATAGCGCTGTAGCCGCTCGGTTCGCAAATAGCCCAAGGCCATCGTAAAATCTGTCATAGGCTTATTTGCTAGGCTACATATCTAACGCTTACGTTGCCGTTCTAGACCGCAGCCTCTTTACCGTCATGATTTTTGCATCCTCAGTCATTCCCCAGGCGATCTCTACCGCTCCAACCGTGACTCGGGAACGCGACCAGCAGGTCGTCAAGAAGCGCTATCCTAACTACAAAATTATTGTGCTCAATGACGACTTCAATACGTTTCAGCACGTGGCCGAAACGCTGATGAAGTGCATCCCCAATATGACCGGCGATGTTGCCTGGGACCTGACAAATCGCATCCATTTCGAGGGTCAGGCAGTGGTATGGACGGGACCGCTAGAGCAGGCCGAGCTTTACCATAGCCAGCTGACCCGGGCAGGTCTGACCATGGCCCCATTAGAAAAAGCCTAGCCATATTGCTGAGAAAAAACCTAGCCATACTGCTAGGCGATCGCACCCTGACCCCGTGGTATACGACGCTGTGGCAGTTTCAGCCTTAGGTCCGTTGACAGTTTCTGTCCTGTGAAAACTCGCGGCGGTTTCTTTGGATTAGCCCTCGGGGCTGCCAAAAGCCTGCCTGGGGGGAATCTGAATCACAAACTCTGTGCCCTGGCCTGGAGTAGATTGACAGGTGAGGCTGCCGCCGTGCCGTTCGGTAATGATCTGATAGCTAATTGAGAGTCCTAGCCCCGTGCCTTGCCCCACTGGCTTAGAGGTAAAGAACGGATCGAAGATGCGGGGCTGAATTTCCACAGGGATGCCCGGGCCACTATCCGCGATCGCAATCCGAATGTCGCCATTGGCCAGCTGCTCAGTCTGGACCTGGATTTGGGGAGCGCGGTCGGGCTCGGCCCTCTGATCAATGGCATCGATCGCATTGGTCAGCAGGTTCATAAATACCTGGTTGAGCTCACCGACGTAGCAGCCTACCGCTGGTAGCTTGCCATACTGCTTCACCACCTTAATTTCAGACCGATGGGGCTGACGATTGAGCCGATGGGTCAAAATCATTAGCGTACTGTCAATGCCCTCATGCAGGTCTACCGTTTTCACCCCAACCTCATCCAGCCGCGAAAAGTTTCGCAGGCTTTCGACAATGGCCTGAATTCGCTCTGCACCCGATTCCATCGAAGCCATCAGCCTGGGCAGGTCGTCCACCAGATAATCCAACTCAATGTCAGCGATATACTGCTGCAGCTCTGCATCAGCCTGGGGCAGCTTTTGCTGATAGAGCCGAATCAGGCCAATCAGATCCTGCATTTGCGCATGGGCATGGGGAACGTTGCCCCGAATAAAGCTCACCGGATTGTTGATTTCGTGCGCAATCCCCGCCACCAGCTGACCCAGCCCGGCCATTTTCTCGCCGTGGATCAGCTGGCTTTGAGTTTTTCGCAGGTCATTTAGCGCCGTTTGTAGCTTCGCTGCCTGGGTCTGAGTTTGCTGAAGCAATTCCGCCTGCTGTAGCGCAATCCCGAGCTGGGTGCCAACCTGGGTCAGCAGATCGATTTCTTCAGCCTGCCACTGGCGCGGGCCAGAGTTTTGGAACGCGGCAAGCAGCCCCCACAGCTTTTGATTGCAGTAGATTGCAAAAATAGCATAGGCCTGGGCCCGGTAGCTTTCTAGCGACTTGATATAGCAATCGCTAAATCCCGCGGCGTAAATATCATCGCAGACCCGAAACAGCTCGCCCCGGCTGAAGCGACCGCCCTGGGTCTCTTGCAAATAGGTGTCGGTATCGGGCATGGTCGCCAGCGACTTGAGGCTACATTCGCTGATATTGGCGTTTAGCTCTGGCTGCTGGGTTTGCTCATACATCAGTGAATTCCAGCCATCGGCCACGGCCTCGAAGACAAATTCGCCGCTCCAGTCGTTATTGAACCGATAGATCACGACCCGCTCTGCCCCAATCAGCTGCCGCACCTCTTGGGTTGTGGTTTCAAAGATGGTTGGGATATCTAGCGAACGCCGGATTTTATCAACGGTTTGAGTAATCAGCCGCTGGCGTTGTAGCTCTGCGCTGGCTGAGGGCGGCGTTGGATAGGAATCAGGCAGCGGGAACGACGCGGCTTGTACCATTGGGGTTGAAGGGCTGTAGAGAGTTTGACGATACGGCAGTTGAACGTTGGGGCGATTATCTGACTCGGCCCTGGCTCAGCTGATTTAGCAATAGAGTACCCAGTTCAAGCGTCTTAACAGAGATTGCCTGCGAGCAGGCTGTAAAGCTTTCGCAAAGTTTGCTAAAACTAACGATGCCCCCTTTGCACCTCGGGAGATTCACCCTTGCCTGCCGCGATCCCTCTCTACCTGGTTGATGAAACCCAAATCAAAAGAGATTATGACGACCAGTCTACCTGGCTAAACATGTCTGGCTTTACCGGTAAAGCAGGAACCCACTGCCTGATTCCTAATGGGTCTGGCGGTTTGGAGAAAGTCCTGGTTGGCAAGCCCGAGCCACTGGACATCTGGACGCTGGGTGGGGCAGCCCAAAGTCTGCCGCCGCAAACTTATAGGCTGGCTGACTCGCTTTCTGCCGACGTTGCCACGCGGCTATGCCTGGGCTGGCAGCTGGGTCAGTACCGCTTCGACCGGTATAAGCAGGCCGACTCTCAACCGCTACCCGAGCTGATTTTTCCCGAGCAGGCCGACCAAGACTACATCGCCGCCGCGACCCAGGCCACCTTCCTGGTACGCGATTTAATCAATACGCCGGCCAGCGATATGGGGCCTGGCCAGCTCGAAGCAGCGGCCTGTCAGCTGGCCCTGTCCCACGGCGCAGTCTGCCAGGTGATTGCGGGTGAAGACCTGCTGGCGCAGCAGTACCCGATGATCTACGCCGTCGGCAAAGCAAATGAGCAGCCGCCGCGGCTGATTGACATTCACTGGGGTGCCCCCGATGCCCCCAAAGTCACCTTGGTGGGCAAGGGCGTCTGCTTTGATACCGGCGGCGTCAACGCCAAATCCGCCAGCGGCATGAAGCTGATGAAAAAAGATATGGGCGGCGCGGCTCAGGTGCTGGGGCTGGCCAGCCTGATTATGCAGCAGGGCCTAGCCGTCCGGCTGCGGGTGCTGGTGCCGGCGGTGGAAAACAGCATTGGCGGCAACGCCATGCGCCCTTCCGACGTGCTGACTTCGCGCAAGGGTATCACCGTAGAAGTGGGCAATACCGACGCTGAAGGTCGCTTAGTTCTGGCCGATGCGCTTTGGGAAGCGAGCAGCGAAACGCCTCAGCTGCTGATTGACTGCGCCACGCTCACCGGTGCTGCCAGAGTCGCTGTGGGGGCAGAGCTACCGGCCTTTTTCTGCAATGATCAGGCCATGGCCGAAGCCCTACAGCAGGCTGGGCTAGCGGTTGACGATCCGCTCTGGCAGCTGCCGCTGCATTCCCCCTACCGGGCCATGCTAGATAGCAAAATTGCCGACATTAGCAACATCTCTAACTCATCCTACGGTGGCGCGATTACCGCAGCGTTGTTCCTTCAGGAATTTACCCAGCCCGATATTGCCTGGATTCACGTTGACTTTATGGCTTACAACACGCGCAACCTGCCGGGTCGGCCCGAGGGCGGCGAAGCCATGGGACTGCGATCGCTCTTTGCCCTAATCAAAGATCGGGTCGCCGCCTAAGCCGCCTGCGGTCTCAGCTTGGCTCGAAAGATCAGCAGTAGGCCAAAATTGAGGCATAGGATCGGGAGCACCAGCAGAATCAGCGACTGCCAGCCAAAACGAGCAAACAAAATGCCGGAGCTGAGCGAGCCCAGGGTATTACAGAGATAGATCAGCGTATCATTCAATCCTTGAGCAAAGGATTTTTTGTCGGCAGGCACGCTTTTGGTCAGTAGGTCGGTGGCGCCGATGTAGACAAAATTCCAGCCGAGACCGAGTAAGACCAGCGCGCTGAGAAAGTAAGCATAGCTCTGACCGCTCAGGGCGATGAAGCCGCAGGCAAACAGGAAAAGCAGACCGACCAACATGACAGAGACAGTCCCCACAGCTTTGATAATGCGCCCCGTGAAAAACGACGGGAAGTACATGGCGAAAATATGCCACTGAATCACCGACGTAGCAGCCGCGAAAGGCAGGCCAGCCCCCTGCTCAATCGCTAGGGGAGCCGCGTTCATAATTAGCGTCATCGTCCCATAGCCGACCGCGCCAGACAAAACAGCCATCAAAAAAGGAATGCGGGTCAGCAGCGACCCTGAAAAGCCCGATGCGGCAACCGCTGGAATAGCCGGAGCCGCATCGGCGCGATAAAAGCAGAAGAAGAGAAGTCCCTGGAGCAGACAGAGCAGCGCGATCGCGCCCCCCGCTGCGCTAAACTCCACGACCCAGAAGTCGCGAGTCAGCCGGGCTAGGCCGGGGCCTAAAAAGGCCGCCACAATTCCACCGACCAACACCAGTGAGATGGCCTGGGACTGTCGCTCTGGCGGCGCAATCTCAACGGCCGAAAAGCGAAAATACTGGGCAAAGGCATTCTCAAAACCCAGCAGCAGCGTGCTCAGACAGAACAGCCAAAAGCTAGCCTGAACAATCGCATAGACAGCTAGCAGGCCGCCCAGCACGCCAATGGCTGACCCAATCAAAAAGCCCCTGCGCCGCCCTAATCCGTTGCTCAAATAAGAGGCCGGAAACAGCATCATAAACGTCCCCAAAACCTGCGCGCTGATTGGCAGCGTCGCCAGGGCTGGGCTGGGGGCAAGCCGGTACCCCACAATTCCCCCCATGCTAACGACTAAGACAACAACGCTCATCGCTAGGGCCTGATTGACGATCAGCGTTGCTAGGCTAGCCTGATAGGGCTGATTTGTGGCCATTAAAATCCTCTACTCGGGCAGTCGCCGCTGGACGGGGGCGCGTTTCCCCAGGGTAACGCTGGCGACGACTAGACAGGCCGCGAAAATGGTGATTGGGGTAATGGTTTCACCCAGCAGTAGGGCGGCGGCCAAAATCGTCAAAAACGGCTGGAGCAGCTGCATCTGCCCAACCCGAGCAACGCCGCCCAGGGCTAGCCCATGGTACCAGGGGATGAAGGCCAGAAACTGACTGATCAAACCGACGTAGGCAAAGCCGAGCCAGGCTGTTGGGGAAGCTGCTAACCCGTGAGCTGCGATCGACTGAGCGAAGGGCAGCAATTCAAACGGCGCGCCCAGGAGCAAGGCCCAGCTGATCACCTGCCAGCCGCCCAGCGTTTGTGCCAGTCGGCCTCCTTCGGCATAGCCCAGCGCTGCCGCCACAACGGCCCCCACCAGCGCTAAATCGGCTAGATGAAGCTGACCCGCGCCGGAAGCAAGACCAAAGCCGACGACGGTCAGGCTGCCGACTAGGCTGGCCAGCCAGAATCCTGACGAAGGCCGGTCACCCGCCCGAAGCACTCCCGCGATCGCGGTTGCCAGCGGCAGCAGGCCCAGTACCACCGCACCGTGAGCCGAGGGCAGCCGCTCCATCGCCCAGGCCGTCAGCAGCGGAAAGCCCAGCACAATTCCGACAGCGACGATCAGCAAACTGCGAATTTGCTGACGCGACGGTCGCGGCTGATGGGTGAGATAGAGCGCGATCGCAGCCACTATAGCTGCAACTACGCCGCGTCCCAGTCCGACAAAAATAGGGTCAAAGTCAGCCACCGCCGCCCGAGTCGCGGGCAGCGTCAGGCTAAAACCAGCGACGCCGATGAAGCCGTAGAGCAGACCCAGGGTTTCGCTGGGCTTGGAGGTAGGAAGGGAACTCATGATAATGGCTATCCTTGCAGGGTTCTCCTAACTCTGGCCGATGGTTGACTGGCCCGTGAAGATACGGATCGGGACACTTTGACCATGACAGTCGCTAAGATTGCCAACTGCTATGGTCAAATCGTTTCAAACTGCCATAGGTCAAGGCTGCATGAATCGTCTACATTGGCGGTAGTGCTGTCTGAGGTGCTGCGGTGAAAATTCTGCTCGATCGTCAATCGGCTCGACCGCTGTATCTCCAAATTCGCGATCGCGTCCAGCGCCTGATTCGGTCCGGTGCGCTTCAGCCGGGCAGCCGCCTACCCTCCATTCGGGCACTCGCCCGGGAAATTCGGGTCAGCCCACTGACGGTGACCGAAGCCTATGGAATGCTGGAGGGAGACGATCTGGTCTACGCTCAGCCCGGCTCGGGTTACTTTGTGCGCGTTCCACCGGCTGAAGTTCCGGCGGCTACGTCAGCTTTCGCCCCAGCCCAGACGGTGATTATTCAGGAACCGCAGCAGAGCGGCTTTTGCGAGCAGTTTACCGCCTCGTCGCAGCTTCAGGCCCGGCCCGACCTGATTGACTTTAGCTCTGGGTTTCCCCACCTGGGTGAACAAAAAGATTTTGCCCGTCTGGCCAGACGGGCCGTCAGCCAGTCCAAAGATACGCTATTGCGCTACGGCCTGCCCCAGGGACAGCCGATTCTGCGACAGCAGATTACTCAACTGCTGGTGCAGCAGGGGCTGGCGGTGGCCCCAGAGCAGCTGCTGATTACCAATGGCTCCCAGCAGGGGCTAGCGCTGGCGATGCAGTACTACCTCAAACCGGGGGACTGGGTGATTGTGGAATCGCCGACCTATCACGGCGCGATCGCGCTTCTAGAAACCCTGGGTGCCCGTATCGTTGGCATTCCCATGCAGGCCGACGGGATCAATCTAACGCTTCTAGAACAGTATCTCCACAGCCATCGGCCCCGGCTAATTTATACCATCAGCACGCTGCATAACCCGACCGGCATTACGACTCCCTCAGACCACCGCCAGCAGCTGATCGCCATCGCCAATCGCTATGACTGCCTCGTTTTGGAAGACAACGCCTACGAGGGGCTGCATTTTGAACCGGTGCCGCCGCCGCTCAAAGCCTTCGACCCGCATGACCGCGTCACCTATGTCGGGACGTTTTCTAAAACCCTGATGCCCGGTCTGCGGGTGGGTTATCTGGTTGCGCCAGAGGCCCACCGTCAGGGGCTGCTGCGGCAGATGCTGCTGCATGATTTTCACGTCGCTACTCTTTCTCAGGCGGTGGTCAGCGAATATCTGGCCACGGGCTACTATCGCCGTCACCTGGATCGGCTGCGGATGCAGAATCGACAAAACCGCGATCGCATGTTGCAAGCTCTATCCCAGCATTTTCCCGACGGCACCACCTGGACGATTCCCCAGGGCGGCTTCTTTCTATGGGTGCATCTCCCCGAGCCCTTCCCGATCCAACGTATCAGCCAGGCCGCGCTGCAGCAGGGCGTTCTAATTGCCTGTGGTTCAGCGTTTTTTCCTAAACAGCAAGGCTATCCAGCCCTGCGGCTAAATTTCTCGCTGCCGCCGGAAGAAATTGTTAAAGGGATTGCTATTCTCGGTCGTTTGCTCCAGCAGCATCGGATTGCTGCCCTCCGTCCGGACCGCGCCTCAAACTCAGAACGGAAACGATATCGAGTTCGGTAAATACGGCCAAAAATTCTGTTGAACCGGAATGTCGCTCACCAAACAAGAGCGCTATTGTTGAACTGTGGATATCAAAGGATATCTGCAACACCGAATTTAATTAACGCTGTTTTGAGGAGCTTAAAACTATGGCACTTGTACGCTGGCAACCCTTCCAGGAAATGGGAGATCTGCAAAGGCAAATGAACCGCCTATTCGACGATATGGTCGCCCCTGCTGACCGCCGCGATGGCGTAGGCGCGCTCTTCTCGCCTGCGGCGGAACTAGAAGAGAATGAGGATGCCTATCATCTGAAGCTAGAGGTTCCAGGCATGGAGCCGGGTGATATCAACGTCGATGTCACCGCCGAAGCTGTTGCGATTACCGGTGAGCGCAAGTCTGAGCAAAAGACCGAGAACAAAGGCATGACCCGCACGGAGTTCCGCTACGGTAAATTCCAGCGGGTGATTCCCCTGCCGGGCCGGATCAATCACCAAAACGTGTCTGCTGATTATAAGAACGGCGTGCTCAATCTCAACCTACCCAAAGCCGAAGACGAAAAGAACAAAGTCGTCAGAGTTAACATCGGCCAGTAGCTGAGCGAGAACGCCCTTCGCAAGCTCTGACTAAACTTGCCTCATCTTTCAGAGTGGTTGCTGATAGCAACCACTCTGTTTTTATGCTTTTGCTTCCAAACACCAAACTTAGTAGCCAGTCCAGTATTGAATTCGAACAGTAGCGCGGTAGGATTGGTATCGCTGCTCGCCGTGCTAAATGTGACTGAGTCTCTTCTAGAAATTATTGAGCAGCCGCCGCATCAGGTTTGGCGGCTGCGGCCTCGGGGTGATGGGCTACAGGGGCGAATTCAGGTGCCGGGGGATAAGTCGATATCGCATCGGGCGCTGATGCTGGGCGCGATCGCGCAGGGCACCACCCGCATTCAAGGGCTGCTGCTGGGCGAAGACCCCCGCAGTACGGCTCGCTGCTTTCAGATGATGGGAGCAAAGCTCTCTGATTTAGAAGGCGAATGGGTAACGGTGGAGGGCGTCGGCGGACAGCTGCGGGAACCGGCAGCGGTCCTCGACGCGGGCAACTCCGGGACGACCCTGCGGCTGATGCTGGGGCTGCTGGCCTCACAGCCGGAGCGGTTTTTCTGCGTGACCGGGGATGAATCTTTGCGATCGCGACCTATGTCCCGCGTGATCCTGCCCTTGACTCGAATGGGCGCAGCGATTTGGGGACGGCAGGGCCATACTTTAGCGCCGCTGGCCGTGCAGGGCCAGTCCCTTAGGCCGATTCACTACCATTCGCCGATTGCTTCGGCCCAGGTCAAATCCTGTATTCTGCTGGCTGGGCTCGGCATAGACGGACAGACCACCGTCACTGAGCCCAGCCTCTCCCGCGACCACAGTGAGCGGATGCTGCGGGCCTTCGGGGCCGAGATTACGACGGATACCGAAACCCACAGCGTCACCGTCAGCGGCCCGGCCCGGCTTCAGGGGCAGACGGTGGTGGTGCCAGGCGACATTAGCTCGGCGGCGTTTTGGCTGGTGGCGGCGGCGACGGTGCCGGGCTCGGATTTGCTAATTGAGAACGTCGGGGTCAATCCCACCCGCACGGGTGTGCTCGAAGCGTTGCAGCACATGGACGCCGACATTACCTTAGTGAATGAGCGCCAGGTGACCGGCGAGCCCGTCGCCGACCTGCGGGTGCGCTATCGTCCGCTCAAGGCCTGCAAGCTAGCGGGCGACCTGATTCCCCGGCTGATTGATGAGGTGCCGATTCTAGCCGTCGCGGCGCTGGCGGCCCGGGGAACGACCGTAATTCGCGACGCGGCTGAGCTGCGGGTGAAAGAAAGCGATCGGCTGGCGGTGATGGCAACCCAGCTTGGCAAAATGGGGGGACAGGTGACTGAGCTACCGGACGGGCTGGAAATTACCGGCGGGGTTCCCCTAAAAGGCGCTGAAGTCGATAGCCATACGGACCATCGGATTGCCATGGCGCTCGCGATCGTGGCCCTCCAGGCTCAGGGTGCCACCCAGATCAGCCGCGCCGAAGCCGCTGCCGTTTCCTATCCGACCTTCAGCCAAACTCTGGCCCAGGTCTGCCGCTAGCAGGTGCGAAAAGCGGTGATTACGGGAACCTTAGGTCATACATAGGATAAATTTGTGAAGCAAGACAGCCGTCAGCTTTATAGGCGATAGCTCAACTTAAGGGACTTTAGCCAGCGTACAGCAGCGCTCTGGCGTTATCACCACCGTCCAGGCAGGCGGGTTTCCGGGTCAGGTCTATGCAAAAAATTTTAGTCATCCACCCCCCTAACCAGGCTCGGTTGGCAATTGAAACGCTGCTTGAGAACGCTGGGTTTGAAGCTGTCATAGCAGACAATGGGGTCACCGGGCTGCAGGCGGCTCAGCAGCAGCGGCCCGACCTTGTCGTTTGTCATCGCAACCTCAACGGCCTGAGCGGGGAGCAGGTTCTGATTGCCGTTCGTGAGGCCGCAGAGCTGGCGCTGACTCCATTAATTCTGCTGACGGATAGCGACGACCGAGCTCAGATACGCCGCGGCATGGCGCTGGGGGCAAACGACTGCCTAGCCGCTCCCTTCACGACCGAAGAGCTAATCGACACAATCGCTGCCCGACTGAAGCTACGAACAGCGACCAGCGATCGCTATGTCGCCATCCTGCGTAAAACCGCTGAACGGCTGAATCGGCTGGCCTACTACGACAGCCTTACTGACCTGCCAAACTATCAGCTATTGCACCAGCGGCTCAGCCAGGCCGTGGAGAGCTCCCAACAAACTCGCCAGCCGATGGCTCTACTGACGCTCAGCCTCGACCGGCTGCGGCAGGTCAACAACGTGATGGGTTACCCAGCCGGGGATGAACTGATCAAAGCCTCGGCCCAGCGGCTCCAGGCCTGCCTGCCCCCAGGCGCTACCCTGGCTCGGCTGACGGCCCACCAATTTACCATTGTCCTGCCGGAACTGGATGGAATTGCCCAGGCGAGTCAGCTCGCCGGCAAGCTGATCGATGCCCTGAGCCGACCGTTCTCCCTGCCGGGACAGGAAGTCTTTATGACCATCAGCATTGGCATCGCAATCTGTCCTGACCATAGCGAAGACATCAATACGCTGCTGCGCCAGGCAGACGCAGCCCTGAGCTGGGCAAAAAATCAAAAGAGCAGCTCTTACCAGGTCTTTCACGACAGCATGCCGGTGATTTCGGGGGCGCAGCTGACGATGGAAACCTGGCTGCGGTATGCGCTAGAGCGGGGCGAGTTTGAGCTGCACTATCAGCCGCAGCTGGGGCTGCGCTCCGGCTGTCTCGAAGGGGCTGAGGCGCTGATTCGCTGGCGGCATCCGCAGCAGGGCTTTATTCCGCCGCTAGATTTTATTCCGCTGGCAGAGGAGACCGGGCTAATTTTGCCAATTGGCCAGTGGGTACTGGAAACCGCCTGTCAGCAGGCCAGACAGTGGCAGGTCAAAAAACTGAGCTTGAGCCATGTCGCTGTGAACCTGTCGAGCGTCCAATTCAACCAGCCCGACCTGATTGACTGCGTCGCCCAGGCACTGGCCACAAACGACCTGCACCCCAGTCAGCTAGAACTAGAAGTGACGGAAACTGCCCTGATGCAGGATGCCGCCCAGGCGGTTGAGACCCTCAATCAGCTAAAGGCGCTGGGCATTCGCCTTTCGGTAGACGACTTTGGCACCGGCTACTCTTCCCTCAGCTATCTGAAGCATCTGCCCATTGACACGCTCAAAATCGATAACTGCTTTGTGCGTGGAGTCACCCAGGATACGAAGAACCAGATTATCCTCCAGTCCACGATTGAAATGGCTCACCGACTCGGGCTCAGTATCGTGGCGGAAGGTGTCGAAACCGAGCCTGAGAAAACCCTGCTGGTTCAATATCACTGCGACTTTTTGCAGGGATACTGGATTGGCCGCCCAATGCCAGCAGCGGCGCTAGAGGACTGTCTAACGGGGCAAGACAAAGTCGGCTCAATCGCTAAATTCGTGACTTAAGGTTTAGTCCTGCTCACAGATACCGTAATCTTGCTCAAGCCCATGGGAATATTAGATACAAACCGCGGCGGGTGCTGCCTTAAGGATTCTATGTGGCAACGGTTTAACAACTGGGTTGACAGTGCAAAGGTCTATCGCGACCTCTGCCCTGATTTTACAGTTCGCCATCAGGTCAACCGCTGGCTGCGATCGCGGCGTCGGGCGCTGCGTTTTGAAGACTGGTGCCAGGTTTTTATTCCAGATATCCTGCCAGAGCGACCGCGATCGCGACAGCTGCTAGCCTTTATTTACAATTCCTTTGAGCATTACTCAGGGCTGGAATTCAGCCGGGTACGGCCGGAGGATCGGTTCATTGCCGACCTCCAGTTTCCGCTGGTCTGCTGGTTTGACTGGCCGCTGACCTTTTGCGATGACTTTGCCGAGACCTTTGGGCACGACCTCAGCAGCCTGTTTGACGAAGCGGAATTCAAGACCCTGCAAGAGCTGGTGACGTTCCTGTCCCGACAGCTCAACCTGGGCGACACCGTCGCACCGACGACCTGAGCGATGTAACGCTGGATTGCCGAATTTTCCACCTGGTCACGAGGAGCGCTAAATTATAGTTGGCCTTCTTGCTGGATTAGACCTATGCCTAGAACCCAGAAAAACGATAACTTCATCGACAAGTCTTTTACGGTCATGGCAGACATGATTCTAAAGATGATGCCGACTAAAAAGCAGGCCAAAGAGGCGTTTGCTTACTACCGCGACGGGATGTCGGCCCAGTCCGATGGCGAATATGCCGAAGCGATGGACAATTACCAAGAAGCCCTGCGGCTCGAAGAGGACCCCTATGATAAGAGCTACATTCTCTACAATATGGGCCTGATCAACGCTAGTAATGGCGAGCATGAGATTGCCCTAGAGCGCTACCAGGCCGCCTTAGAGCTGAATCCACGGATGATTCAGGCGCTCAACAATACGGCGGTGATTTACCATTACAAGGGCGAACAGGCCGAGGCGGCCGGTGATAAGCAGCAGGCTGACGCCTGCTTTGACGAAGCGGCTAAATATTGGATGGAAGCCATCCGCATCGCTCCGAATAACTACATTGAAGCTCAAAACTGGCTCAAGACCACAGGCCGGATGAATATCGACGTTTTGTATTAACGCTTGAGCTTTACCATGATTGACCTCGAACAAGTCCGCAAGGTTGCCCATCTCGCCCGCTTAGAGCTGACGCCGGCGGAAGAGTCCCAGTTTACGACCCAGCTCAGCAATATTCTGGAATATGTGCAGCAGCTTGATACGCTGGACACGGCCAACGTGGAGCCGACGACCCGGGCAATCGAGGTGAGTAATATTACCCGGCCCGACCAGCTTCAGCCTTTTCCAGAGCGCGAATCGATTTTGGCAGAGGCCCCTGAGCGCGAGGATGACTTTTTCAAGGTGCCCAAAATTTTGGATGACGATTAATGCAGCGTTGGCGCAGGCGGCCAGTCGCAGGAGCGCAAAGACTTCGATAGAGAATTGCAGGCTGTTAGCGCTAAATCAGACGACAGCAACTGTTCTTTATTCTGCCCAGATTCAGCCATTTCGCCAAACTGGCACAGCTAATATCTACGACTTTAGGTCATTTGAAGAGCATTTCTCTCAACCACCTCAGTAAACTGTCCCTTGCCTATCCGCAGGGACTAGGGCAGCGAGATACAACAGTAATAAGCAAACGGAAGCCCAACTAAACCAGACCTGCTTCTGATTGCTAATTTCTCAGCCTTTGTCTTTTTGAGTGTCGCGACTAGAAAAGGTCAGAGGTCACGAGAGATCAATTCACGCTTATGGTTCCATCGACACATCTTTAGAGGTATCAACTGATGAAATTCAACGCACGCATTTTGGCTCCTTTTGGTCTTGCTGCTGCCGCCCTGGTAGCTCTCCCCCTCGGTGCTAGCGCCCAAACGGCGCAGACGGGCTATAACTACGTCGGCATCGGTGGCGGTGATGAAGGCTTTACCGTCAATGGTAAAATTGCCGTTGCCAACAACATCTCTGTTCGTCCAGCGGTTAGCACCGACTTCGATTTTGACGACAGCGAAGATGTTTCCTACCTGCTGCCGATTACCTACGACTTCAACTCACCCGAGCCTTCGGGGCGGCTGCTTCCTTTTGCTGGAGCGGGTATCCGCGGCGATATCGGTGACGACAGCACGGTTGACTTTGCCGTAACCGCTGGGACCGACTACCGGATCAACAATCGTCTGATTGCGAACGGCTCTCTCAACTGGGCTCCTTTTGCAGAGAACAGCCGCGACGATGTTAACTTCACCGTCGGTTTGGGTTACGCCTTCTAGACAGACAATGACTCTCGGTGAGCCGGTTTAACCGCCTTTCCGAATGATCTGAACTGTCATTAGCGCCTGAAGACTCTCTCGGAATATATTCCGAGAGAGTCTTTCTTGTTCATTTTTTCGCCGTAGCTTCAGCGACCGCTAGCTGCCCCCCGAGCTGGGAACAGTTCAGCGTATTCATCAGATAGGTTCGTGCGTAGATGATTGAACTGACCGGGAGTCACAGCCTCTTCGATCACCGCGAAGATTGCCCGGACCTGATCTCGCGCTTCGGTCACTTCTATTCCAGCTTTGTCTGCGATCGCGCTGTAGAACTCATCTAAACTCATGTAGGTGCCGTTCTCACCCTCGTGCCCACGCAGATACTGGCCTAGCTCTTCGGGGATTTGGGCTGCTAGGTCTTTCGCCTCGTCACCGTACATCCGGTTGGCAAGAACTTCAAACGTTGCGCGGATAGACTTTTCAGCCGTCTGACGGGAAGCTAAGGATCGAGAATTAAATAACTTGACCATTTGTGCATGTCTCGCGGCCCTCACCCCGGCCCTCTCCCCGGGGGAGAGGGAGCTAGATCCGGCCCCCTTCTCCCCCGGGAGAAGGGTTGGGGATGAGGGCTCGGGAGTTGTGCATCTTATTAAATCCTTGATCCTAAACCGGCAGTTGCCTGAGCTTTGTCTAAGAATTCGATGTATTTCATAAAGCCTCTCTTGGGGTTGGATCAAACAATGCATTGCAGCATCAATTGCGCATCCCGTCACCCAGAATACAGTCAGCAAAATTCTGACCTCAGCTCGAGGACTGAGTAGGGGCTGCGTTACAGGATACTAAAGATTAATATAAAAAAACCTGATTATTCCTTCATCGCTCAAAAGAGCCGTTTCAATCCCTTTCAATTGGCAGACGGCAACGGAAATAGGTCTTTCATTAGTTACAGGATGAGCTGCCAGAGAACAACCGTCATCCCCAAGGTTAATCCATGCTGGGGTAGCAGTTTGAGAAACGGCTGACGGGCGATTTTTTGGGTCAGAATTAGACTCAATAGGGCACCTGCTATCAGCGAGACGCCTTGCAAAAAAGCAATCACTGCTGGATCGGCAATCCAGATAGGGCCGGTTTCCGCTAGCCCGAAAGTTGCGAAAGATATTGGCACGATGCGGCCAGCCTCGGTCAGCCCGAGCAGTAGGTAGTGGGCGAGGTTACTCAGCAGCACCAGCGGCAGGTAGCCATAGGCCAGCTCTAAGAAAGGTCGCGGCTTGAGACTACCCCGGAGGATACGCATGAGGCCATAGACTCCTAACGCTACAGCAGTGGGAAACAGCAGGGCAAGGCCAGCCGCGATCGCATGTCCTCCCCAGCTTTCAAGCAGCGCGGTATCTCCTAGCACCGCCGTCGTCAGCGGCGGTAGCCGACGCAGGAACACCGCTCCCCACAGCAGCAACAGCAAGGCTACCTCATAGGCGGTTGGGTTGTGCCCGGCCCATAGCTCAATTCCCGGCGGTCTCAGGTTGAGCTCCACCGAGCGGTGGGGGCAGGCCTTGAGACAGGTCATGCAGAGCACGCAGTTGCGATTGTCAATCAGCTGGGCCGGGTGAGAGTAGATCGGACAGCCGCCCGTTTCCTGGCCTTCGCCTTCGGCGGGGCCGCCTTTGTAGCAGTGATAAGTCTTGCAGGTGGCCGAGCAGATGCCCTTCTGTGCCCGCAGCTCCACCATTGATAGCTTGGCAAACAGGCCATTCATGCCGCCGATCGGGCAGAGGTAGCGGCACCAGAACCGACGCTCGAACAGCGCCGAGCAAACCATCGCCCCAGCGGTGATAATCAGCAGCAGCCAGGCCGAGAGATAGGCCGTATTTTCCAAGTTCCACAGCTCTTCCCACAGCAGGATTAGCAAAAAGCCGCCGTAGAGGATCCAGCCGCCCCAGCGCTCTGCCCACTGCCTGGGCCAGGTTCCGAGCTGCCGCGGCCAGAGCCAGAGCGAGAGTTTTTGGGTGACTTCGCCGTAGATCATAAACGGGCAGACCGCGCACCAGAGCCGACCGACAAAGGGAAAGCCCAGCAGCACCAGCGGCCACCACCAGGCCCAAAACATATTTAGCGCGAAGTTGGCATCGCGGGTCTGGGGGCCAATAAACAGAACGGCTACGACGATGGCATAGAACCATAGAGTAAAGCCGTAGTTGATTCGGTCCGGCCACCAGGGACTGAGCAGAAATCGCCGCAGCCTGGGATAGCGGTTGAGCAGATTAAGGCGTAAACGGCGACTCTTCTGACTGGCTCCAGCCGACCAGAAGACTTCTTCGGTTAAAACGGATTTTGACTCGGACTGGGTAATGGCTCGTTCAACCAGGCTTTCTAGCTCAGTAATGTTGCCGGGAAAGTCGTAGCTTTGCAGCCGCCGCAGGGCTTCTGGAGTCAAACGGGGGCGAGTGAGGTCGCGATCGCGGCACAGCAGCTGCAAAAAATAGTTCACATGGGCCTCAATATCGGCCTTGCGGACGCGCAGCGGCGGCGCCTTGATCTGCTGACCTGATTTTTTGGCAAATTTAGGCAGGCTCTTTTCAGAGGTCATCAAAATCCAGGCAGAACTCTGCTGCGGCGGCGGCGGGGCTTCGCCTTCGCGCGATACCGGTCGATAGGTACCGGTCTCTAGTAAGCTGAGAATCGGCGCTTCGAGCTCGGGGTCAAGGTCTTGCAAATTATTCAGCAGCAGCGTCCCATTGCCCAACCATTCCAGCAGTCCCGGACGGCTCTCTCCCCGGCCAAACAGGTCTACCGAACGCAGCGACTCACAGTTGATTTTAACTAAGGGAGCCTTTTTATTGCCGGAACCAAAGTGAATCAGCGCGGCCAGATTGTCTTTGCCCAGGCCAGGCTCACCAAAAATGAGAATCGGCGGTCGGCGTCCGGCGTCCTCTGGTTCAATGTGAGTTGCCTGACGCACGTCCTCCCGCAGCCGAATCGCATAGCGGCTGGAGCCAACAACACCTCGCACTACCTTAGGCACCAGGTAGGGCCGCAGCGCCTGCTGTCGCTCCTGCTCGTAGAGCAGCTGTTCCGAGACCTGGTCGAGCTGCTCGGCCAGCAGCCGCGAAAGCTCTTTACTCAGCTGGGGAGAGTCTTCTGCTAGCTGCTTGAACCATTGGCCATCGAGCCGCCATAGGACACAGTCGGTCAGGGAAACGACCGTCTGGCTGGCCCTGCGGTCGAGCAGCAGCTCCTGTAAATGCAGGACGGTACCCGGCAGCAGGGTGGCTGCGTTGGCCATGCGGGTGCGCTGAGTCCGGTAGCTTTCCAATCGCCCCTGAACCAGAATGCAGAGCGTCTCGGGTCGGGTATCTTCTAAGATCAGGCGGCGGTTTTCCGCAAAGGTTTCCTCCGTCAGGCAGGACGCAATTTTCTCAACCAGTTCGTCGGACAGATCGCCAAAAATTGTGTGTTTTCGTAACCAGCTTGCGCGCTCAGCAGTATCCATAGCCAGCCTTTTGCAATTGAAACTTTTCTCAGGCTAGCCTGTAAGCCTCATTCTGAGGCTAGAGGCTTTACAAGGCGCAAGAATCGCCCAGGCCGTTTTACGCCCTTCGCTTTGTCAGAGCGGAGTTTGCCAAACTAGTTTTTCCGCCTAACACGCTGCTGAACCTGTATCCGAGGGATATCGCTGTTTCTGCCATTTGAAAGATGCTGGGCTGGGTCGTTTTCAAGACAGTAGTAAAAGTTACAAACTGCCATCGGAGGCATCGACATTATTATGGCTTCAGCCACACAGGAAACTCGAATAGACGCGATCGCAACTAAGCTTGCCGACATGCAGGCCCTGCAAGAGCTGCTCATTTCTAACGAGCAAACCCTGCTTCAGGCTTGCAGAAGCGATCAGAAGATCGCCGACACCTTCCAGGAAATCATCGAGGACGACCGGCAGAACATGGGCACGATTCAGTCGGCCATTTCCGAACTGGGAACCACCAGCCAGCCCCAGGACAACGTGCAGCAGATGGTGAACAAAGTTCGGCAGATGATGTCGGGGAATGAGCTAGACCTGTATGAAAAAGTCATGCAGCACGAAGCCCTCACCCATAGCCTGGTGATGACGGGCCTGCTGGTCCACAAAGCCGCTCAGACCTCTGGCGACATTTTAGAAAAGAAGATTGACGAAATCAACAAGGTCAATTTCAAGAACCGCAAGCACCAGGAGCAGCTCAAGAGCGTCATTTTAACGCTGGGCACCCGCGAGCTTACCGGCAGAGAGCCCGATGACGGCGTGTGGGGTCAGGCTGAAGACGCGGTTGCGGCCCTCAAAGGATTCTTCGGCGGCATTACCGACTAGCTGCGGTATGCGCTTTTAGCTTAGGAAAACTCAGGCGTTGGGTCGAGGGGAAAATGGCCCTGCTCTGACGATTTTTTATTCGCTAACGCTATTCGCTAACCAGTAGAGTAAATCCTGCTGTGACGAAAAGTCTAACAGTGCTTTCCCTAAAGCTTCGAGCTGAGTAAGGGATAACTGCTCCACCTGCGACCGCGCTGTATGTGATATATTTCCTAGCTTGTGATTGAGCAACCGGAGAATAAGCGATCGCCCTTCTTCCTGTCGGCCTTCCTGTCGGCCTTCCTGTCGGCCTTCCTGCAAAATATCCTGATAAATTACCGACTCCTGCATGAGTTCCCTCCGCAAAATTTGCTGAATCATCCCTCTTTCCAATAATAGCCCGGCTAGGATCGCTGCTGCTGCCGCAACGTTACCTTGTATGCCTTGCTCTGAAATGTTGTCAATCTCAGCCGCTACCTGCTGTAGTACTTCCGCTGGGTTTCTCACCTGACTCAATACGGCAAACGGTAGCAGTCCGGGAGCCGCTAGAAATATCTCTGGCGGCTGCTCCCACAGGCGAATGACCTCAAACTCATGATAGGTACTTGGCAGTGTAAACGATGTTTGCTGAACCAGCTCCGAGCGTGTCTGCTTCAAATAGATGACTATCTGCCGCATTGACTTGTGTGGAAAGCGACGATAGGTTCGCAATCGATAGTCGATCATTCTGAAGGGAATATTCGGGTCAGGCTGAGTCTGGAACTCTACCTGTAATACTAATTCATCGGATTGCAGTAGCATCAGCGCATCGGCTCGAATGGGCTTTAGCGACAGCTCAGAGGGACTCAGCTGAGTCAGGGCAATAGGTTCTCCAATTAGCCAGCTAGCAAAGTCGGTAGAGAAGGTTTCAATTAAGAATTTGCAAACTGTGTCGAACATGGTGTCTGTTTTGTTCTGCTCGACAACCTGATTTTCGCATAGACGTTTGTATGTAAACCGCTCAGCAGCTGAACTACTGACAATCTTCGCTATCCTCTTGTCAGTTTTGAGCCTTATAAACCGATACCGTCATAGCGAGCAACATTTTCCTTGTCTAGCATTCGCCGACCGTCGATGACCAGAGGCTGAGCTGGAAGCTTGGCCAGCAGGTCTGGCAGCGCAGAGAATTCTGGCCAGCGCGTGACCAGCACGATCGCTTGAGCATCGTCAATTGCCTGCTCTAAGCGATCGCAGAATACGACGGCGCTATCCTTGAACAAATCCTTGGTCGGCTCTAGGGCAATTGGGTCATAGGCTTTAATCTGGGCTCCCAGCTCTAGCAGCGACTGCATCACGGGTAGGGCTGGCGATTCTCTAATGTCGTCCGTGCCCGGTTTAAAAGCAAGACCCAGAATCGCGACGCGCAAATTATTGACATCTGGGCTGTGTTTTTTCAGCAGCCGAATCAGCTGATTTGGCTGCTCCAGGTTGACTCGAATCACAGATTCTAAAAGCTGCATCGGTTCGCCAGCCCGCTTGCCGTGGGCAATCAGCGCCTTGACATCTTTTGGGAAACAGCTACCGCCAAAGCCGCAGCCGGCTTCGATATAGCTCGTAAAGCTGGGCCGAATGCGGGTACCGTCCGACAGAATGGGGCTGAGTCGCTTATCGAGATGCACGCCCTCCATCACATCAACCACGTCAATGCCGCCCAGGGCAGTGCAGAGATTGCCAATCTCATTGGCAAAAGAGATCATCGTCGCCAGCAGAGAGTTGGCCGTATATTTGATCATCTCTGCAGTTTTGCAGCTGGTTTCGAGCTTATCGACGTCTTCAAAGACGCTGTACAGCTCGCCCAGGAGCTGAATGCTCCTGGCGTCAATGCCGCCGAGCACGATTCGGTCAGGGGCCATAAAGTCCTTAATCGCTTCGCCTTCCTTTAGGAACTCGGGGTTCATCCCTACGCCAAAGTCTGGCCCGGCCTGCTTACCCGAGGCCGACTCTAGAATAGGCCGGACGATATCGTCGGTCGTTCCTGGCACGACGGTACTCTTAACCACAACCAAATGGTATGAAGGCTTGTCTTTCAACACGGTGCCAATCTGCTCAGCCACCTCTTTGATGTAGCGCAGGTCAATTACGCTGCCGTCAAAGGGGGTGCCCACCGCAATAATTGAGAGGTCCGTAGACAGGACCGCCTGCCGCAAATCGGTAGTCGCTTTCAGCTGCTGGCCTACCGTCTGCTGGAGCAGCTCGTCTAAGCCCTCCTCATAGATTGGCGACATTCCCTGGTTGATCTTGCTGACCTTGTCCGCGTCGATATCGACACAGGTGACCTGATGCCCTTTGGCCGCCAGACACACGCCAGACACCAGCCCAACGTACCCTGTCCCAACTACAGAAACTTTCATCTATTTATCCTCTGCCTGCTGATTGTCTTGATACCAGAGCAGGGTGCGCTTCAGCCCCGACTCTAGGGAAATACTCGGCTGGTAGTCCAGCTCTGACCGCGCCTTTTCAATCACCGGACAGCGGCGATTGGGATTATCGACCAGATAGTCTCGGTCTGAGCTAGCCTGGCGGACAACCTGGCCGGTGTAGTCGAACAGCGATCGCGACATCTCCACCACCTGCTGCGCCAGCTCTAGCACCGAAATTTCCGGCTGCTCAACGCCGATGTTATAGGCTTCGCCGGGGCGCCCTCGGACCAGCACCTTGTAGTAGCCGACGATGGCATCGGCAATGTAGCAGAAGGTCCGGGTGGGAGCCCCGTCCGAAAGCATGACAATATCTTTTCCGGCTAACACATCACGGGCAAAATCCGGCAGCACGCGGCGGTCAGTAATTTTCAGGCCGGGACCGTAGTTATTAAACGGACGCGCCGTTTTAATCGGCAGGTCGTACTGCTGGGCAAAGTTAACACAGAGGGTTTCGCCGTATCGCTTAGATTCGTCATAGCAGGCCCTCGGCCCGGTGCAGGACACGTTACCACGATAGGTTTCCGGGGTCGGAATATTTTCAGGAGTCGGGTCGCCGTAGATTTCACTGGTGGAGTAAAAGAGGAAGCCCTCTACCGGCGCGGGGCTGCTCTGCTGCTGGCGGCAGTATTCCAGCAGGTAGCGCAGCCCGCTGACGTTGGCATCCATGGTCTCGATTGGGTACTTGCGATAGTAGATCGGCGAGGCGATAGAAGCGGCATGGATAATGTACTGAAAGTCGCCGATCGAATCGGGCAGGGGATGCGTGACATCGTGCTTCACCAGGGTCAGATTGGGGTTTTCCTTGAGCTGGGTCAGCCAGTCGGGGATGCCCCGAATATAGTTGTCGTAAACGGTGAGGCGAATCGGCTGGCCCGCAGATTGATTCCAATGCAGGATGGACTGCACCAGGTAGTAGCCTAAAAAGCCAGCGCCGCCGGTAATCAATAGGTTTTTGCCGGCGAGCTGAGCAAATTCTGACTGAAGATGCTGACAGATGTAGCTGAGGTCTGCATCGATGACGTCTTTAGCGGTTTTCATAGGAGTGGGTAAGAGAGGCGTACATTTTTTGAGCCGCGATCGCGCTGCCGGATCAGTTTTTAGATCCAAAGTGCCGATCCTGCTCGGCTCGGAGCTGATGCGCGAGTCGGCCCTGGGGCAGTTCGACATCGTCGTAGGTCAGGACCTGATCTTGCACCACATCGCGCTTCAGGCGGCAGCCCTCCGCCAGTCCCATCGGCAACAGTTTTTGGGCCATGACAACATCGGCATTGTCACACTGGCCGTAGGTCTTGTAGCCGCCTAGCCCATCTAGGGTTTCACCGGCTTTGAGGTCTGTCTTTGCCGTAGTAATCACATCGACGACCTGGCCGCCCAGCGGCGCAATCACCACATCCTGGAGCAGGGCCACCCGAGCTGCCGAAAGCGGCACTTCAAACACGGTCAGGTGATAGGGCACATAGAAGCTGTAGAGCGGCCCTTCGCCTAGCTTGCCGTAGTTCAGGTAGTGAGCCTGGATTGGGTCATCGTGGGTGGCAAACACAAACACCCCGGGACTGGGCTTGGGGCCGACAACGTAATCGACAATCCCACCCCAGGCCCTGAGCTGATCGACGTCGTAGTGGGTGACCATGTCGTCGATGTGGCCCCGATACTCGTAGCCCAGCATGCCGCGCTGGGCCACCTTCATGCCGGTGGCGTTGGCGACGATCGCCTGCTCAAAGGAAATCTTCGTGCCGTCGGCAAAGCTGGTGACCATATGGGCGGTTTGGCCCCACTGCTTGGCAAAGCTCTCCTGGGTTGTGGGGTTGCGGTATCGGTCCTGGAGTCCCTTGATGTTGCCACACAGCACCGGGGTCAGCCCGATACTCTCGACAAACCGATAAAGGTTGAGCTGCACGCCGGGCTGGTCGCCATCGCAGCCGGTCAGAATGACCCCGGCCCGGTCGGCGTAGACCTTCAAGATTGGCCCGACGGTGCCGTCTAGCTCGGCGTTCATGGTGACGATAGGCTTGCCGCATTCAATCGCCTTGAGAATCACCTGGGCACCAAATTCTACATGGCCGGTGGTTTCGATCAGGACTTCGATTTCTCCAGACTGGCAGAGCAGCTCGGCGTCATCGGTGACGGCATATTTGCCCTGGGCGATCGCGCTATCTAGCTCAGCGGTCGTCGTTACTTCTTTGATATCGCCAATGCCGACCTTACTGTAAGCTTCGTGAGCTGCAGACAGGGTGCGGTTTGAAATCGCCACCAGCCGCATTCCCGGCATGTAGTTGGCAATCTGATTGGCAATGCCTCGGCCCATAAACCCGGCCCCAATCATGCCAACACGCAGCGGATTGTGGTCGGCCTGACGGGCTTTGAGCGCAGTATCAACGATCATCATGGGGAAACCTCAGCGGTTGCGGTTGGACTAAACAGCGGCCAGGCAGCGTCTTTTGCAGAGAGCTGACTGACCGGCAGGGGCCAGTCTATTTTAAAGGTTGGGTCGTCATAGCGAATGCCCTGCTCGCAGCCCGGCGTATAGAATTCACTCACCGAGTAGAGCGCTTCTGACCCGTCCGTCAGGGCCTGGTAGCCATGGCCAAACAGCTCTGGCACATAGAGGCCGCGTCGATTTTGGGCCGACAGCTCTACCCCGACATGCTGTAAATAGGTGACTGATTCTGGCCGCAGATCGACGATGACGTGATAGTTTGCCCCCTGGATGCAGCGCAGAAATTTGGCTTCGGCTGCCGGTGGGGTCTGATAGTGCAGCCCTCGTAGGGTGCCCTGCTGATGGCTGAGCGACAGGTTGCACTGCGCGATCGCGGACTTTAGACCCTGGGCCTCGAACGCTTTTGCACAAAAGGCCCGCGCAAAGAAGCCGCGGTCGTCCGCAATCGGCTCCAGCTCGATGATAAAAGCCCCTGCTAGGCCAGTGGGAATAAATTGCATATCGCTAAACTCCTTAATTCACCTGTGGACTCCGGACCAGCCAAGGAAAACTACCAGACTTTCCAGGGTGCCTCACCCTCTTTCCAAAGCCGCTCCAGCAAATTCTTGTCCCGCAGCGTATCCATCGGATGCCAGAAACCGCTGTGCCGGTACGCGGAAAGCTGCTGCATATGGGCGAGCTTCTTCAGCGGCTCCTGCTCCCAAACGGTCTTGTCCGCCGCGATTAGATCAATCACCTGGGGCTCCAAGACAAAGTATCCGCCGCTAATCCAGGCCCCATCCCCCTCTGGCTTCTCCTGAAAACTCTCAATCTTGGTCTGCTCTTGAGCTAGGGAAATAGCGCCGAATCGCCCCGGTGGCTGCACCGCAGTCAGGGTGGCAGAGGTACCCTGAGCCTTGTGAAACGCCACTAGCTTAGTAATATCAATATCGCTGACGCCGTCGCCGTAGGTAAAGCAGAAGGTTTCTGAGCCAATGTGCTCTCTGACGCGCTTTAGTCGGCCACCCGTCATCGTCTCCTCGCCCGTATCGACCAGCGTCACCTGCCAGGGTTCGGCTTTACCCGCATGCACATTCATTTGGTTGAAGCGCATATCAAAGGTGACGTCGGACATGTGTAGGAAATAGTTGGCAAAGTATTCCTTGATCACATAGCCTTTATAGCCACAGCAGATAATAAATTCATCGATGCCGTGGGCTGAATAGGTCTTCATGATATGCCAGAGGATGGGCTTGCCGCCGATCTCCACCATCGGCTTAGGCTTGATCCCGGTTTCTTCGCTCAGGCGAGTGCCAAACCCACCCGCTAGTATGACTGCTTTCATAAGGTCACCAAAAGTTACAATCGTATAGGTCACTCACTGCGACTGGAAGTCTTTTTCGATGCGGGCCATCACCTGAGCGATAACGGTTTGATATCGCTGAACATTGAACGTTTCTCTAACTTTTTTCTGGGTTTGAAACCAGTCAACGGGATAGGCATTTCCTTTGACCAGGGTCGCGATCGCGTTGGCAATAGACTCCCCGGTCGGCTCACAGGTCCAGAGGTCCTCCGGGTCAAAAAATTCCCTCAGCGCTGGCGAATCCATCGTCAGCGTTGGCAGGCCCAGCGTTAGCGCTTCGACCAGCTTGTTGGGAACCGCGGCCCGCGCTTTGTCCGTATCGCCAAAGATACCCAAGGCTAGGTCACAATGCTCATGTAAGAAATGGGGCAGGGACCCATCGAGGAATCGCAGGTCTTGTCTCAAAAAGACCCGATCGCTGAGGTGGCTGCGCTCAATTTTTTGGCGGTAGTCTTCAAACACTTGCTGCTGGCCGGTTGGCGGCACCCCAAAGAGATAGCAGCGGTAGGCCATTCCCCAATCTTTCAGAAGCTGCATGGCTTGAATGATGTTATCCAGACCGTGCAGGGGAATAAAAGTTCCCCACCAGCAAATGCTGATCGCATCGGCTGATTTGAAGCCGCCTGACCCCAGCGCTGTGGAAGATGACGCGGAGGATTCGGTAATTTCGCTGAACAAAGGTGCAATAAAGCATTTATCAAAGTTAATTTGAATGCCTAGCATATCTTGCCAATATCGAAGCTCATAGTCAGCAATATCAATGATGTAGTCAGCCTGGGTCAGCGCTAGAGTATCTTTCTGCTTTAGCCGAGCCGCTTCGGGGCTATTTACAGGCACGGTTTGCTTATCCTTGACAGCGGTATCATACAGAGAAGCATAAACCTCAACGACCAGCTTGGCATTGAATAGTCGAGCTGCCCAGAGGGCGCTTCTGATCAATTCCACGTTCATGGGCAGAAGATAGATAACATCTGCTAGGGCGGCTTTAATAAACAGCTCGACCCAGTAATAAGCCGAAAAAACAATTCGTAAAATCTTAGAAATTAAATCTTTTTTAATGCCTCGCTCGAAGTAAAATTCGGGAAATATAAAACTAAGTCGATAGCCAGAATCAAGCAAATATTTAATCAGGTTTTCGGAGCGATAGGCCCCATACAGGTTGCCGTAGAGCAAGATTTTCAAGCGCTTTTTTGAAATCGGCATCTATCGCCTCCCGGTCCATACAATCATTTGCTTCACGCTTACTCTCTATCTCCGCTGGCGCTAGCTTGGCTTTTCTGAAGGCCTGTTCGATATTAAAGATAGCTTTGCAATTTTGAACAGCGCCGACAGCAGGACCCGAGTCTGTTTTAGCATGGCGGGATTGTAAGCAACCGAGCGGAATAGGCAGCCTGCGGCAAACATCGCTTCTTTACGACCTAAACGGTCTTTTTCAGGCGCACTCAAGACCTTAAAGGTGAGATATTTGTAAAAGCTTGCTAGTGCTTTTGGCTTGAGCCTTTGGAAACTGTCGGGAGTCTGCGCAAACACCCTGTCGATTACCGCTAGCCCGGCCGACCGATGGTTCTCTAACCTGAAGGACTTTGACCGGGACGAAACGCGGTAAAGCACCTGTACCTGGGGCACAACGGCGAAGCGGTACTGAGCGGCTAGCCGCACCCACATTTCCCAATCTTCTGCAGTGCGTAGCGTTTCGTCAAAGCCGCCGGTGTGATCAATAGCCGTTTTACGAATCAGGGGATTGGACCCACTTTCCAAAAAACTGCCCAATACAATCCGCTCGTATACGTCACCTGCAATCGTCGAATGCATTCCCGAGCGCAGAAATTGACCAGATTCATCGATATAGTCCACCCAGCTATAGGCCACGGCTACCGCCGGATCGGCCGCTAACGCCTGAACCTGTGCGGCCAGTTTGTCAGGCAGCCAGAGGTCGTCGGCGTCTAAAAAGGCAATATACTGGCCCGATGCCTTGGCGATACCGAGGTTTCGGCTCGCTGAAACGCCTGAATTTTTCTGAGAGACGACGGTCAGCCTACAGTCCTCAATCGCGTCGAGCCGCTCCAGCGTTCGGTCGGTTGAGCCATCGTCAATTACAATAATTTCAAAATCGGTCAGCGTCTGCTGTATAACAGACTCAACCGTTTCGGCAATGGTTCGCTCGCTATTATAGGCTGGGATGATTACCGAGATGAGAGCCATGACGTCAGGTCGCTTCAGGTTTCCAGGTGTTTACAGCTAAGCTGGCCCGGTTGTGCTGGCCCCGTGGCCCGGCGCGGCAGGTGGCTGACCAGGCTGCGGCCAATAAAGTAGGCCGGACTGAGGGCACTGCTCAAAAAGAACGCCATCTCGCAGGCCGCGATCGTGTCTTTCTGAGGATTTCCAGCATGGGTCCAATAGTGCTTGAGCGCACGACGCCAGCCGCCCAGCGCAATCTTGGCCATAATCAGCGGCTTTTGCCAGTAGCTTTTAGCCGTAATCATCCGAAGATGACAGATACAGAGCCCGCAAGCCCAGCTGAGATTGATCAAATAGGCTCTTTCCAAACGCCTGTCCGGAATTTCGTGGGCAGCGTGGAGGTCAGGATTGTACCAGATCTCCCAGCCAGCCCTGTGCAGATAGAGCAGCGGCTCGAAATCTTCCCCTCCAACCATTGAGCCGCTTACCGGGCCGCTTAGGGCTAGGTGGGTGGGCACATCCCTCAGCCAGGCCTGGCGTCGTACCACCCAGGCTGCCGAGGGCGGCAACACTAGGTTTTCTGGGTCGTATTGATGCGCCTCGGGGCCGCGTTCCCGAATTGCCAGGAAGGACTGAATACGCTTGAAGTTTTCTGGGGGTGGCGTCTCAAACTTGCCATGGATCTGACCGCCATAGGCACCGGCGCGATCGCGGGACGCGCCAGCGGCATAGGCCGTCGCCACCCAATCAGCAGCCGGGATAATGTCGTCGTCGAGAAAACCTACCCATTCACTCTGGGCCGTTTGAATCGCCTTTTGACGGGCGAAGCCAGCTCCCTGCTGAGGCTCGAAGGCATATCTGAGGGTGGGGGTAGTATCGGCCCAGTCCCGCTGATACTGCTGAATCAAAGCAGCGGTCTGGTCGCTGCTGTTGTTATCGACGACCAAGATTTCCCAGTCCAGGTCTGCCGGATAAGTCTGCGATCGCAGCTGCTCAAGCAGCCTGGGCAGCCGCTCAGCCCCGTTATAGGTTGGAATAGCAACTGTAAAGTCTGGCATGGTTGGCTCCACAACTGGGCGCGTAGAAGGGGCAGAATCTGACTACTGAGGGGTAACCCCAGCTCCATTAAAATGACATCTCATCTAAAACCTCAGCGGCTGAGGCTCAGCCAGCTGGTATCCCTGAACATAGTCAACCTCCGTTTTTTTCAACTGACTGAGGGCCTGAGCTGTCTCAACCCCTTTGGCCACAATCTGAATCGAGCGAGCGTGGCTCAGCTGAATCATGGACTGCGCCTGCTCAAAGGCAGAAGCATTCCGAACGGCTGCTTTGACCGTATGGCTGCTGAGCTTAAGGTAGTGAATAGGGAACTGACTGACAAATTTTTCCACTCCACCGCACTGGCTGAAGTCGTCAATGGCCACTAGGCAGCCAATCTCATGCAGCCCGTGAATCAGCTGGCTGACCTGAACCGGCAGCGCGATCGCGTCGGCTTCGGTAATCTCAAAGCAGAGCTGGCACGGGGGAAATCGATGTCGCTGTAGCTGGTCGGCGATAAAGCTAGGCAGTTTGGGATCGCAGACACTAGCAGTCGATAGATTGACGGAGTAGATAGACTGGGGCTGGGTCGGCAGATGAGTCAGCTTTGACGCCGAGCCCTCTGCCGCGCTTTGAGCTGGGAGAGATTGAAAAAATTTACGCAGGACCCAGCGATCGAGGGTGCGGAGCAGGCCATAGTGCTCCGCAACGGGGATGAAGCGGTTTGGAGAAACCATGCCCAAATTAGGACTGGCTGACTCGGCCTGGTCAAACAGGCGTAGTAGAACTTCACCTGATGCTTGACTATGGCTGTTAGCGGCGATCACCGGCTGGCTATACAGCTGGAATCGATCCTGCTCGAAGGCCTGGGTCAGCCGCTCTAGCCACTCCTGCCGCTGCGGCAGATGACGGCGCTCATAGCGGGCCTGCTGCCCGTCCTGATGGGCTTTGCGGAGCAAGAAGAAGGGGCTGACGACCGTACTGCGGAGGTGTTCGCGATCGCAGGCGGCCAGCAGCGATGACTCATTCGAGCGCCGGACCAGGTTGAGCGCCAGCTTACGCAAATCGTTGGCAATGTAGCCTGGGATCATCAGCGGTCGCTGCCAGGAGCGAATGCGCATCATCCGAATATAAAATCGGCTGAGCCCGTCACAGTGCAGCAGCTGGAGCAGATAGTCCTGCTCGAGTCGCTCGCTAGAAATCTGGTGATAGACGACCATTGCCGGGTTATACCAAACCTGCCAGCCTGCTTTCTGAATATGCAGCACGGCTTCCAGATCTTCGCTAGCCAGGCCCGCGGCTTTGCCTTTGTTGTTCAAAAATAGGCGCGGGGGGACGGCATCGAGCCAGGCCTGTCGCCGCACCACTAGTCCGGCTCCGGGGGGTAAAATTTTCTTCTGAGGCTCGTACAGATGGGGGGTGTCGCCGCGCTCGATAATGGCTAGGAAAGGCTTGATTTTGGCCAGCTCCGGCGGCGTCAGCTGGTCCGGCGGGCCGGCTGAGAATTCGCCGTGGATCTGGCTGCCAAAAGCGCCGGCGCCGGGATGAGCTTGGCCAAAGCGATAGGCCTGCTCGACCCAGTCGCAAGCAGGTAGATTATCATCATCCAGGAAGGCAATCAGCTCTCCCTGGGCGACGGTGGCAATTCGCTGCCGGGCATGGGCCGCGCCCTGTTCAGGGGCAAAGCGGTAGTGGAGTGATACCGCCTGAGGCCCCTCCTGATCCCAAATTCGCTGATAGCGCCGGACGACCTCAGCCGTCTCATCGGAGCTGTTGTTGTCGCAGACGATGATTTCCCAAGCAATATCGGCGATATTGATCTGCGATCGCAGCCGATCTAAAACTAGCGGTAGCCGCTTTGCTCCGTCATAGGTTGGAATCGCCACAGTCACATCGAGGCTGACGACGCAGCCATCAGCCTGAGCGGTCAAGGCCCTATTGGGGGCCGTATTGGGGGTAGGGTTGGGAGCGTCAGCCATCAGGGGGGCGTTGTTAACCGTAGCCGATTCTGGCTTTGACCGTGGGGTCTCTGGCTGTAGCGCGGAAAGCGGACCTTGGAGCATCGTTTCAAACCAAAAATCGGTTTATTAAGGCCAGCGCAAACCTGACCGGATGAAACTTAACAACGGCTGACTGTAGCTTGTCTGGGGAGATTGCGTCTCAAGTCAAACTCAACTATGAACGTATTCAATCTCAACATATCCGCAATCGTATCTACAACGCTTTTTGAAGTTCTTCAAAGAGTCTTCACTGAGGCTGTCCGCTGAAACACTGACAAAAAGTTTGTGTGAGGTCTCGCTGGGCACACCGGAAATAACCAGGCGGGTATTTAGCCCAGCTTATCGCCGCTGAGCACGAAAATGGGGTCTATCGCCGCAAAAAACTGCTGATTGCCTCGGGTTTCCAACCGATTGACAGCGGGCTGCGCCACTTCTATATTGCGTACCTGGAGTTCGGCAAATGCTTCTGAAACCGCGTACAGGCCTTTCAGGCTGCCGACGGTAACGACGATGCGCCCATCGGGCAGCAGCCGTTTCCAGATCGACTGAAGGATTTCCTTGAACGACCGCCCGCCCTCGATCAGCACACAGTCGGGCGACTCGGGCAGCTGGCTAAGGCAGTCGGGGGCACTGCCGACGGTCACTTCAATATTGGTCAGCTCAAAGCGATCGCAGTTGGTTTGAATCAGCTGGGCCACCTCCGGATCGCGCTCGACCGCGATCACTTTACCCTGCCGACAGAGCAGTCCGGCCTCAACCGCAATCGTCCCCGTCCCCGCCCCAATATCCCACAGCACCGAGTCGGCCCTGAGCCGCAGGTAGCCCAGCAGCAGCAGCCGCACTTCTCGCTGACTCAGCGGAATACCCGGCAGCCGCTCGAACAGATGATCGGGAATACCGGGCGTAACGTAGGGCCAGAGGGCAGACATAGGGAGCGCTGGTTTATCCCTCAGCATAGAAGATCCGGGCCGCGATCTCCTAGCATTCAAACGTCCTTGGACTGAACCACGGCTAGGGTCTGGAGGGTGGCATCCCGGCAGCCAGTCAGCACACCGCCTACCGCCAGCACCTGCTGCAGCGCCCTGATCGCAGCTGCGCTGATTCGCTCTCCCGGCAGCAGAGTGGGAATGCCCGGCGGATAAGGGCAGACGGTCTCAGCACTAATCCGGCCAACGGCGTCAGCGACGGGTAGGATTTGGGTGGGCGCAAAGAATGCCTGGCGGGGGCTACAGCCTGTTTCTATAGACCGTTCCAGCTCCGTGAAATCGGTCTTAGGCAGGTTTAATGGACCTGAGCCGCGATCGCGCAGTCCCGCTAGCGCCTCTACTAGCTGCTCCATATCCGCCAGGTCATTGCCCCAGCCGACGATGAAGGTCAGCTGCTGCAGCGTCGGCAGTTCCGCCGTGACGCCCCAATCCTTGTGCAGCATTCGATCGGCTTCATAGCCGGTCATCCCCAGGCCAGAAACATCAACCGTCAGCCGGGTGCGATCCCAGTCGGCACAGCCCGGCGTTCGCCCCATTATCTGAGGGCCAATCACCCGCAGTCCGGGCAGCTGAGCAATCCGCTGGCGAGCCCGATCGGCTCGCGTCAGCGCCTGCGCTATGAGGTCTAGTCCCTCAGTGGCCATCTGCTGGCGAGCGGCGTCGAGGGAGCCTAATAGCAAATAGCTGGGGCTGCTGGACTGGGTGAGGGCCAGGGCCTGAGACAGACGATGGCGGTCTATCCGGCTCCCCTGAGCGTGGAGCAGGGCGGCCTGGGTGAAGGCGCTAAGCACCTTATGGGCAGACTGGATGACGATATCGGCCCCGGCTCTGAGCGCCGGAGTAGGTAGCTCAGGATGGAAGGCGAAATGAGCCCCGTGGGCTTCGTCTACAATCAGCGGCAGAGCATGGCGGTGGGCGAGTTCGGCAATTTCTTCGACATCGGCGCAGATGCCCTGATAAGTCGGCGAGGTGATCAAAACGGCGCGGGCGTCGGGGTGCTGGGCTAGAGCCTGCGCGATCGCGTCTGCCGTGATGCTGTGGGCTAGTCCCCAGTCGGGGTCGTAGTCCGGAGTGACGTAGACAGGCTGGGCACCGGAGAGGATCAGGCCCGCGATCGCCGATCGGTGAGCATTGCGCGGCAGAATCAGCTTTTCACCTGGGCCACAGGTGGCCAGGATGGCGGCTTCTACACCGCTAGTCGAGCCGTTAGCCAAAAACCAGGTCTGCTCTGCCCCAAATGCTTCTGCCGCCAGCTCTTGAGCAGCTAGGATCACGCCTTCTGGCGCAAATAGATTATCTAGCTCCGGCAGCTCCGGCAGGTCAGCAGTAAAGACAGACGCACCGAACAGATCCCTATGCCGCTGAGAAACGCCGCGTCCGCGCTTGTGCCCCGGCGTGTAGAAAGCCGCGTTTGGGCGGATGGCACAGTGCCTGAGAGCCTCTACCAGCGGCGCAGCCGACTGATCCATTGACTCCATTGACGAACCTATGGGTTTGGCAATGGATCGCAGCGAATTTCGATGATGAATCCATCGGGGTCGTAAAAGTAAATGCCCCGGCCCGTCGGTCGAGTCACGGGGCCGTCAAAAGTAATCTGATGCGCTCTCAGCCGCTCCATCGCCTGGTCAAACTGGGTTGGGGCAATATCGAAGGCCAGATGATTGGCTCGGGTAAAGCCTTTCTCGGGGTCGGGGTCCGGCGGTGACAGGTCGGGCTCCCAGAACAGGTCTAGAATCGTCCCATCTGGTGTCCTAAAGTTAGTCACTTTGCCCTCCGCCACCAGCTTGACCAGCGTTTTCGGCACCTCTTCGCCCTGAAGTTTGTGAAGGCCTAAGACCTCACCGTAAAACTGGCAGGCCGCCTGCATATCTTTCACGTTGAGGGCGATGTGATGGACGCCACGTAGCATTCCTTCGGTGAGGACAGGCTGGGGACGGGAAGAAACACTGACCATAGCGTTGTCGGGCTTCGTAGAGTTCAAGCGAATCGTCGATGCCTTTACTCTAACGGAACTTCTGAATCGACATCGACTAAAACGCTAAGAAACTTTAGGGAGGCAATTAATATAGATAGAACGCCTTACAAGCGCAGCTGCCTGAGCCCTTATCCAGCACCACTCCTATGAAAAGCACCTTCCTCAACCGTCTGCACAGCCCGGAGCGTCCCGTTCTCGTCTTTGACGGCGCGATGGGCACGTCGCTCCAGTCGCAGCAGCTGACGGCGGCGGACTTTGGTGGCGCCGAGTATGAGGGCTGCAACGAGTATCTGGTCGAGACCCAGCCGGAAGCGGTTGAGAAAGTCCATCGCAGCTTTCTAGAAGCCGGGGCCGATGTGATCGAGACGGATACCTTTGGCGCGACCTCAATCGTCCTGGCGGAATATGACCTGGCCGACCGGGCCTATGCGCTGAACAAGAAGGCAGCTGAACTTGCTAAGCAGGTCGCGGTTGAATACTCGACTCCCGAAAAACCGCGTTTTGTCGCCGGTTCTATGGGGCCGGGGACAAAGCTGCCAACCCTGGGCCATATTGACTTTGACTCGCTCAAGGCGGCCTACGCTGAGCAGGCCGAGGGACTCTACGACGGCGGAGCCGACCTGCTAATCGTCGAAACCTGCCAGGACGTGCTCCAGATCAAGGCGGCCCTGAACGCGATTGAGGAAGTCTTTGCCCGCAAAGGCGAACGGCTGCCGCTGATGGTGTCGGTGACGGTAGAGCAGCAGGGGACGATGCTGGTCGGCTCTGAAATTAGCGCCGCCCTCACCATTTTGGAACCCTACCCGATCAATATTCTGGGCCTCAACTGCGCCACCGGCCCCGACCTGATGAAGGAGCATATTAAATATCTGTCAGAAAGCTCACCCTTCGTCATCTCCTGCATTCCCAACGCGGGCCTGCCGGAAAACGTCGGCGGCCAGGCTCACTATCGGCTGACGCCGATGGAGCTGCGGATGTCCCTGATGCACTTTATCGAAGACCTGGGCGTGCAGGTGATCGGCGGCTGCTGCGGCACCCGAGCCGACCACATTGCCCAGCTGGCCGAACTCTCCCGAGGGCTGCGAGCCAAGCCCCGGCAGGTTGGAGGCCGCAGCGAGCTGCCGCCCTACGGTGGGCTCGCCTACCAGCCCTCAGCCGCCTCGATCTATAGCCCCCAGCCCTACGAGCAGGACAACTCTTTTCTGATCATCGGCGAGCGGCTCAACGCCAGCGGCTCTAAAAAATGCCGCGAACTGCTGAACGCCGAAGACTGGGACGGCCTAGTAGCTTTGGCCAAAGCCCAGGTCAAAGAGGGGGCACATATGCTCGACGTCAACGTGGACTACGTGGGTCGAGACGGCGATCGCGATATGCGTGAGCTGGTTTCGCGGCTGGTCACCAACGTCACCCTGCCGCTGATGCTCGACTCCACCGAATGGCAAAAAATGGAGGCGGGGCTCAAGGTCGCAGGCGGCAAATGTATCCTCAATTCGACCAACTATGAGGATGGGGAGGAGCGCTTCTTTAAGCTGCTGCAGCTGGCTAAGCGCTACGGTGCGGGCATCGTTGTCGGCACAATCGACGAAGACGGTATGGCTCGCAGCGCCAGCAAAAAGTTTGAAATCGCCCAGCGGGCCTACCGAGCCGCGGTAGAGTACGGCCTGCCGCCCTACGAAATTTTCTTTGACCCGCTGGCCCTGCCGATTTCCACCGGCATTGAAGAAGACCGGGTGAACGCCAGGGAGACGATCGAAGCGATTCGCCAGATTCGCTCGAACCTGCCGGGATGCCACATCGTCCTGGGCGTGTCGAACGTCTCCTTCGGTCTTAGCCCAGCGGCGCGGGTGACGCTGAATTCGGTGTTTTTGCACGACGCGATCGCGGCTGGGATGGACGCCGCCATCATCAGCGCCAGCAAAATTCTACCGCTGGCCAAAATTGAACCCGAGCATCAGGCCCTCTGCCGCGACCTAATTGACGATCGCCGCCAGTTTACCGGCGAAGCCTGCACCTACGATCCCCTGACTAAGCTGACGACGCTGTTTGAAGGCAAGTCAACCCGGCAGATGAAGTCGGCCTCGGATGAAACTCTGCCGGTGGAGGAGCGGCTGAAGAATCACATTATTGACGGCGAGCGGATCGGACTGGAGGAGCAGCTGGAGAGAGCGCGGGAGAAATACGCGCCGCTGGACATTATCAACACCTTTTTGCTCGACGGCATGAAAGTGGTGGGAGAGCTGTTCGGCTCGGGGCAGATGCAGCTGCCCTTCGTGCTCCAGTCGGCTCAGACGATGAAGGCGGCGGTCGCCCATCTAGAACCCTACATGGACAAGGCCGATAGTAACGGCAGTGGCAAGGGTACGGTGGTGATCGCCACGGTTAAGGGCGACGTCCACGACATTGGCAAAAACCTGGTAGACATCATCCTGTCGAATAACGGCTACAAGGTGGTGAATCTGGGGATCAAGCAGCCGGTAGACAATATCATTACCGCCTACCGGGAGCACGGGGCCGACTGCATCGCTATGAGCGGCCTGCTGGTGAAATCGACCGCCTTTATGAAAGAAAATCTAGCCGTGTTTAACGACCAGGGGATCACGGTGCCGGTAATCCTGGGCGGAGCGGCCCTGACGCCCAAGTTTGTCTATCAGGACTGTCAGCAGACCTATCAGGGCCGGGTAATCTATGGCAAAGATGCCTTCGCCGACCTGCACTTTATGGACGAGCTGATGCCCGCTAAGCAGGCAGGCGAATGGGACGATATCCAGGGATTCTTAACCGAGCCGGAGAGTGATGCTCCCACCCCAACGCCTCAGCACGCAACCGTCAGGTCGGGCGATGCTGCTGACCCCACCGTTCCGCCCGCGACGCAGGTAATTGATGAGCGCCGCTCGGACGCGATCGCAATCGACATCGACCGCCCCGCCCCGCCCTTTTGGGGCACGCAGGTGCTGTCTGAGCAGGACATTCCGCTGACAGAGGTGTTCAGCTATCTCGACTTGCAGGCGCTGATTGCCGGGCAGTGGCAGTTCCGCAAGCCCAAAGACCAGACGCGAGCCGAGTACGATGAATTTCTGGCCGAAAAGGTCTACCCGATTCTGACCGAGTGGCAGCGGCGGGTTGAGGCCGAAGCGCTGCTCCAGCCCCAGGGGGTGTACGGCTATTTTCCCTGTCTGGCCGAGGGCAATCGGCTGCACATTTACGATCCGGCGGCGGCTCAGGCTGAGGAATCGGCAGACGCGATCGCGGTGTTTGAATTTCCCCGGCAGCGATCGCTCCGTCGCCTCTGCATTGCCGACTTTTTCCTGCCCAAAGCCGCAGCCCAGCCGGGGCAGTATGACGTCTTTCCCATGCAGGCGGTGACCGTCGGTGAAATTGCGACGGAGGTGGCGCAGCAGCTCTTTGCCAACGACCAGTACACCGACTATCTCTACTTCCACGGTCTGGCCGTACAGGTGGCCGAAGCCCTGGCCGAATGGACCCACGCCCGCATTCGCCGGGAGCTGGGCTTTGCTAACGAAGAACCCGAAAGCCTCCGCGACGTGCTAGCGCAGCGCTACCGGGGCTCGCGCTACAGCTTTGGCTATCCGGCCTGTCCCCGCATTCACGACCAGTTCCGGCAGCTAGAGCTGCTAGGAGCCGAGCGGATCGGGCTGCATATGGACGAAAGCGAGCAGCTTTACCCAGAGCAGTCTACAACCGCGATCGTCACCTATCACTCTGAGGCAAAGTACTTCAGCGCTTAGAGACATTAGGGTCTATACTCATAACATCTATATTAAGCAATGTAACATTTTGACCCACTCTTCTCATTCAGCGCTAGCGGTTACAGACAGTGCCATTTTCAGAACGGCAGCTGAAGTTATAGAGTACTGAAGGACTACGCCCCTTTATTGAAGTTTCAGATTTGAATCCATTGACAGCACAGCTACTCATTGGAATTTTTATTCCGTCCGAATCACTGGCGGAAACGCTGCGCGAACCGCTTTCCCACAGCAGGTTTGTAGTGAGCTGGAGTGAGAATTCAGCGGATTTTCTGGACTGGGCAATTGATAATCGGCATCAGATTGACTGCTTAATTTTGCAGCAGCATTCTGTCGTCTACGAGAGCTTAATCGAGCTTCAGCAGCGTGATATCCTGCTACCCACGCTGATTGTAGAATCCGAACGGCGGGCCGCTGAGCTAGACCAGGCCTACCATGAAGCAGTGATCAAACTCGCAGCCGACGAGCTGGCAGATTTGGAAAAGTCGATTCACAAAGCGGTCGATCGATTTTTAAAGCTGCCTGCGGTACCCGGTTCATCTCAAGCCGAACTTTCTGCGCCGGACCATCGGCTATTTCTCCTGAGTCTGCAACAGCAGCGGCTTTCTGAGAAGCTAAAAGAGCGACTAGGCTATCTAGGCGTTTACTACAAGCGTAATCCCAGGAACTTTCTGCGCAGTGTGTCCGTTTTAGAACGGGATGAATTTTTAAATAAGCTGCGTCAGGACTACCGGCACATCATTTTGATTTATTTCTCTCAAGATGATACGCTCAATCAAAAAATTGATGACTTCGTTAATGTTGCCTTTTTTGCCGATATTTCAATTTCGCAAATTGTTGAAATTCATATGGAACTGATCGACGAGTTCTCCAAACAGCTTCAGCTCGAAGGGCGAAACGAAGAAATCTTACTAGACTATCGCCTAACGCTAATTGACTTAATCGCTCATCTCTGTGAAATGTATCGGCGCTCAATCCCACGGGAGTGATGAGGGGTGATAGATTGGGCGAAGCGTATCCCTTCGCAGTCAGCTGATCTAACCGATATTGTGGGCTAGTTTATGGTCGCTTCAAAGAAAACATACATTTTAAAGCTCTACGTAGCCGGCAATACGCCCAACTCTATTCGGGCATTAAAGATGCTGAATAATATTCTGGATCAGGAGTTTCAAGGCGTCTATGCGCTAAAAGTTATCGACGTCCTCAAAAATCCTCAGCTGGCTGAAGAAGATAAAATCCTGGCGACGCCTACCCTATCGAAAATTCTGCCCCCACCCGTCCGTAAAATTATTGGCGACCTTTCCGACCGCGAAAGGGTTTTGATTGGGCTTGATCTTCTCTATGATGAGTTGCTAGAGGACGAATCGCTTTACTCCTAACAAACCTTCCCATCAAATTTTCGACCCCGCCAACCCTTAGTTAGAACCCCTAGTCAACCCCAGCCTCTTCCCTCCGACCTGCTATGAGTCAACTGTCCCCCAACACATCAACACCGATCAAAGGGGTTCACAAAATTCGCACCATGATTGAGGGGTTTGATGACATCAGCCATGGTGGCTTACCGGTAGGTCGCTCCACTCTGGTCAGCGGCACCTCAGGCACAGGCAAAACCCTGATGGCCGTCCAGTTTTTATATAACGGGATTATTCACTTTGACGAGCCCGGCGTTTTCATCACCTTTGAGGAATCTCCGACCGATATCATCAAAAATGCCCACAGTTTTGGCTGGGATTTACAGCAGCTGCTCGACGACGGCAAGCTGTTTGTTTTAGATGCTTCTCCCGATCCCGAGGGCCATGAGGTGGTCGGTGACTTCGATCTTTCAGGGCTAATTGAGCGGATTCGATATGCGATCGGCAAGTACGGCGCAAAGCGCGTTTCGATTGATTCAATCACGTCCGTTTTTCAGCAGTATGACTCAGCCGGGATCGTGCGGCGTGAAATTTTTCGCCTGGTGGCGCGCCTGAAGCAGATGGGCGTAACGACGCTGATGACAACCGAGCGGGTGGAAGAATACGGCCCGATTGCCCGTTTTGGGGTGGAAGAATTCGTCTCTGACAATGTGGTCATCGTCCGTAATGCTCTAGAAGGAGAGCGCCGTCGCCGGACGCTGGAAATTCTCAAGCTGCGGGGCACGACCCACATGAAAGGCGAGTACCCGTTTACGATGACCGATCAGGGGATCAATATCTTCCCCTTGGGAGCTATGCGGCTGACCCAGCGCTCTTCAAATACGCGGGTTTCTTCCGGCGTTGAGGCGCTCGACAAAATGTGCGGCGGCGGCTTCTTCCGAGACTCGATTATTCTAGCGACGGGCGCCACGGGAACGGGCAAGACGCTACTGGTGAGCAAGTTTTTAGAAGAAGGCTGTCGCAACGGAGAAAGGACGATCCTGTTTGCCTACGAAGAATCACGGGCACAGCTCTCCCGCAATGCGTCATCTTGGGGCATTGACTTTGAGGAGCTAGAGCGGCAGGGGCTGCTGAAAATTATCTGTGCCTATCCAGAGTCAGCCGGGCTGGAAGACCACCTTCAAATCATCAAGTCTGAAATCGCCCAGTTTAAGCCCGGGCGAATTGCCATTGACTCCCTGTCAGCGTTGGATCGGGGGGTCAGCAATAATTCCTTCAGACAGTTCGTGATCGGCGTCACCGGCTTCGCCAAGCAGGAGGAGATTACAGGCTTTTTTACTAACACCACAGAGCAGTTTATGGGCTCCCATTCGATTACCGACTCCCATATCTCGACCATCACCGACACCATCCTGATGCTGCAATATGTCGAAATTCGGGGAGAAATGTCGCGGGCGATAAACGTTTTCAAGATGCGCGGTTCCTGGCATGACAAGGCCATTCGGGAATATACCATTCGAGACAATGGGCCAGAAATCAAAGATTCCTTCCGCAATCTGGAGCGAATTATCAGCGGCTCGCCCACTCGAATTTCAGTCGATGAGAAGAGCGAGCTGTCCCGCATCGTTCAGGGCGTTCAGAGCATACCAGGCGAAGATCGCAGACTATAGCTAAGATAGCCTGCGCCTGAATAGCAAGATTAAACCAACGAGCATGGAGGGATTCGAACCCCCGACCCTCAGAACCGGAATCTGATGCTCTATCCACTGAGCTACATGCCCTCGGGAGCGATCGCTCTCGGGTGTTAGCATTCTAGCATTGCGCTTAGGCGCTCTAGGGCTAATTTCCATAAAAATCTGCGGCATCCGTCGCGAAACCAGCGTCAAAGCTGTCGTTATCATCAGCTGCGGCGATCGCTCCCTCGTGGCCTAAACCCAAGCCCTGCAATAGGTCTTGACCGCCCGCTGACAGCGAATCTAGGACGCCTGCCTGTAGCGTTTCCCAAACGGGAGCGGTTGTCTGGAGCAGCTGGCGACCCTGGGGCGTAGCGCTGAGCAGCTGAGTGCGTCCATCCTGGCCCGGCATAATTTGCAGCCAGGCTTTCTTAACCATCCGGTCTACGGTTCGGCTGACGGTTGACTTTTCCATCCCCAAAATTTGTCCCAGCTGACCAGGCCGGATTTGACCCTGGTCAATGACTACGGCCAGAATATGGAGCTGATTAACCGTTAGCCCGTAGGGTCGTAGGGCATCGTCATAGAGTCGGGTGACCCTCCGATTAACCTGGCGCAGACGACGAGCAATGCACTGCTGAGTCATCGTTTGCGCGATCGCGCGGGCAGTTCCTGAAGGCATCCATCGGCACCGGCTAGCGTCACCGTTGACTATACAACTTTGGTCGCTACGGCGAGGACCTTTTGCAGCGCCGCCTCCACGACTTCGGCCCCGGCTCCGGGCTTGCTGGCGTTCTCAGTAATAGACCGCTTCCAAATCCGGCTGCCAGGCTGACCAAAAAAGAGCTGGAGCAGATGACGGGTGATGCTGCTGAGCTTGGTGCCCCGGCTCAGCCAGTAGTCGATGTAGGGCAGCATTGCCTGCACGACCTGAGTCCGGCTGGGCGGTGCTGAACGGTCACCGAAGAAAAGCGAGTCGGCGGCGGCAAACTGATAGGGATTGTCATAGGCAGCGCGGCCAATCATTACCGCATCTACGCTTGGCAGCTGGGCCTGAGCCTGCCCCAGGCTGAGAAAGCCGCCGTTGACCTCGATCCACAGGTAGGGAAAGTCCTGCTTTAGCCGATGCACGTCGGCGTAGCGCAGCGGCGGGACGGTGCGGTTGTCCTTAGGGCTGAGTCCCTGCAGCCAGGCTTTGCGGGCATGGACGGTGAAGCGCCGGCAGCCGGTCGCAGCAACCGCGCTGACAAAATTGGCCATGTCTTCGTAGCGATCGCGATCGTCAATCCCAATCCGATGTTTCACGCTCACGGGAATCGGGGCTGCTGCCATCATCGCCGCCACGCAGTCGGCGACGCGCTGGGGCTGGGCCATCAGACAGGCCCCAAAGTTGCCGTCCTGCACCCGACTGCTGGGGCAGCCCACGTTCAGGTTAATTTCGTCATAGCCCCGCGCGGCGGCAATTTGGGCGCACCGGGCCAGGGCTTGGGGATCGTCGCCGCCGACCTGGAGCACCAGCGGTTTTTCGTCGGGGGTAAAGCCCAACAGCCGGTCGCGATCGCCATACTCAATTGCCGCGCTGGTCACCATTTCGGTATAGAGTAGCGTCCGCCGCGTGATCTGCCGCATGAAATAGCGGTAGTGACGGTCGGTGCGATCCATCATCGGCGCAATGCTGAGCGGATAGGGTCGGTCGGAGAGCATGGGTCGTCGAACAATATATTAAAGATATTAAGGATGAGATAGGGAAAAAGGGCCTTTCACTATTTCAGGCCAGGTACGCAGCCGGCGGTCAAGACTTTTCTGCGAGCTCCAGCTCTTTGTAGACGGGGAATCGGCTCAAAAACCTGGGTTAAGCTGATATCACTGCCCTACCGGTCAGACTAGCGAGGGCTGAGCTGAATCCTGAACGGCGGACTGCTGCAAGTAGGCCAAGGCTCGCTGAGGCTGACCCCACAGTACTCGTTCCTGTCTGTAGATCACCATGCCCGGATGCGCCCCTTTCGGTTTATAAACATGCTTGGGCTCAGTGTAGACCACGGGCACCTGGTCGGCCTGATGGGCGCGGCTGTAGTAAGCGGCAAAGTCAGCGGCGAATTGGAGCGTCTGATCGCTAGCCACCGCCCCGGGATCGAGCCGCAGCAGCACGTGGCTGCCGGGAATCTCTTGCGTATGGAGCCACAGATCGTAGTCGGTCGCCTGCTTGAAGGTGAGCTCCTCATTCTGCCGATTGTTCCGCCCGACCAGCAGCTCCACTCCGTCGGGGGTCCGGTAGCGATGGAATTGGCTAGCGCTGTCAGCTTTAGCCGCGCGGCCTGCGTCTCTGGAATCGGCTAGATAGTCCTGCTGCACCAGCTCATCGCGCATTTCTTCCAGCGCTTCCAGGTCCGCTTCGGTTTCATAGACAGCGCTCTGCCAGAGTGCCGCTTCGACCTGCTCGAGGTAGCGAACTTCGGCAGTCACCTCGGCCAGCAGCGGCGCGACGGCCAGGCGGGCGCGTTTGAGCTTTTGGTGCTGCTTGTAGAGGGCCTGGGCGTTTTGTACCGCATTCTTTTCAGGGTTGAGCTGGAGCGTCACCGGCTCACCGGTCTCAAAATCAGCCAGCACCAGGGACTGCATGCCCGGCTGCCAGTCTTGCAAATGGGCCATCAGCAGGTCGGCCTTTTGTCGGTAGGCTTCTGCCGCGTCGGACTGATGCAGCCGCTGGGCAAAGGTGTCGGCTTTCTGCCGTAGCTTAGCCAGCTGGTTTTTGAGTTTTTGACTGAGCTGATGGTGCAGGCGGCTAAAGGCTTCCTGGTTGAGCTGCTGTCGGTAGTACTGCTGCAGCAGGGTTTGAACGTCGGGCGCGGGCGTTTGCAGACCCCAGCCCATGACGGTATAGCCCGTTTCCCTCCAGCCTGGCGTAAAGTCGCGATCGCGCAGCCGATACAGCCAGGACTGCCAGCAGTCGTACAGCCGCTGCCAGTCCGCTGGGCTGAGGCTGTCGGTACTCTGGTCGGGGTCGAGCTTTGCCGCCTGGATTATCTGGCTGACGATGGCGGAGCTGAGGCCGCTATAGGCTTTAGCCAGCATTTTCTTCAGCCTGCCGGGGATCAGGCTAACCCGGTCCTGCCAGTCGTCAAAGGCTTCTTCTAGCCGAGGCAGCCGACCGGCGATCGGCGGCGGCGGCTGATAGAGCCGACCGGTCTGAATCGGGCGGACGCTGGACTGCTGCTCGCTCACCTGATGGGCAGCGGTGACAATGCGCTGGTCGGCCTGGGTGAGGATGACGTTGCTGTACTTGCCCATCACTTCGACATAGAGATGCCACAGGGCCGGTTCGTCGGGGCGACGGGCAAACTGCAGGTCAAAGGCCCGCTCCCAGGGCGCAATCGGTTCGATCTGGGTGAGCGCCAACCCGTTCAGCTGATGCTTCAGCTGCTGGCTAAAGGTGAAGGTGTCGGGCTGACGCGGCGGCGGTGGCCCCATGTGCAGCCGAGCCGCCTGGGGATGCCAGGACAGGGTGAGCCAGCCGCGCTGCTCTAGGGTACGTAGGGCAACGCAGAGGGTAAAGCGATCGCGCTGATACACCTGCTCACAGCGGGCCGGTAGCCAGCGCGATCGCAGCTCGTGGCAAGCCGCCGCCAGGGTAGTAAAGTCAACCGGTTGCACAGACGTTTCCCAGAAAGATTGCAGAAAGGACAGGGCTATTTCCCATTGTAAGTCGGGGTAAAACGGAATAAAAAGCGCCTTTTGGACAATATTTCGCGGATTTAAGCCCTTTGAAAGGCTAGGGGCGCATTTTTTTTTCGCTACTATTGAGCCATCGATTTTCGGTTGGGTTCAATTCCCGGTACCTTCGCGGCTTGAGTGCCATAAATGCTTGAGTGCCATCAGTCATGGATATTAAGCTTATCAATATCGGATTCGGCAACATTGTCGCAGCCAATCGGGTCGTCGCGATCGTTAGCCCCGAGTCAGCTCCGATCAAGCGCATCGTCTCAGACGCCCGAGAGCGTGGCCAGCTGGTAGACGCCACCTACGGACGCCGCACCCGGGCGGTGATGATTACCGACTCTGGCCACATCATTCTGTCGGCGATTCAGCCGGAGACGGTCGCCAATCGCTTTGTAGCCCAGAAGGAGTTTGCCGCAGAAGCCTGAGTCGGTACGGGTCAATCTAGAACTCAGCCAGATGAGGAGACTACAATAGGCATGGTCGCTCTCAGCGTCCAGCCCTTGTCACCCGTCTACAAGATCCCATGTCCGATTCGTCTCGCCCCGCCAAGCTCGACAAAATCGTCAGGCGTTTTCAACGCATCACCGATCCCAAGCGCCGCTACGAACAGCTGCTGTGGTACGCCAAACGGCTAGACGATTTTCCCACCGCTGAGAAAACCCCTGAGAACAAGGTGCCGGGCTGTGTCTCGCAGGTCTATATCACCGCTGCGCTGACAGACGGCAAAGTCGATTTTCAGGGCGACTCCGATGCGTTGATCACTAAAGGGTTAGTCGCCCTACTGATCGACGCCCTGAGCGACCTGACCCCTGCCGAGGTGGTTCGCCTGTCGCCCGACTTTATCCAGGAGACCCAGCTCGACGTCAGCCTGACGCCCTCCCGCGCCAACGGGTTCTATAACATTTTCAAGACGATGCAAAAAAAGGTGCTACCCTTTCTCTCAGACTCGCAACCTGAAACTGCCAGCATTGAAGGCTGAGAGAACTGGATGGACTACCCCAGAGACCTGATTGGCTATGGCCGCAAGCCGCCCGACCCGAAATGGCCTGAGGGAGCCCGCCTGGCCCTCCAGTTTGTGATCAACTACGAAGAGGGTGGAGAAAACTGCATTCTGCATGGCGACCCGGCCTCGGAAGCCTTTTTGTCAGAGAGCGTCGGGGCGGAGCCGCTGTACGGCGTGCGCAATCTAAACATGGAGTCGATGTACGAGTACGGCAGCCGGGCCGGATTCTGGCGGCTGCATCGGCTATTTACCGAGCGGCAGCTGCCGGTGACGGTGTTTGCGGTCGCCATGGCAATGGAGCGAAATCCGGCCGCGATCGCGGCCATGGTCGAAGCCGACTGGGAAATCGCTAGCCACGGCTACCGCTGGATTGATTATCAGTACGTCGGCGCCGAAACCGAGCAGGCCCATATTCAGCAGGCCGTTGAAATTCATACTCGGGTCGCGGGTAGCCGACCGCTGGGCTTTTATCAGGGCCGGGTCAGCTCCCATACGCGATATCTCGTCGTTGCCGAGGGTGGCTTTCTCTACGACTCCGACAGCTACGCTGACGACCTGCCCTACTGGGCTCCTGGCTTTGAGCAGCCGCACCTGACTATTCCCTACACCCTGGACAATAACGATATGCGGTTCGCCACCGTTCAGGGATTCAACTCCGGCGATCAGTTTTTTGCCTACCTGCGCGACGCCTTTGATACCCTCTATGCCGAAGGGGCTGACGCACCGAAGATGATGAGCGTCGGCCTGCACTGCCGCTTAGTCGGCCATCCGGGTCGGACGGCGGCCCTGGCTCGTTTTTTAGACTATGTGCAGCAGCATGAGGCCGTCTGGGTTTGCCGCCGCGTCGATATTGCCCGTCACTGGTACGAGCATCATGCCCTGAGCTGACGGAAACGGGGTTATCCTCACATCCCGTAGCGGCTGAGCAGGCGAACTTCAGATTACACAAAATTTCCCCGGGCTCGCTCTATATAAAGCCAGCCCGGGGAAAACGGCGACGGCTAGTATCAGCCTGCTAGCCTAGCAGCGCCTTGGCTTTGGTCACGACATTGTCTACCGTATAGCCAAATTTCTCTAACACAAGGCCGCCGGGGGCTGACGCGCCGAAGGTCTCAACGCTAAGCATATCGCCCTCCGCACCGTAGTAGCGGCACCAGCCGAAGCTGGAAGCTGCTTCCACAGCCAGACGCTTGGTAACGGCCTTGGGCAGAACTGACTCTTTGTAGTCGGCACTCTGGGCTTCGAAGAGTTCCCAGCACGGCATGGAAACGACCCGCACCTTTTTGCCCTCTGAACGCAGTTTTTCGGCGGCCTCAACGCAGAGGTGAACTTCGCTGCCGGTGCCAATCAGGATTAGGTCAGGTGTACCGTCGCTGTCGGAAAGCACGTAGGCCCCCTTGGCGACGTTTTCGATGGAGGTGCCGTCTAGATTGGGCAGGCCCTGCCGGGAGAAGGCCATCAGCGTGGGGGTCTTGCGGCTCTCAACGGCAATCTTGTAAGCCCCAGAGGTCTCATTCCCGTCAGCGGGACGAATCACGTAGAGATTGGGAATCGCCCGCAGCGCAGCCAGGGTCTCAACCGGCTGGTGGGTGGGGCCGTCTTCACCTAGACCAATCGAGTCGTGGGTCATGACGTAGATCACGCCCGCTTTAGAAAGCGCCGCCAGACGAATTGCACCGCGCATGTAGTCCGTAAAGACCAAGAAGGTCGCACAGTACACCAGCAGGCCCGGGTTGTGCATGGTCATGCCGTTGCAGATTGCACCCATGCCGTGCTCCCGCACGCCGAAGTGAATATTACGATTTTCATAACCGCCCTTCTGGAAGGTGCCTGAGCACTCCAACTCGGTCAGGTTGGAATGGGTCAGGTCAGCAGAGCCGCCGAGCAGCTCCGGCAGCACCTCAGCCAGGGCGTTGAGCGTGGCTTCAGAATTTTTTCGGGTCGCTAGCTTTTTATCCTCGGGCGTATAGGTCGGCAGTGCCTTTTCCCAGCCCTCGGGCAGCTTACCCGCCAGCAGCCGCTCGAACTCAGCCGCTTCATCGGCATACTTCGTCCGATAGGTGGCCAGGGCCTCTTCCCACTCGGCTTCGTAGCTGGCCCCGCGGTCAACCGCCTGACGGAACCGGGAGAGCGCATCATCCGGAATTTCAAAGGGCTCGTAGGACCAGTCCAGATTTTCACGGGTGGCCTTGACTTCATCAGTTCCCAGGGCGGCGCCGTGGATGCCGCCGGTATTGGCCTTATTGGGCGAGCCGTAGCCAATAATGGTGGTGACCTTAATCATGGTGGGGCGGTCGGTGACCTTTTTCGCTTCTTCGATGGCGGCCGCGATCGCGTCCAAATCCCCATTCCCATCTTCCACGTGCAGCACGTGCCAGCCGTAGGCTTCAAACCGCTTGCTGACGTCTTCGGTAAAGGCAATGTCGGTCGAGCCGTCAATGGAAATGTGGTTATCGTCGTAGAAGGCAATCAGCTTGCCCAGCCCCAGGTGACCGGCCAGCGAGCAGGCTTCGCCCGACACGCCCTCCATATTGCAGCCGTCGCCCAGGATGACGTAGGTGTAGTGATCGACTAGCGTACAGTCGGGCTTGTTGAACCGGGCAGCCAAATGCGCTTCAGCCATCGCCAGCCCAACGCCGTTGCAGATCCCCTGACCCAGCGGTCCGGTGGTCACTTCGATGCCCTCGGTCTCAAAATTCTCCGGGTGGCCCGGCGCGTGGGAGCCCCACTGCCGGAACGACTTAATGTCGTCCATGCTGACGCTGTCATAGCCGGTCAGGTACATCAGGGCGTACTGCAACATACAGCCGTGCCCCGCCGAGAGGACAAAGCGATCGCGGTTAAACCACTTGGGATTCTTCGGGTTGTAGCGCATGAAGCGGTCCCACAGCACGAAGGCCATAGGGGCAGCGCCCATGGGCAAACCGGGATGCCCCGACTTCGCCTTTTCGACGGCATCCACCGCCAAAAATCGAATTGAGTTAATGCACAGGGCTTCAAGGGATTGGGTTGCGACAGCCATAGTCTCTCTGGTTAATTAGCGTTTACGGGGTAGCAAAAGGGGCGTCTCCCCTTCTGATATCAGACAGGATCTAAATTTAGATTAAGCGTGTCTCATCGGCTCACACTTCACTACTAAGTTAATACACTTAAGTCAATGCACTAGAATTAACGCCCGGTTAATTTGTCAGGCTATTGGCCAATCAACTATTTAGCTAGCGTAAACCGCTACGAGTCATACTTTCGAAACGCTAGCGTGACGTTGTGTCCGCCAAAGCCAAAGGAGTTGGACAGCGCTACCTGCAGCGCCTGCTGCCGACTCTGATTCGGCACGTAGTCCAGGTCGCACTCAGGATCGGGGTTCTCCAAATTGACGGTCGGTGGAATCTGGCCTTGGGCGATTGCCATCGCCGAAGCGACGGCTTCAATCCCCCCCGCACCGCCGAGTAGGTGCCCAGTCATCGACTTGGTGGAGCTGACCGCAATCTGGTAGGCATGATCGCCCAAAGCCGTCTTAATCGCCTGGGTTTCATTCGGGTCGTTGACCGCGGTACTGGTGCCATGGGCATTGATATAGCTCACCTGGCTGGGGGAAAGGCCAGCGTCTTTTAGCGCCATCTGCATGGCCCGGGCCGCGCCCTCGCCGCCGGGGACGATGGCGGTCATGTGGTAGGCGTCGCAGGTCATGCCGTAGCCGACAATCTCAGCGTAGATTCGGGCACCGCGGCTGAGCGCATGCTCGAGTTCTTCAATCAGCAAGATGCCGCTGCCTTCGCCCAGGACGAAGCCGTCGCGATCGCGGTCGAACGGGCGGCTGGCCCGGCTGGGCTCGTGATTGCGGGTAGAGACAGCGCGGGCCGAGGAAAACCCCGCGATCGCCAGCGGCGTCACCGCCGACTCCGTGCCGCCACAGATCATCGCTTGGGCATAGCCCTGCTGCACCAGCCGAAAGGCGTCGCCGATAGCGTTGGAACCGGCCGCGCAGGCGGTCACCGGGCAAGAATTTGGCCCTTTAGCACCGGTGTGAATCGCCGTCAGCCCGGCGGCCATATTGGCGATCATCATCGGCACCATGAAGGGGCTACAGCGGCTGGGACCGCGATTGAGGTAGATTTCCTGCTGGTCTTCCATCACCTTCAGGCCGCCGACGCCGGTGCCAATCATGACGCCAACCTGCTCGGCATTCAGGGCGGTAATGTCGAACTGGGCATCGGCCAGAGCCTGCTTGCTAGCCGCGATCGCAAACTGGGCAAAGCGATCCATCCGCTTGGCCTCCTTACGATCGACATAGTCCAGCGGGTCAAAATCCTTAACTTCACCCGCAATCTGACAGGCATGTTGAGACGCATCGAAGGCCGTGATTGAGCCAATGCCGTTGCGACCGCCGAGCAGACCCTGCCAATAGTCATCCAGGGTGTTGCCAAGGGGCGTGACAGCACCCATACCGGTGATCACAACACGTTTTTTCTCTATATTTGTCATGATTTTCTCAACGCGGGACGACTAGCCCCCAAACTGCTTAAGCGATTAAAACCTGCCTGCCAGATTCGAGCGGGCGACAGAAATTTAGGCAGCCGCTTTCTCTTTGATAAAGTCAACCGCAGCTTGAACGGTACCAATGCCCTCAGCCGCCTCATCGGGAATTTCAATATCAAATTCCTCTTCTAGCGCCATCACTAGCTCAACGGTGTCTAGGGAATCGGCACCGAGATCGTTGGCAAAGCTCGCTTCGGGTTTAACTTCGGCTTCGTCTACGCCGAGCTGCTCAGCCACGATTTTTTTAACTTTTTCAAAGATGTCGTCTTGGCTCATACCGCTTTTCCTTCAACAGCAAACATCACGTCCAGACTGGAAACCAGCCCTCTCAGTCACCCGTCGGGCCGACTATCGTCAGAGGCTCTGACGCCAGACATTTCCTCATCTTATAGGAAAGCGGGTGAGGAAAGCGCAATCCCCGCAGATTGCCCGACGCTGTCCCTGCCTGGTCCGACCTTCCAAATTCCAAATCTTTCGAACCTCGATGCGCTATCGGCCAGCGCCAAAATATTACATTCCATAACTTTTTCGGGGGCTGCTAGCGGTATAGCGGCAGGCTCCGCTATAAACTGTTGATCAATTGAAGCACTCTTATCGACGGTCTTGGTGAGCAGACGCTTTTTGCCCCTATGCAGAAGGCCCTCAGTCGCCGACCGTCCGCGATATTGGCGGCATTTGATTTTATTGGAGCCTTCACTCAATGTCTCACTCAGTTAAGATTTACGACACCTGCATTGGCTGCACTCAGTGCGTCCGGGCCTGTCCCCTCGACGTTCTAGAGATGGTGCCCTGGGACGGCTGTAAGGCCGGTCAGATTGCTGCCTCCCCTCGGACGGAAGACTGCATTGGCTGCAAGCGATGCGAAACCGCCTGCCCCACCGACTTCCTCAGCATTCGCGTCTACCTCGGCGCTGAGACCACCCGCAGCATGGGCCTGGCCTACTAGACAGCGGCCCGGTTTACCCAAATCAAACAAACAAAGCCCGATTTCGTCAAACTGAAATCGGGCTTTGTTTGATTTAATTTTTATTTTGTTTATTTTTATTTAAAGCCAAATTAAAACCAAAAATCGAGCTGAATCCAATAGCCGCGTAGGCAAGGAGACCCGGCCCACTACCCCTAACACCCAAGGTAAGGGCCGGTTTCAAACCGGCCCCAACGATCGCGTTTACCCCCTACCGCAGCGCCAGCTTCCGCACTGCGATCAAACTTCCCCCCAGCCCCACCGCGCTACCCAGGGCAAACAGAGACAGCGGCAGCAGTAAAATTTGCCCTAAGCTCAGCTGCAGGCTGTCAGCCAGAAACTGCACCAGGTCAGGCGGTTGGGCGGCCAAATGATGCAGAAACTGCTGAATGCTCAGCAGCAGTCCCCAGGCGACGGCAGCCCCGGCCAGGCCAAAGGCCGCCCCCTGAAGCAAAAAAGGCAGATAAATCCATAGGCTGGTCGCCCCGACCAGCTGCATTACCTCAATCTCCTGCCGCCGGGCCATCACAATCAGACGGATGGTCGTCGTAATCACGGCTGCCGCCGTCAGGCTCAATACGCTAACGATGCCCAGACTGAGCCAGCGCAGCCCCTGGTGCAGCTCACTCAGCCGCTGAATCGCTTCGGTGACATAGCGGACTTCGCTGACGCTGGGGATGCCTTCTAGCTGCTGCGCCAGCTGAGGCACTGCGTCAGCCGTTCGGGCCTTGACCCGGAGCTCATCGGTCAGCGGATTGCCGTTTAGCTGCTGGGCGGCACCAGCCACATCAGTCATCCCCAGCTCTTCGGTTAGCCGCTGCCAGGCTACTTCTTTGGAAACCGGCGTTACCTGGGTGACCGTTGGCAGAGCTTGAATCGGCTCAACCAGGCTGGTCGCATCGATGCCGCTGTCGAGGTAGACCGAAATCACCAGCTGGCTGCCAAAGTGGTTGAGCAGCCCCTCAATCTGCCAGGTGGTTTGCAGACTGATGCCAAATAAAAATAGTAGGACCGTCATCGTACTGACCGCAGCCCAGTTCATCCAGCCGCCGCGGCGAATGCCGATCGCGGTTTCTCGCAGCAGATAGGCTGCCTGGCTAAGATTTAGCATAGTCGCCTCGCCCGCGATCGCGGCTGATAAAATTCCCAAGCCTAGAAAGCCCTAAACCTTGAAAGCTCTAAACCCAGAAGAATAAGCAAGATTGCCGGAATTGGAATCGGGGTTTGTGCGGAAAACAGTGGGAATTCCCGAAACGGAGTGGGCTAAATTGGCCCGCGATCGCAGAGGCTGTCTTGCTAGGATAGAGAGACAGTATTGGATGACCTACTCAAGATTGCTCTATGGCCGCTGCGATTGAAGTCGAAAAGAAAAAGCTAAAGCAGCCCCCGCTGGCTCTGCACTACCTGGGCGATCGCGTCCTGCGTCAGCCCGCCAAGCGGATTGCTAAAGTAGACGGCGACATCCGCGAGCTGGCCCGGAAGATGCTGCAAACCATGTACAGCGAGGATGGAATCGGGCTGGCCGCGCCCCAGGTCGCAGTCAACAAGCAGATGCTGGTGGTAGATCCCGACCCCGAAGACGCGGCAACTCCGGCGCTGGTGCTGATCAATCCCAAAATTGTGCGCGCCAGCAAAGAAATCTGCACCGGCCAGGAAGGCTGCCTAAGCATTCCCGGCGTCTACCTAGACGTGGTGCGCCCAGCCGCGATTGAAGTCAGCTTTAAGGATGAAACCGGGCGGCCGCAAAAGATTTCGGCCAGCGATCTGCTGGCCCGCGTGATTCAACATGAGATGGATCACCTCAACGGCATTATGTTTGTCGATCGGGTTGAAAATGCGCTGGCGCTCAACCAGGAATTGCAAAAGGGCGGCTTTTCTGCCAAAGATGTTAATAAGATTGCCTAGTCGCGATCGCGTCTGCTATTCGGCCTAACCATTGGCCTGTCCTAATCCCTGGAGCCGCCCGTGACCCCTAAAAGTGGTGCCTTTTTAGCCGTTTCCTGCATTGCCGGGATTGCCGCCGTCGGCTCGATTTTTGAACTGTCGTCGGGGCAGCCCGACTGGGGGATGCTGCCGACTAGCCTCGTCCTAGGGCTGAGCATTCCGCTGGGAGTCGCCGCCTTTGTCGCCGCGGTCAAAGACGCCCGGGCCAATCAGCAGTAGCGGCTAACGCTATTCTTTTTCGAGCATTTCAGAAAAGTCGAGATTCTCTGAGGCCAGCACGAAGACAGTGGGGGGCAAGCTACTCGTCCGAGCCTGTAACGACTGGTAGTAGCTGGCAAAATCATCATCGGGCGCAGCCAGCCCCAAAAATACGATATCGGCAGAGGCCGAAGATTCTTGCAAAATATCATCAAAGGAACGATCCTCTGCCAGAATCACCTGAGACTTGGCGCCGATTCGCAGCCGGTCGGCTAGATTGTCAAGGTTGGCATGGGCTGCCTCGGCTGCCGCATCGTTGTGGACCACCAGCTTGACGCAAATTTCAGTATTCGAGCGCCAGCGTCGGCTGGTTCGCAGCAGGTAGGCCAGAATCAGCATCAGGCCGCCGTTGGACTGAAGACCGCCCCACCAGACATCAATTCGCTTTTTAGGGCTGCGCAAGCCAAAGAAGGGCAGTGCCCTTTCGTCGGGCTGTTCGGGTGGGTCGTCGCGGTAAATTACCACGTTGCGCTTAGCCTGGTGACATTTGGCAATAATGCTGCAATAGCGCTCGATGCTTTCGGGATCAGAGGTTTCGGTATCGCCCAGCAAGACCGTATTCGGGACCAGCGGGCCGATGCCGTAAGCTTCAACCAGCCGCTCCGCTCCGGCATAGGGGTTTTCGGCGGTAATCAGCTTAACAAAGGCGCGAATGCCGTGGCGTTTGAGATAGTCGCTGATCGTATCTTCCATCGCATCCTGCTGGGCAATGCTGCGAGAGCCGCTGGGCAAGACGCTGGCGATGGTAATCAGACCGCGATTGTGGCTGAGCGCCCGGGCCAGCTCAATCAGATGCCAGCGCTTCGTCGGCGCGCCCGAGAGCACCAGCAGATGTGGCCGCCAGTTCTTGGCATCGAGGCTCTCATCAATATTTAGCAGGCCGGTCTGCACCAGGGTCAGCCACATGCCCTGGCGAACGTCGCCCCAGGTGCTCTGAATCTCCTGGCGCTCTAGCCAGATATAGATACCCAGCACGATCACGGCGGCGGCGATGGTGGCTACGGCGTTGATGAAGAACATAATGCCGATGCAGGCTACTGCGCCCAGCACCGACAGCGACCAGTGCACCTTAAACGTGGGTCGGAAAGACGGACTTTGTAGGAAGCCCTCAATCCCAGCGGCGACATTCAGCACCATATAGGTGGTCAGGAAAAACATCGTCAGGACGGGCGCGATCGCGTTCAAGTCACCCACGCCCACCACGGCCAGGGCCAGCCCCAGCGTAAACAGGGTGCCCAGTCGCGGCTCATCCGTCGGGCCGTGACCGTTCCCCATCCAGCGCAGCCAGCGGGGCAGAATGCCGTCCCGGGCCAGGGCCTGTAGAACTCGTGGAGCGCCTAGAATGCTGCCGATGGCGCTGGATAGAGTCGCGCCCCACACGCCGAGTAAAACGGAGTCGCCCCAGAGCGCAATCCGCCGCATCACCAGCGGGTCGGCGATCAGCGCGTCGGGATTGTCCCGGGTGTAGTACACCAGGAAAAAGGGAATGACCATATAGATCACGTAGCCCACCCCGACGGCGGCCAGGGTACCTTTGGGAATTGACCGCACCGGATCCTTCAGATCGCCCGACATATTCACCCCGGCCATGATCCCGGTCACCGCCGGGAAAAATACCGCCAGCACCGGCCCAAACCCCAGCGGCTCCTCAGCTGGGGGAATATCGGTTGACGCTGGCACAACCTGATGGCCAAACACCAGGCAAATTAAGGACAGCGCGATTGCGGCCATAATCACGTACTGGGCCTTGATCGCAAAGTCGGCAGACATCAGCGCCAGCGCCGTGACCAGCACGGTGGTAATCAGCGCCACCAGCGTTAAATTCAGGCCCGGAAAAATGCGATTGACGCTTTCGGCAAAGCCGATGGTGTAGAGCGCTACCGACAGCGCCTGGGCGAAATACAGCGGAATGCCCACCGCGCCGCCGGTCTCGATTCCCAGCGAGCGGCTGATCATATAGTAGGCGCCACCGGCCCGCACCACCTGATCGGTGGCGATGGCGCTAATCGAAAGGCTGGTCAGCAGCGTAATCGCGGTCGAAATGGTGACGATTAGCATCGCCTGCCAGAGCCCGACGTTGCCTACAACCCAGCCAAACCGGAGGTACATAATCACCCCCAGAATGGTCAGAATTGACGGCGTAAAGACGCCTCCAAACGTTCCTAAGCCAACGGCTTCTTCGTTCTGCTGGACCACAGCTGCGGTTTTCTCAGATTGATTTGAGGCCATCGGCTTCGGAGAGGAAGGATTGTAAACAAATCAAGTGTAGACCGTTTGAGATCAGAAAGCTGTCTGCTGAGAGCCAAACCCGGCTGCCTTAAATCCGGCAAACTGTTTAGAGAACGGGCTACCCGCTAACCGGCTGCTTTGGCATTGGCCTTGTAGTTCGCCCAGCCGCCGTGGTCAGAAATGTCGGGCCAGCCCTGCTCGTCGATCAGCGCCTTGGGATAGAGAAACGCGATCGCGCTGCCCCCATCAGCCAGCTCCACCGCTTCGGGATACATGTGAGGCGGCTCATTCGCCTTGAGGTGCTCATACTGTGCCAGCGTCATCTCGTAGAGCTCGCCAGGAATCGCCACACCGCCTGCTTCGGCTTGATAGATGCCCGGATGCCAGCCGTCCTTGACTGAGTGCATCCGATACTTAGGCGCCGTCTTAGCCGAGCGCAAAAAGGTCGCAGCTTGGAGGTTGGCGTGGTCGGGCTGGCCCCGCAGGGCAGAGCCGCAGATAAAGACGGTCGTGGTATCTGCCATAGAAACTAAAAAAGAATACAGGATACAGAATAGACCCTTTAGACCGCTGCGGCACGCTTCTGACCGGCTTTGCGCCGATGAAAATTCGGCCAAAATGCAATTCTCTATACAGTTTCAACCCCGGTGACGGGCGATAAAGAATCATTCGCTGCTGCAACACCTGCACCGTTTGGGCCATCGCTGTCGTCCTGGAGCCGCGCTTATGCCAGAGTCCTCCACATCTATTAGCCCCGATGTTGGGCCAGATACCCGTTCGGATCTGAGCCCAGATATGCATCTGGAAGCCACTTCCTCGACCTCAGCGGCAGCCACTGCTGAGAAGGCTACCGGCGTTTCGCTGCGGGCCGTGACCAAGAAATACGGCCCTGTGGTCGCCGTTCAGGACATCAGCATCGATGTGGCAGCCGGCACCTACTGCTGCCTGCTGGGTCCAAGCGGCTGCGGTAAAACGACTACGCTGCGGATGATCGCCGGTCACGAAGAGATTACCTACGGCGATGTCTTTATCGGTGGTCGCCGGGTCAACGCCCTGCCGCCGGTGAAGCGAGATACAGCCATGGTGTTTCAGAGCTATGCCCTATTTCCCCATAAAACGGTCTGGGACAATGTCGATTTTGGCCTGAAGATGCAGCGGCTGGACCGGCAGGCCCGACGCCAGCGGGTGGGCGAAATTCTAGACATCGTCGGCCTCAGCGACTTTGCCCAGCGCAAGCCCGACAATCTCAGCGGCGGCCAGCAGCAGCGGGTGGCCCTAGCCCGGGCGCTGGTCACCCGGCCCCAGGTGCTGCTGCTCGACGAGCCCCTGAGCGCCCTGGATGAAACCCTGCGGGTGAGAACGCGGGGAGAGCTACGACGGCTGCAAAAGCAGTTTGGCCTCACCTTCATCCAGGTTACCCATGCCCAGGACGAGGCGTTTTCCCTATCGGACCAGATCGTCGTCATGGGCGATGGCCATGTCGATCAGGTGGGCACCCCACAGCGCATTTTCAACCGCCCGGCCTCGCGCTTTGTCGCTAATTTTATGGGCGATAACAATTTGTTCGAGGGCAACGTGACCCAGGTTGAGGCAGACGGAGAAGTCGCGATCGCGCAGCTAGAGGTGCCTCAGCTGGGGAAATTTACCTGTCAAGCTGAGGTCGCGCCCGACGTGGGTATGGAAGCCGCATTCTGCATCCGCGCCGACCGGATGCAGGTGACCCGGCGGGGAGAGCTGCCCGAGCAAACGACTAATCACCTCTCAGCCCGGATTACGGCCATTGAGTTTACCGGGTACATCACCCGGGTGGCGCTACTGGCTGAGGCGACCGGCCAGGAGCTGCTCTACAAAGCCCGCACCCAGGACTGGCTGGCCCGCGACCTGCAGGAGGGCCAGGTCGTCGAATTGTACTGGACGACGGAGGCCGCTAATTTTCTTTCACACTGATTTTCAATCACATTAGCGCTCAGGCTAGTGCCTGAAGGCCGCAAACAGCTTAATTTGAGCAAACGCAATTCAACGCAATTTTTTTAGAGGGTTTAGAGGAACAGAACTATGGCTAAAGTGACTCGCCGTAAAATGATTCAAACGGGGCTGGCCGCCGGGGCTTTTCTGACGGCGACCCGCTGCTCTTCTGCGCCAAAGGGCACACCCAACAATCCGGCTACCGGACCGGAAGTGAACACAAACCAGAGCAAAGAAGTCACCCTGCGGTTTATCGGCACCGGCGTTTCCCAAATTAACGAAATCCGCGATAAGGCCCAGGAAGATCTGGGCTTTAAGCTCGATATGCGGGCGCTGAGCACTGAAGAAAATAACCAGATTGCGATTACTCAGCCTGGCCAGTACGACATCTTCGACGGCGAATATTTCAGCCTGCCGCTGGTCGTCCCCTCTGGCAACCTCCAGGCGCTTGACATCAGCCGAATCAAGAATTGGGATAAAATTGTCCCCTTCTTTACCACCGGAAAATTCAAAGGAATGCCGGTCGAAAATTCTCAGGGGACGACACCCTTCACAGTGATGTACCTGACCGGGCCAGACTCGACCGAATTTTCGCCTACGCCTACGGACTACGCCACCCTGGTTCCCTTTCAGTACAACGCTGATACGCTGGGCTACCGGCCCGACCTGACCGGACGGCAAATTGAGAGCTGGTCGGCCCTGTTTGACGAAGAATTCAAAGGGAAAACCTCCATTCTGGATATTCCTCAAATCGGCATTATGGACGCCGCCATGGTGGCCGAAGCGGCGGGGCTGATGACCTTTGCCGATAAGGGCAACATGACCAAAAAGGAAATCGACCAGATTACCGAAATCCTCAAGGAGCAGAAGCGCAACGGTCAGTTCCGCGCCTTCTGGAAGACCTTTGACGAGTCGGTCAACCTGATGACCTCAGGCGAGGTGATCCTACAGTCGATGTGGTCGCCAGCGGTGACCGCCGTACGGGCTAAGGAAATTGAGTGCATCTATGCGCCGCTAAAGGAGGGCTATCGCGGCTGGGGCGGCGGCATTGGCCTGTCGCAAAACCTCGAAGGCATGGCCCTGGATGCCGCCTATGAATATATGAACTGGATGCTCGACGGCTGGGTGGGGTCATTCCTCGGACGCCAGGGCTACTACAGCGCGGTACCGGAGACAGCGAAGGAATATATGACGCCGGAAGAGTGGGCCTACTGGTACGAGGGCGAGCCCGCCGCCAGCGATATTGTCGATCCCTTTGGCAATACGCTGGAGAAAGCGGGGGCAGTCCGCGACGGCGGCTCCTTTGAGGAACGCTTCGGCAACATTGTGGTTTGGAACTCCACCATGGATGAAAACACCTACCTGGTGCAGAAGTGGAACGAGTTCATCGCCTCCTAATGCTCCCTTTATCCCCAAACTTGGGGGGTTCTAAGCCCTATGTCTAAACTCAAGGCTCTCCGCCCCTATTTCCTGGTCGCGCCGCAGACGATAGTCTTGCTAATTTTCCTGGTGCTGCCGATTGTGCTAATCGGGGTGGTGAGCTTTTGGGAATTCAACGGCTACTCAATGACGCCCGCCTTTACGCTGGACAACTACCGCGGCGTGCTGACCTCAAGCGTGACGCTGGATACCTATCTGAACACGTTTAAATATGTCGTCCTGGTCTGGGCGGTTTGCCTGGCGATGGCGTTCCCGGTCGCCTATTTCCTCTCTTTCTGCATTGATAACCCGCGCTTGCAGGTCATCCTCTTTCTAATTTGCACCATTCCCTTTTGGACTTCTAATATCATTCGGATGATTGCCTGGATTCCAGTACTGGGGCGAGAGGGACTGGTAAATCAGGCGCTGACCGGCCTGGGGCTGGTCGAAACGCCGGTGGCCTGGCTGCTCTACTCCGACTTTGCCGTAGTGGTGGGGCTGGTCTATCTGTATGCCTTTTTTATGATTGCGCCCATTTTCAACAGCCTGATGCGGATTGACCGTAGGCTGATCACGGCGGCTCAGGATATGGGGGCTTCTGGCTTTCAAATCCTCAAAGAGGTGATTCTGCCCCTGGCCGCGCCGGGCATTTCAATCGGCTCTATTTTTGTGGTCACGCTGGTGATGGGCGAATTCATTACCGTGCGGCTGATGGGCGGCGGCCAGTCGGCTTCGGTGGGTAAGCTGATCAATACCCAAATTGGCAGCCTGCAATATCCGCTGGCAGCGGCGAATGCGGTGGTGCTGCTGGCGGTGACGCTGCTGCTAGTGGTTCTGATTTTGCGTACGGTTGATGTCCGCAAGGAGATGTAGCAGCTCATGCTAAAGAAGCGCTCGCTCTCGTTTTATCTGCTGCTGATTTTCTTTTGCCTGTTTGTCCTATTTCTCTACGGACCGATTATTGCCATCGTTCTACTCTCGCTTCAGGGACCCGACGGCCAGCTAATGTTTCCAGTCCGCAGCTTTGGTGTTTACTGGCTGGGGCAGGTCTTTCAGGAGCAGCGGGTGGGCAATTTTGTCGAGCCGTTTAAGCGATCGCTGACCCTGGGGTTGCTGGTTACCGCGATCGCGATTGCCGTCAGCGTCCCCGCCGCGATGGCCTTTCGCAGCCGCTTTCGGGGCGCGTCAGTGATTTTATACCTGACCATTGCCAGCCTAATCGTCCCTAGCGTTCTGGTCTCCCTGGGCATTGGCATCCTCTTCCAGGTGATGGGCTGGCCGACCAACTGGTTTTCATCGGGGCTGGGGGCACACCTGACCTGGACGGTGCCGTTTGCCTTTTTGATTATGCTAGGCGTGTTCAACCGATTTGACCCAAGCTATGAAGAGGCGGCCCGAGACCTGGGGGCCAGCGGCGTGAAAACCTTTCAGGAGATTGTCCTACCGCTGATAGCCCCGAGCCTGATTGGGATCACGATTCTCGGCTTTACGCTCTCTTACGACGAATTTACCCGGACTTCGCTGGTCTCTGGTCAGGACAATACCCTGCCGCTGGAGGTCTTCGGCATGACGACCAACGTCACCTCGCCTGCCCTCTATGCCCTGGGCACGCTGACCACAATCTTTTCCTTCGCGATGATCGCAATCGCCTATAGTGGCTATCGCATCTATAGCCAGCGACAGCGAGGCGGATAGACGCGATCGCGGTTGGGGTGTTCGTGAAGCATCGCTGTAGGCGTCGGGAGTGTTCGCGCAGCGTAGGCGTTAGGAGTGATAGAGTGATGGAGTGGTGGGGTGATCGCGGCTTCTTGCAGGATAGAGGTGTCAGTGAGCAATCGCTTTTTTCAAACCTGGGTTGCGCTAGCGCTTGACGGTGGGCTGGCGGTTCTGCCTTTGCTAGCAGTCGCTCAGGAGCCTGCTCCGACTCATGTTGAAGCGACCGCTGACGGTACGGCTATCCAGCTGAGTTGGGAAGACGGAGACAGCTCGACCTATGACATCACCGACTGGAAGATCAGGCTCCTAGAAGCAACGGACTGCGCGACCCTGAGCCAGGTGCCGGAGAAAGTCTTTAGCGCCCGACGGATTGTGGGCACGCCAGTGGTGGACCAGGCAACCGGTCATATTGCGGTGCCGGTACTGCTCGACGAATGTGTGGAGACGCAGCAGTCAGCTGTCTTTATCGTCGCTCCGCAGGACGTCGGGACCTATGCCCTCTATCGGCTTCAGGTGCCGGGCGATCGCGCTTTTCCCGATGAGTTCTCCAGCTATCCCCTGGCCAGCCTTTCGGGCCTTCAGTATTGGGATGGAACGCTCCTCGTTCGCCAAAGCACCGCTTCTGGTGCCGAAGCCCTGCTAGCCTTTCGGCCCGGCCCAACCCCCGCCGGCGAGTTTGCCACCTGCGGCATCATCAATCCCCAAGAGGGCGCTTGCCGACTCTGTCCGTAAGTTTACATGTCTGGCCTATAGCTCACTTCGCCTTAGAAAATCACGGCTTCAGCGGTCACAACCCGGCGGAAACTGATCAGCCAAAACCCACACCCCGACGATTGCGAGTCCAAACCATCAGCTCTCCGGCGCTGCCCGCCACCGCCAGCTGGCCGGAGGGGTGCCAGCTGAGGCCAGAACTTCCTGCTGTCAGGCCCTTCAGCGTTTGGACATGACCGCCCTGCGGCCAGAGACAAACCAGGCCATCCAGACCCGCCGATGCCAGCAGCTGCGTCCGGGGTTGAAACGCGATCGCATTTACCGTACCTCGATGCTGCTGTAGCACCTGAGACCTCCACCCGCCGCCGGGCTGGGCCGTCCGCTCCCATACCGTAATGCCCTCAGCACAGGCCGCCGCAAGTAAGGGGGAACCAGACTTTGTGGGCGAATCTGACCAGCTGAGACAGCGCACTTTGCCCGGAAACCCCTGCATAAACCAGGGTGGCGGGCTGCCCCACTCCACCACGGTGAGCGTGCGGTCAAGATTGCCTGAGGCCAGATAGCGACCCTCAGCTGACCAAGCCGCATAGAGACTCGCCCCCGGCACCTGAATGAGCGTGGGCTCCGCTGCCCAGTCCGCCGCCGACCAGACCTTGACCCCGCCATGACCGCTGACCGCTAAACGCTCACCTTGAGGATGCCAGGCCAGATGCAGCCCGGAAGAAGCCTGAAAGTTGAGCTGCGCGACCAGGCGATCGGCGGCGGCATCCCACAGATAGCAATCTTTCCCGACGCTGTAGGCCAGCTGATTCTTAAGCGGATGCCAGGCCAGCCGATCGATCCAGATTCCGGGGTAAGACCGCTGGCGGATCTGAGGGAAATCTGGCGCATCCATGGCCCAGAGCGTGACCGTACCGGCCTGGCCAGCAGCGGCAAGCATTCGACTGTCGGCGGAAAAACCGATACCGCTAATGGCTTCAGCCTGGGCTGACGGCAACGTGAAGATCCAATTTTCTTCAGATAAGAAGCCGTCCGTACCCGCCTGCACGACCACCAGCTCACCCTGGGCCGAGGCAGCCGCTAGCCATTGACCATCGGCAGACCAAGCGAGGGCGCTGACATAGTCACTCAGCCGATGTTGCCACAGGAGCCGGAAGGATTCGGCGGACTGGCCTACGCCAGGCATGTGCGAAACCCGGCTCGCAGCTCGGCTTCGTCCAGATTGCGACCGATAAAGACCATTTCGCTGCGGCGCGGTTCAGTCGCTTTCCAGGCGCGATCGCGGCGTCCGTCAAAAATCATATGCACCCCTTGAAATACATAGCGCCTGTCGTCTCCGGCCAGGTTCAAGATTCCCTTCATCCGAAAGATATCCGGCCCTTTAGTTGCCAACAGCTGATTGACCCAGGCGCTGAGCTTGCCCTGATCCAGCGGCTGGTCTTCGGTAATCGCCAGGGAATAAACGGTCTCGTCATGCTCATGGGCATCTTCGCTGAGAAAGTCTGGATCGACTTCCAGAGCGCGGTCCAGGTCGAACGCCTGCACGCCTAGCACAGTCTCAATATCCAGAGCAGCGTTTTCAGTCCGATAGATTTTCACCATCGCGTTCATACTGCGGATGCGACGCTCCAGCTGATCTAGCTCGTCTGGCGAAACCAGGTCCATCTTGTTCAGCAAGATCACGTCGGCGAAGGCAATCTGCTCCTGTGCTTCATCGCTGTCCCAATGCTGCTGAATGTGCTTGGCATCCACAACAGTGACCACCGCATCCAAAGCCAGCTGCGACTGAATATCTTCGTCTACAAAGAAGGTCTGAATGACCGGAGCCGGATCGGCCAGGCCAGTGGTTTCGATCACCAGATGGTCAAACCGATCGCGGCGCTGCATGAGATTGCCGATGATCCGAATCAGGTCGCCCCGCACGGTGCAGCAAATACAGCCGTTGTTCATCTCAAAAATTTCTTCGTCCGTGTCGATAACGAGCTGATGATCGATTCCCACCTCCCCAAACTCGTTGACGATCACGGCCACCTTTTTACCATGCTCATGGGTCAGGATGCGGTTCAGCAGCGTGGTTTTACCCGCTCCCAGATATCCGGTCAAAACCGTCACAGGCACCGCCTGAGAAACCGATGTCGTCATAGTATTCGCGCCGCTTCAGGAACGTAGAACGCCTCTATTATCAAAGACCTCTAGCCGCCTAAAAAGTACATAGCGAACCTTATTTCTCGCGCGATCGCGGTTGTCAAACAGAGTCGGCAAGCAGCAAAAGCCGTCCGTTTATACCCGTCAACGGCTGATCGAGACGAGTCAATTTCATTCACTTCAGGCTCAATCGAGTCGAAGCAGGAGTTCATTCGGCTGAGCTGGCTGACCGTTCGCAGCTGTGGGGAGAGCGGCAGTTGAGGACTGGGGAGCGGCTGATAGACTTAGATTTACGCCTACAATAGCTGCGAGAGCGCCCATTCCCAACCCGGCAAAGAACGTCCAAACATGGGAAGGAGAAAGCGTACAGCGCAGGCGGCGATTGCGATCGTAGATATGGACTACCCAGGCTTCGTCTAGGGGGGCGTCAAGTTTTAGGCCGTTCATAGAAATCTCTTGTTCTCGGTACAACATAAAGTTTGAGAGGGCTACGCGCAGTCGGCTTTAAAGATACCCCTCCAGAGAGGGCCAACTGCTGTCAAACAAAGCACACAGGCTTTAAAAAGTTTGTTGGAGAAGCGGGAATCGACATCTTTTAATCGACTAGTTAAAATCTATCTCGTAAAATCTCAAAACCAACAGAAAACCTTGCTAATTTGGAATCAATTATTAAATCCGATACATAAGGAAAACTTTTGTGTAGAGTTTTACTTATAAAGCCAGGCAATCAATGACTTGCTTAGCGTTTTGTCAATGGGTTATTGAAACCCTCTCTAGGGCAGAAAATTACGCTGCCTCGGTCATCGGCACGAACTACAGCACAATGATTGACTTCCGCCAATACTGTTGCAATGACGATAAGTAGTCAATCAAAATTAATTACATGCTTTTTGCAGAGCAGAGTCTGATGTCATGCCGTATAGCCCAAGGGGCATGAACCCGCGGAGCGACGCTGAAAGCGTAACTGGTCGAGGTATCTCACCCAGAAGCATCAGCGTTCGAGAGATTCCACCCTGCGGGAAGCCGCAAGCGTCTACGCTCTACTCGGAATGACAAGTTCTTTTATGTAAATTTCAATGCTCAGGTACTTAAGCGGTGCCTAGACAGGAAGGTTGAAAGATTGACGAGCGTTGATTGCTGAGGAGCAGGTTACCAAATCTGTAACCCACAGTCTGCGGTATAACCCGCTTGTCATACTGGCTTCAACTTGTGAAGCTGAGGAGGCGACCGGTGCTCAAAGACGCTCGGGACCACCAGATTGTATTTTTAACGCTGTTTCTACTGCTCGGCGTGGCGATGCGCGACTGGTCGCTGCGGCCAGAAATGGTTGGCGTAGCGGTCGGGGTGAGTCTGGCCGTGCAGGCTGGCTTTTCCTGGGCGACTCATGACTGGTCAGGACGAAAGTCATCAAACTGTCCTGATAGACAAGACTTCTCTAACCCAAATCACAATCCCCAAATCACAAATCACAAATTCACCCTAAACTGGCGCAGCCCTCTGATTACCGCCCTTGGCCTTAGCCTGCTACTGCGTACCGATCACCTCTGGACGATGGCCCTTGCCGCCGGTTTAGCGATCGCCAGCAAGTTTCTATTTAAGGCTAATCATAAGCATTTTTTTAATCCGGCTAACTTCGGCATCATCGCCGTCCTCACCCTCACTCAGGATGCGTGGGTTTCACCGGGACAGTGGGGAGAAGAGATCTGGTATGCGCTGATTTTCCTGGGAGCCGGTGGGATTGTACTCAGGCGGGTGGGGCGCTGGGATACGACCGGCATGTTCTTGGGCAGCTATGCGCTGCTAGAGGCGCTGCGCAATCTCTACCTGGGCTGGAGCTGGGACGTGTGGGCACATCGCCTGTCCAGCGGCTCGCTGCTGCTGTTTGCTCTGTTTATGGTCACCGACCCCCGCTCGATTCCCAACGCGCGACCGGCAAGGCTGATCTGGGCAGGCGCGATCGCGCTCCTCACCTTCATCCTGCGCAACCAGTTTTATCTGTCTACCGCTGTGTTTTGGGCCTTATTCGCGATCGCCCCCCTTACCCTAGTCCTGGACAAAATCTGGGCAGCCCCACGGTTTGAATGGCGAAAGCGCTTCTCGTTTGAGCCCAATACATTGCCCCAAGCATAAATCTTTTCTTAGAAAGCAATTTGTCGCAAATGATGAATCACTCCGTTTCTGACCATTTAAAGCTCAAATTTTTTCCCTTCCTGGGTCTATTGCTCTTCTGTCTAGTCTCCTTCGCGATGCCCGCCTGGGCCTTCTGCGGCTTCTATGTCGCCAAAGCCGACACCAGCCTCTACAATCGGGCTTCTCAGGTAGCAATTGCTCGGGATGGCGATCGCACCGTGCTCACCATGGCTAACGACTATCAGGGTGAGGTGGCTGACTTTGCCATGGTGGTACCCGTGCCGGTCGTCCTGCAAGAAGACCAGGTCAAAGTGGCTGACCCTACGATTCTCGACCGACTCGACGCCTTTAGCGCCCCCCGCTTGGTGGAATATTTTGACGAAAACCCCTGCGCGCCGCGCCCCTATCCAGAAATGTTTCGATTGGAGTCGGAGGCACCGGTAGCAGCCGATGGGGGAACGTCTGCAAGCAATCAGGCACTAGGCGTCACCGTCGAATCTAGCTTTTCGGTGGGTGAATACGACATTCTGATTCTCAGCGCCCGAGAATCGGACGGCCTGCAAACCTGGCTGCGGGAAAACGACTACCGCATTCCAGATGGCGCCAGCAGTTTGCTACAGCCCTACATTCGCCAGGGAATGAAGTTTTTCGTCGCCAAGGTCAATTTGCAAGAATTTGACCAGCAGGGCTTTCAAAGCCTGCGCCCGTTGCAGATGAGCTATGAGTCGCCGCGCTTTATGCTGCCGATTCGGCTGGGGATGATAAATGCCGAGTCAGAGCAGGATCTGGTCGTGTATCTTTTATCGCGCAACGGCAGAACCGAGCTGACCAACTATCGCGCCGTGCCGATTCCCTCCGATGCTAACATTCCGCTCTTTGTCAAAGACGAGTTCAACGACTTTTATACGGATATGTTTCAGCGCAGCTATGAGCGGGAAGGCAAGAACGTCGCCTTTCTGGAATATGCCTGGAATATGGGCAACTGCGACCCCTGCTCGGCAGACCCGCTGACGCCTGAGGAGCTCAGCCAGGCCGGGGTATTCTGGACACGGCCTGGGGAATGGCCCAGCGTTTTCATTTCCCGGCTCCACGTTCGCTACACCCGCAACAAGTTTCCCGAAGACCTGATGTTTCAGGAAACGAGCAACCAGCAGCAGTTCCAGGGTCGCTACGTGCTGACCCATGCCTATCTGGGACCTACCAGCTGCCCCGCTGGCGAAGCCTATCGCCGTCAGCTGCCCCAGCGCTTTGAGCAAGAGGCCCAGTCCCTGGCTCGCCTGACTGGCTGGAATATCAATGATATCCGTCGCCAGCTGCCCCAGATAGATTCCGTCCGAACTGAGCAGCCCCGGTTTGAAGCGGAGGCTACGGACTCCTGGTGGCAGTCCCTGTGGTCATTGCTAAGCCTTTAATCTGACAGGCTTTGCTAGGACACATTAATTTCTTTAGCTTAACTGAAATCCGCAATCTATATAAATTTATTATGAATTAATTTTAGAATTGACATTTTACAGCAAATGGAATCTCGACCACCATAGGGACAGACATGAGTACATGTTGATTTCGCATTGGTGATAGAGTCCTTATGGTTGCACTTGTTGATTCGCAACAGTCTTTGCGTCCCCAAAGACGCCTAACCCTCCAAACGGCCGAGATTGCCCCGGATAGCTTTGCGATTCGCTGCTTAGACTGGGATCGCGATCGCTTTGATATTGAATTTGACCTACAGAATGGGACCACTTACAACTCATTTCTGATTCGCGGTGACCAGCTGGCCCTGATTGACACCTCGCACCGCAAGTTTCGCGAACTCTACCTGGATTATCTGTTTCAGCAGGTTGACCCGGCTGAGCTCAGCTACCTGATTGTGAACCACACCGAGCCCGACCACAGCGGCCTGGTGGAAGAGATTCTGGACTGGGCTCCCCACATCACGGTGGTCGGTTCCAAGGTGGCCATCCAGTTTCTAGAGAATATGGTGCATCGGCCCTTTACCTCAATGGTCGTCAAGAGCGGGCATCAGCTGGATTTGGGCCGGGGGCACGAGCTGGAGTTTGTCTCTGCGCCCAACCTGCACTGGCCAGACACTATCTTTACCTACGATGCGGGAACGAACGTGCTTTACACCTGCGATGTGTTTGGCATGCACTATTGCAATGACTTTTTGTATGACGAAGTTCCCGATCTGATGGAGGCCGACTTCCAGTATTACTATGACTGCCTGATGGGTCCCAATGCCCGCTCTGTGCTGATGGCGCTGAAGCGGATCGATAAATTTTCAGTAGATCTAATTGCCACCGGCCACGGACCGCTGCTGCAGCACCACCGGGCGGACTGGGTAGAGCGATATCGCGACTGGAGTCAAAACCAGACCCAGTCCGAGACCTTTGTGGCGCTGTTTTATAGGGATGAATATGGCTATAGCGATCGCATTGTGCGGGCGATCGCCGACGGCATTGCCAAAACCGGGGTCGCGGTTGAGCTGGTGGATTTGACAGTGGCCGATTCCCACGAAGTGCGAGAGCTGGTTAAGTATGCGGCGGGCCTGGTGATCGGGATGCCGCCCCAGACCGATCAGATCGCAGCCGCTCATCCCGGCTTGAGTACGATTTTGGCGACGGCGACGAGCCGTCAGGCGATTGGCCTATTTGAAACGGGTGGAGGGCAGGATGAGCCGATTTACCCGCTGCGCAATCAGTTTCGAGAAATCGGGCTGACGGAGGCATTTCCGCCAATTTTGATCAAGACCGCTCCGAATGAAGCCACCGATCAGCTCTGTGACGAAGCGGGAACGGATCTAGGGCAGTGGCTGATTCAAAATCAAATGAAGAAACCGGGCAAGTCGCTGGATTCCGATTTGGACCGGGCCTTGGGCCGCATCAGCAACGGGCTGTATATCGTCACGGCGAAAAAGAACGACGTATCGAGCGCGATGCTAGCCTCCTGGGTGATTCAGGCCAGCCTGAATCCTTTGGGGGTTGCGATCGCGGTTTCCAAAGATCGCGCCATTGAATCACTGCTGCATGTCGGCGACTGCTTTGTGCTGAACGTCTTAGAAGAAGCGCGCTATCAGCCCCTGATGCGGCATTTCCTCAAGCGCTTTCCGCCGGGGGCCGACCGCTTTGCTGGCGTTGAAACCTACACTGCCTTCAACGGGTCTCCGATCCTGGCCGAGTCCCTGGCTTATATGGAATGCGAAGTCACCAGTCGGCTGGACTGTAGCGATCATTGGATTGTCTACGGCACCGTTCAAACGGGCCGAGTCGCCAAACGCGACGGTCTAACGGCAGTTCACCACCGTAAAGCAGGCAATCACTACTAAAGCTGGATTTTAACAATCTGGTTGTTCATTTGCTTGGAGAAAATTCCTATGGCCAGTAATTTATTACATTCCCCCCAGCCCGTATCGACCCCGCCTCGCCCCCGCGACGTGCAGATTGTCGAGGTCGGGCCGCAGACAACCGTAATGCGATCGCGGATGTGGGAAAGGCTGAAGTTTGAAGTGGAATATGGCCGCCGCCGGGGAACAACCGCCAATTCCTACCTGGTCTGCGGCGATCGCGTCGCGCTCATCGATCCCCCCGGCGAATCATTCACGAAAATTTTTCTAGAAGAACTCCAGCCCTATCTAGAGCAGACCCGGCCCGACACCATCATCCTCGGCCATGTCAACCCCAACCGGATGGCGACCCTGGCCGTTTTAATGGAGCGGCTGCCCGAGGTCACAATAGTCTGCTCACGCCCCGCCGCCCAGGCCCTCAAAACCACCTTTCCCGACTGGGAAAGCCGCATCCAGCCAGTTTGCCCGCCCCAGACCAGTTTGGATTTGGGCCAGGGCCATCACCTACAGCTGTTTACCGTTCCGACACCGCGCTGGCCCGACGGGCTCTGCACCTACGACCCGGCGACCCAAACGCTGTTTAGCGACAAACTCTTCGGGGCTCACGTCTGCGGCGATCAGGTGTTTGACCAGAACTGGCGGCAGCTGGAGGTCGATCGGCGCTATTACTTTGACTGTCTTCACGCCGCCCAGGCGAAGCAGGTGGCAGCGGCCCTAGAGCAAATTGCGCCGCTCTCGGTTCAATGCTTTGCCCCGGGTCACGGACCGCTGGTGCGCTACAGCCTCAGCCGCCTGCATCATGACTATCGGCAGTGGTGTCAGCAGCAGGCTCAGCAAACCCTACGGGTGGCCCTGCTCTACGCCTCGGCCTATGGCAATACTGCTATCCTGGCAGACGCGATCGCGCAGGGCTTGATGCAGTCGGAGGTCGCGGTTGAATCGATTAACTGCGAGCTAGCTGACCCAACTGAGCTGGCTCAGTCGATTGCGGCCAGCGACGGCTTTATCATCGGTTCACCGACCCTGGCAGGCCATGCCCCGGTGCAGGTGCAAACGGCTTTGGGTATCGTGCTCGCTTCTTCGGTTAAAACTAAGCTGGCTGGCGTCTTTGGCTCCTACGGCTGGAGTGGCGAAGCCATTGACTGGATCGAAGGCAAACTGCGAGACAGCAGCTTTCGCTTGGGGTTTGAGACGATTCGCGTTCGCTTTAGCCCAGACCAGCCGACCCTCGAAGCCTGTCAGCAGGCGGGTGCTGAGTTTGCGCAGCAGCTGAGAAAGCAGAAGAAACAGCGCACCCCGCGTCAGGCGGTGACCGAGACCCAGACCGACCGTACCGAGCAGGCCGTCGGTCGGGTGGTCGGCTCAATTTGCGTCGTCACCACCCGGCAGGGCGATAGCCACAGCGGTATGCTGACCGCCTGGGTCTCGCAAGCGACCTTTGACCCGCCGGGACTGATGCTCGCGATCGCGGCGGAGCACTATGCAGAGAGCCTGATTCAGCCCGGTGCTCAGTTTGTCGTGAATATCCTAAAGGAGGGCCGGACGGTACGGCGGCATTTCTCCTATCAGCCCAGGCCAGGCGATGATCCCTTTAGCCAGGTCGCCCATCGCACTGCCGCAAATGGCTGTCTGATGCTAGAAGATGCCCTCGCCTATTTGGAATGCACGGTCCAAAGCTGGATTCGCTGTGGCGATCACTGGCTCGTTTATGCCGCGGTCAATCAGGGGGATTTGCTGGAAACCAGCGGCGTCACCGCGATTCAGCATCGTAAATCTGGTAGCCAATACTGAGCAAAAGAATTTCTTTTTGAGCCAATCTGTCAACTTGTTAACCCATCGAGACGCTGACTATGAACTCGCAACAATCGCCTTCTCTCCCCTGGTATCGCTGGTTAAACAGCAGCGGTGTTATTCGGCTTTTAGAGACTGTTCAAGATCTAATTGTGATTTGCCTATGTGTGGGATTGTTTAGTGTCATGGTTCTCCAACTGCGAGAAATGGTGCTATCGCTACTTCCCCCTATCGATTTCCAGCCAGTGACATCAGACATATTGTTTCTGCTAATTTTAGTGGAATTGTTTCGCCTATTAATTATCTATTTACAAGAGCATCGAGTATCCATTGGGGTTGCGGTCGAAGTATCCATCGTCTCTGTTCTTAGGGAGATGATTTTGCGCGGTGTTTTGGAAACGCCCTGGGTTCAGGTTCTAGCCGCCTGCGTTTTTCTGCTGGTGCTAGGAGGACTGCTCGTGATCCGGGTTTGGATACCGCCCACCTTTGAGGGAATTGATCCAGAACAAGTTGTATCTGAACGTCACCGATCGCGCCTTGGCAGCCAGACAACAAACCAGCGTTCGACGCAGAATTCATCTAGGAATCATCGCGATATGTCCGAGATGAATACTTCGTCAGCCGATTCTGACAGGTCGCCGCTGCCGGTGTCATCCAAGGCATAGCTCCAGCGGTATCGGGCTTCACCGCTCATAGCCTTACCGTCTCAGGAGTCTGAGGCCGTTGAGGGTCACTAGCAGGGTGGAGCCTTCGTGGCCGACAACGCCGGCGGGAAGGTTGATGCCGCCGGCGAAGTTGGCAATCAGCAGCAGGCCGATAACCGTCAGCGCAAAAACGATGTTTTGTTTGACAATGCGCTGGGAGCGGCGACCGATTTGGATAGCGGCTTCTAGCCTATCCAGTCGGTTAGCCATGAGAACGATATCGGCAGTTTCTAGGGCGACGTCGCTGCCGGTACCGCCCATCGCAATGCCGACGGTGGCCTGGGCCAGGGCGGGGGCATCGTTGATGCCATCGCCGACCATCGCGACCTGGTCGTACTGCTGCTGAAGCTGTTTGATCACCTTGACTTTGTCTTCCGGCAGCAGCTGGGCATAGACTCGATCAATGCCGACGGCTTGGGCAACGCTGTCCGCCGTGCGGGGATTGTCGCCCGTGAGCAGGACGGTTTGCTGGATGCCGAGCGATCGCATCCGCTGAACCATCGCCTGAGACTGCGATCGTACTTCGTCAGCCACCGCAATCAGCCCCAGCACCTGCTCCTGCTGCAAGACCCAAACGACCGTTTGCCCCTGACTTTCTAGCTGTTCGCGAGCGGCGTCTAGTTCTGGCCCATAGGAAATGCGATCGCCCTGGGTCAAATCTATCCGTCCGACCCTTGTGGGCAGCCCGGCGACCTGACCGGTTATGCCTCGACCCGCGACTGCCTGAGGATTGTCTACCGGCAGCAGCGCCGAGTCGGCAGCGCCGACAATCGCAGCCCCAATCGGATGCTCTGAGTAGGCTTCGAGGGAGGCGGCGACCTGTAGGACCTGAGCTGCCGTCTGGCCAGGACTGGGAATCACCTGCGAAACCTGGAGCTGACCGGTGGTTAGGGTGCCGGTTTTGTCAAACGCGATCGCCTTGACCTGCCCCAACAGCTCCAGCTGAGCACCGTCCTTAAACAAAATCCCCTGCCGAGCCCCGTTGGCAATCCCTGCCAGCAGCGTCGGCATAATCGCCGCCATCAGCGCACAGGGGGAAGCAACCACTAGAAAAATCAGGGCGCGGTAGATTGTTGTTTCCCAGCTCCAAGCCCAGGCCAGCGGCGGCAGCACCGCCAGCATCAGGCCCACGACGACAATCACCCGAGCATAGCCCCGCTCAAACCGTTCGATAAACTGCTGCGAAGGCGGCGTTTCCTGCTGGGCCTGCTCCACCAGCTGAATGATTCGCTGGATCAGGTTGCTCTCAGGCGGCGTGTGGACTTCTAAGGCGAGTGCGCCGCTGCCGTTGAGCGTCCCCGCGAAGACCTCATCCCCAGTCGCTTTCTCAACCGGTACTGACTCCCCGGTGATTGAGGCTTCGTTCAGGGTGCTGCTGCCCGAGCGAATTAGGCCGTCTAGCGGAACTCGTTCGCCCGGCTTGACTAAGACGCGATCGCCCAGCCTGACCTGCCGAATGGGCCGGGTCTGTTCACCCTGGGCCGTTACTACTCGCGCCGTTTCGGGCGTCAGGCTCATCAAGGCTCGGATGCTGCGCTCGGTTCGGCGCATGGCAATACTTTCGAGCGCGCCGCTGATGGCAAAAATTAAAATCAGAATGCCCCCATCGATTAATAGGTGGTATTCCTGCCGCCACAGGCCCAGCCCGGCTGCGCCCAGTGCCGCCACAATCATCAGCAGATCAACATCTAATTCTCGCTCTCGGAACAGAGTAGTCAGCCCCTCACGAGCGCTGTCGTAGCCGCCAATTGCATAGGCCGCTAGCAGCACCCAGACGCCGATGCCGATCCAGCCCAAATGCAGGCTAAGCCAGCCCAGCAGTAGCAAAATGGCACAGATGACCACTGCCACAGCGTCAGGGAAAGCCTGAGTAAGCCGCTTGAGCGGGTCGGGTAAATTGAGCGCGGTCGTCATAGCGAGCAGAGCCGATAGCAGCCGTCCCACCCTAAACCTTGACATTAATGTTAAGGTCAAGGTATGACTCAAACCTTTACGATCAAGCAGCTTTCGACTGCCGTTGGCAGCGTTACGCCGCGCATGGTGCGGCACTATCATCAGCTTGGCCTGCTGCCGCCGCCGCAGCGATCGCGCAGCAACTATCGCCTCTATACCGACGCGGATATCCAGCGACTAAGGCGGATTGTCAGCCTTAAGCAGCAAGGATTTCAGCTGGCTCACATTAAGCAGGTGCTGGCGACCGAAAGTTCTCCTGAGCCAGACCTGAGCGCACAGCTGCAAAGACAGTATCAGAGTGTTGTACAGCAGCTGGTGCAGCTACGGCAGACGGCGACGGCGCTGGAGGGACTGATTGGCCGCGATCGCGCCTGTCAGTCGGTTCAGGCTGAGGCACTGGCTCAGCTGCGGCGATTAGAAGCAGAATCGCGAGCTGAGCAGGCCATAACAGAATCGCTTTGGCACCGCTTAGATGCGGCAGTGGATAATCATCCCGAGAACTTTCAGGAGGCGCTACAGCAGCTTCTGCCGGATCTGTCGCAGCGGTCAGAAATTGAAGTAGATCTGCTCTCACAGCTGGTGCTGGCCTGCGGAGATGTCAGCCTGGTTTCCTTTGTACGGCTCAGTCATGGAGCGATTAAAGCAGCCCGAGCAGCCCTCGGGGCGGGCTGCGCTGTTGTCGGTGACGTACCGATGGTGACGGCAGCCCTTGATCAAACTCGTCTAGCTCATCTAGGCTGTGAAACTTTGACGCTGTTAGACGATCCTCACATTCACAGCGCTGCTGAAGCGGAAGCCAGCTGCTGGCAGGTCTCTGACTGGCAGCAGCGGCTGTCTCAGCTGCCCCGAGGCTGCATTTTAATCGTGGGCTATGCGCCCTCTTTGCTGGTCAGGATTTGCGATGCAATCGCCTACGGCATGTCTAACTCCTCTGGAGACGCTGCGCGAACACTTGCCGCGCAGCTCCAACCGGCTTTAGTGATTGGTATGCCCATCGGTTTTAGTCACGCCCCTGCGGCCAAGCGGCGGCTGATGCAGCTATCGGTTCCATCGATTACGATTGAGGGAACTGCTGGGGGCGGTCTGCTTGGCGCAGTCGGGCTGAATGCGTTAGCGGCTTCCTTGATCGAGAAACCCGACTGTCACTGCTACTTAAAGGAAAGAACTCATTGACCGCAAGAAAAGAGATCGGTCTATTGGAGGATTCTTTTTATTGGGTTATCGCCTAAGCCTAAACTAGTTGTAAAAAAAGGATTTTTTTTATGGAAAGTAAGTCAACTGTTATCTGGCAGGGCAGTATTAAGGAAGGCGAAGGTAAAATTACCACCGAAAGCGGTACCCTCAATAACTCAAAACTCTCCTACGGGACGCGCTTTGAGCATACGCCGGGGACTAATCCAGAGGAGCTGATCGCGGCAGCCCATGCGGGTTGTTTCTCCATGGCATTGACCGATCAGCTCAGCGAAGCCGGTCTCACCCCCGAGACGATTGAAACGACTGCTAGCCTGACGCTCAACACCGAGAGCAACGAGTTTGAGATTACCAAGGCGCACCTGAACGTCACCGCTAAGATCCCCGGGGCCAGTCTACAGGCGTTTGAAAAAGCGGCGAATACCGCGAAAGAGAACTGTCCGGTCTCCAAAGTGCTGAATGCCGACATCACCATGGATGCGCGGTTAGAAAGCTAGCCTTTCTCCTCCCCGCTCCGCAGCTGTCGTCTAGAGGAATCCAATGAAAACCCTGCTCCTGCCGTCTGGAAATGCCATTCCTGTCCTGGGACAGGGCACTTGGAAAATGGGAGAGCGGCCCTCAGAGCGGGCGGCTGAAGTTGAGGCGCTGCAGCTGGGGATAGAGCTGGGGATGACGCTGATTGACACGGCTGAAATGTATGGCGAAGGCGGGGCTGAGGAAGTGATTGCGGACGCGATCGCAGGCCAGCGCTCAGAGGTTTTCCTAGTCAGCAAGGTCTACCCTTACAATGCGTCGCGGCAGGGGGCAGTGGCGGCCTGCGATCGCTCCCTACGGCGCTTGCAGACTGACTATCTCGATCTCTACCTGCTTCATTGGCCCGGCTCAGTGCCGCTAGCGGAAACCTTAGAAGCCTTTCAGTCGCTGCAAGCGGCGGGCAAAATTCGCGACTACGGCGTCAGCAATTTTGACCAGGACGGCATGGCAAAGGCGATTCGCAGGCCGGGGGGCGAAAACATCGCCACCAATCAGGTGATGTACAACCTGATGCATCGCGGCATCGAATGGGATCTGCTGCCCTGGTGCAGGCAGCAACAGATGCCGGTCATGGCCTATTCTCCCATTGGCCAGTCGGCCAGCGAGCAGCAAAGGCTGTTTGGTCAGCCCCAGCTGCAAGCCGTGGCCACCCGGCACGAGGTTACCCCAGCTCAGGTGGCCCTGGCCTGGCTGCTCCAGCAGGGCATCGTCGTCATTCCTAAAGCAACCCAGCCCGAGCACGTGCGCGAGAACCGGGCCGCCCTCGACCTGACCCTAACCGCCCAAGACCTAGCCGAGCTAGAGCGGGCTTTTCCACCGCCGCGCCGGAAGACGGCCTTGGAGATTCGATAGTCGAGGGATCAAATTGTCCAGCAGGCAGTTTAGCGCTTTTCTACCGTTCGACCAAAGAAAAAATGGCGCTAACTCAGTAGGCTATTAATTATTAAAGGAGTCCGACAGCAGCCTTTATGCAAGTTCAAACCCCAGACTGGGTCAAACATGCGGTTTTCTACCAAATTTTCCCTGATCGCTTTGCGCGCTCGACTCGGCCAGACCTGCCGCCTGAGATGCAGGTGCCGCTAGAGCCCTGGAATAGCCCACCGACGCTGCAAGGCTATAAGGGCGGCGACCTCTGGGGCGTAATCGACCAGCTCGACTATCTGCAAGACCTGGGCGTCACCGCGATTTACTTTACGCCAATTTTTCGCTCGGCCAGCAACCACCGCTACCATACCCACGACTACTACCAGGTCGATCCGCTGCTGGGGGGTAACGAGGCATTTCTCGATCTGCTCCAGGCCGCCCACGCCCGAGACATGAAGGTGGTGCTCGACGGCGTTTTCAACCATTCCAGCCGCGGCTTTTTCTACTTCAACGATGTGTTAGAAAATGGCCCCCATTCGCCCTGGCTCGACTGGTTTGACATCCACGACTGGCCGCTGTCGGCCTACGATGGGGAAAAGCTGGCTAACTATCGCGGCTGGGTGGATAATCGCGCCCTGCCCACCTTCAACCACGACAATCCGCAGGTGCAGGAATACCTTATGCGGATTGCCGAATATTGGATTCGCCAGGGCATCGACGGCTGGCGGCTGGATGTGCCCTTTGAGGTGAAGACACCGGGCTTTTGGAAAGTGTTTCGCGATCGCGTCAAGGCCCTCAACCCCGAAGCTTACATCGTCGGCGAAGTCTGGACGGACGCCCGCCAGTGGCTCGATGGCACCCAGTTCGACGGCGTGATGAACTACTTGTTTACGGGACCGACGCTGGCCTTTGCGGGGCGCGATCGCGTCGTTAAGCCGCTGGTTGAGCTGCCCGACTACCTGCCCTACCCGCCGCTGGACGCCCAGGGCTATGCGGAAAAAATCCAAACTCTGCTCGATCTTTACGACTGGGAAATTCAGCTGACCCAGCTCAACCTGCTCTCCAGCCACGATATCGCCCGTGCCCTCAGCGTTGTCGATGAAGACCTGGCCAGCTTTGAACTGGCAGTGCTGCTACTCATGACCTTCCCCGGTGCGCCGAGCATTTACTACGGCGACGAGGTTGGTCTACCGGGACGACTCGATCCCGACTGCCGCCGGGTATTTCCCCAACAGCCCGACTGGAACCAGCCGCTCCTCCAGCTGCATAAAGATCTGATTGCCCTGCGCCACGCCTATCCGGCCCTGCGTATCGGTCAATATCGGACGCTGGCTGCCGAGGGTCTATGCTATTGCTTTACCCGCCTTCTAGATGATGAGATGCTGGTTGTCGCAGTTAATACTGGAGAGACCGCCGCAACACTTAAGATTTCTCTAGACCGGCCTTTGCCCCAAAAAATTCTCTATGGCCAGGGGGAAGTGACCCCACGAGGGCAGCAAAACCTGATATTAGAATTGCCCGCTCGTAAAGGGCTAATTGCCGTATAGCCCGGGCAGCGGCCTACTTTCTTGAGCGCGGTGTATCATATTTGTTGAATCAGCGTTGAGAGCAGGAAAGCAGTTTGGATCAGAAGCGCTTGCAGTCAGGCATTGCGGGATTAGATACGGTGCTTGACGGCGGCTACCTTGCCAATCGGGCCTATCTGGTGCGGGGCCAGCCCGGGACAGGCAAGACCACCATTGGCCTGCACTTTTTGGCGGCGGCAGCCGATAATGGTGAAACGAGCCTGTTCATCACCCTGGAGGAACCGGTAGAGCAGCTTAAGAATACGGCTCAGGGGCTAGGCTTAAACCTGTGGTCTACGACATTTCTCGACCTCAGCCCGACAACGGATTTTTTTGCTCAGGTTCAGACCTATGACATCTTTTCTCCCGCAGAGGTCGAGCGAGAACCGATGACCCGGGAAATTGTCGAGCAGATCGAATCGCTCAAACCCCAGCGTATTTTTATTGACTCGATTACGCAGTTTCGCTATTTTGCCGCCGATGCATTTCAGTTTCGCAAGCAGGTGCTGTCGTTTCTACGATTTTTGAGAGAGCGCGGAGCCACCGTCCTATTTACGTCAGAGGATAGTGAAGCCGCGCCAGACGACGACCTACAGTTCATGAGCGACGGTGTGATTAGCCTCAAACTGGAGCAGCATGAACGCTCCTTGCAGGTCTCAAAGTTCCGAGGTAGCGATTTTCGTAGCGGGCAGCATTCAATCCAGCTCACTTCAACTGGGATGGTACTTTTTCCCAGGCTGATCCCCGATATTTATGGGCACTCGCTTGAGATGGAAACAATCTCCTCTGGCATTCCTGAGATCGATGAGCTATTGGACGGTGGCATCGAGCGTAGCAGCATCACGGTAATCACCGGTCCGAGTGGGGTAGGCAAGAGTACTCTCGGGTCTCAATTTATGAAAGAAGCCGCTGGACGGGGTGAACGATCGGTAATTTATTCTTTTGAAGAAAGCCGAGAGACGCTGCTGCGCCGTTCTAGAGGCATCAATATCGCCGTAGATGCAATGCTAGAGCAGGGAACGCTTTCAGTCGTTCAAATTGAGCCATTGCGGTATTCGCCAGACGAATTTGCCGATCTGGTGATCAAAGAAGTAGAGCAGCAGAACGTGCAGATTGTGATGATTGACAGTCTCTCGGGGTACCGCCTCTCGGTCCGGGGTAATGATTTGGTCAGTCACATTCACGCATTATGCAAGTATTTACAGAATGTAGGCGTTGCCGTACTTCTGGTCAATGAAACAGAGAATATCACCGGCGATTTTCGAGCTACAGAAATTGGGGTTAGCTACCTAGCCGACAACATTATTTTTCTACGATATCTAGAATTTAAGGGTGGGCTGCGCCGCGCAATCGGGGTTCTGAAAAAGCGCATGAGCAATTTTGAGAAAACCCTGCGTGAGTTTGAGATTAGCCGGTACGGCATGAAAGTGGGACAGCCGCTGAACCAGCTGCACGGCATTCTAAGCGGCTTTCCAATATCCACCAAGGAAATAGTTGAGTAAGATGGTCTTACGCAGCAGGATAGCTCAGGTAAGCCGATGGCACAGATCTTAATCCTTGTAGAACAGTCTGAAAATCGCCGTCTGCTAGCGGAATACCTGAAACAGTATTACGAGGTCACCGTTGAAAACACGGTAGCGCAAACAAAGCCGGTTTCTTTCACAGATGACCCCTTCGATCTATGCATTTTAGACGGTAGAGCGCTAACTCATCTGTGGGAAGAGATTCAGAGCCGAAAACAGCAAGAACAGCCGGTTTTTCTACCCGTTTTGCTGATCACCTCCCGCCCTGATGTAAAGCTCATGACGCGCAATCTGTGGGAGAGCATCGACGAGCTGATAGCTAGGCCGATTGAAAAGGCAGAGCTGCGGGTGCGGGTGGAAATGCTGCTGCGATCGCGCCGCTTTTCTCTTCAGCTGAGCGAGTCACTCGCCCGCGAACGGGAGCAAAACGAGCTCAAGTCGCGCTTCATCTCGGTTGCCTCCCATGAGTTCCGCAGCCCCCTGAATATGATTTCGGGCCTGACGCAGCTGCTGGAAACAAAGCAAGATGCCGTTTCCGAGAAGAAAGCTGACTTTTTGCAGCGGATTCAGAAGGCCGTCAAACGGATGACGACGCTGCTGGATGACGTTTTGGTGATGATTAAGACCGAGGTGAATGGTTTGGACCTGGCCCCGGTCGCCATTACGCTTGAACCGTTCTGCCGCAAGCTGATTGAAGAAGTTAAGCTCAGCAGCAGCTATGCTCGCACAGTCCATGTTACCTATGAAGGGGAACACGATCCGGCTTATTGCGACGAGGTTTTACTCCGACAGATTCTGACCAATTTGCTATCCAATGCGCTTAAGTATTCTTCATCAGATAGCGTTGTTCAACTCCAGATACAGCGCCGTTCGGCAGATGTTGTCTTTCAGATCCAAGACCAGGGCATTGGAATTTCTCCTGAAGATCAGAAAAGTCTCTTTGATGCCTTTTACCGAGCCGCTAATGTGGGCGAGGTTTCAGGGACCGGGCTGGGATTGGCAATTGTAAAACAGGCCGTTGACCTGCATGGAGGAACGATTTCGTTCAGCAGCGAGGTCAATGCTGGAACAACATTTGTCGTCACTTTACCGGATTTAGCCCATCGAGAGGTGAACTCTGCCAACGTATAGCCTTAAGGCAGGTGACACCTGAGCGATTGGCCGATTCGCTCAGTCAAATGACTTCATCCGACTTAAGGTACGTTTTTGGAAAGCTAATATTTTGGGAGGCCAATATGCTGGAGCACCTCTATACGATTTCAAGAAAAGCATTCAAACATTCGAGGCTGGGCGCACTGGTCGGGGCCAGCGCTTTGCTTTCAGTCGGCGCTGCTGCTGCCGGAACCACCCCGGCTGATAGTGGACCCCCAAGCCAGTCAGTAGGCCAGACAGTCACAGCCCAAAACAGCGCCGCGCCGCTCGTGGCCCAGGTTGACAACCATCTCATTCTAGTTCGAGCTAAGAACGAAGCCCGGCAGGCGGCAGAACGGCTCAACGGCGGACTGAACGAATATCGAGCTGAGTCAGCCATGCACGGGTCTATCCTCCAGGTCCCCTACGTAGACAATAACGATGGCACGGTTACCTTTACCTTTCGCGGGGGCAATCCTGCCGACGTCGCCGCAGGCATCTACAGCGTTGAAAGCATCATTACCGTCGATGTCACCAGCTGGGAAACCGTCATCGACTACAATGGCGACCTCAGAACAGACATTGCGGCAGACACGCCCCCTAGCACCATTCAGCCCGACTTCGTCTCGCGAGCAAACGACCACTTTGTGCTAGTCCGGGCCAAAAACGAAGCCCGACAGGCGGCAGAGCGGCTTAACGGCGGTCTGGGGTCCTACCGGGCCGAGCCCGCCATGCACGGTGACGTAAACCAAGCGCCCTACGTCATCAATCAGGACGGCAGCATCACCTTTACCTTCCAGGGCGGCAGCCCCAGCCAAGCTGCCAATGGCAACTATCCGATCGAAAGCGTAGTCACCGTCGATAATCGCGATCGCAGCGTCGTAGTTGACTACAACGGTCCTATCAGGGAATCGGCAAGTTAAAAAAAGCAGATCAGTTTTGAGCTTCGAAGGGGTTAGTCAGATTTAAATCTTCAACCTTGGCAAAGTCAACTTCGTTTCGAGTAATCAGTCGAAGCGAATACTCTAGTGCCGTAGCAGCAATGATGGCATCAGGAATTTTAATCTTAAAGCGCTTACGCAGCATAATTGTGCGTTCAGCAACTTCAGATGTCAATGGCAATTCAATCAGTCCAGATAGAACTCGTCTAGCTTGAACGTCGGCAGTATCAGGCTGGTTAAAGCCAAGTAGCTCAATTTTCGAAATAATTGAGTAAGCACTCTGCCCAGAAAGACCTTGCCTTAAGAGATTTTCGCCATACTCATTCAGCTGATTGTTCAAGTGATAAATTATAATATTAGTATCGAAAAGCAGCTCCACAGGCTCAAATTCTACTCTCCCCAATCAATCTGCCGTAGCCGAGCGAGCTCAGCATCTATTGCTTCAGGACTTCGATCTCCCCAGCTACCGCGAGTTTCCTCCAGCAATTCGTCAATACTCATTGCTCCAGTCGATGATTCAACCTCTGGCTGTAGCGCTTCAGCTATCTGTACCTTGGACTGAAGCTGGTTCATTAAGTAACCCACCAGCTTCCACTGCTCGTTCAAGGTGAGCTGTTTCAAATCACTCATCACGCGCTGTAAAGTTGGGCTCATAAGCCACGATTCGCCTCTAGCGCTAACTATCTCTAGATTTTAGCCCGATTAGTAAAAAGTATTGAGCAGTAGGATAGTTTTTGATATAACCGTTTAACCTAAACGTCACTGCTCCCCGGAGCTGGCCCAGTCTTTGGCCCAGCTCAGCGTTTCCTGAACCTGGTCCAGCGTGGCAGCCTCGCAGTACAGCCTGAGGACGGGCTCGGTGCCGCTGAAGCGAATCAGCAGCCAGCTGCCGTCTTCCAGGCTGAATTTGTAACCATCAATGGTGAGACAGTTGACCACCTGACGTCCGGCAACGGTCTGAGGCGTTTGGTTCTGGAGCCGGGTCAGGAGCTGATTGCGTACCTGCATGTTGGCCAGGGGCAGATCGATCCGATCGTAGGCAGCGGTGAAGTCGGTTTTTTCCCGCAGGGCCTGGTCGAGTTCGCCGAAGCCCTGGCCACTCTGGACGACAGCTTCTAGCAAATACAGCGCCGATAGCAGGGCATCGCGCTCAGGGATATGATGGCCATAGCCAATGCCGCCAGACTCTTCACCGCCAATTAGCACCTCGGCGGCCAGCATACGGTCGGCAATGTACTTATAGCCAATCGGCGTTTCATGAACGGGGAGCCCATACAGTTCGGCGACGGCGGGCATCAGCCTGGAGCCGCTGATGGTTTTAACGACTTCGCCTCTAAACCCGCGGCGGGCGGTCAGGTGCTCGATCAGGATAGGAATTAGCACCTGTGAGCTGAGGAAGGTGCCCTGGCCATCCATCCCGGCAACGCGATCGCTATCCCCGTCAAAAATCAGACCTGCCGCCAGCCCGGTCGCCCCGGACTGGTGCCGCGCCTGCATTGCCGCCGTCAAAGCAGGAATATATTTCGGCAGCGGCTCCGGCGCACCGCCGCCAAATAGGGGGTCGGCCTCGCCGTTGAGCTCATTGATTTCCGTCTCTAGTAGCCGCTTTAGGCCGGTAGCAGCAGCGCCGTGCATGACGTCGGCAAAGACCGTCAGCTTGCCGATGCTGACCGCCTGCCGAATTGCCGCGATATCGACCTTGGACTGGAGGGCATGGCAGTAGCTGGGCCAGGGGTCAAAGCGGTGGATCCCTCCGGGCGTGCTAGCCACAGGCAGATCCTGTCCGAGTTTGGCTTCGATCTGCTGGGTCACCTCGGGCGGCACCGAACCCCCAAACGCGCCTTTTACCTTCAGCCCAGAATAGGCTGCCGGGTTGTGGCTGGCTGTAATCACGATTGCGCCTAGGGCGCTCTGGTCGTGGGCAGCCCAGCTAAAGGCTGGCGTAGGCGCAAAGGTCTCCGACAGCAGCACCGTAAAGCCCACCGCCGCAATCGACTCCGCCGCAATCTGGGCGAACTCGGGCGATAGAAAACGGCGGTCAAAGCCGACGATCACCGTACTGCTGCCGCTGCTCTGACCGTAGCAGTCCTGAAGCACCTGGGCCGCGATCGCGGCCACCTGAGCCACGCGCGCAAAGGTAAAGTCGGCGGCGATCATCCCTCGCCAGCCGTCGGTACCAAATTTAATCGGCTTATCGATAAAGGCAGTCGGAGATAGAGCTATAGCCATTACAGGGGTCGCTTAGACGCTACGCTAGATGAAAACTTGAGATGGATACTTTTCCGCATGTGCAAGAAGAGCCCAGCGCTAGCCGTTCGGCCAGCCAGCCTAGATTTTATCCCAGTCCTGGCGAAAAGAGTGTATTAGAAGGCAAGCCGTGTTTAAACTGAGTTTTGTGGCGCGATCGCGCTACGCACCACCAGCGTCCTATGATAGGCTAGGTGAGCGCTGATGCTTGTAGGGTCGGCGTAAGCCATGAAACGGGATGTGGCGCAGCTTGGTAGCGCACTTCGTTCGGGACGAAGGGGCCGTGGGTTCGAATCCCGCCATCCCGATTTTTTGTATTTACAGCGCCAGCCATGGTTAACTTCCCCTCCCAGCGACAGCTGCTACCGCCGTTGGAAAATGGCGATCGCTTAAATCGTGACGAATTTGAGCGTCGCTACGGGGCCATGCTCAACGTCAAAAAAGCCGAGCTGATTGAAGGAGTCGTTTACATGGCAGCGGCCCTGCGCTTTAGAAGTCATGGTCAACCCCATGGTCACTTAATCACTTGGCTAGGGGTTTATGAAAGTATGACTACCGGTGTAGCATTAGGCGATAATCCGACAGTCCGCCTTGACTTGGAGAACGAACCCCAACCGGATGCCGTGCTGCTGATTGAAGAACAGTCTGGAGGCCGGGTTCGGCTTAGCGAAGACGATTACATTGAAGGAGCACCAGAACTGGTCGCAGAGATTGCAGCAAGCAGTGCGGCCATTGACCTCAGAGATAAAAAGCGGGCGTACCGGCGTAACGGCGCTCAGGAGTATATCGTTTGGCAGGTATTTGAGCAGAAGCTAGATTGGTTTTATCTGGAAGCGGGAGGCTATCGGCCCCTCCCCGTCGATGCGGATGGATTCATCCGCAGCCGGGTGTTTCCAGGATTATGGCTAGCAGTAGCAGACTTGCTAGCCGGAAATATGGTGAAGGTGCTGTCAGGACTACAATCCGGACTGGCAACGCCGGAACATGCGCTGTTTGTTCAGCAGCTATCGAGACAGCGACTATAGGGGATATTTATAGGATGTTCCACAGATTGAGCCGCGATCGCGCTCCAGTATTGAACTAGCTCAAGTAGCCACGAGCGATCAGCCCAATATCGATCAGCTGTTGAGGAAAGGCTCTCGTATAGATACGCTTTTGCAGCAGATAGAGAATGCCATCATCAGAAGCGCATAGTGCGGCTACCATAGCTGAATCCATGATTTTATCATCTAGGCTAGCGCTGCCGTCAGCCGCTTTACGCTGACCTTAGTATCTTGCCACCCGACCGGCTAAACCGCCGTAGCCAAAACAGTTCCCGTCCGGCAGGCACCGTTTAGGTCGGCACCGTTTAGGTCGGCACCGTTTAGGTCGGCACAGAGTAAATTAGCTCCGGTCAGCCTAGCTCCAGCTAGATTAGCGGCTTGCAGGTTAGCCTCTTCCAAATTAGCCTCAGTTAAAACAGCCCCCTGCAGGTCGGCCTGGGACAGATCGGCCCCATGCAGGCTGCTATTGCTAAAGTTAGCGCCACGCAGGTCGGTATTGCGCAGATCGGCGGTTTGGAGGTTGGCTCCCGTCAGGTTAGCGCCACTGAGGAAGGCCCCAGCTAGGCTGGCCCCGACCAGTTTGGCGCCCATCAGATTGGCGCCGCGCAGATTGGCCCCGCGCAGGTCGGCCCCGGTCAGGTCGCACTGCATCAGGTTGGCTCCCCACAGATTGGCCCGCAGGTCAGCGCCGACCAGTCGCGCTCCGCCTAAATGACTCCCCTCCAGGCGGGCCTGAGCCAGCTTCGCTCGGGTCAGATCGGCCCCGACCAGGTTGGCTCCGGCGAGATGAGCGTCCCGGAGATCGGCCTCGGCCAGCTCGGCCTCATTCAATTGGGCACCAGAGAGATGCTTGAGTTCACCCTTGCGGATTGCGTTGATGTCCATACTTGTTGACGGTCAGGTGAAAGTGTAATGTCAAAAACTATTTGGCCGAAACCTTAGCTTCAGCTTCGGTCGGTTCGGGCCAGGCGTCTTCCATGTCGGGATTGAGCAGCCCAGAACCCAGCGACACCTTCATCGGAATTGTGGGCAGGCTGAGTCCCTGCTGCAGGCCCTTAACTAAGAAGCCCAGAACCTCGACTAGTTTAGGATCCCAGCGTTCGCCCTGCTCAGCTTGACAGGCGGTCAGGGCATTAGTGATGTGCTGCCAGTTAGCTTTGGCAGCGTCCTCTACAGAAGCATCTTGCCGGTGCTGATCGGTAACCTCAGCCTGGAAAGCAGCGACCAGTGCCAAAATCCGAGATTCAACCGGAATCTGATCGCCTGCTAAGCCGCCGGGCTGACCGGTACCGTTCCACCATTCGCCCTGGTGAGCTAAAATCCTGGCGACTGCCCGCATTCGAGGCATTATCCGCAGCGCCTGGGTGCGCTGATTCAGCGGACAGCTCGGGCCAACCCCAGTTTCGTCATCAACCGCTGGCTGGAGGGGGGCAATTCGGTGCAGCAAACTAGCCAACCGCAGCCGCTGGAGCTGCCAGACGGGCAGCTCCAGCAGCTGGGCCATCATCTCTGCTAGGGAGGCTACTTCTGAGGCCGCTAGAGGATTAGTCGGGTCGGCAATGTCAGCCAGCTGGGCCATCCGTAAAAAGGCCTGAAGCTCGCTAGAGGCTAAGTTTTGCCGCAGGGCGTTGGCGAATTGCAAGGTTTCAGACCGGGTCGAGAGGGAGTTACCCTCCTGTAGGTAGTCCACCACGCGGACGACCACCTCGCTGATGCCGTCGGTCTTGGCGGCGGGCTGAACCTGAATCTGGTCGAGCCGCTGCTGCAGGGTCGCCTGTAGCTCAGGATCGTACTGCCCCAAATGCGCTAAAGAAATGTCGATTGTTTCCCGCACCAGCTCTGGGTCGAAGGTCCAGAAGCCGTAAAACTTCCGCTCCAGGTCGTTTTCAGGCCGACCATTGGGGCCATAGTCGGCATCGGAGAGCTCCTGACAGAGCACCATAGCGCTGTAGGACGGGTCTAGGATCATCAGGTGCCATTCCTGAGCAACCGGATCGTCTTTCGCCAGATCGACTAAGAAGACATTGGGTAGCTGACTCGTAGGATGGTCGTGAAACCCAGCTCCTGGAGCAGCCATGATCGCAATGTGGCTAGCCCGTTTGGCAATGTCGCCATAGCGATCGGCCTCTTGCAAATACCATTTTCCCTGCTGGAAGGCCGTCACCATCAGCGGCGAACAGTCCGTCGCAATCACCGCATCCTCCAGCGCATGACAGAGCGCCACCAGCGTATTTTTGTAATACACCCCAAAGTTCAAAGGGGTCCGACCCGATTGCTCAGAGTCCTCTGAGTCTCGGCGATCGACTAGCTGCTGAAGAATGGAACCGGGCAACATGGGTTTGAGGTATGGGTTAACGGTTTAAAGGACAGTGGAAATGAATATCTAGATATTATTCACCCACTTTAAGATGATATCTCAGCCAAGGCCCGGGGCTGATCCCCGATAGGTGCGGTCAGTGCTTCTTCGAGCGAAGAGCGGCCCAATTTGGCTTCTAACAGGTCCATCACCGTGCGGCCAAAGTCGTTGGGATTTTGCTGCCAGGCTTCTAGACAGATTTCGCCGAAGAACGAGCCCAGCGGTTCAGGATTCCACAGCAGCTTATTAGCCACCCAGGGCAGATGAATATTGAGCGGATTATAGTCTGGCTTGAGGATATCGTGCTCGAAGGCGTATTCTTCCAGATGGGTATGGGGCTGTAAGCCAATAAAGAAGATTGCCGGTTCGACCTTATCTCGACCAAAGATGGCTTCCAGCGCCCGGTGGTAGGCAATCGTCTGACGGATCGTTTCGGGCCGCTCATCAATCACGTTAAAGGAATAGTTGACCGAGACCAGATCCTGAAAGCCCGCCGATTTCAGGTCACGGCAGTTTTCCAGCACCGTCCGCAGGTTATAGCCCATCCGCATTTTTCGCACCAGCTCCTGGGAACCGCTGGTGATGCCGATTTCGAAATAGTTCATGCCGGTGGCGACCATTAGCTCGCAGAGCTCTGGCGTCAGGTTGTCGGCGCGGATGTAGGCGGCCCAGTGAATGTCATCCATGCCTGCCGCTAGGATTTTTTGCAGCAGCTCAACTGCATCGTCGATAAACTTGCGGGCGGGGATAAACTGGGCATCGGTGAACCAGAAGTTGCGAATACCTCGGCCGTAGAGCTGCTGCATCTCCTTGACGACTTCATCCGCCGGATTAATGCGCACCTGCTTGCCTTCGACCACGGTATAGATGCAGTAGCAGCAGTTGTGGGGACAGCCTCGCTTGGTTTGAACGCCGATATAGAAGTCCTGCTCTTGCAGGTAATATTCAAACTCGGGCCAGATTTGCTCGATATAGTCGTAGTGGCAGGCGGTTTTCTCAATTGGCGTCGGCCATTCGTGGATCAGGCGATCTCGCGGCTGACGCTGCCCCACCACGTAGCAGCGCTCGTCGTCGATGGGCTGGCCGCGCAGCAGTTTTTCTAACAGCGTCTCGCCTTCGCCCACAGAGATGATGGTTCCTTCCGGCATCATCTGGCTCATCTGCTCGTAAAACACACTGACCGCGCCGCCGCCCACCACCATCTGCACGTCGGGAAAATGCTTTCGCGCCCGCTTCAGACCGCGCTTGATTAGCCGGGAGTTGCGCCACAGCTCGGATAGGTAGGTGGTCACCATCCGCAGGCCGCCCATCGCCCCGCGCAGCTTCACCAGCGGATTGGCACCATAGTTAAATTCAAAGGCGTTTTGCAGAGGGTTCCCGCCGCGACCGCCAACCGGCGCGTAGATTTGAATATCGCGCCAGGAAAAGACCATCAGCGTTGGTCGAAAGCTATCGATGTAGCGGTCTAGGGCCGAGCCAAAGTCGAGCGGCGGCACCGTGCCCAGGTCAAAAATGCGCTGCTCGGCTTGGGGAAATAGCTTGTGGAGATGATCCGCCAGATACACGACCCCAATCGGAAAGATAGGATTACAGGGGAGGCGGACATAGAGGACGCGATCGCGCATAGCCTAAAGGAGTTGCTGCTGAGTAATACTGAGTGAACCCTGACGAATCTATACCTTAGCTGAGGGCACTCAGTTTTTTCATATATCTTTACGATAGCACTGCTAACTCGCTCCTGGGTCTCATTCCGGTAGTAGACAGACTTAAAGCATCATCTCAGGAATTCTGCATGGCGAATCAACCCAGTCCACCGGCAAATCCACCGGCAAATCCACTGACAAGTCTACACAACACGAACTGGGTTGCGCCATTCCTGCGACTGTCGATCGCGAATACCATCTCCAATTTAATGGTGCCGCTGGCTGGGCTAATTGATACCGCCTTTCTGGGGCACCTGGACGAAATCTATTATTTCGCTGGGGTGGCGCTGGCGACGATTATCTTCAACGTGATCTACTGGAGCTTCGGCTTTTTACGCATGGGAACGACCGGGCTGGTTGCTCAGGCAGTGGGTCGGGCTGAGTCTGACTCACTCTGGCTGGTTGGCATGCGCAATCTACTGCTGGCCCTGGGGCTGGGACTGCTAATTTTTCTACTCCAGTTGCCGATCCGCCGGTTGGGCTTTTCGCTGCTCCAGGCCGACGCCGACGTGCTGACGGCGGGGCAGGCGTTCTATCGGGCCTGCATTTGGGGAGCGCCGGCGGTGCTGATGAACTATGTGCTGCTGGGCTGGTTTCTAGGTCGGGGCCAGGGGCGGATTGTGATTTTGCTGTCTCTCGTGAGTAACGGGGCGAATGTGGCACTGGACTACGGGTTCATCTATCGGCTGGGCTGGGCCAGCTACGGCGCGGGTTTAGCCACCGCCATGAGCCAGTATCTGATGCTGCTGGTGGGGCTAGCGATGATCTTACCGACGATCCCCTGGCCGACGATTCGGCAGCTGCGCGGTCAGCTCTGGGAAACCAAGGCGATCCGAGCCCTGTTTCAGCTCAATCGGGATATCCTGATTCGCACCTTTGCCCTGGTGATGTGCTTTTCCCTCTTTACCAACTTCAGCTCGGGAATGGGGGCGCAGACCCTGGCGGTGAATACGCTGCTGCTCCAGGTGGTGACCCTGGCCGCCTATTTGCTGGATGGGATTGCCTTTGCCACTGAAACCTACGCCGGGCAATTCTACGGTCAGGCCGCCTACGCTCAGCTGCGGCGGCTAGTGCTATGGGGCAGCGCCGTGAGCGTAATTTTAGGCGTGGGGTTTGCGATCGCGTTTGCCCGCTACCCCGCTTCCCTCTTTGGCCTGCTGACAAACCACGCCGACCTGGTCGCCGGGGTGAAAGCCTATGTCATTTGGCTGCTGCCGGTACTGGGGTTCGGCGCGATCGCGTTTATGCTAGACGGCTATTTCCTGGGACTGACCGCCGGTCGAGCCCTGCGCAACTCCACCCTGATTGCTTCCTTAATTTGCTTTTTGCCCATCGCCCTAATCGCCCAGCAGCTCCGCAGTCCCAACCTGCTCTGGCTAGCCATGACCTGCTTTATGGCGGGCCGAGCCCTGACGCTGGCCTGGATGACACCTAAAACTTTAGGCCCGCAGCCGGAGCCACGAGCCTAAAGTCAGGCAGCTCTGAAGGTCACTTTCAACTATTTCCGCATCTCGCGAGCCATGTTGCGGAAGGTATCCATGCTGCTGTCAGGCTTGCGACGCTTAGACTGGCTATTTGCCACGTTGTTGTTCTGAGTCGAGATGCCGCTGCTGCTGGTGCTACCGGTGCTGCCAGTGCTGCTGCCGGTACTAGTCCCCACAGACGGGAAAGTCCCACTATTGTTATAGGGGGTGCTGCCGAGCGCAGAAACTTGCTTAATGCTCTCGACCTCCTTCGTTTGACCCTTCTTCCGAGCAAAGGTGCGCTTGACGGTCTTACTGGTGCGCATATAGTCAATATCGCCATAGCTCTTGGCATCGTCGGCGTCCAGGTAGAAAGCTCCCTTAGCCTGAGTCGGCCCGTTGGGCCGATCGGCTTTTTTGCCGCCAAATAGTCCTCTGATAAATCCAGTCATGGGTTTTGCGAGTCGGTGTTAAGTATAAACTTCCCTTATATGTTAACTTTTATTAGCCTTTTTCAGCAAATAAATCAGGCTATTTTTTGGAATTTGGGCTGAATTTACCGGCTCAAAGGCGTTTCCCGCTCAGGAGACGCTAAGGGCGAGTACTGGAATCTGAGATTTCTGATTGATTTCTTTGTAGTCTGGCTTCACGGTATACCTGCATTGACTTCTGGTTATACTCAAGGCTAAGGGGTTAAAAGGCTGCCTCGCCCCTTCAGTCCTACTTTTGTGCAACCCGCGATCTTGACATCCACAAGCAGGCTCAATGCTATGGTTCAAAAAGTTGCCTTATTTAATCACAAGGGCGGAGTCAGTAAGACTACAACCGCATTTAACTTGGGCTGGATGCTCGCCTCAAAAGGGAAAAGAGTAATTCTCGTAGATAGCGATCCGCAGTGCAATCTCACAGGCATAGCTTTGGGCGAGGAGACCGAGGATGATGAAGCGAGAATTCAAGAGATTTACAATACAACTTCAAATATAAAGTCGGGGTTGGCCCCGGCGTTTGAGTCACAACCCAAAGCGATTGAGGCTGTCGATTGTATTCCAATACAGGGCCGCGATGATTTGTTTCTTTTGCCAGGACACGTTGGTTTTGCTGAGTATGAGGTAACTCTAGGTATTGCGCAAGAGCTTAGCGGTTCGATTCAAGCTCTTAAAAACTTACCCGGTGCTATCAATGACTTGCTTGAGAAAACAGCTGCCAAGTTCAATGCAGACTATGTGTTGATTGATATGAGCCCCAGCCTAGGCTCTATTAACCAGAATTTGCTGATGATCAGCGACTTCTTTTTGGTGCCTACCACTGCTGACTTTTTCTCTGTAATGGCAATTGATTCTTTGGCAAAGGTTCTGCCAAGATGGTATGCCTGGGGCAAATCAGCAAGCTCACTGCAAGTTTTGAAAGAGGCTAATTATCCTTTCCCTGATGTCAATCTGCGTTTTCTAGGAACGATCGTCCAAAATTATCGAATTATCCGGGGTAAAGAGACTGCTGCATTTCAAATTTGGATTGAGAAAATTGAAAAGGCCGTCTCTGAAAAGCTGATTCCGACCCTAAGACAAAGCAATATGATGCTGCCAGATCAGAGCTATAGAGATCAGGGAATTGAAGGCAATCTCTCTCTCGCAAAGATTGCAAACTTCAACAGCTTGATTGCGCTATCTCAAAAATACCGTACTCCAGTCTACGCTTTAACTTCCGAACAACTGCATCAGAAAGGAATAGTAAAGACTAGCAACCAAAAGAAACAGCAAGAGTTCAAGCAAACTTTTTCAGATTTGACCGATAAAATCATTGCGCTAAGCTCTGAAAGCTCCGCCTATGCAGTCAGCGCTTGACCAGTTTCGCGTCAGCATAAGTCGCGTTCGAGACCTGATTGCACTGCACAATTCCGTTAAAGCTCAAGCTACAGGCGCACTTGATATATCAGATATGTTACGCGCAGCGCTAGTTCTTGCTGTGAGCGCACTGGATTATTATGTGCATGAAGTTGTGACATTGGGAATGTTGGAAATCCATCGAGGAAACCGGGCCGAACCAAAGGCTTCAGCAAACGCGACTCAATCGGCGTTCTCACGCTTTGAGGTTTCACTAGGTGGCGCACGCCAAGACCGACTAACAGCGATCGATATTGCCGCCTGGCTTGAAACTGAAATTCAACAAGCACAAGGTTATGCATTTCTCCAGCAAACCCATTCAGTTTCAGCCTTGATCCCCATAATATCAAGTAGCATCCAAAGCCGGTTGAACAATACTTCCTGGCTAGAGAGCGAAATTAGGAAGCGCTTAGGGTATCAGAGTTTTCAGCAAGCAGGCAAGATCGCCGATGCGATTAGATACATCTCAGATAAGAAGCTGTGGGATGAAGTGGCTACTCAGATGAGTAGATCCGCGAAAGACATTAAGCAGCAGCTGAATTCAATTGTTGATCGAAGAAATAAGATTGCTCATGAAGCCGACATAGATCCGACGTTTAATATTGGCAGCCGATGGAATATCGATGAGTTGCTTGTAGGCGATGCAGTTGACTTTCTTGAGATGCTCGTCGAAAGCATCCATCAAGTGCTGTAAAGATAATGCGCAATAGATTCAGTGAGGTTAGACGCCAAGCAGTTATAGCTTGCGCTGATATTCCTCTAGCAAATCCATCAGGTTGACCTGGCACTGCATGGGCAGCATTTCTGCCAGGGAAACCGTCTGCCGTCCGCCGCCGAGCTTGATGGGAATGTCCTGAAGCACCTTGAGCACGTCATCTTCGCTGGGGGTGCCGTTGCCTAGCATGGGATAGAACCGATCGGCCAGGACGGTATGCAGCTTGGCATCGCCCAGATACAGATGCCATTTGGCAATATCCATGTAAATATTCTCGCCAATTTCTGCGGCGAGCGCTTCGACGGCTTCGGCTGAATCTGCGAATGCCATGGGTCTTACCTCCGGTCTACGTGAATAGAATAGTCGGAAAAGCGCTGAAGCGATGCCTACCCTCAGCCAGAATCTTGAGTTTTTTGGGGAACTGAGGCGGGGGAATAGTCTGCGATCGCGAAAATATAAATCCCATGCAGCACCAAAATCCCAATCCAGACCAGCGTAAACGTCTTGAGCCAGGGCAGCACGTCGGGTTTAAGATTGCGATAAAACCAGAGCCCGGAATTAACCGCAGATAGCAGGCCAACATGGATGGCAAAATTCATCCGGTCATCCAGGCGGCGATAGTCGGGATCATTGACGCGGTCAGGTTTACGAGGCCAGCGAGGAGGCATAGTGAATTTGAAAAAAGGTGAGTATTTAAGCTAATTGTAACCTTTGTCCCCCCATCACCCCTAACGCCTAAGGCGACGCTCCACGAACACCCCTACCCTACGGGAAGCCGCTATCGCGTCTACAC
>NZ_JADEXG010000012.1 GCF_015207255.1 Vasconcelosia minhoensis LEGE 07310
CCTCCACCCACTACCCCCTTACCCCATCACTCCCCAGCCCATCACCCTAAATGCGCCTCCGCAGCCGCAACACCCCCATCCCCACCATCGACCTCATCCCCATGCTCACCGTGATGATGGGCGTTCTAGCATTCTTCGTAGTGCTCGCCGTCTCCCTCGGCAGCGAACAGCTGATCGAAATTCAGCTGCCGCCGGAGTCGTCCGACCCGCCGCCCGCGGAGCCGATTGTCGCCGACCCGTTTATTGTCGAAGTGGATTCCCAGGGTCAGCGCCTGCTCAACCAGCAGCCGATTGAAGCCGAGCAGCTGAATGCCGAAATTCAAGCCTATCTGGCCCGCAGTCCCGAGAATACGGTCTATCTGCTCCCCAGCCAGGAGCTGCCCTACGAAACGGTGATGCAGTTTCTGGGCGAGATGCGGGCCGTCGGCGGCGATCGCGTTTCCCTAGCGATTGAGGAACCCTGATGGCGCTGCGCTCCAGAGACCGACCGCGATCGCGGATTCCTGAAGTCAACCTCGTGCCGATGATGGACGTGCTGATGACGGTGCTGATCTTCTTTGTCGTGATCGCGATGAACCTGACCGGCGTACAGATCGCCGGCGTCACCCTGCCCAGGTCGGTCGAAGGCACCGAAGAAGAGCTGATTAACCAGGCCGATATTGAACCTTTAGTCGTCGGCCTGACTGCTCAGGGCGAGCTCATCCTGGCGGGCGAATCGATTACCCTAGATCAGCTATCCCGCGAAATTCGCACCTACTTCGCCGCAAACCCGGAGGGCAACCTCATGCTCAAAGCCGACCGCACCCTGCCCTACAAACAGGTCGCCGACCTGCTCACCGACCTGCGCAGCCTGGGCGGCAACCGAGTCACCTTAGCGGTGGAATAGCCCACCCACTACCCATCACCCCATCACCCCATGAACCCCCACCACCTCACCCGCCTCCTCGACGCCCTCAAAGCCGCCGATGAAGGGATCCGCGAGCAGGCCACCGCCGAACTCTGGCATACCTGGTTTCACCAAAAGGGCGTCGCTGGCATTGAGCGTCTGGTCCAGAGCCAAACCCAGCTCAACGGCGGGGATGTCCGCTCTGCCGAAGCTGAGCTGACGGCGCTGATTCAGGCTCAGCCCGACTTTGCCGAAGCCTGGAATCGACGGGCGGTGCTCTACTACATACAGCAGCGATATCGAGACGCGATCGCCGACTGCCAGATGACCCTTGAGCTAGTGCCCTATCACTTTGGGGCACTGCACGGCTTAGGGCTATCCTACATGGCCCTGGGCCAATATGCCGCCGCTATTCAGTCCTTTCGCCAGGCGCTAGAGATTCAGCCCTTTGCCTCGGTGAATCAGCGGCTGATTTTAGAATGTACGGCCCAGCTGAGCTAGGCCACTCAAAAGGCCTGCTTCTATGGCACCCTGAAGGAAGTCACCCGACCTGAACCCCACCTACGGCACCATGCAAACCCTGTCCTCACCTCCCGCTGCCGCCCCCGAAGCGGCTTTCGACACTAAAATTACCCGCCGCCGCACCCGTCCGGTGAAGGTGGGCGACGTCACGATTGGCGGCAGCGCCCCGGTCGTCGTCCAGTCGATGATCAACGAAGATACGCTGGATGTAGAAGCGGCGGTCGCGGCGATTCAGCGGCTGCACGAACAGGGCTGCGAAATTGTCCGGGTGACGGTGCCCAGTATGGCCCATGCCCGGGCGCTGGCGGATATTCGAACGCGGCTGTTACAGGACTATCAGCCGGTGCCGCTGGTGGCCGATGTCCACCACAACGGCATGAAAATTGCCCTGGAGGTGGCCAAGCACGTCGATAAGGTGCGGATTAACCCAGGGCTCTATGTCTTTGAGAAGCCTACTAGCGATCGCACCGAATACACCCCCGAAGAATTCGCCAAGATCGGCACTAAAATTCGCGAAACCCTGGAGCCGCTGGTGATTTCACTGCGCGACCAGGGCAAGGCGATGCGAATCGGCGTCAATCACGGTTCGCTGGCCGAGCGGATGCTGTTCACCTACGGCGATACGCCCGAGGGCATGGTCGAGTCGGCGCTGGAGTTTATCCGCATTTGCGAATCGCTAGAGTTCTACAATCTGGTGATTTCGCTCAAGGCCTCTCGGGTGCCGGTGATGCTGGCTGCCTATCGGCTGATGGTTCACCGGATGGACGAGTTAGGGATGGACTATCCGCTGCATCTCGGCGTCACCGAGGCAGGCGATGGTGACTACGGTCGGATTAAGTCTACCGCCGGAATCGCGACGCTGCTGGCGGCGGGCATTGGCGATACGATTCGAGTGTCGCTAACCGAGGCCCCGGAGAAAGAAATCCCCGTCTGCTACAGCATTCTCCAGGCGCTGGGGCTGCGCAAGACGATGGTTGAATATGTTGCCTGTCCCTCCTGCGGCCGGACGCTGTTTAACCTGGAGGATGTCCTCCATAAGGTGCGATCGGCCACCAGCCACTTAACCGGACTGGATATTGCCGTAATGGGCTGCATCGTCAACGGGCCGGGGGAAATGGCCGACGCCGACTATGGCTATGTGGGTAAACAGGCCGGCGCGATCGCGCTCTACCGCGGTCGGGAGGAAATTAAGCGGGTGCCCGAAGCGCAGGGAGTCGAAGAGCTAATTAACCTGATCAAGGCCGATGGTCGCTGGGTGGATCCTTAGTTCACAGATCAGATCAGGAGTCGAACAAGAGTCGAACAAGAAAAGCTTGAAGATACGAACAATCCCGCTTGACTCTAAAAAGTCTATGCTAGATTGGGCGTAGTTCCCCCTCTATAAACATTGGATTTTCTTTGTCTATGGTGATTACAAAGCGTGGCCTAGTGCTCGGCGCAACGGCACTAGCGAGTATGGCAGCTGTTGTGACGGGCGCGGGGATTCATCTCTCCCAGGGTCAGGCTTTCTTCAAAGAAAGTCCAAAAGAGCTGGTCGATGAGGTTTGGCAGCTGATCGACCGCGAATACGTCGATGGTTCCTTCAACGAAACCGACTGGATTGAGGTGCGCTCGGAGTATCTGGGCCGCAGCTACGAGTCCCAGGAAGATGCCTACGAAGCCATTCGCGAAATGCTGGAGCAGCTGGAGGATCCCTACACTCGATTCATGGATCCCCAAGAATTTCGCAACATGCAGATCGATACCTCGGGCGAACTAACGGGCGTCGGCATCCAGATTTCCCAGGACGAAGAGACCGAAGAAATTGTCGTCGTCGCGCCGATTGAGCAAACCCCGGCGTTTGAGGCCGGGGTGCGCCCTGGCGATGTTATCACTGCGATCGACGGCCAAAGCACGGAAGGGATGGACCTGAATCAGGCCGTTAGCCTGATTCGGGGGCCGGTGAACTCGCAGGTGACGCTAACCCTCAGGCGCGAAGACGAGTCGATTGACTTTGAGCTGACTCGGGCGCAGATTGAGATCCACCCCGTCCGCTACAGCGTTAAGGACGGCCCTGAGGGAACCGTGGGCTACATTCGGCTTAACCAGTTCAGCGCCAATGCCGCAGATGAGATGCGCGAGGCCATTCAGGCGCTGGAAGAGCGCGATGTGACGGGCTATGTCCTCGACCTGCGCTCTAATCCGGGTGGGCTACTCTACGCCAGCATTGACATTGCCGAAATGTGGCTTGAGTCTGGGACTATCGTTTCCACCGTAGACCGTGAGGGCATTACCGACGAAGAGGTCGCCCACAACCGGGCACTGACGGATAAGCCCCTGGTTATCCTGGTCGATGGCGGCTCAGCCAGCGCCAGCGAAATTCTCTCCGGCGCGCTGCAAGACAATCACCGGGCTTCCCTAGTCGGTACAAAGACCTTTGGCAAAGGACTGGTGCAGTCAGTTCGGGGGCTGGCTGACGGCTCAGGGGTCGCGGTCACCATTGCCAAGTATCTCACCCCCAGCGGTCGCGATATCAACAAGCTCGGTATCGAGCCCGACGTCGTGCTTGAGCTTTCAGACGAGCAGCGCGACGTACTCGGCGAAGATCTGGAAAAAATCGGCACTGCCGAAGATCCCCAATATGTCGAAGCGTTAGACGTGCTTGGCGACGTCATCCGCAGCGGGCGTCAGTCGATCAGCAGCGCCCCCGAAAACTAAGCGCCAATGCCTGTCTGAAGGGATTGCCCTGACGATTGAATTAACCTGCCCTATCTCAGCAGTGAGGTAGGGCAAGTTTTTGACGTGAAACGTCGAGTTGGACGGTGAATCTTATTTATCGGCTGAGACCGGAAAAGATAGCCTGTAGGTAGCCGGGTACACTTTTCACCCGCCGCCTGTTCAGATAATGCAGTACAAATGTTTTATCAAAATCTCTGAACCAGCTTTACAGTAGGAATAGTTTGACCTATTGAGGTGGCGCGATGGCGGAGTACCAGCGGGTTGAATATCGGATTGGGAAGGACGGCAAGGTGACCGAAACCGTCCTCGACGGTCAGGGCGAAAGCTGTACCCTGGCGACGGCGGAGATGGAGCGTTCCCTAGGCCTGGTGGAGTCGCGGGAGCTGCTGCCCGAGTATACCGCCGAGGCGCAAAATGGGCTTGGGGTTGAGCAGACTCAGTCGGTTCAGGAGTAGCCAATGACTGCGGTACCGCTAGCGATCTCGCTCCTCCCCGAGCCTACCGCTAGCCTGATGACGCTGGGGTAGCCGTGCCGCCGGTGGGCCGTTCATAGCCGAGAAAAGCCTATTTTGCTTAGGGTACCCTGAACCATTGCCAGTTAGGACAGCTATTTAGCGCCGCGATCGCCAGCGCTGCTGGTCAAACCTGAATTAAACTTACGAACGAATGTACTATTCGCCAGGTCTTTCATGGACAATGAGTCCATGAAAGACCCGTTACAGACTTGGAGATGCTAGGTACAATCAACTAGACTGAAAAATACAGATACTTCGGATCGCCTCAGATTCGGGTCATGTTGCAGGCAGGGAGGCCCTCGTTTTGGCTAAGCGTAAAGGGATTCGAAAGCAGCTTTCCCAGCTTTCAGCTACAGGTCAAACGCTGGAGAAGCAGGTCAATAGCCTGATCGAGCAGAAAAAGTTTTCGCAGGCGATTCGCAAGCTGCAGCAGGGGCTAAAGCGCGACCCCAACCAGCAGCTGGCGGTGAGTGAGGCCAACATCTGGCAGCAGCAGGGTGAGTATGAGCTGGAGCAGACCCGCTATCCTCAGGCGGAGTCTTCCTTCCGCCGGGCGATCGGCCTGGGGCTGCGGGGCGATTCTGACTATGGCCTGGCCAAAACCCTGCTGGCCCAGCAAAAGCAGGCTGCGGCCTTGGAAGGTATGCAGGCCGCCTTTGAAGACAAAACCCTGCCGAAAGATCTGGGCGGGTGCTACCTGAAGCTGCTGTTTCTGAATCACCAAGCCGATCTGGTTAAACAGCTGGTCAAAGCCCAGGCCAAGCGTTTCCAGGCTGCTCACCTGCACTGGGCCAGGGGGGCCCTAGCCCTTGAGTCAGGCGATCCTAAGTCTGCCCTATCTCACTTCAAGAAAATGGGGCAACCGGTCAGCCCCGACGACCATTTGATGGTTTGGGAAGCCTATGCCCGCCAGCGGGCAGGCGACTGGTCTCAGGCGGAAAAAGATCTGGAGATGACCCAGCCGTCATCTAGTTCGCCCTTTAGCTCACTATTTGGGGGGAGCCTTCGCCCCAAGCGGCACAAACACCCTGCGGAAGCGCGGCTGACGATGCTCCAGGCCACTCATACCGAGCGCAGTCTGTCTGACTTTGTAGATCTAGACGACCCCGAGCTGCCAGAGCGCGATGCCGCCTGGGCTTTAGCAATCCTACAGCTGGTTCGCGCAGAGAATTTCCACGACGCCGCCCATTTAGCCCTGGATCTGCCCGAGCAGACGCTGGCCCAATATCCCGAGCTCAAGGCCCTGTACCGACCGCTGATGCTGCTAGCGGGAGATCAGGCCCGTCAGCAGGGCGAGCTGGACTGTACCGCCCTGTTTTTGGCTGACGTGGTCAACGAACCGGAGTTTGACCCCAAGGTTGCCCTGCATTTGTACAAGGCGCTAGAGCTGACCGAAGCGCACCATCAGGCAGAGCAGCAGCTGGAGCAGCTTTTGGCCTGGGTGCAGCAAGCGGCGAAACAAGATCCCGCCGCCTGGCCTGAGTCGCGGCTGAGCTCGACTTTAGCCAAGCTGCACTGCTTGATAGCCGATAACCAGGTGGTGGCAGGGCGCGATCGCGAGGCCAGACGCAGCGTTCGCAAAGCGGAGCAGCTGGCCCCCAAGCACCCAGATGTGATTGGTCGGAAGGGGCTGGAGGCCGTCGCTAGCGGCGAAGCAAAAGCCGCAGTGCCGCTGCTGACCCAGGCGCTAGAGGCGGGCTGTCGCTTTCCCGAAGTTTACAGCGTGCTGCTAGAGGCTTTGGCAGCCGACCCGGATACGGCTAAAGCGGTCCGGCGCAAGTTTGGCAAGCATTTTGGCGATCTGGGAATCGAGACCGAAGTGGAGGTGCCCGCCTGGGTTGAGGCTCTGACCTTCCAAAACTACACGGTGATGGAGCAGTTCGTCAGCGAGGAGAAGCGGGCTACGCCTGCCCTAGAGGCGCTGAAAATTTTTCTAGACTCGGCGGCGGACCGGCCCAGCAGCAGCCAGAAGGTGGCGCTGAACCAGGTGCAGGCGGTGCCGCAGTGGGAGGAGCTGCTGCGATCGCACCCCCCGGTTGAGCAGGTTGAGATCATCAAGGCGATCTATCTGGTTCTTCAGCAGCACGCTAGGCGCAATCAAAAAGGCATGGTGGCGCTGCAAGCCAACTATTTGGACAAAATTGCTCAGCTCTCGTCACAGCAGGTGCCCGGAGCGGATATCGCCTACCTGATGATTCTGGCTCTGCGAACGACGCCGCAGGATCAGCTGGAACCGGTTGCCGCCCAGATCCTGAGCCGCGCTCGCCAACCGGCGACGACCCTGGCTCAGGCGCAGCTAGAGCTGTGTCGGTTTGGTCCCAACCGAACCCTCATGCCCTTGATTGAAGCCCAGCTCAAACAGGAGCCCCAGCATCCGCAGCTGCTGCTGGCTAAGGCTAACCTGTACCCCAGAAATAGCGAAGAATACCAGACATTTTACGACCAGGGGTTTGAAATTGCCCGGCGGCTGCAAGATGCCGCTGCCCTGCAAGCCTTCCGGGAAGAAGACTGGTTTAAGGCTCAAGCGATGGCCGGTCGGGTCATGGGCGCTCAGATGGGTAAGCTGAATGACCCCAGCCAGATAGACGTCATTGATATGCTCACGCGCATGGCCCGTGAGGCGTTTGGCGTGGATATGCCGCCTGAGGTGATTGCCCAGATGATTCCAGAGCTCGAAGCCCAGATGGATAGCGACTTTCTAGATGACGATGAGGATGAGTTTGAACCGATCTTTCTGCCGCTGCCGCCGCGCCGGGGCAAATCGTCGAAAAAGCGCAAGTCCTGGTACCAGCTTTAAGATTTCGCTCTGGTTTACGCTCTGCTTTGATTTACGCTCTGCTCTGACTTAAAGGAATCCGATGCAAGACCATTACAATCAGCTGGGGCTGACACCTGGGGCTAGCCCAGCTGAAATTAAAGCCGCCTATCACGCCAAGCTCAAAGCGTTCCCGGCCCACAGCCACCCCCGGGAGTTTAAGGCGACCCGAGCCGCCTACGAAGCCCTGCGCAAAGCTCCCCAGGCCGCCGATGACTTTTTCGACCTGAAGTCGTTTGCAGCAGAGCTCGACCCGGCCCTGCTCAAGCAGATCCAGCAGCGGGCCACAGCGGCGGTGGATGTGACTTTAGCAGATCTAATCCTACTGACCTTTTAAGCTGCTTTCAGCAGCGAACCCAGATGACGCGCTCTCCCCGAGAACTGGCCAACCAGAAAATTCAGCTCCGCCAGCAGCAGGAAAAGCTGCTGAAGGATCTGCTGGCGGTGGTCGATGCCCTGGATCGCGCTGCCGAGCATTGGCACCAGGCCGAGCAGGCCCAGGAGCAGCTGGCCTCGGCTCCCCGAGCGCAGCCCTGGTGGCAGCGCCAATTGCAGTACTGGTGGCAGTGGCTGGTCCAGCCCGATGCCGAAGCTGCCGAAGCTGACGAACCGTCCCCCACGGCCGAAGTGGTGACCAGCGCCCGAGCTGGTATCGACCTAATCCGGGAGTCAATGCTGACGGTGCTCAGCCAGCATCAGGTACTGCCACTGCCGGCTCAGGGGCAGCCGTTTGACCCTAGCCGCATGTACGCCCTGGGGCAGCAGTCAGTCCCCAATGCAGCCCCCAATACGGTGGTGCAGGAAGTGGTGCGCGGCTATCTCTGGCAAGATCGGGTTTTGCGGGAGGCCCAGGTGATCGTCGCCGCTCCTGAAAAACCGCTATCGTCCGCTCCAGAGGTCTCTTCTTAAAGGTATTTGCTGTAGATTGATCAAAAAGGGACAGACATCCATGGGAAAAGTTGTTGGCATCGATTTAGGCACAACTAATTCACTGATTGCGGCCCTCGACGAGGGGCAGCCCTGGGTCATCCCCGATGACGACGGAGAGCTGCTGCTGCCCTCCTACGTGGGGATGAGCGACGGCGGACAGCTGCTGGTGGGTCAGACCGCCCAGCGCCAGCATGCCGCTGCCCCCGAACGCACCGTCAAATCGATTAAGCGGCACATGGGGACGGACTACACCGTTACCCTGGCCGAGCGCAACTATCGGCCCCAGGAGATTTCTGCGATTATCTTGCGATCGCTCAAGCAGCGAGCAGAAACCGTCTTAGAAGACGACGTGATCCAGGCGGTAATCACCGTACCGGCCTACTTCACCGATGCCCAGCGGCAGGCGACTAAAGAAGCCGGAGAGATTGCCGGTCTTGAGGTGATGCAAATTCTAAATGAGCCAACGGCGGCGGCTCTGGTGTTTGATGCGAGGGCTGAAGAAACGGAAAATGTGCTGGTCTATGACCTCGGCGGCGGCACCTTCGACGTCTCGATTGTCGAAATTACTGGCGACGTCACCGAGGTGCTGGCCAGCCACGGCAATAACCGACTGGGCGGCGATGATTTTGACCGTCAGCTCCAGCGCCACCTGGCCGATCGGTTTTTGCAGGCCCACGATACTGAAGTGCCGAACGATGCCGCCACCCAGGCCCGGCTGCTGCAAGCCGCCGAGCAGGCCAAAATTGCCCTCAGCGAACATGCCTTTGCGCCAGTGCGGGTTCCTTTCCTGGTGAGCAAAGGGGAAACGGCGCTGCATCTGGATGTCGAAATCGCTCGAGAAGATTTTGAAAACCTGATCAGGCCCTACCTCAAAGAAACCTTGGAGGCGATCGATCGGGCCCTGAGCGATGCCAATATGACGGCTGATGATATCGATCGGGTAATTTTAGTCGGGGGCTCCACCCGCATTCCGCTGGTGCAGCAGCTGGTGGAAGCGCACCTGCTCGACACCCCAGTTAACAGCTTTAATCCCGACCTCTGCGTGGGACTGGGGGCAGCCCTGCAGGCGGGAATTTTGGCCGGGGAAGCGATTGATTCGATTCTGGTCGATGTGACGCCCCATTCCCTCGGCATCGCAGTCGTGATGGATACGCCCATGGGCCTGATGCCCGGCGTGTTTAGCACGATCATTCCGCGCAACAGCGTGATTCCAACTTCGCAATCCCAGGTCTATTCCACATCCTCTGATATGCAGGAGACGGTAGAGGTTGAGGTTTTTCAAGGAGAAAACGCGATCGCGCGAGAGAATGTGCCGCTGGGGAACTTTCTAGTCGAAGGGCTGCCCCCCAAACCGGCAGGGGCGGTGGATGTTGAAGTCCACTTTGACTTTGACCTGAATGGCATCCTGACCGTCACCGCGACCGAAAAAGGCAAGGGACAGAAAAACTCCCTGGTGGTCAACGATGCCGAAACCGGGCGGCTCTCTAGCCATGAGCTGAACCAGGCCCGAGAGGCGATCTCATCCCTATTTGATACCCCCATCGATGCCTCAGCGATCGCGGTTGACGCGACTGAAGAAGAGTAGCTGACCGTTTCCCACTACCCCTAAGCGGGCTTACATTTTCCGGCTCGGATCAGGCCGACCCGTTTGGCGATCGCGTGCGCCTGGTCTTCAAACGGCCCCCAGCTTTCTGCTTTCTCAGCGTTGGCTAAACTGTCGAGCTGGGACTGGGTTAAAAGCTGGCACTGCTCGTCCTCAGCCTTAACAACGTACCAGCTAGATTCTGCGTGTTCTGCGTTTTTCATATTCGTATTTTGCGATGAAACAGCTCCAAAAATTTATTTTGGGGGTTGCTATCCTAGCATCAGCACCCGGCGGCGTTAATGATGCTAAAGGCGGTTTCTCGCTCTGCCCAACGGCAGATAGCATCATTGGCCTTCTCCCAGGTTGGCTCGGATAGTTTGGGCCATCTCACCCATAATGGAAAAGGGTTACCTTTACTTTTCTAAACGATGGCGAAAGATCTGCGGGATTTTCTACAGCTGGTGGAGCAGCGGGGGCAGCTGCGACGAATATCGGCGCTGGTCGATCCAGACTTAGAAATTGCCGAGATTGCCAACCGGATGTTGCAAACCGGCGGCCCGGCGCTGCTGTTTGAGCAGGTTAAGGGCTCGCCCTACCCGGTCGTCGTCAACCTGCTGGGGACGGTGGAGCGGGTCTGCTGGTCGATGCAGATGGAGCAGCCGCAGGAGCTAGAGGCCCTGGGCAAAAAGCTGGGGATGCTCCAGCAGCCGAAGCCGCCAAAGAAAATTTCCCAGGCGGTAGAGTTTGGCAAAGTCCTGTTTGACGTGGTCAAAGCCAAGCCGGGCCGCTCGCTGCTGCCGGTCTGCCAGCAGGTGGTCAAGCTGGGACCTGAGGTTGACCTGACGCAGATTCCGATGATCCGGCCCTATCCCAAGGATGGCGGCAAGATTGTCACCCTGGGGCTGGTGATTACTAAAGATTGCGAAACGGGGACACCCAACGTTGGCGTTTATCGGCTTCAGCTCCAGGCCAAAAATACGATGACGGTGCAGTGGCTGTCGGTGCGGGGCGGGGCGAGGCATTTGCGCAAGGCGGCGGAGCGGGGTAGGAAGCTAGAGATCGCGATCGCGATCGGCGTCGATCCGCTGATCATCCTGGCCGCCGCTACTCCTATCCCGGTGGACCTGTCAGAATGGCTGTTCGCCGGGCTCTACGGCGGTAAAGGTGTGCAGCTAGCCAAATGCAAGACGGTGGATCTGGAAGTCCCCGCCCGGTCAGAATTTGTCCTGGAGGGCATCATTACCCCCGGTGAAGTCGGGACGGATGGCCCCTTTGGCGACCACATGGGCTACTACGGCGATACCAACGAGGCCGCCCCACTGATCCGCTTTCACGCCGTCACCCATCGCCGCGACCCGATCTATCTCACCACCTTTAGCGGTCGCCCGCCGAAGGAAGAGGCGATGATGGCGATCGCGCTCAACCGCATCTACACCCCCATCCTGCGGCAGCAGGTCTCTGAGATTGTGGACTTTTTCCTGCCGATGGAGGCACTCAGCTATAAGGCCGCCGTCATCTCTATCGACAAAGCCTACCCCGGTCAGGCGCGCCGCGCCGCCATGGCTTTTTGGACGGCGCTGCCCCAGTTCACCTATACCAAGTTCGTGATTGTGGTGGATAAAGACATTAATATCCGCGACCCCCGGCAGGTGGTCTGGGCGGTGACCTCCAAGGTAGACCCCATTCGAGACGTGTTCATCCTGCCGGATAGCCCCTTCGACTCCCTCGACTTTGCCAACGAGCGGCTGGGGCTGGGCAGCCGCATGGGCATCGACGCCACCACCAAGGTCTACCCCGAAACGGAGCACCCCTGGGGCGAAGCGCTGCGGTCCGACCCAGAAATCGCGGCCATGGTCGAACGGCGCTGGGCCGAGTATGGCCTGGCCGACCTGGTGATGGGGGAGGCCGACCCCAACGTGTTTGGCTATGACATTCGCTAAGGTGGTTGCTGGAGGCCCTTTCGCCTGTGAAATTTCGGCTCAGACGAAACCCGCGGCCCTGGTTTTCGACCCTGGTTCGCTGGCGGGGGTCGGTGATTCCTTGATCGCTTTTGGGAAGAGCGCAAGCTCCTGCGTGAGTCAACCCGAGTTAGGTCGTTTATTTACGAACGAGCCCTTAGATTCAGCACCGGCTTCAGCGCAGCTCACCGCACATCTGACAAACGCGAACCGGCCTCGCCCCAGAGAACGAATTACCCATGTTTCGCCCTCGTCCAAAAGCTGCACAATTCGTTTTGGAAAAGATCGCTTGAATCCGTAGGCATGCAGCACCGAACTCAGTCCTTGGGATAGGTTAAGCTGCTGGGCCTGAGTCGCCTGTTGGAGCGCTTCAAGTTCAACAATCACCTGATCGGTATTGGGCTGATATTGTTCAAAAAAGACATTTTCAATCAGCCGATCGTACTGTCTAAGCCGGGCAGCTTCAAACCCAAAATCAATCGAGATTTGCCGCGAAAAGCCCGGCCACTCTAGGACTAATACTTCTTCGCGCAGCTGTTCATTCGTCACCGATGACGTTCTTGTTCTAAACAGATCGATTGATGAAATCTCATAGCCCAGCTCATCGGCAATCCCTGCGAGCAGCTCTCCCGTCCGAATCAGAACCTTCAGATAGGACGCCTGATCGCCTACCACGTAGGCCAGCTGAGCGCCGGGCTTAAGCGCTGTTCTCAGCTCTGCCAGATGTCGCTTCATGCCGCCAAAGTAGAGCCGGGTGGCTCGATGATACTTGCGTTCAAAGCCAGAGGTCTTGCCTAGCTCAATTCGCTTGCGCTCGATTTCCTGAGCAATTCTGGCCACCCGACTTTCCGCGGCAATCAGCCGATCGTCGTCATCTTGGGCATAGACATTTCTCGAATTGGACCGCAGGAGATGATTTTTGACTGTTCTCAAGTCAGATTTGTTTTTCAAAAATCCCAGCAGTACGGACTCCAGTCGCGTAGTGCGAGTATAGTCTTTTTCATTCGGGTAGGGTGGAGAAGTAATCACCGCATCTATTGAGTTCGCAGCCAGAACAGAACAAGGGCTGCGGGCATCAGCGAGATGACAGATTGTGAGTGGGAAAGAGAGTTCTTTTAGCGCCGTCAAATCGTTTAGCATGGTCAGCACTTTGGCATACCAGCTTTCAAATACATCGGCATCTTCTTTTCGCTTTCGACGAACGCTGACCTCTGGCCCAAAGCGCAGATTGCTGGCTTCGTAGACGGCGACGTAAACCAGCGCTAGCAGTAGGAAGCCTCTGAGCTCAGCAACAGATTCAGCCTGAATAGTTTCAAGCAGCAGCAGGCACTTATGCAGCGGTAGTTCGCAGATAGAATTGGCCAAAACAACAGACTGCTGTTCTGAAGTAAAGCTTTTTAGCGAAGTGGACTGACTGTATTGAATAGAGACTTGGTAGAGGATTCGTTCGGCGGCTCTTTTAACATCGCTAGTTTTAAGCTGCCAGCTCGTTTTCACCGTCGATGCAAAATGCGAGGTTGGGATCGCTTCGATGCCTACTGCGGCGACCGATTGCTTCTTTGCCTCGACCAGCGTAGTGCCCGTGCCGCAGAAGGGATCCAAAAGGGTGGCTCCTTTAGCTAGCTCAAATCGGTTCAGGTAGGTTCTCACTAAATGGGGCGGGAAGGACAGAATAAACCGATACCAGTCGTGAAAAGCTCTATCTGCAATGTGTAGCCGATTATTCCTGACGTCTTTGGGGTCGGCAATTTCTTCGTAGGTTTGAATCATGCTGGGGCTCAGAAATTGCACCGCTGTGCCGTCAGTCGCTTCCTTCAAAATAGCTGATAATAGGCCAATTCACCCTGGGCAAGATCAATCGTACTAGGCCAGAGATCGCTTTTCAAGCAAAGACCCTGATTATTGATAAGGTATAGGGATAGTAACAGATGACGATGAGCGCCATGGTTAGATTCTTACTGGTTTTGATTCCGGCTGTACTGGTGCTCGCGATCGCAATCCTCTCGGTCCAAAACGCCACCCCCGTCGCCCTCAGGTTTCTGACCTTTCGCTCCGTAGCGCTCCCCTTCGGCCTCTGGCTCAGCTTCGGCCTGGTGCTCGGCCTGGTCGGCACCGCCATCCTGCTCCTGCTCTTCCGCGACAGCCCAAAACGTCCCAATAGTCGTTACTAAGCTGTGTTCAGTACTGTAGAGTGCGTTGTAGCAATAGCCCAGCGCACCGCTATGTTTAGCTTTGATGCGTCACTAAACCTTAATATCTATATCTTCTCCAGCCCAAAGCACCTGCTGTGCGGTTAGCTCTAGCGCTGGAAATACCTTAGAGACCAGACGAGTCTCCCCCTGGCAAACAGCTTCTTCGTACAGTCCGTCTACGAGCGTCAGCACGATTACCTGAGCCTGTCCCGGATCCACAATCCAATATTCAGAAATTCCCCGAGCCGCATATTCGGAACGCTTATAGCGATAGTCTCGGGTTGAGTTCTCTTTTCCCGGCGAAACCGTTTCCACAACTAGGGCGGGCGGTGGCATGTCGCTGGTCGAAATACTTCGAGAAGCGCCCTTCAGAGCCGTAGCCAATTCCTCTGTCAGCACCATCAGGTCGGGAACCCGTACCGTTGCCCGAGAACCCGTCACAACAACCTCAGACCCCCGACGTAGCAGGCGTGGAGAGATAAACTGAAGGAAGACACTCATCAAATATATCGCTATTTGATTGTTCAAGTCACTTTCGGACGGTATCTTCCTTAATTCTCCATGCTCCAGCTCATAGCGCTGGTCGGTGCCGTCATCAAAGTCAAGAAACTCTGCCAGGGTGAATTTTTTAGTCGTTGTAACCATGGCTGCCTTACCGGAGGATTGACTCTATAGCCCATTTTAGCGGGCGTCCCCGCCCAGAATCAGGGTTTATAACCTGCATTAGCGCAGCGATGATGCACGGGGTCTGGCATACGCTACCAGCTTTTTGCTGACCAGCCAGATTGCCATGATCGGCACGCAGCGATCGCGATCGCTCGACTTCCCGGCCAAACCGGTCCTACCCCAGGGCGGACTGGTTGAAAGCCTGCAAGGGCTGGCGAATATACCGGCTGAGGAGGCTGCTGGCTAACTTTTAACCCCATCTGTGCCTCGGACTACAGACTGTACCGAGTTAGAAACATCACAATATTGCCGTTGTGGGTGATGGATTGACGACATGGTACAGAATCGGCAGGGAAAGCTAGCAGATTGGTTTGAGGGGCTAAAGCGGCAGGTGGCGCGATCGCGGGTTTTCCTCAGGTTCGGGCTCATCGCTGTGCTAGCAGCGACGACTTTGGGACTAGTCGCCATCCGCAGCGAGGCCCAAACCCCGATTATGGTGCCTTCAACGACCGACCATGTGATCTGGGGTGAGCTGTTCAAGCCCGACAGCGAGCCGATCATGCGGGTCAGCTCTGGCGACGTGATTCAGATGGAGACGATTTCCCACGAAGTGATTCTGCCCGATCAGGGAAATACGGTTGATTTTCTGACCAAAGCCGGGATTAAAGCCTCAGACATTCTGTCCGACCAGCTTGCGGTCAAGGCCAGAGTTCCTAAGTCTGGCCCGGGTCCTCACGTAATCACCGGCCCGGTCTACGTCGAAGGGGCCGAACCCGGCGATGTGCTAGAGGTCAAAACGCTTCAGCTCGACTATCGGGTGCCCTACGGCGTTATTTCCAACCGGCACGGCAAGGGCTCGCTGCCCAATGAATATCCCCAGGGTGACGCCCAAATCTACACCAAGGTGATTCCGCTCGATACAGCGCGGGAGGTCGGTATTTTCAGGCCCGAAAATGACCTGCCCGATTTAGAAATTCCACTCTATCCCTTCATGGGCATCATGGGCGTTGTCCCGGCCGACCCGGAAGAGACCGTGAACTCAGTGCCCCCCGGTGCCTACGGCGGCAATATCGACATCAAGCATTTAACCGCGGGCAGCAGCCTATATCTGCCCGTGCAGGTGCCCGGAGCGCTATTTTATTCTGGCGATCCGCATTGCGCCCAGGGCAATGGCGAAGTGGCGCTGACCGCAATCGAGTGCTCGCTGACGCCGACCTTCGAGCTCACCGTTCACAAAGACATGTCGCTGAACGGCCCGGTGGGAGAAACGCCAGAGTCCTGGCTGGCGATTGGCCTCGATGAGGACTTGGACGAAGCGATGAAAGCCTCGGTGCGCGAATATTTACGCATCGTCAATGACCAGTATGGCTTGACCAAACCCGACGCCCTACTCTACGCCAGCGCCGCAATTGATTTTGAAGTTTCGCAGGTGGTCGATATTGTTAAGGGCATCCACGGCGTCATTCCGAAGGCTGCTTTTGCCCCACTAGACAAATAAAAATCATCCAAATTTCTAGCCTGTCTCGACTGGAAACGACCGAAGCCGATATTTCTCAGCTAAAGATCGGTCTGATGCAGCTTCGAGTCAATCTTGAAACCCTGGGACAGGAGTCTAAGACGGGGTTTTCTGGGCTACGCAATCTTCTTCAGCACCTCGTTTGACCGCGATCGCAGCCCAGACCCAGCAGCTTGAAACTCGTTTGGGCTCCGCAGAGCAGACCTTAGGCTCAATCCAGCAGACCGTCAGCGAGCGGCTGGCGGCTGATGGGGCGGCTCGGGCCGACTGGAACCTTGACCTGCCCGAAGCAGGAACGATTTCAGCAGTCGAGCCGGACGGGCCGCCGGACGGACCGCCAGACTGGCCGAATGATCATGAATCGACTCAGCCAGTCGAGCCAATGGAAAAATCGGGCAGCCTCCAGGCTTTAGAACGGGCCTTGTAGAAAGCCCGCGGGCAGCTACTGCGGCCCTGGACTGCTGGGATAGTCATCGTCTGGGGCCGAAGGGTCACGCTGCTCCGGGCGTTCGTTGTAAGGACGCACGTTGAGTGGCCGGTCAGTGGGTCTTGGCGGTCGGTCAGCGGGCCGACCAGAGCGCTCAGATGGACGATCCGGCCGGACGGGTGGACGCGAGCCCGACGGTGGGCGGCGCGGCGGAGTATCTTCCCAGTAACCTGGAGGAGCCCCTGTACCCCTGTCAAACTGTCCTTCAGACGGGCGGGGGCGACGCGGATCCTCGCTTGGTTTTAGGCGGCCCGCCGGCCGGCGGCGCGGGTCGTAGGGTGGGCTCTGCCGATACTCATCGCGATAGTCATCGTCGTAGCCGTAGCGATCGCCGGAAATGCTGCGATCGCGGCGATCGTCGAACCGGTTCCAGTCGTCGATCTCAGCCCGGTAGACCCGGCTGACAGGTCGATCATCATCGACTAGCGGCGTCTGGCGCTTGGCCTGCTCGGTAGCAATGCCGCGCAGGCGGATACTCTCATAGGCAAAGAAAATAGCAGACGAGGCCAGCAGCAGCTGACCAAACTGCATAATCGGGTCGTAGCGCCAGCCGTTAAACAGCATGATCGCCCCCGCCCCTAGCGCCACCGCCGAAAAAAAGACATCGTAGTCGCGGGCCAGGTTGGGACGAAACTGGCGCAAAAAGTAAAGTGCCGCACCCGCAAGTGCGAGCGCGATGCCCAGAAAGCTGACAAAGTTGAGATTCGCGTTGACCATTGAGTTTCTCCGTCTGGCGCTTTAATTCTAACCCGGGGCGACCCAGACTGTCTTTGGGGCGTTCGAGGTTGGGCCGTTTGAGGTTGGGCCGTTTGACAGGGATGGCCCGAATAGCAGAAGGGGCCGCACCAAGATGCGTCCCCAAACGAGCAAATTCATTAAATTTAACTCAGGTGACTGGCTTAGGTCAGCGCCCTAGTCTCGCTGAACCTTGTCACGCTGACTCACAAACACGAGCCCAACCGTAACGGGAATCAGGACGATTACCGCTCCAGCCAGCAAACTTAGGAGAAAATTCATAAGAGAGGGAGTCATAGCTTTGCCACAGGGTTACTAAACGGTTACAGGCTAATAGTGAACTCGCAAAATCAACGAAACAGTTCCTCTACTATCTTATCGACATGTCGCAGACTTGAAAAGGTCTGGCTGACGGGCGGCTGCTCCCCGCTGACCTCTTGAGAGGTCAGCGGGGAGCAGTTCGAAAAATAAATGGGCATGACGCTAGAGTAGGGATATGTTGACCTAAAGAGACGCTATGCCTACTGCCGCGATCGCCAGTTGGATTTTAGGGCCGCTGCTCAGCCTGCTGACGCTCCTATTCATTTTTCGGATTGTCCTCACCTGGTATCCCCAGATTGACCTCAGCCGCTTTCCTTACAGTCTGGTAGCCTGGCCAACGGAGCCCTTTTTAATCCCGGTGCGAAAGCTGGTACCGCCAATTGGCGGCGTTGATATTTCTCCCGTCATCTGGGCAGGCATCGTCAGCCTACTGCGGGAGCTGCTGGTGGGACAGCAGGGCCTGCTGCGAATGTTGGCCTAGGAGGGGTCCATCATCTGGCTAACAAAGTTGGTATAGATATCGCCCGTAATGAACTCGGGCCGGTCTAGTACTTTTTGGTGAAAGCTAATCGTCGTCGGTAGGCCGGTAATCGCACATTCCCTCAGGGCGCGCTTCATCCGGCGAATCGCCGTCGCCCGATTCGGCCCCCAGACGATTAGCTTGCCGATCAGCGAATCATAGTAGGGAGGAATCTCATAGTCGGTGTAGACGTGAGAATCCATCCGCACGCCCAAGCCGCCGGGAGCTAGATAGCCACTAATCCGGCCGGGATGGGGGCGAAAATCGTGGTCTGGATCTTCGGCATTGATTCGGCATTCGATTGCGTGGCCCCGCAGTCTGACATCTTCCTGCCGCAGCGACAGCTTTTCGCCTTGGGCCACGCGAATTTGCTCCCCAATCAGGTCGATTCCCGTGACCATCTCCGTCACCGGATGTTCGACCTGAATGCGGGTATTCATCTCCATAAAATAGAAGCTGCCAGAGCCGTCTACCAAAAACTCGACCGTGCCTGCCCCGACATAGTTAATCGATTTAGCAGCGCGCACAGCGGCCTCTCCCATCTGCCGCCGCAGATCGGCATTGAGGGCGGCGCTGGGCGCTTCTTCCAGCAGCTTCTGGTGTCGTCGCTGGATGGAACAGTCCCGCTCGCCCAGATGAATGACGTTACCGTAGGTATCCGCCAAAATCTGAAATTCGATATGGCGGGGGTTCTCAACAAATTTCTCTAGGTAGACGCCCGGGTTACCAAAGGCGGCTTCGGCTTCGCCCTGGGCAGCGAGGAGCATTTTGGTCATTTCAGCGCGATCGCGGACCAGCCGCATCCCCCGCCCGCCGCCGCCCGCTGTCGCCTTGATGATAATCGGATAGCCAATTTCAGCAGCCAGCCGGGTCGCCTCAGCTTCGTCGGTCAGCAGGCCTTTACTACCGGGGACGGTTGGCACCCCGACGCGCTGCATGGTTGCCTTGGCGGTGGACTTATCCCCCATGGCGCGCATTGCAGCGGGCGAAGGACCGATGAAGGTTAGCTTGTGGTCGGCACAGATTTCGGCAAAACGGGCATTCTCAGCCAGAAAGCCGTAGCCGGGATGAATGGCGCTAGCCCCCCGGGTCAGCGCTGCGGCAATAATGTTAGGAATATTGAGATAGCTCTTGCTGCTGGGCGCTTCGCCAATGCAGACCGCTTCGTCGGCAAGCTGAACATGCAGGGCGTGGCGATCGACGGTGGAATGGACCGCGACCGTGGCGATCCCCATCTCTTCGCAGGACCGGAGAATGCGCAGGGCAATTTCTCCTCGATTGGCGATTAAGATCTTAGAAAAGCTCATCGAGTAGGGGCTCGCACCGTCTGACTACAGGCCGCATCTGATTGGGTTATGAAATAATCTGAATAATCATGATGGTAGCTGATCGTATCACGCGACTGAAGACTGAGGGCTGTTTCGATTGCGATCGCGGCTGCCCCAAGCTGCCCTTTTTGAGCTATGGTTAGAAACTGAATATTCGGCGCAATCAGGCGCTAGAGTTCTGCGGATGTGGTGGAATTGGTAGACACGCACGCTTGAGGGGCGTGTGGCTCACGCCTTGCGAGTTCGAGTCTCGCCATCCGCATCGGGTGGTCTGGCCTAAGGCCAGACCACGGTCCAAGCCATAGGCTAACGAAGGACTCATGGACGATGCAGGCAGCGGCTAGAAATACTATGATATTTCTAGAAAATGTAAACTTTTACAAATCGTTTTGACTTCAGTTCTGCAGCCTGCTTCCAATCCCGGGCAAACGGGCGATCCTCAATCTGCTGCTAAGGCCCAGGCCGATCTGGCCTGGCACGCCCTACGAGACCTTTGGCAGGGTGACGAAAAATCGGTACAGCAGGGGCTGCCCCACGATCAGCTTTCGCCTGCCTGGCAAATTTTACTGCTTGGCGACGGCTCACCCACGCGACATTTGCAGCTGCTCACCCGAGAGCAGACTGAAGTGGATGTGATCGACATGTCTCGGGTCGGTGACCGGGACGATCGAGCCCCCGACCTAATTCGCGCCGTGCCAGGCCCGCATCTGCGGCGTCAGGTTTGGCTGCGGACCGCCTCGGGGCAGCGGCTGGCCTATGCCACTTCCTGGTGGGAGGCCAGCCACGTCGATGAGTATCTGAAAAATCGTTCACTGCCGGTCTGGGCCAGCTTGGCGCAGCTGCGCACAGAGCTCTATCGAGATGTGCAAGGGCTCCACTACGGCTATTCGGCTCCGCTAGAGCAGGCCTTTGACCAGCGAGGACCGTTTTGGGGACGTCATTATCTGTTCTGGCATCGCGGCAAACCCCTGACGCTGATCTACGAAGTGTTCTCGCCCTACCTGGTGCGCTACCTGGGGCCAATGCGTTCAGAAGGCTAAGGTTCAGAGCACTAGGGTGAAGGCGGCGGTTCGGGCTGGTAGGAGCCCGGCATGTATTCCATCGGGGTGTACATTTTCTCGACCCAAATTTTGGCTCGCAGCGGGCCGTACTGCTGCCGCAGCGCATTTTCAACCCGCTCACCAATGACGCTGGCCATGCTGGCAAATTCGGGGTGGAGGGCAATGTGCAGTTCGACCCAGACTTGGCGACCGACCATGCCCCGAGACAGAATCCGGGTACAGCGGGTGACGCCTTCTACCTGACCGGCCACCTGGGCGATCGCTTCAGGCGCGATCGCGGTCGGCCGCAGCAGCATCGGCAGCTGGGATAGCAGCATTCGCCAAAAGCTTCTGATTGAAAAACCGACTAGCGCGATCGCCACCAGCGGATCAACCCAGCCGTAGCCGCGCCAGATCGCCACCAACCCTAGCAGCATCGAGGCCGTCAGCCAGGCATCTTGCAGCAAATGCTGGGAGTTAAGCCGTAGGGCCAGGCTGCCTAGGGTACGGTTCTGATAGGCAGACAGCAGCGCCAGCCCCAGCGTAATGACTACCATCGCCGTTACCAGTTGAATCAGCGTTATCGTGATCTCGACTGGAAAGGGAACAGCGGACTGCTGCCAAAGCCCCTGCAGCTGGCCGATCGCCAGCAGCAGCAATGTCAAGTTTGAAAAGCCTAGAATCGCTGCTAGCAGAAGCGCTCCGGCGGCTTCACCACGACCATGACCCCAAATTTCGCGGCCCAGTGTGCGCTGGGGTGAGGCAACCGCAATCAGGCTCAGGCTGGTGCTAAAAACATCGATTAGCGTGTGCAATGCTTCGGCTAGCAGGCTCAGGGAATGGCTAACCCAGCCCGCTGTGACCTCAATTGCTAAGACTAGCAGCGTTGCCCATAGGATTGCTAGCAGCAGGCGATAGCTGATGCGCCGCTGGTGTCCGCCCTCGTTCATAGCCCACAGGCTAGCACGGAACTTAGAAAACCCGTGTTTAAAAACAGAAAGGGCACCGACGACTGGCCGTGTTTCGTCTCGGTGCCCTGACTGGTTCGCTCCTCACACAGTCACTACTATACGAGGTATTGAAGAATTTGTCATCCAAAACCCAGACTTTCAACGCTTTTTTTGACAAATTTTGACAAAAAATCCTCGCTCCGAAGCGGAAAGCTAGCGCTAGGTAAGCCTACCATGGGTAGCTGGCTCGGGGCCGAGTTCTGGCTGAAAAAGTCAAATTCGTACCCCATAGCCGGCGTCTAAATCCGGCAATTTACGGAGAACGCTCAGAAGAGCAGGCGGGCGCCTCTGCGGCTGCGCTGCTTGCAGCAGCGCAGCTAAATATGCAGAAATTCTAAGTCTGACCTGGAGCCGATTGCGCTTTTGTTTATTTAGGCAGAGCTATCAAGTTTGGGGTGAGTATAGAGTCGCAAAAGGTTTGGCTAAGGCAACCTTTCTGAGATATTTTTTGGGTAGGACGGACTGAAGTCGCTATCTTTTCTTCTTAAGTAGATCGGGGCCTGGACCAATCCGTGAAAAAATGCAAAATCCTGCTTGCTGGCCCAGGTCTACCGACCGGGCAGCTATTTCAAACCTTTCAGGCGCCACCTGGTGAGGAAAAATAGGCTTTATTCGACGGGATTCGAGGCAGCGCTCATGGCCTTTTTGCGCTACTCTACAAGGGAGTCTGAGCCGGTTAACCCGTCGCCATTTCTATGAACATCGGAAAAGCATCAAAGCACAAAAAATAGCGCCCCAAAAACCGGAAAACTGTACTAATCTACTTAGAACAATTTAGCTGTATCTCTGACTCACAGGGTTGCCCCCCTCTGCAGCAGCTGTGCCCCCAGAATTTAATATAAATCGACCGTCTGTTATCGCCTGAACTGCTTTATTTCATTGGCTTAGCTGTCTTTTAGACAGACCAGCTACATGGGCAGGGCTTGAGGTTTAGTTTGATCAGGTTGGTAAATATTTTTACATCCCGAGCCCTGTATACCCTACTTCGCCCTACTTCGAATCATTCGAAGTACTTAATTGAATTGACGTGATCCTCGGTTTGGATATTAGATGTCTCTCTATACCCTTGAACCTATCCCCGGCGTTTCCCCCATGTCTTCTCCTTCTCAACCGGATAGCGCTCGGCCTTTCTTGTCTTGGCAGCGGATTTCTGACTGGGCAAACGAACACTACCGCTGTCGGGACTTTAGCAAAGACGAGAAGATCCCCACTCGGGCTGGGTTGCTCTACTTGGTGCAGCGTGGCGCAGTACGCCTGGTGGGCAACGCCCAGGTCAGCGCCACCGTGAGGCAGAAGGGCTCAGCCGCCCGTATACCGCTGGTCGCAGCGGAGGAGGCGTTTCTCGGCTTTGTCGGAGCGGGACAGCCGTTTGAGATTGTAGCCCAGCCGCCTTTCACGCTCCAGAGCTTTTCCCACGTCGATCAGACCACCATCATCTGGCTCTACTGGAATGATTTAGATACCTGGCCCCATTTCCGTCGTGAGGTGCTGGATGCGTTTCGGCGGCAGCATCAGCGGAAGCTGCTTTGGCTTAGCACCCTGGGCCAGCGGCGGACAATCGACCGGCTGCTGGGATTCTTAACCCTGCTGATCGATGAATATGGCGAATCTTGCGAGGCGGGTGACTATCTGCCGTTTCCCCTGACCCACGCTCAGATTGGTAGCGCCATTGGCTCTACCCGAGTCACCGTGACCCGCCTAATGGGTAAGCTGCGCCAGCGGGGGCTGATTCAAAACCATGGTGAAAATCTAATCTGCATCCCGCCTGGCGCAAGCTGGTCTCAGCAGGCCCATACAAATTACGAATCGCTACCTTAGCGCATTGGATTTGAGCCGGTTGGATTCAAGCTGGTTGCGTCTGGCGGGGCTCAGTTAGTAGCGGGGATTAGATCAACTGGGACGAAGTCGTAGCCGTAGCCGGAGCGGCTGCCTTCAACCACTTTGACCAGCTGGGAAGGCTGATTGCGATCGCCCGACGCAAAGAATCGCACGGGCTGGGTCGCGCCCGCTGGATTGAACCCGGCAGCCTGAAGCGACGTCTGAATACCCTCGCGGGTCGGGTTGGACTGCAGGGCCGCGACCAGCGCCTGGGTAGCGTCGTAGGTCATCGCGGTACGCCAGCTCACATCGCCCCCCCAAAGCTGCCGTGAGGAGGGTACAAAGGGCGCCTGGGGCCGATCGAGAATATGCCAGGGCACCGCCACGACTAATCCTAACGCTCTATTGCCGCCGACCTCCAGAATTTTGGGATTGTACAAACTGTCCCCACCCAGCATGGGAAGCTGCTGTCGGTTGACCGCGATCACCTGCAAGGCTTCGTCTAAAGTAGCGGTATTGGCAGCTAGCACTAGGACTTCAGCATCCTGCTGGAGGGCCTGGCGGACCAGCTGGCCAGCGTCAAAGTTATCGCTACTGAGGTCAAGCTCAGCCACCATGTCTCCCCCGTCGCTCAGCAAAGCCGTTGTAAATTCATTTTTGATCGAGCGGCTATAGTCGCTTTCAGACGTGAAGAATACCGCCGCCCGCTGTGAATCGAGGTCGGTCAGCATGTATCGGGCTAGGGCACTGGCCGCTAGGCGGTCGCTGGGTACCGTGCGGTAGATGTAGCGACCGGCGTTGGACAGACTGACGGCGGTGCTAGTCGGCGAGATCATCACGAGCTCTCCGGCCTGATAGATGGGCGCAGCGGCTAAGGTTGTACTGCTGCCAAAGTGCCCGATCACCGCCAGAATATCGGGATCGTCTACCAGCAAACCGGCCAGCCCAGCGGCCACGTTGGGGTCATCGTCATCGCTGACAATCACCACCTCTAGCGGCACCCCGTTCACCCCACCCGCTTGATTGATCTCCTGCTGCGCCTGGGCAACGCCGCGTAAAATTTCCTGCGCGGGCTTGGGTTCGGTCCCGATCGGCACGGCCACGGCTAGGGTATAGGAGGGAGCCTGGCCAATCCGAGCATTGTTTAGATAGATTAGCGTTTCAGGATTGTTACGCTGGTTCTGGAGGGCCGCTTCAAACTGCTTAACCGCAGTCGCATAGTCTCCTGCGGCAAAGGCGTCCAGGCCCTGCTCGATAGTGGGCGTAACGCTGCCGGGCAGCAGCGACAGCTCTCCTCGACTGAGTCGCCCCGCTAAAACCTGCCGAGACACGGGGCGCACCGGTGTGCCTGGCCGAAACAGGCCGGCCACGGCATCGAGGGGCAGCCGCGATCGCATCAGATATAGCCCGCTGGCCAGTAGCGCTAGGGTCACCAGTAGCGAGACGACGAGCGCCGGAATCTCGTTTCGTTTGGACATAGGCAGAGGCTAAATCAATCGAGACACTAGGCGGAAAATCAGGCGAAATAGAACCGCGATCGCGACCGTACTCAGCCCTGCCAGGATGGCAAGCATTAGCACAGTCTGCATCGGCTGCCCGCCGCTGACCGGCAAAATCACCTGCTGCAGTCGCGGTAACAGCAGCACAGCCGCACCGGAAATACCCGCAATTACTAATAAGTCTAACCGTTCGATAATCCGTCGCAGTTGCAGAATGATCAAAATGATCATGAGCCCTAGCCAGGTCCCGCTGCCTAGCAGAGTCGTACCCAGCAAGCTAAAAATTGCGATCGCCAATAGCCCACCTTCAACGCCGGTAAACGCCGCCGCCCCCAAGAAGGCCGGTAACGAGCTGAGACGGCTAGTGGGCAGCAGGGTGGCTGATGGCGCTGGCGGGGCAGTCGGTGAGGGGGAAGCCAGCGGCGACGGTGCAGCCGCGGCGGGCGACGGTGAAATCTGGGCTGGGAACGACGGATTGGGGACGGACATCTTACCGGCCTCGCGCGTTAGGGCAGCCAGCGCCTCATCGGCAGACTGATAGCGACTATTTGGCGTGGCCTGGAGCATCCGATTGAGCACTGCCGCCAGACCCGGGCTCACCTGGTGCTGCTCCTGCCAGCGCCAGGTATGGGTGTAGCTATCAAATAGCTCAGCCGTCGGCTGGTTCGTCAGCAGTACGACGCAGGTCACCGCCAGCGCGTAGAGGTCGGTCGAGGGAAATACCTGACCGCCAGACATCTGCTCCGGGGGGGCATAGCCGGTCGTATAGATACCGGTTGACTGACCCGACCCCGGTCCGACCGTGACCTGCTTCACCGCGCCAAAGTCGAGCAGATATAGCTCGTTATTGCGGCCTTTCATAATATTCGAAGGCTTGATATCGCGGTGGATTGTGCCATGCTGATGGACAAACGCCAGTACCTGCAGCATAGAGACCAGCACGGCCCTAACCGCCTTTTCGGACAGTGGCCCGCGGCGGTGGAGAATTTTGCCAAAATCCTCACCGTCGATAAATTCTTGGACTAAATAAAAATACTCTTCGCATTGGTCAGACCGCAAACTCGGCACTACCAGCGGAAAGAAAGCATAGAGATTGGGAATCTGCGGATGCTGATTCCCCAGCTGCTCTAGCACCTCAGCTTCGCGCTCGAACAGCATCTGGGCCATCTGCAGCTGCTTCGGCCCCAGGCTGGACGAGGGCTGAAATAGCTTTACAACACAGTGGCGCAGGGTTGGCGTGTAGCGATCGCGAGCTAGAAAAGCCGAGCCAAAGCCGCCCTGCCCCAGCAGCCGCTCCGACAGATAGCGACCGCTGAGAAACAGCTCCATGCCACAGCTCGTACAGTACTTTTGCTGCGCCTTTTTGAGAGCTGAGTGGTTATCAAGGTCGTCAAACTGATTGACCGGTCGAGGACAGCTCGGACGAGTGCAGTAAAGTTGCATAGGCCTTTACACGGCTGGCGTTAAGGCTCAACGGCTCACTTCGGCGGAGGAAGAATCGGCTGTCACCGTCTTAGCTTTAGCCGTCACCCGAGCCGCGCCGTTGTCCCGCTTAGCCTCTTTACTAAATTCTATTTGCTGGTTGGTGAACTGGGGCAGAATTTCTCGGGTAAAAGCTTCTGCCGCCTTCGACCGATAGCGATTGGGATTAAAGATCACCGATAGCGTTCGCTTCACCACTACGGCCTCGATTCGAGCCCGATGAATAGCCCCCATCTGCAGCTCCTTTTCGATTGCAGAAACAGACACAAAGGCCACGCCCAAGCCCGACTGCACCGCATTTTTAATCGCCTCGATTGAGTTCAGCTCCATTTCAATCTGCAGCCGCCGGGTTTCGATGCCGCAGCGGGTCAGCACCTGGTCAATCACCTTGCGAATCGTGGACTGCGAATCGAGGGTAATGAACTTAAGCTTGTAGAGATCGCTCCTGGGAATCACATCGCCACTAGCTAGAGGATGAAACACCGGCATGATCAGCGCTAGCTCGTCTTCGGCATAGGGAATCACCTCCAGCGAATCCTGCAGCTCGGGCGGTACCTCGCCGCCGATAATTGCCAGGTCGATCTGGCCGTTGGCGACACTCCAGGAAGTGCGGCGGGTGGAATGGACATGGAGCTGCACCGCCACGTCTGGATAGCGCTGCCGAAACAGCCCAATCATCCGCGGCAGCAGATAGGTGCCAGTGGTCTGGCTGGCCCCGACGATCAGCGTCCCGCCCTGGAGGTTTTGCAGGTCTTCGATGGCCCGACAGGTTTCCTGACAGAGGCTTAGGATGAGGTCGCCGTACTCCAGCAGCAGGTGTCCCGCCTCGGTCAGCTGCGCCCGGCGACCGCCGCGATCGAACAGCGGCACGTCGAGCTGACGCTCCAGGTTCTGCACTTGTAGACTGACCGCGGGCTGGGAGACGTATAGGCTGTCCGCAGCCCGCTTAAAGCTGCCCTCGGCGGCAATAGCCTTGAGAATGCGGAGCTGGTCGAGGGTGAAAGGGAGGTCAGACATTGGGACTAAACCTGCATAGGTAAGAATTTAGGATGGTGGAATCATCCTGAAAGCGGGGCCGGGGTCAGCCCAACTGATTCGCCAACTGATTCGAACGAGAACCTGGTGCACAAGCGCGGGGAGCACAAGCTAGCCGGGACTTGTCAACAAACTAGAAGCAAAAACGACAATTGTGTATAGATTAATAACGCCAGCGCGGATCGAAGACTTTTTGAATTTACCAGGAATTGAGGGTGTTGCCCTAATTGATGGTAGCAGCCTGGCTTTTTTCACCGGCCAGTTCGTCGGAGAATAGCGCCATCCTGCGGGTTATCCCGGATGTTCGGGATTCTCAAGTTTCTGTTAAGGTAAATCAAATCTAGCAACCTACTCAGTTTTTCCACCGTCTATGGAAAAGCCGGTTCAGCTCAATGCTCGACAGCAGCGCGTCCTCTGGGCGACGGTGCGCCACTATGTGATGACGGCTGAGCCCGTCGGGTCTAAGTCGCTAGCGACCGGCTATGATTTGCAGGTCAGCTCCGCCACTATCCGCAACGCGATGGGGGTGCTGGAGCGTTCTGGACTGCTCTACCAGCCCCATACCTCAGCCGGGCGAATTCCCTCAGATTCGGGCTACCGCTTTTATGTCGATGACCTGCTAGAGCCGTCGCCTTCCCTGACTCGCCAGGTCGAAGCTGCCCTGACCGAGCGCTTGGACTGGGAGGGCTGGAGCGTAGAAGCTCTGCTGCAAGAGACAGCCCAGGTGCTGGCTCGGCTCAGCGGCTATATCGCGCTGGTAACGCTACCCCAGACCCATGCGGTTTGCCTCCAACACCTCCAGCTGGTGCGAGTTGAAGGCGATCAGATTTTGCTGGTGGTGATGCTGGACGCTTACAGCACCCGCTCCATCCTAGTGCAGTTTCCCAAGGCGACCAGCCAGGCTGGGAAAGAGCAGCTCGATCGGGAGTTGCAGATTCTCTCTAATTTCCTCAATCATCGGCTTCGGGGTAAACCGCTGTCGGCCATTGTCGATCTGGAATGGGCTGAGCTAGACCGGGCCTTTCAGCACTATGCCGAAACGCTACAAGGGGCGATCTCGGGACTTGCCCAGCGCACTCGGAGTACGCCTGCTAGCCAGATTGTCTTCAGCGGTCTGGCCGAAGTCCTACGCCAGCCTGAGTTTGCCTCTGATCAGCTGCACGACCTGATCTATCTGCTGGAGGACGGTCGCGACCAGCTCTGGCCGCTGATTGCTGCCGCTGGCGAACCCGCCGCCGAGCCGCTGCGAATTTGGATTGGGGCTGAAAATCCGCTGGAACCGATGCAGACCTGCGCCCTCGTGTCGGCGGTTTACAGCAAAGACCGCAAACCGCTGGGCAGCGTCGGCCTGCTGGGGCCAACCCGCATGCTCTACGAAAACGCGATCACGGCCGTCGAGTCCGCCGCCGCCTACCTGACTCGCGCGGTGACCCAGGGCTTTCGTGGACTAAACAGCGGCACCTAATGGCTAAAATTCAATAGGCTTCATTGGCGGGCCAGCAGCCGGGCTGCCAGCGCTCCGCCAATGAAGCCAAACAGATGCCCTTCCCAGGAGATGCCTGGCTGCCCTGGCAGTACGCCCCAGACAATGCCGCCGTAGAGGCTGATCACCAGAATGGAAAACGCGATCGCCACTAGGCTGCGCTCAAAGTAGCCCCGCATCAGCAAAAAGCCGAAATAGCCAAAGAGGATGCCGCTCGCGCCAATATGGGACGTGTTAGCCGCCCCAATCAGCCAGGTCCCCAGGCCGCCAACCAGCGCAGACAGGACAGTTACCACCAGCCAGTCGCCAGTCTCGCGCAGCATCACCAACCAGCCTAAAACCAGCAGCGGCAGCGTATTGGCTGTCAGATGCTCAAAATTGCCGTGTAGAAACGGGGCAAATAGGATGCCCCAAAGCCCAGCCAGCTGACGTGGGCGAATGCCGTAGCGATCGAGCCGACCGCCAAAGATAACCCAGTCGATAATCTCGACGAGCCACAGCAGGGCCACAAAGCCGAACAGGGCCGTCGCCTGGGTTTTGGCCTCGCTTAGCAGGGACGGTTTGGCGTCTGCCTCTCGCATTCCCAAATGCGACCTCCTTAAAGTAGTCCGACCAGATGCAGCGGGCCATGGCCGCTGACGATTTCCAACAGTAATGCTAAGAATCCCAGCATTGCTAGGCGACCATTCCAGACTTCAGCAACCGGCGTCATCCCCCAGGCCGACTTGTCCTGGGGGTAGATTTTGACCGGCTTGTCCGGCTGCACCACGTCTGAGAAATGCTGGGGCGGCGATGCTAGGGACTCCCTCACCATAGCGGCCAGGTCGTCGATGAACCCCGCATGGGTGTTCATCGCTGGTACTCGCTGAAACCGCTCAATCCCAGCGGCCTCGGCTAGCTCACGATACTCGATGTCAATTTCTTGCAGCGTCTCGATATGCTCAGAGACAAAGCTAATCGGAACCACCACCAGGTCTTTCACACCCTGCTCGGCCAGTGCCTCAATGGCATCTTCGGTATAGGGCTGGAGCCATTCGATTGGGCCAACTCGGCTCTGGTAGGCCAGGGTATGGGCATTGGGCCGGTTCAGCGCCTGCATAATCAGGTCGGTGCAGTGCTCGATTTCGCGCTGGTAGGGATCGCCCGCTTCGGTGACGTAGCTGACGGGGACGCCATGGGCGCTGAAGAAGATATGGGCCTGGTCAGGATTGGGCAGCTGGTCTAGGGACTGAGCAATCAGGTCGGCCATCGCCCGGACATAGCCGGTGCGGCTATACCAGGAAGGAATTACCGTGTAGTCAATCTGACTAAGGGCGGGGTCATCCTGCCAGAGCTGCTCGAGAAGGCGAAAGCTGGAGCCGCTAGTGCTGATTGAAAACTGCGGATAGAGGGGCAGCACCACCAGCTGCTCAATGCGATCGCGCTTGATATGGGCCACCGCTTCTTCAGTAAAGGGATGCCAGTAGCGCATGCCGATGTAAACTTTAGCGTCCTGCCCCTGCTGCGCCAGGCTTTGTTCCAGCGCATCAGCCTGCTGCTCGGTGATCTGGCGCAGGGGCGAGCCGCCGCCGATCTGCTGGTAGTTGGCCCGGGACTGCTTGGCTCGACGGGTCGAAATCAGCCAGGCCAGAGGCTGCTGGAGCGCTGCAAAGGGCAGGCGGATAATTTCTGGATCGGAAAACAGATTGAAGAGAAACGGGCGTACATCTTCCGGCTTCTCTGGCCCACCCAAATTCAGCAGTAAAACCCCTACACGGCCCATGGCAAATCGCGTATCCTTGTGCGCAGTTTTAATCTTCTTTGCTTAGCTTAACAACTAACCCCTAACCTTGAAAGATTGCATTTTGTAGAATCGCCCGGGTTGAGCCAGGCCGCCCCGCCACAAACCCAATCGATCGGCGAACAAAGGCGAATAAAATAAATAGGCTGCTGCCACCGACCTAACCTCTATGACCGCATCCCATCCGCTCGATCTGGCCCTTGCCCAGGTGAACCAGCGGCTGAAGGCCGCCCGCCTGGGTCTGAAAATCGACCGGCGCGGCGATAGGCTCAGCCTGCGGGGTACGCTACCGCCTCGGCCGGGCAGCCCTAAGCTGCGATCGCACCAGCAGCGCATTCCTCTAGGCTTGCCTGCGACTAAAGCGGGCCTGAAGCAGATCGAGCAGGAGGCCAAGCTGATTGCCGCCCGGCTGATTCAAAACAGCTTTGACTGGCGCGACTACCTCGGTCCGGTGGCTGTCCTGCACCGGGCTGGGGCGAATTTGGAGGAGCAGATCGCCGCTTTTCAGCAGCAGTTTTTTGCCGAACGGCCGCTGGGTAACGCTTCTGCCCGCACCACCTGGGAAAAAGCCTATGCCCCCTATTTACGGAAGCTTGCCGCGATCGCGGCTCAGCACCGCGCCTATAGCCTGCCGGAGGCGATCTACGCCACCCTTCAGAGCACCCGGGCGAACAGCCGCAGCCGCCAGGTCTGCTGCACCGCCCTGAATGCGTTTGCGGAGTTTCTCAACCTGGCGCTGCCGACCGAGCTGAAGGCGTATTGGGGCCGCTATGGCAGCAGCCAAACCCAGGCGCGATCGCTGCCCACAGACGAGCAGATCTTAGCCACCTATGCCGAAATTCCCAACCCAGCCTGGCAGTTTGTCTACGGCATGATGGCCACCTACGGGCTGCGCAACCACGAGGTTTTTTTCTGCGACTATCGGGCGTTGAAGAGCGGCGATTCTGAGGCCATCATCGAAGTTCAGGAAACGACTAAAACCGGACTGCACGATGTTTGGCCCTTTTACCCCGAGTGGGTGGAGCGGTTCAACCTGCGCCAGGTCAACCTACCGCCGGTCAGCACCGACCTCAGCCGCACTACCCTCCAGCGGGTCGGACAGCAGGTCTCTACCCAGTTTCGCCGCTATCAGATTCCCTTCTCGCCCTACGACCTGCGCCACGCCTGGGCCATCCGCACCATCCATATGGGTCTGCCCGACACCGTCGCCGCCAAGATGATGGGCCACTCCGTCCAAATTCACAACCGTACCTACCACCGCTGGATCAGCCGCCGCGACCAGCAGGCTGCGGTTACAACAGCTTTGAGTAGGTCATAAAACTCAGCGGCCCCATATATCCGAGACGTTTAGCTCAAAGCCCGGCATGGCTTCGCCTAAATTCACCTGGTTAGGATTGCTCAAAACTTCAGCTCCTCTATCCGGTCGGTAGATTTCAACCGTCTTTTGCTGCAGATCGATCATCACCCCGAGCTGGTCCCCGTTGCGAATAACTGCTCACGACTGACCACGGGCTTCAAACCCATCGGCCAAGCGACAGTAACTGTTTTTTGTTCTCCCGATGCAGAACTTTGCCGATCTATCTTTTGAGCAGAGGTCACGATGACGAAGTCGCCTTTTTACCGGTGGCTATCAGAATAGACAGCGCACTTTATCAGTCTAGCGACGATTTTCTGACTTCAGGTATCGGAGAGCTATTGCATCACCATGCCGCCATCGACGTTCATCACCTGACCGGTAATGTAGGCCGCCGCCGGATCTGCCGCCAAAAAGCGAATCAGTCCGGCCACTTCCTCTGGCTGACCGTAGCGACCGAGGGGAATGTACTTGAGGATTTCTTCAGTGTTTTTCAGGTCCTCGGTCATATCAGTGGCGATAAAGCCGGGGGCAACGGCATTGGCGGTCACGCCGCGCGGGGCCAGCTCTTTGGCAATGGTTTTGGTAAAGCCAATCACCCCGGCTTTGGCGGCGCTGTAGTTGGCCTGTCCGGGATTGCCCATCAGCCCCGCTACTGAAGAAATATTGATAATCCGCCCGGAGCGCTGCTTGAGCATGACTTTGCTGACCGCCCGGGTGCAGAGAAAGACGCCGGTCAGATTGAGGTCGATTACGGCCTGCCAGTCTTCCGGCTTCATCCGCAGCAGCAGCGTGTCGCGGGTGATGCCAGCATTGTTGACCAGCACGTCAATTCGGCCAAATTTATCCAGGGTGGCTTTGACCATCGCGTCTACCTGATCGGCTTTGGAGACATCGGCCTGGAGAGCTAGGGCTTCCCCACTATTCTTCTCAATCTCAGCGACCACCGCATCTGCCGCCTGACTAGAGCGAGCGTAGTTCACCACAATTTTGCTGCCCTGCTCAGCGAGAGCTAACGCCGCCGCCTTGCCAATGCCCCGAGATGAGCCGGTAATGATGGCAACCTTACCGTCTAGCGCTCCAGCCATGATGAGTTCACTTCCTTAATTGCGCAGCCCAATTACTGTAAACTTTCGAGGGGAAGCGGGGCAATTACGAATGTTAATACTGAGTGTCATTACAAGGCTTCAATCTTGACAAGGCCACCTGCAATGGTGTCTATCTTTAGTTTATATTTGTAAAGCATTGCCATTCCAATCAAAGGTTCGGCTTCTGAGCCAGCCACATCGACTTTACGGTACTGCCCGTCCCAGATGACATCAACCGAAAAAAGGTCAAACAGGACTTCACTGCCATCCCCTAACGTCCCAATGTCAGACGCTCTCCAAGGCAACGATAGGGTTGAAATGATGTCAGGCGGCAGGCTAAGAAATCCACTGAATCCGGTATCTATCACAGCATCAATCAGCTGTCTCTGTCCGTTGCTATTTCCGACAACGAGTGGAACTATGGCTTCACAACGGGGATTTACAACGCCGTAAATCACTATTTTTTCAAACTCTTTGACCCAAAGTGGTAAACCGCCCGGTGCCCAATCCGAATAACCCAGGGTTGAGCCTCGGGATAGCGCTCGAATAATCGGTCGGTTGCAGGGATTACGGTGTTATCGACTTCAAAAGCACCCGTCTCAATGTCAATGGCAACAATTCTGCCCTCGTTGCCTGCTTCCACCTGCGCCCGGATGCCCGACTCGTAGAGGTCTTGTCCTCGTCTGTACATTTCCTCTTTGCTGTAACGGCGTTGGCGAACTGACATATCAAATCTGCTGCTGCTTACCTTGCCATCATTGTAGCTAGTAGGATAATGAATCAGTCTAAAAATGGCACATTCCCAAGCTTCAAAACATTAATCCATTGTCCGATGAAAGGCTTAAGCATCGTAATCCGTTTGGGATGTGGCACCGAAGTCACATTCTTAGAGCATATTTCAAATACCGTAGATGAAGTATTGTAAATCCCTAAATTAATCGGAAGCGAACCCCACATCTCTCAAGCGGGCTACTAGCATGGGAAGAAGGTTTTTACTTCGAATAGCACGCCCATGGCAGTCAAACAGCAGTTCAATAGCTTCGATGAGATGGTCAGCGGTTCCGAGCAGCCGCTGCTGGTCGATTTTTATGCCGATTGGTGCGGCCCCTGCCAGATGATGGCGAAAATCTTGGATCAGGTCAAGGCGCAGGTGAAAGGTGAGGTCAAAATTGTCAAGATCGACACCGAGCGCTATCCACAAATTGCTTCCCAGCATCAAATTCACGCTCTGCCGACGCTGGTTTTGTTTAACCAGGGACAGCCCATCGACCGGATTGAGGGTGTTCTGACCGCAGAGCAGCTGGTCAGCCGGATTCGCGAAAAAATCGGCTAGGGCAACCGCAGCTAACTCAGATCGGCAGCCCAACGCAGCCTAATCCTGAGTTAGCTTAGGAAGAGTGTTCTAGCTGAGTGATGACGGCGCTTTCAAATCAAACTATCGACTGCGCGATCGCGCTCGGCAGCAACCTAGGCGACTCTAGAGCTACCCTGCTCCAAGCCATCGAGCTGATTGACCAGACCGAGGAGGTTGAGGTAAAGGCGCGATCGCGGCTTTACCAAACGGCAGCCGTTGGCCCGCCCCAGCCCGACTATCTGAATGCCTGCGCCCTGTTGCGGACCACGCTGCTTCCCCATGCTCTGCTGAGTCAGCTGCTGGCCGTCGAAACGTCCTTTGGCCGAGTCCGGCGCGAACGCTGGGGTCCGCGCACCCTCGACATTGACCTGCTGCTGTACGGCGACTGGGTAATCGAGCTGCCGGGCCTCAGCGTGCCCCATCCCCGCCTGCATGAGCGCCCCTTTGTGCTGGTGCCGCTGAGTGAGATTGCGCCAATGTGGCAGCATCCGCTGTTGGATAAGTCGCTATTCCAGCTGGCGGAGGCGGTTGGCAATGAGGGCGTCGCTCGGCTGGAAGCGGATGAGCCAGAGCGGTAAGATAGGGCCAGTTTTGCTCCAGCTACAGGACTGTGACCCGCTATGCCAACTGGACAGGAACCGCCCCAGCTGCTTAAAAATCGGCTTTTCTACGCCGGTCGCAAGTTCAACTTTGAGGTCTCTCGCTTTCGCCTGCCCAATCAGGTCGTCGGCGATTGGGAATGTATCCGCCATCCCGGCGGAGCGCTGGCAATTCCAGTCACGAGCGATGGGCAGCTGGTGCTGGTACGGCAGTACCGCTTTGCTATGCAAGGACGGCTGCTGGAGTTTCCTGCTGGGACCATCGAAGCGGGCGAAACGCCGCTGACCACGATTCAGCGGGAAATTGAGGAAGAGACCGGCTACCGGGCCAAAAACTGGCTGTCTCTGGGCAAATTTCCCCTGGCGCCGGGCTATTCCGATGAAATTATCTACGCCTACCTGGCTCGCGACCTGGAAAAGTTAGAGACGGCGCCAGCGCTAGATGTCGATGAAGATCTGGAGGTGCTGCTAATGACGCCAGCTGAGCTAGAGCGGGCCATCCAGGCGGGGGAAGCCGTCGATGCCAAGTCAATTGCCAGCTTTTTGATGGCGCGATCGCACCTGAACCTCTAGACCTGATGGGTGTATTTCACACCCCGATAGGTCAGCTCTACGGTTTGGTGAGCATGGGGCCGCAGCCAAGAGACAGAATAGGGATGACCAAAATGCCGCCAATTGCAATAAAAGGGAAATTTTGTGTGACTAGATACAGTTTATATCTGGAAATATGCATTGCCTCCATTTTATTCACAAGTTAACAGAAGCGGGGGCAAAATGAGGCGATTGGGCCTAGATCCGCGCCTGCAGCAGCATTGCTTTATCGAATGAGCCCTTTAAAATTGCTGTAGGCGATAACGATATAAAGGATTTTTGCGTTCATGGCTGACCTGGTTCTGTTCTGGCACCGGCGAGATCTGCGCCTCAGCGATAATTTGGGTCTAGCGGCGGCGCGCGATCGTAGCGCCAAACTGATCGGCCTGTTCTGCTTAGACCCAGGCATCCTAGAGGCAGATGACGTCGCACCGGCCCGGGTAGCCTACATGATTGGCTGTCTGGAAGCGCTTCAGGACAGCTACAAAGCCGCCGGGAGTGAGCTGCTGATTTTACAGGATAACCCGATCAAGGCCATTCCCAAGCTCGCCGCGGCCCTGGGTGCCGTCGCCGTTTATTGGAACCGGGATGTGGAACCCTACTCCCGCCAGCGAGACACGGACGTGGCTCAGGCGCTGAAGGAAAAGGGGATTGAAATGCATACGAAAACCTGGGACCAGCTGCTGCACGCGCCGGGCGAGGTTAGAACTCAGGCTGGCGACCCCTACACGGTCTATACCCCCTTCTGGCGCAACTGGATCGGCCAGGCTAAGCCAGAACCCGTGCCCGCCCCGAGCAATTTAACCGGGCTCAGCCCCAAGGAAAAATCTACGGCCAAGGAGGCCGGAGCGACTGAGCTGCCATCGGCCAAGACGCTGGGATTTACCTGGGACAATGGATTTTTGCTCGACCCCGGTGAAGCACCAGCGCTGGCCCAGCTAGAAAACTTTTGTGAAGATGACCGCGAGATCGCGGCCTACGATCAGCAGCGCGATTTTCCAGCCATTCCCGGCACCTCCACCCTAAGCGCCGCCCATAAGTTTGGCGCGATTGGCATTCGCACGGTCTGGGCCGCTGCCGATGCGGCCTACAGCCGCTGCCGTAGTGACGAAACCCATGCCAATGTCCGCGTCTGGCAGCAGGAGCTGGCCTGGCGCGAATTTTACCAGCACGTCATGTACTTTTTCCCAGAGCTAGCCGAAGGCCCCCACCGGGAGCAGCTGAAGGATTTTCCCTGGGACAATGACAAGGATCTTTTCCAGGCCTGGTGCGAAGGTAAAACCGGCTACCCGATCGTCGATGCCGCCATGCGCCAGCTCAACCAGACCGGCTGGATGCACAACCGCTGCCGGATGATTGTCGCCAGCTTTTTGAGCAAAGACCTGATTATTGACTGGCGCTGGGGCGAGAAGTACTTTATGCAGCATCTCTATGACGGCGACCTCTCAGCTAATAATGGCGGCTGGCAGTGGAGCGCTTCCAGCGGCATGGACCCCAAGCCGCTGCGGATTTTCAACCCCGCTAGCCAGGCCAAAAAATACGACCCCGAGGCCGAATACATACGCGAATGGCTGCCGGAAATTCGCCACCTCGACACCCAAATGCTGGTGACGGGCGATATTCCAGCAGAGGAGCTAGAGGGTACCGGCTATCCCGCCGCGATCGTGAATCACAAGGAACGACAGGCCATCTTCAAGGCGCGATATAGCGCCCAGAAAGATAAAGTGAAGCGCTAGGCAAAAAAGGGTAAAGGGAGGCCAGTGCTAACACCGACACCCCCTTCATCAACGCGAACTGGAGTCACTCATCAAGCCAGCTTAAACTGCTGGTGCCTTTTATCCTAGCGCTTACTGACTCGCCAGGCTACCTCCCCGCCGGAGCGATAGCCCGCTCGGGTGAAGACAAACCCCGCCTCGTAAAACTGATAGTCAAAGCGCTCAATTTCCTTAGGCGGCAGATCGAGCAGGTAGGCAACTTCTGAAGTTTTGAGCTGCCAGCCCTTTTGAGCAACCTCCTCAAGCGCCCGATAGTAGGCAAGGGGGTCAGGCTCGGGGCTGGGTGGCTGAAATCGAGAGGACATTTCAGCCATGATCGCCCGCACCAGACCAACAATATCCGGCGGGGTCACAGACAGACCTGAGGACAGATTGGGCGACTGTCCTGGATTCTTTCCGGACTGGGCTATCCCCATGCGGTCAATAAACTCTGCGGTCGTCCCGCCACTGTTGATAAATCGATGGAGTTCATCCAGCAACCCGACCTGCTGGGCATTGACGAAGGAGCGATTTCCGACCTTCTGAGGTTGGATGCCGAGCGCTCCCATGCGCGTATAGACCGCACTCCTAGCCAGCTCGTATCGGGCGGGGAGCTGACTTACCGGAAGCCGATCGAGTTCTCCGTTGCTCATCCCACGTCCTCTGGACTGTCCTAAGGAAACATTATATCTATACTGTCCTAAGGACAACAAAGATAGATGAATTCTATATAAAAATTAGTCTCTACCGCTTTACATTGGCAGGCTACAGCGATCTGCCAGCTCTACCATCCGTCAAACGTTTTGGAAAAAGCCAGTTGTCTTTAGGACAATCCTCAGGACAATCCTCAGGACGTGCTATAGTAAAAGCGTAAAGACTTGAGGGCTCAGGGAGAGCGACCTCCACTGGTGGGTCAAGCTCCTGCTGGCGAGTATTCGCCAGAGCGGTTGAAAGTCCGTCACCTTAACAACTGAGGTGATGCCAGTGCTAACTTCAACACCCCTCTCATCAACGCTAACGAAACCGAGTCACTCAACTGGAGCCAGCAGAGTTTGCTGGCTCTTTTTTTTGCTTTAAAGCTCTGTCAAGCTGCCTTCTACGGAAATTGTCCTCTAGATAATCCAGAGGACAGTCCAATGAGCATGCTATATCTAGGATTTATTTCGCCAACCCCTTCAGTCATTCCCCAAAAAAGGGCAGCCCGTGACGGCTACCCTAACCCTAAGAGGTACTGAAAGCAATAGGCTAGCGGCGGCTGGTTTCCGTCGGGAAGGCGCCAGGCCGGACGGCTAGATCTACCGTGCGTCCGCCCCGGCTGACCGAAACCTGGAGCGTATCGCCGACGCGAGTGTCCTGGACAATCTGCTGGACTCGTTCAGCCGTATCGACCGGGTCATCGTTCATCCGCAGAATGACGTCGCCGACCTGAAAACCAGACTGGGCCGCAGGCGAATTGCGAGCAATGCCCAAAATCACCACGCCCGAGTCGGCCTGTAGGTTTAAATTAGCGCGGCGATCTTGGTTGATCTGCTGCCGCAGCTCTGGCGTTAGCGTCCGCATTTGGATTCCCAGATAGGCATGCTCGACTCGGCCGTTGGCAATCAGCTCCTGAGCAACTTCCTGCGCCGCTTGAATGGGGATGGCAAAGCCCAGCCCCTGAGCGCCGCCAATAATCGCCGTATTCATCCCAATCACCTCACCGCGCTCGTTTAGCAGCGGTCCGCCGGAATTGCCCGGATTAATCGCGGCGTCGGTCTGAATAAAGCTGACTCGCTTATCGGGCACCCGCACCTGAGCACTGGTGCGGCCCGTAGCGCTGATGATGCCAGCCGTGACGGTATTGTCCAGGCCCAGCGGGTTGCCGATCGCGATCGCCCATTCCCCCGGTCGTAGGCTCTCCGAATCGCCCATCGGCACCGTCGGCAGGTCTGTCGCCTCGACTCGGATCACAGCGACGTCGGTCAGGGAGTCCGTACCCAACACCTCACCCCGTAGCTCGCGCCCGTCCTTCAGCGTAACGGTGACCTGGTCTGCCCCGGAAACGACGTGAGCATTGGTCAGAATGGTGCCGTTGCCATCGATGATAAAGCCCGAGCCGGTGCCCCGCTCAACGCGCTGAGTGGGCTGCTCCGGAACGCCCATATCGCCAAAAAAGTCTCGAAAGAAGGGGTCGTTAAACACCGCTGGACGGCGCCGCGTCACCGTCCGAGAAGAATCAATCCGAACCACCGCTGGCCCCACCCGCTCAACCGCCGCGGCGATAAAGTTGGCATCGCCGGTGAGTAGGCGGCTGGTACCAGCGGGCGCTTGGCTGATGAGAGCCGGACTAGTCGAATCGGCCATGACAGCAACTGAAGGCAAAGATCGCCCAGCTGCTAGAAAAATCGTACCGGCACCAGCCGCAGTGACGAGCAAATAGGACCATGGCGACCGAACCAATTGCGAATAGGGGTGCTTCATCATTACCTTGATAGATCAGCGCGCTCAAACGCTGAGGGCATCTACTTGTCTTATATCGCTACACTGTGACAGCTGTGTGAAAACGACGTGACAATTCCACAACAGGTCTGCCTAATCGGGAATTATTTTCTGACTCACAGGTCACAGTTCAGAAGCAACGATTCACCGTATCTTCTTAAAACTCAGCCAACGTCGAAAAACCCCAACTTTAGCCGTTCGGGGTTAAATTCTCTAGGTAGAATATTTCCGGGATGTCCATATATAGATTTGTAGAATTTTTCTGTCTCCATATCTAGTACTCTGAATAGATCACTGGGATTCAAGCAGGGGTCATACTGGGATTGGGACTGCTGGGTAGCACCCAGACCCATGGAGAGCAGAGCAGCTAGCCCGATGTTGGAACTAGTTCCCATAGGTTTGAGCACTGTAGAGGTAGGGTTAGTCGTGGATAAGGCTGTAGAGGGTCTTTGGGATCAGGTTTTGGGACGACTGGAAGGGCAGCTCAGCGGGCCGACCTTTGAAACCTGGATCAAGCCCGCCCGCGTACAGGCGCTTTCGGAGAGCCAGCTGACGCTCTCAACGCCCAATCCTTTTGCCCGCAACTGGCTCCAAAAGCACTATCTGCAGACGATTGCCAGCGCCACCAGCGAAGTGCTTGGGCATCCGATTGAGATTGTGGTGACGGTGACCAACGATGTCGCAGCGCTGCCACCGCCGCCCCTACAGGCCTCTGAGCTAGTCACGAAACCGGCCGACTCACAGCCAGCCAAACCCAGCTCAGAATCAGCCGACCTGAATCCCAAGGCCGTCTTTTCCCGATTTGTGGTAGGGGCAAACAACCGGATGGCCCATGCCGCAGCTTTAGCGGTCGCCGAGTCACCGGGTCGCGAATTCAATCCGCTCTTTCTCTGCGGCGGAGTTGGGCTGGGCAAAACCCACCTGATGCAGGCCATTGGCCATTACCGGCTGGAAATTGAAAAAAAGGCCCGAGTCGCCTACGTCTCGACCGAGCAATTTACCAACGACCTGATTTCGTCCATTCGTCGAGACAGTATGCAGCGGTTTCGAGAGCAGTACCGAGCCGTCGATATTATTCTGGTGGATGATATCCAGTTCATCGAAGGGAAAGAGTACACCCAGGAAGAATTTTTTCACACCTTTAATACGTTGCACGAAGCCGGGCGGCAGATTGTGCTGGCTTCGGACCGGCCACCGAATAAGATTCCTCGACTTCAGGAGCGACTGTGTTCGCGTTTCTCCATGGGTCTGATTGCCGATATCCAGCCGCCGGACTTCGAGACGCGCATGGCGATTTTGCAAAAGAAGGCGGAGTACGAAAACGTCCGCCTGTCGCGGGAAGTGATTGAGTATATTGCGGCGTCCTACACCTCGAATATCCGCGAGCTGGAGGGAGCGCTGATTCGCGCGATCGCATATATCTCGATCTCCGGCTTGCCAATGACGGTCGATAACCTGACGCCAGTGCTGAATCCCCCGTCTGAGCGGATTGAAGCCTCGCCTAAGTCAGTGATTGGGGCGGTATCAGCAACCTTCAAAATTTCGATTGATGATCTCAAGAGCAATTCTCGCCGCCGCGAGATTAGCTTAGCCCGTCAGGTGGGCATGTACCTGATGCGCCAGCACACCGACCTCAGCCTGCCTAAAATTGGCGATGAGTTTGGTGGCAAAGACCACACTACGGTGATGTACAGCTGCGACAAAATTGCTCAGCTGATCAAGCGTGACCTCAACTTAGCGCAGACGATTCGTCAGGTCAGCGATCGCATCACATTGAGCAGCCGCAACCCTTAGCTAGCCGTCCCTATTGGCCGTCACATAGCCAGCGAATAAAAAGCCCTGCCTAGGCAGGGCTTTTTATATGTAAAAAATGAATAAGAATTTCACATTTTCCCCTGTGGAAAACCTGCCTTTTCTTGTGGAAAACGGGTTGACACGGCGGGGAAAAGGATCGCTTTAAAGTGGAAAAAAACTTTACTTTGCAGGGGCTGTGGAATACAGACGGACTTTTCCACATCTTTTCCACAGGCTTAAAAACGCCAAACCATTTTAGCTCAGGTCGGTTTAAGCTACACCTCCACAGTTTCCACAGGCTCTACTACTCCGATCTAAAAGTCTTTTAAAGCAAAGAAATTATAGAAGTAGTCAGAAAACATCGAACTAAATCCGCGTTGAAGGGAGCAATCAGGGGTGTTACGATTGGCTTCCAAGCCGCCTTGACTCTCGAGTCTTCTTCAGCATTCCCATGAAATTTAGCTGCACCCAGATCGACCTCAATGCCCATCTATCGCTAGTCAGCCGGGCCGTTTCATCTCGTCCCAGCAAGCCCGTGCTGGGAAATGTGCTGATCGAAGCTGAGCCCAGCCTGCAGCAGGTCACCCTGATCGGGTTTGATGAAACCCTGGGAATCCAAACCGCTTTTCCAGCTGAGGTCGAACGGGGTGGAAAGTTAACCGTTCCGGCTAAGCTGCTTGGGGATATCGTTTCGCGACTGCCGAATGAGACGATTGAGGTGAGCGAATCTGAGTCTGAGCCCGTCGTTACGCTAGATTGCTCCTCGGGTCAGTATCGAGTCAGGGGCATAGAGGCGGACGACTATCCCAATCTGCCTTTAGTCGAAGCGGGGGAAGCGGCTAGTTTGTCCGCCGAAGCGCTGCTAGAAGGGCTGCGAGGTTCTCTATTTGCGACTAGCGGAGATGAGACAAAACAGGTGCTGACCGGGGTTCACCTGGCCACTAACACCGATAGCTTAGAATTTGCCGCAACCGACGGCCATCGGCTAGCTGTAGTCCAGACCGTAGACGCTGACAGCCGGGCCGCCTCAAACCGTCTAGATATGCGGGTGACGATTCCAGCAAAGGCGCTGCGAGAGCTAGAGCGAATGCTACAGATGTACCAGGAAACTGAGCCGGTGACCCTGCGCTTTGACGATACGCAGGTCGTTTTTGAGCTGGGCCAGCAGCGGATAACGACGCGCCTACTGGAGGGTCAGTATCCTGACTACCAAAGACTCATCCCCCATCAGTTTACGCGGCAGCTGACCCTCGACCGTAAGCAGCTGCTATCTTCCCTCGAGCGGATTGCCGTCATGGCCGACCAGCGTAATAATATTGTTAAGCTGACTCTGATCAGCGGCGATCAGTCCTTAGCGCTGTCGGTAGAAGCCCAGGAGGTCGGCAGCGGGCGCGAGCGGCTGCCAGCCCAGGTCACCGGCGAAGACCTGGAAATTGCTTTCAACGTCCGCTATCTCCTGGACGGGCTGAAAGCACTGCCAAGTACAGAAGTACAGCTTCAGTGCAATACAGCTACTAGCCCATCTATTCTCACACCGCTCAGCGGCAGCAAGATGACCTACCTCGTGATGCCAGTGCAAATTCGCAGCTAAAGTCGGTTGGCTGGGTTAATCGCTTCTATTTCCTTCTATTTCTAAATTGGGCTAGAAAACTTAACCCGCCAGTCGGGAATACTGGGCAGGACATTACAGTGACCCAATCTCACTATGGATATGGCCCTGATTACAATCGTTTTTGGTAGGGTACTGGTGCTTTTCACCAAAGAGGTTCTGAAATAAGCCCAGAGGCGAAGGGGCTCAACTAGCCGCTCGGGTACCGAAAAAGTCAATCCGATAGTCGGTGATTTTGACGCCGGTTTGAGCCTCGACCTGACGGATAATCTCGGGGGGTAGCTCAATCTTGATATCAATAATTTGAGCAGTGTCGGTGCAGTTTACATGACTGTGGGACGAGTTAATATGTCCATAGAGCCGCCCGTTGGAACGCTCGACACATTCAATAATGCCCTGGTCAGAAAGGGCTTCAAGGTTTTGATAGACCGACGTATGGCCAATATTCTGGCCTTGCTGATTGAGCCGGTCATAAATTTCACGGGCGGACAGGTGCTCCTTAACCTGCCACAGGAGCTCTAAAATATAGCGGCGCTGACGACTCAAACGCATGCCCAACACCTGACAGCGTTCGACGGCATCGTCTAGAGATAGGATAGGTTGAAGGTCAGAAGCCGGGCTATTCATGGAAGAAGTGAGAGAGCAATGAGTTTAACTAAGCTTCAACTCAGCGCTGGAACCTGACCAGCAGCAAAGCTCGCCAGAGAATGAATTAAATCATAGTCATTCCACCTTAGCTCGAAATCGATGGGATTGTCCACGCGAACAGCGGTGCTATCGGGCTGATCAGCCGCAACGAGCAGCTTACCCAATTACTCAGATGAGTTAGACAAGTCCTGTCGGAGGAACTGATCAACCAGTCCGTCTAACTCCGCATGAGACTTCTCTCCCGGTTTGAGTCCTAACTGATCAACAGCCTGCTCCGAGGTATTGGTCGTTAGCTGTGGCGAGAACGAGGCTAGCTCAGACTTGGATTCGAGCTGGCTGTGCTCGCGAGGGACCGCTGGTAGCTCCGCAGATACGGTTGAAGTCCGAACCGACGCCTTCAAGTCAATGCCGGGCAGCTGAAAAATATCGCCTGATTCGTCAGCGGGAGCAGGCTGCTCGGCGCTGGCTGGCCCTTTAGTATCAGGAACCGATACGGCAGCGCTTGATGGGGGTACAGCTGATGCTTCTCCCCGAGCCGTATTTGCCTGATCAAAGGCCCCTAACGCCGCCGCGATCGCGTCGATCCGGCGCTCCTGGTCGCGGCTGATGCTGTAAATATTATTGCCCAGACCCGGCGCGTTCCAGCGCTGGGTGTCGGGGTCAATGTAGGCCCGAGTCCGGGCATAGAGGATGGCCTCGCGATCGCTCATGCCAAGCTGATAGGCCTCTGCCAGCCGCTCAATATAGCCGCCGCGGTCAAGCGCCGCCAGCGGCGCTTGATTGGCCAGGTCCAAACCGTTGAGCTTCTCATCCAGAGAAAGTTTGAGACCGTTGGCCTGAGCTTTCCGATCGAGCGTTTTTGCCTGACTTTGAAGCCGCTGGAGCTGCTTGGCATCGGCTTCTTCCGGCGACCTCGCCCCGTGCTGATAGGAGAAGGTCCCCAGGTTCCAAACACCGTTTCCTGGGTCGGTATGGCCGTAATAGGCGCGGTTGCGATCGCCGTTAACAGACCGGGTGCCTTCAGCACTCCCGACTGTCCGGGCGACTAGGGAATCAGACCCGCCGTTGAAAATCCATCTATCGTCTGGCGCTGCTTCCGATGGGTTGGCTGACCCTAAAGAGGCTGGGACGACGGCCTGCTTTTCTGCTGGGGTGACCGCTGCGACCGTCGCCAGCTCAAATTCAAGCCCGACTGAGGCCTTGGATAGTCTCGCCGGCGGGGGCGTCGCCGCCCTGGGCGCACTGGCAATGGGCGGCAGTACAACACTTTGGGGAACTGGCGAAGGCGGTGTCAGGTTTGCCAGGGACTGGCCGGTGCTAACCGGCGGCTGACTGGCAGCGGGCGGCACTGGCAGCGGTTTCAGCGCTCGCTCGGCAGGTTTCGACGCTGCCGCCAGAGCTGGCTTGGGATTGGGGAGGGAGACAGCAGCCGATGGCAGACTGAAATCTAGCTCAGGGCTGCTAGCCTTAGTGGCTAAGGTCGGGCTGAGCCAGGCCACGAGTAAGCTGACCGCAAAGATAAATGGCGATTTTAGCATGGCAGCAAAGGCGCTGAGGCGAGTTAGCAGGGTTGAATAAGGCTGCGGGCAACCTATTTGACCGGGTCGGGCAGGGCTGAGCGAATTCCCGGACTGAGGGCACGTTCTAGAATGCCGGTCGAGGGCTCTACGATGATCCAGGTGCCGCTGGGCTGACGCCTTAGGGTTGCGAAGTTGAGATAATCTCCACTCCCCAACGACTGGCCGGCTCGAACGGAGCCAAAACGGGTTCCGGTTAGACCGCAGAGCCGAAACAGATAGGCGGGTACTTCAGGCGTCGAATAAATGGCGCAGCTGGCTTGCTCTGCCGGTTCTATCTCGCCATCGAATGGGGCGTGGAACTTGCTGCCCGCCAGCTGGATGGTCACATCTCCCAGCCCCCCAGTCACCACCCGTCCGCCAACTTCGTCGCCTGGCTCCAGTTCCCAGGTTTGCTGTAAGTTGACTACCCGAGCCGGGCGAGCTTGGGGCTGTCGGCAGCCGCTGAGCAAAAGCAGGCTGCTGCATAGCGCCACCAGTAAGCTCCGGAATTTCGTCCAGGTAGAAAAGAAGGTCGAGCTGTCAGTCGGCTTGATTCTGCCGGAGCCGCGACCGCGGCCAGGTTTGATGCTCCGAGAAGCCAGCCAGCGGGTTGGCCGGATTCTGCCAGAGCTGCGATTAGAAGCTAAAACGATAGCCTGCATATTCATCGTTCTCATAGAGGATGACTAAGGTCGTCTTGGGATCGAACTCCAGGGGGTAGGCTTCACGCTCTGCTTCGACTCCAGAGCGCACTTTCAGCATGGGCAATGTACAGTAGGGCTGCTTGACAACCTGTCTGACCCTCGCTTTAGAATCGCGCTCAGGAATCGTTAGCAGCTGGGCCAGCTGAGCTCGCGAAAGCTTGGCACCAGCTTCCACGACCGATTCACATTGCCGGGTAGGATTGCTGACCGGCACAGTCGGCTTGCTTAAAAAAGTTTTCATCCCTTGAAAGTCAAAGAGCAGCCCGACCAGAGCGAACATCAGCCCGCCTGCGAGCAAAGGCTTTACAGACCACTGGGAGGTCTGCGAGGGGGAAGTTTGGACCATTGTTTGAAAGACCTCGTAGGCGTTGACACAAGTAAATGGGGACTAGGAAAAGGGCTCGACTAACCGTGACAAGAATTGGGCCAGCTGGCTGAGATGGATTGCTAGATCAGGCCACCGACTAGGACACCCGCGATCGCAATCAGCAGTCGGTAGCTCAAACCCGCGCTGGGGTAAGGTGTCAGCAGCGTGCGGTAGAGCGCGATTGCAATTAGCGTCAAAACCACCATCACTGCGGGCAGCCATAAAACCGGGTAGGCCTGTAGGACCAGGTCAACCCCCAGCCGAACAATGGCTGCCCCGCTGAACCAGATAGCCCCGTCTAGCCAGGTAAATGCTGCTGGTTTTGGCCGCCGACCGGTCTGAGATTTACGCGCAGGTCGCTTGGGCCGCAGCCGCGATCGCAGGCATTTTTCCCAGAGCTGTCTGGCCTGGCTGAAGGCGCTAGGCCAGCGGCGAGACGATGACCGTCGAGACATTGCTGGGGAGAGGGGCTGAGCAAAGGGGCGATGGCTGAATCCCATGCTGCGCTCCCGTAGCGCCTGAGCATTGTCCGCAGCGTCGTATTCGGCCTGGTAAAAGTCTACGGTGCGATAGCTTAGCTCAAGCTGACCAGTCAGGTCGCAGTTGACCTGAGGGATGGCAGCCGACTCGCATTCACGACAAAACTGGGCGATCGCGGCTGTCGCTGGATGAGTCCATAACCCTCGGTCGAGCAGGTCGGTCTCAGCCCTAGTGGCTAAGGTCCTAAGCGCTGATAAAGCGGCAGCCTGCTGTTGAGAAAGCCGGTTGACCTGGTCGATCTGCCCCTGGAGTTGGGCCGTAGCCTGGGCAATGATGCGCTCAGCTGGAACGGTGGGGGTCGCTCTCAATGCTGCGCTGGGAATAGCGGCTTGGCTAGAGCGCTGCTTTAGGGCAGAAATTGCCGCCGCGTTTTCAGCGACCATAAACGGCGGGCTGGCAGATTGTGCTGCTCCAAACTGTTCCAGCTGTGAGGGCGACCAGGGCAAAGCTTCACTTTCCGGAGGTTCGGCTTTGAGTGATTGCAGCTTTTCTCGAATAGCTTGCAGTTCCATATCGGTTTCGTTCATAGGTTGCTGAGCAGCAAAGCCAAAGGCGGGGGATAAGCTATCCCCGCACTTGTTTGGTACAAATGTACTATACCCAAATAAACCCTAACTGCGCAACTTTTTTTGGAGTCAATTCCACGAATCGGACTTGTCAGCTGGGAAGGCCATCCGAAAGACTGCGGATAGTAGGTTTAAAGAGATTCAGCGGCCTAAGCGGGGCGATGGCGTTGATTTATGTCCCAAAAATTCACACTTGCTTTAATAAAATTCAGAAGAATAGCGGTTGTAACTGAAATTAAATTCATTAATCGGGTTTACTGGTATTGGCGATTGTGTCGAGGAGCCCTATTTTGATGGTCAAGGCGTTTAGGGAGAAAACTGAGATTTGGCAAAGGTTCTATGCTCCCCCATCGCGGTTGCATCCTGAAGTCGCTCGGAATTCTGAAGCGGAGGCTGATAACCCGGTCTACCACTCTTCGATGGCCATTTTGCTGGCCGGTCAGGTGATGGTGCGGCTAATCCGGGGCCGCTGCTGTAGCCGAAATATCATGCAGCATATGATTGCAGCGGGGCCTCGCTGCCTAGCCCCGGTGGTGATGACCAATATCTGCGCAGGCCTGATTTTTGCCATTCAAAGCGCTCGCGAAATGAGCCGATTTGGCGCAATTAGCGCTCTGGGCGGCGCTTTTGCGGCGGCCTACTGTCGTGAGCTAGCGCCTTTGCTGACGGCGGGAGTGCTGGCCTGTCAGGTCGGCTCTGCTTTTGCCGCTGAGATCGCCTGTATGAAAGTGACCCAGCAAATTGACGCGCTCAAAGTTTTCAAGACCTGTCCAGTAGAATATTTGGTTGTGCCCCGGGTGCTGGCCTGTAGCGTTATGCTGCCGGTATTATCGATGATCGGCTTGTTTGTAGGTACCGCTAGCGGGGCGCTGATTACAACGCAGCTTTATGGCGTTACTCTGGCGAGCTTCCTCGACGGTATGCATTATTTTTTGAGCGTCACTGATATCATAGCCGTGATCGGCAAGGCCACCCTGTTTGGCGGTGTGATTGCGATCGCAAGCTGCAGCCGCGGCCTCACCTCTGCGCTTCATGGACGCGGCGTTGGCGAGTCGGCGACTTCAGCTGTGGTCACAGCCTGGGTCGGACTGTTTACCATTGACCTGATTATCTCGCTACTGTTTTTCCGCGGTGCAGCTTTGTAAGCTTGAGACAGCTGAAACCGCGATCGTCATACCTTTGATAACTTGCTGCCACACCGCTGCCATACCGCCCAGTCATCCTTTTAAATAGGAGTGATGTTCCTCACAAACTAAGCCAGAAGTACCTGTTTTTAAGGGTTTCTGGCTTTTTTATTGGATTCACTCAAGAGCCTGACTAATCGGAATTTCTATCCAAAACTCTGTGCCCTGGTCCGTTGCAGAGTTACACCAAATTCTGCCACGGTGGGTTTGGGTGATAATCTGGTAGCTAATTGAAAGGCCCAGTCCGGTCCCTTGCCCAACTGGCTTGGTGGTAAAGAAAGGGTCGAAGAGCTTGGCCCTGACTTCTGCTGAAATCCCAGTGCCGTTATCTGTTACGCAGAATACAATCCGCGCGTTGGCAGTGATCTGAGTTCGAAGATGAATTTGAGGCCTATCCGTCAACTGAGTCTCATTGGGCTGAGGTCGCAAAGGACAGGTGGAGGCCTGAGCTGGAGTCGCTGCGAAGTTATCATCTAGGGCATCGATGGCATTGCTCAGCAAATTTAAGAAAACCTGATTGAGCTGGCTGGCATAGCATTCGACCAGCGGTAGGGAGGCGTAATCCTTCACGACCGCAATTTCAGGTCGGTGGGAAGTCTGTTTGAGTCTGCTTTTCAAAATTAGCAGCGTACTCTCCAGTCCCTGATGAAAATCAACCCGTTTTAGCTCATACTCATCGAGCCGGGAAAAGTTTCGCAAACCTAGCACAAGTTCACGAATCCTCTCTGTGCCTTGCTGCATCGATGCAAATACTTTGGGATAGTCTTCTTTCAGGTAGGGTAAGTCAATCTGCCTAAGCAAGGCTTCAACTGCGGGGGAAGGCTTTGGAACCGAGGCCCGATAGCCTTGGACCAGGTCAATCAAGTCCAGCATGTAAGATTGGGCATGGGAGATGTTGCCATGAATAAAGTTGACTGGATTATTGATTTCATGAGCAATTCCGGCAACCAGCTGCCCCAAGCTCGACATTTTTTCGGTTTGAATGAGCTGGGCCTGGGTCTCTCGCAGTCTGGTCATCGCTTGGGCCAGCTGTTGAGCCTGCTGCTGGGCTCTGTTTGCTGCAGTTTGGGCTTCTTTGTAGAGAGCAGACTGGTCAATGGCAATGCCCACCTGGTCGGCAATGTCTTCCAGCAGCTCAACTTCGTGGCGCTGCCAGCGTCGCAGCTGATGAATTTGCTGACAGGTCAAAAGGCCCGCTCGCTGAGGGCTGACGTCAACCAAGATAGCGATTAAAGACCGGATGCCTGCGGCCTGTAGAGCCAAGCGATAGGGCTCTGGCAGCTGGCGATCGCGCTCAATATTATCAATCAGAAGTGGCTGTCGCTGGATCAGTCCAGGCTCAAAAAAATAGGACTTGAGCGCATTGGCAATGGGGTCGTCAGTCAGCTCAAACCAGTCCGGGCTGATGGTACCCGCCTGGTGGCTAGGGGCGATTTGGACCGCATCAGAGCTAATCTCACAGCCGTAAAACTGGCAGCAGTCCACTTGGAGCAGCGCATAGATTTCTTGAACGGTCGTATTGAGAACGGTATTGAGGTCTAAAGAGCGGCGAATCTGGCTAGAGAGGTTACGTCTCAGCAGCTCCATTCGATCGGATAGGGTTTGCAGCTGCTGGTTAGCCTCGGCCAGCTGGCGAGATTTCTGGTCAAGTTCGCAGCTGTATTGAATAGACTGAGAGACCTCAGCCAGCATATCGATGATCAGTCCACGACCGTTGGTGCTGTAGGTTTCAGCTCCCAGCCAGGGCTGAGGTAAAGTGACCTGAGGGCTAGAAAAGACAATCTCGAACTGACCTGTGGGCAAAATTTGGCCAATGTGGAAGGGCTTCTGGAGATGGTGATTGCGGGATAGGGTCACCTGTCCGCTGGGCGCGTTGAAGGTTTGGCCACAGGCGGCAGCTCTTACGGCTGCGGGCGCTATAGACTGGGCCTGCTCCACGGCCTGCTGCCAGAGATAGACCTGGGTGTAGGCTGCTTCAATCGGATCGCTGGTCACGCGCTGGGCTCCGTAGCGAGCTTGAAAGCGTTGAATAAAGTCGCGATTGGCAGCGGTATCCAAGCTTTGAAAATAGCTCCAGGCCGCGTAGTGACCGGCGGCGACCGGGCCAATTTCCTGGGCTTCCTGCTCGGAAACGCTCATTGCCATAATCGGCAGCTCGTCGTCATTTAGCCCGGCGGCATGATATTGCTGATAAAGATAGATGTTGGCATCACCGTTGACCGTGCTGAAAATCACATCCGGTTGGACCTGCCGAATGTCCTGGATAATTTCCTGGAAGTCTTTCTGCCCCAGGGGGGGATAGACTTCACCGACAAGGCTACCGCCCAGCTGATTCAGCTGAGCCTTAATGACCTTATTGGAAACTCTCGGAAAAACGTAGTCCATCCCGAGCAGATAGAAGCGATCGCGCCCCTGCTCCAGCAGCCATTTCACGGCGGGCTCCACCTGCTGATTGGGACAGAGCCCGGTATAGAAAACCTGCGGCGAGCACTCCAACCCTTCATACTGGACGGGATACCAGAGCTGGGCGTCGAACGCTTCTAAAACCGGTATAGCTAGCTTGCGACCGGTCGATGACCAGCCGCCAAAAAAAGTCGTGATCCCGGCCTGCGCCAGCTCGCGCACCTTCTGCTGGAAGGTGGCCGGGTCAGAAGCGCTGTCTTCGACGATGGGACAAATTTGCTGCCCCAGGACGCCGCCCGCCTGGTTGATTTCCGCGATTGCCATCAGCGCCGCATCCCTCAGGGGTGCTTCGCCAAGCGCCAATGTGCCAGTCAAAGAATGCACAATGCCAACGCGGATTCCCTCAGCTTGAGCTTGTTTAGACCCGTTCAACATTGCTTTTTGTGCATGGTCACTATCCAAATGCTAAGCCATCTCAGCGGCTCCGATTAGAATACCCGCAAAGCTGGCAGAACATAGGATGACCCGCGCTTTCTTATACCGGGTGTCTATCAATCCTCTACATTGAAAATTAGTTTCCAGATAATATGACTTAGCCGCTGAAAGAACTTGATTTAATTCAGGCGAATGGGCAAGCTAAAGAGCGCATCTTCTTTGGAGAACGAACAACTGTGCTGGATTTCATCACGCTGCCTGACGCCCTATCGCCGCTGGCTCCCTATTCCCACGCGGTCAGAGCGGGAGACTTTTTGTTTGTAACCGGGCAGCTGTCAGAGGATCCGGAAACGGGCAAAGTCGTCCAGGATTCCATCGAGGTGCAAACCCGGCAGGTCATGGAAAACCTCAAGCGAGTGCTGACCCATGCCGGTACCGGGTTTGACAAAGTGGTGATGGCCCGGGTATTTGTCACCGATTTTCGCTATTACGAAGTCGTCAACCAGGTCTATGCTGAGTATTTTAAGCGCGATCGCTTACCCGGACGCACAGCGGTCGGCGTGACAGGCCTGGCCGGGTATGGCGATGTCGAGATTGACCTGGTCGTCTACTGCGGCGATTGAGCCCTGAAAATCTTAGGTTAGTTGACCTAACCTGTCACTGCTTTGAACGCTTCTGTGACCCAGTCACCTGCCTCCTTTAGATTTTGCCGGAGGGGCGGCTGCGTATTCAAAAAGTCAAGAATCCTATGCGCAGGGCTGATTCCAACAGCGCTCTAGCCTCTCAATCTGCTCGCTGCGGGAGGCCATCACCTGGCGCGTAACGCTCCAGAGCTGCAGGGCCGCGATCGCGCTTTTCACCTGCACCCTGAGCGGCTGGCCGCGCTCACACCAGCAAGGGATAGAGAGCTCTTGCAGCCGATGATAAATGCTCCAGCGATCGATTGGATCGACCTGCATGAGTTCGCTGAGTTCGCTGGGGGAAAGGGATTCCATAGGATATAAGCGCCAGAAAAAAGAAGGGCAGGTGACTTAGCCGCACCTGCCCAGTTGAGAGGAGAACCCATTTGGGCCAGAGTGAACGCTAAGGCTCAGACTTCAAAGCTGCCAGGTTGGCCAGAGACGACTGTAGAAGCCGGTCTGAATCGGCGAAGATCGCTTTGAGACAATCTGCCAATGTCCCCCGCGATCGCGCTTCAGCGCGACCCGGTCACCGATGCTCAGCCTGCCGATGTCGGGACTAGCTGCCCGCCATAGCCCCAGCTCTTGGCCGTCTACTGTTTTGAAGACGGTATAGACGCGATCGCCCCGTCTGGTCGGACAAAATTTGAGTGAAACTACTTGCGCTTCGGTCAGCATGGCTTGGCGGCTTGACAGGGTCTGATTAGCACTGTCTGAGGTAAGGAGAGTCTATAGCTGCGCTAAGCAATTGAGAATAAGTCTCAAAAGCAGAACGTGAGTTTACTCTAATCTCAGTTGAGATACATTGTCAATAATTTGAGCTGATTTTTAAGTTACTCATCCCCTCCGCAGACAGCATACGGAAATTTTTAAGAATTTTCCCAATCGACGTCGCTAGTGACTATGATTTTTCTGGAGACTTTCAAGATTTCCTAACGTTGTCTGTGCTCAGATTTTTTAAGAATTTACCCCATTGCCAAAAGTGACTATGGTTCGCCGTCCTATCCGCCGCTATTCAGCTCGTTTCCTAAGTGCTTTGGTTGCAATTTCATCCCTGGCTATCCCTGGCAGAAGCTCAATCGCAGAAGCTGCGCCGCCGCCGGATGAGACCGTCGAATGCGAGCTGCTGATTGTCGGCAGCGGCCTGGCTGGGGCAGCGACTGCCTATGAAAGCCTTTTGGCTGGGCGCACCGTTTGTATGACGGAGCTGACGGACTGGGTCGGCGGACAGATTTCGTCCCAGGGCACCTCGGCCCTGGACGAGGCCAAACGCCAGCGAGAGCTGCTGTTCTACGCAGCGGGCTACAAGGAACTGCGGCAGCGAATCGAGGAATTCTACGGTCGCCAAAATCCGGGTGGGTGCTGGGTCAGTGCCTCCTGCTTTTTGCCTCGGGATGCTCACACTATTCTGACTGAGCAGCTGGAGGATGCAGCCGAGGAGGGTGGGGGTGAGCTCAAGTGGTTTCCCTCAACCGTAGTGAAGGAGCTGGAGCTGAGTCCAGACGGGCGTATGCTGGATGGCGCGATCGCCATCCAGCATACGCCTGCCCCGGGCATCCCACCGCTCAATACTGAACCGCTATCCCAAACGTTTGAAGACGCCTACCGCTACGAAGATTCCGAGCGATTTACTAAGTCCGTCATTCGCTTTGTCCCACCCGCCGCTGACTCAGCGGGTCCGGCAGACTGGTATGTTGTCGAGGCGACGGAAACTGGAGAGATCGTTGCCCTAGCAGGCGTTCCCTACCGGCTCGGGCTGGACCCGCGCTCCTATCTCAACCCCTCTTCGCCGACGGCGACCGGCGACCCTTACTGCACCCAGGGCTTCACCTACACCTTTGCCATGGAGCGCACCGAGGAGCCCCAGCCTCAGGATATGCCGTCCTACTATCCCCAGTACGAGCCCTATTTCAGCTACGAGCGTCCCCGAGAGAGCGGCGATTACTTCGACTATGTCTTCACCTATCGCCGGATTTTGGCCCCCAAGCCGCGCCCCGAGGAAAAAATGTTCGGTGTGTCGGCGGTTAAGCCGGGAGACATCTCCATGCAAAACTGGACCTGGGGCAATGACTATCGCCCCGGCACGCCGTTTGACAATCTGGTCTATAACCCTGAACAGCTCGCCCTGACCGGTCAGCTGGAGCCGGGCGGCTGGCTCGGCGGTCTGCGGGTTGAGTCTCTGGAGAAAGCTGAAGAAAACGCCTATAGCTATTACTATTGGCTGGTCATGGGAGACACCGATTCGCAGCTCGGTGCAGGCGTGAAAGAGCCCCATCCCAGCCATCGGTTTATTTCTGGCCTAGATGCTCCGATGGGGACGGCCCATGGCCTCTCCAAGTATCCCTACATTCGCGAGGGGCGACGGATTGTCGGGCGGCCATCCTACGGCTTTCCCCAGGGCTTTGCGGTGAATGAAATCGACATTTCCCGGGCCGAATACCGCGATCAGTACTACCAAAACACCCTGAGCCGCTATGACTATCTAAACCTCTGGTGGGCGCTGGCCGGTTTGGAAGCGACCGCCGCGATTGACAACCAAACTGATCCAGCCGACGTCATGCGGCGGACCCGCTCCACCATCTACCCCGACGCCGTCGGGATTGCCCAATACGCCATCGACTTTCACCCCTGTCTCACCCTGACCCCGCCGGAAACGCCAGGCAATACCGAGCGAGAAAATATTCGCAAGGCTCACGGCCAAGCCTATCCCGGCCAGATTCCGCTGCGGGCGATGATTCCACAGAATATTGATAATCTGCTGGTTGCCGGTAAATCCATCGCCACCAGCAATATCGCCGCCGCCGCCTACCGGGTCCACTCTTTTGAATGGTCGGTCGGGGCCGCTGCTGGGACGACCATTGACTTTGTGCTTGACGAAGGCATACTGCCCTATGAGCTCGTCGATCAGCTCCCCAGCCGCGAACCAGAACTGGAAAAGCTCCAACAGCGACTCCAGCAAAACGAAAACCCCACGGCTTTCCCCGACACGTCTATCTTTAACCTGGATTGGGAAGATTGGCGAGTTTGGTAAGCTTCCTGTTAGAAACGGAATTCTGATGGATACTCAGTCAAAAACTGTCCATCAGCTTGGAAGTTGTAGATGCAACTTCTCGATTTTGAATGAGGCGTGACTATGGCAGACACGGATAGCTGGCAAAACTGGGTTGTGGTGATCGGCTATCTATCTTTTACGCTGCTAATCCTGTGGCGAGTTTTGCTGACGCAGCGACGCTAGGGTTGGATGAGCGCGATCGCGGCCTGCCGATGCCGTGACAGCAGCTGGGTCATATCTACCGTTGTCAGTCTGCCCTGGTCTACCACCCGCTGGCCGTTGATAAAGCTGTAGGCTACCTGGCTAGCGTGACAGAAAATTAGGGCTGCGACGATATCCTGCTGAGTCCCGGCAAACTCGGGGCGATCAATATCAACGGCGATGAAGTCCGCCGACATCTGGGGAGCTAAGAAACCAATGTCGTCTCGCCCCAGTACCCGAGCCCCGCCCCGGGTAGCAATGTCCAGCACCTGGCGGGCAGTCATCGCCCCCGCGTCCTCTTCCCGTACGCGGGCCACCAGAAACGCCTGGCGAGCCTCCTGGAGCAAATTGGTCGCGTCGTTAGAGGCGGCCCCATCTACGCCCAGGCCCACGGGCACTTGACGAGCCAGCATCTTACGAATCGGCGCAATGCCGCTAGCCAGCCGCATGTTACTACAGGGGCAGTGAGCGACACCGGTACCCGTCCGACCAAATTTATCGATGGCGTCGTCGCTCAGCTTGACGCAGTGGGCATGCCAGACATCCTCACCGAGCCAGCCCACCGACTCGGCATATTCGCCGGGGCGCATACCAAACTTTTCTAAGCTATAGCTGACGTCGGAGCTATTTTCTGCTAGATGTGTATGCAGCCGGACTGCTGGGTAGCGCCGGGCCATCTCTGCCGACTCGCGCATCAGCTCCTGGGTGACAGAAAAAGGCGAGCAGGGCGCTAGGGTCATCCGCAGCATGGCATGGCGGCTGGCGTCATGGTACTGCTCAATCAGCCGCTCAGAATCTTTGAGCACATCGGCTTCGTCCTCCACCAGCGAATCCGGTGGCAGACCGCCCTGGCTTTTACCGACGCTCATGCTGCCCCGGCTGGCATGAAAGCGCAGCCCGACTTCCTGCACCGCCCGAATTTCGTCGTCTAGAGTGCAGTCGTTGGGATACAGGTACAGATGGTCGCTCGCTGTCGTGCAGCCAGACAGGACAAGCTCCGCCGCTGCCAGCTGAGCGCTGACGAAGAGTCCTTCTGCGGTCAGGTTAGACCAAATCGGATAGAGCGTATCCAGCCAGCCAAACAGGTCGCTATTTTGCGCAGCGGGGACAACGCGGGTGAGGTTTTGGAAAAAGTGATGGTGAGTGTTGACCAGCCCGGGCAAAACAATATGGCGGTCCTGCAAGTCCAATACTTCGTCAGCCGTAGATGGCAGCGCCTCGGTCGGCCCAACCTGCTCGATAACGCGATCGCGCACAAACAAAGCCCCATGACGTATTTCACGGCGCTGCTCATCCATCGTAATCAGCGTATGAATATTGCGGACGAGCAGAGTAGACATAGGCTTCGGAGGTTAGCAATCATCCAGCTATTGGGGCGAACCTTTGCCCTATCGGTCACGATAGGGGGCATTCGCTAGCTTAAGTCACGATAGGCCGATCTAAAGTATTAGAAAGTATACGTAACGACCTATGACCGTTGGCCTTCCTTTCAATCCCAGCATTCAGGCCCGGCCCAATGCGGACGACCATTTCGCCATCACGTTTGCACCGCTTTCTCTAGAAACGGTCTATCAGCTGGCCGATGATGCGGCCAATGGCGCAGTTGTGGTGATGAGCGGCATGGTCCGAAACCAGACTGACGGGCTGCCCGTTGTGGCGCTGGAGTATCAGGCCTACGAGCCGATGGCGATGCAGGTATTTCGGCAGATTGCGGCAGAGATCCGCGATCGCTGGCCGGTCACCCACGTGGTCATCCACCACCGTATTGGTAAGCTCACTGTAGGCGAAATTAGCGTCCTGGTTGCCGTCGGCTGCCCCCATCGGACGGAAGCTTTTGCCGCCTGTCAGTACGCCATCGATACGCTCAAGCACAATGCCCCCATTTGGAAAAAGGAGCATTGGCAGGACGGTTCCAGCAGCTGGGTGAATATCGGCGCTTGTGAGCAAGCTGATGAATAGTATTTAGGGCTACTAGCATCAGACGATCATGACTGAGGCAATGTGCAAAGTCAGTTTTAAGATTTGAACCGTCATGGCGCAGTTAAGCTTGGTGATTTCGGCTGTACAGCCGACGGTGGTGTTGTGCTGACAACGTTGTCCATCGACGGCTTGAGAGATCCTGCCTCAATCTGGGTACGCTGTATATTAAGTGACTTAAGAGATAAGAAGATGCGTAATTATACGGCTGTTTTAGAGGAGACAAACCCCAAAAAATTGAGAAGTAATTTTGATGATCTTCCCATCCAACAGTTACTACAAACTTGTCAGATATCGACTCCAATCGTTGATGGCGTGAGGAAACTGATTCTGGAGTTAGACAACCCCGAGCGGCTGCGATCCCTAAACGGGTGCTTCTCGCAGATTGCGGTGGCGGCACGTGACCTTGGGTTCTACAGCGTGATTTTTCAGTCTGTTGGCAAACGCTCAATTGAAATCCGCGGGGAGGAAGCGGCTGGGGTGACTTAGGTCGGGGCCATTGCTGCTCTGATTGCCTAATATTCAACCACCACCGGCGTATGATCGCTGGGCTTTTCTAGCCTGCGCGGCTCGACGTCGATAGTGCATTCAGTCGCCCGTTCGTAGAGCGGCGGGGAAAGATAGTGATGGTCAATCCGCCAGCCCATATTGCGGCGAAAGGCGGCGGTGCGATAGTCCCACCAGCTGTAGTGGCCGCCAGCCTGGGTAAACTTGCGAAAGGCGTCAGCCAAACCCAGCGAGAGCACGTCGCTCAGGGCCTGACGCTCGATCGGAGAAGACATAATGTGTTTTTCTTTGCCTTCAGGATTGTGAATGTCTTTGTCTTCTAGAGCCACATTGAAATCGCCGCAGATATGAAGAGCCGGGTTTTCAGCCAGAAGCTGGGCCAGATACTGCTTCAGCAGGGCCAGCCAGCGTAGCTTATAGCCATATTTTTCGCTCCCGACCGACGAACCGTTGGGCACGTAGAGGTTGACGATGCGAATGCCGTCCAGCACACCGCTGATCACCCGTTTCTGGTCGTCAAGGTTACCTACCGTCTCGGGAGCCAGGACTGCGCTGAAGCCTAGACCAACCGATTCAAGCGGCTGACGGCTAATCAGGGCGACGCCGTTGTAGGACTTTTGACCGTAGATGTAGGTGTGGTACTCCAGCGCTTCAAACGCCGATTTTGGAAAGTCTGCGTCGATTACCTTGGTTTCCTGGAGGCAGAGCACATCTACGGGATGCGCAGACAGCCAGTCAGTGACCTGATCCAGGCGAGTACGGACGGAGTTGACGTTCCAGGTGGCAACTTTCATAAAAACTAGACTGTACTAGACGAAGCCGGGGGAATCAGCTCCTGTATTTTAGGCTCTGCACTGCCTGGAACCGGCATGACCGTAGCCGTCATCATTTGAATCACGGTGTCGGTAATGCCAAAGTCCTGCCGCAGCATGGATTGAATACTCAGCAGCAGGCCGTCTCGCTGGAGGCCCTGGGCCGTGACTGCTAGCGCCACCGTCAGCGCCACCTGGCCCGGCGCAATCGTCCAGAGCCGCAGCTGGCTGACGTCCACAACGCCGCCTGTTGCCCGTAAACGATCGCGAATCTGCTCTGAGCTGAGCTGCCGAGGGGCACGCTCCAGCAAAATTTCCAGACTCTGGCGAATGAGCGGAACCGCGCCGGAGAGAATCAGCCCGGCAACCCCCAATCCAATTACGCCGTCAGCCCAGTACCATTGGAACTGCCAGATCGCGATCGCGGCCACTGCCACCCCCAGACAGCTCACCGCATCCGCCAGCATATGCAGAAACGCCCCGCGCAGGTTCAGGTCCTGCTCGGCGTGGCGATGGATTAAAAAGGCATTGAACCCATTCACGATCAGCCCAACCGCTGCCGTAATCGCCATCGGCCCGCTGAGAATATCAGTCGGGGGCGACTGTACCTGCATCAGCGCCTCCCAGCCGACCCATAGCCCCACAGCCAGGAGTAAAAGCCCATTGGCCAGAGCAGCCAAAATCTCCACCCGACGGTAGCCAAACGGCGCTTGCTCAGTTGCAGGCCACTGGGAGACCCAAACGGCAAATAGCGAAAGCCCAATCGCGACCACATCGGCGAGCATATGCCCGGCATCGGCCAGTAAAGACAGGCTATGGCTTTGCCAGCTCACCCAGAGCTCAATGGCGGAGAAACTACCGACCAGCACCAGCGCCGTCCACAGCGCCCTGAGCTTGCCCGGCACCGCTGCTGGGCTACAGTCACAGGCGGCCGAGTGGGAGTGCAAATGCATATGCGATCGCGGCAAAACAGCTGTCCCATTATCTTCGATAGTGCCTAGTCCTGCAAAATCGCTAAGATCGACGGGTCTCTACTATTTCTTTTCTATTTTCATGGACGCACCTGAAGGCGAAGCCCTAATCAAAGAAACCTGCCGCCGTATTCGAGTCGCTCGCAAGCTCTGGGATGCCCACAAAAATGCGGCCTGTCGCCATGAACGAGAAAAAGCCCTAGCGCTCTACAATCAGCTGACGAAAGCCCAGAAAGATCAGATTCCCCAGCAGCTCAGGGTATGGCTACGCTACCGCAGCGAGAAATACTTTGGCCCTCACCAAACCCCACCGGGCAGCCGCCACCGCTCATCCAAAAAGCGCCGCTAAATCCCCATCACCGAGTCCCTAACCCAATAAACTCGCTGTAGGGGACGTGGGAACCAAGCCCCTATCCATCTACTCCATCACTCCCCTACCTATTACCCCACCAGCCCTCGCACAACATCCGCCAGCTTCTGAGCGCTATCAGCTGTAGCCAATCCCTCTGCCGCCGCACCCATCGTAGCCAGCTGAGCGGGTGATTGAATCAGCTCTAGCACCATTTCTTGAAGCTGCTCTGCCGATAGCGACGATTGCTGCTGGAGCCGGGCTGCCCCAGCAGAGACAAAGGCCTGAGCGTTGTAGGTCTGATGGTCCTCCGCCGCGTAGGGATAGGGAATCAGGATAGAGGGCGTGCCGGTAATCGCCAACTCGGTCAGCGTCCCTGCCCCAGCCCGGCTAATCGATAGGTTGGCCCGACGAAAAAGCGCTGCCATGTGAGGATAGAAAGGGCGATGAATATACTGCGGATGGCTGAGGCTATTGGCGTCAGGATCGCTGTTGCCAGTGAGATGTACAATCCAGGCTCCCGCCTCAAACCAGGCAGGAGCGGCCTGACGCACGAGCTGATTGACGGCGACGGCTCCCTGACTGCCGCCAATCACCACAATCACGGGAGCATTGTCTGGAATTTCCAAATCTAGGGGCTCAGCGGCTGTGAGGAACTGCGATCTTACTGGTGTACCCACACAAATCGTTTTAGCCTTGGGTAGATAGCTCGTGGCGGCTTCAAACCCGACGGCAACGATGCTACAGCGGGGGCTGAGCCAGCGAGTCACCTTCCCCGGCAGCGCGTTTGACTCGTGCAGCACCGTCGGCAGTCCTAACGTGCGGGCAGCAATGATGGCCGGTGCTGCGATATAGCCTCCGGTGGTGAATACAGCCTGGAACCCTCCCCGCTGTAACAGTCGGCGAATTTGGATAATCGAGCTAAAAAACTGCTGACCCAGTCGCAAGATGCTGAACCCAATCCGGCCCTGCACTCCGCCCATGCGGACCTGGTGCAGCGGATACTCTTGAGGAACGAGCTCAGTTTCTAATCGGTCTGGAACCCCGAGCCATTCGATGCTGTAGTCGGGGAGCTGCTGGGCCAGCGCGATCGCGGGAAATAAATGCCCGCCTGTCCCGCTCGCCGCAATCAGCAGCTTGGCTGATGAGGTAGACTGCTTCGCACCCATAAAATCTCTCGTATTGAGCTGACTAGCCTATCACGACCAGACTTTTCAAGTCTTCAATCGCAGGCCTACACGAGTTTTCCTATTCAGGTTAACGTGGGTTTAGATATAATCCGCTGTTAGCCGAAAACTGTACCTTAGGATCCCGAATTATGGCTCGACGTCAACCCTGGCATTTGCTCTCTAGCTTGCTGTTTGGCCTGGTTTTGAGCGGGGGGCTGCATTTCAGGGTTGAGGCCGCTGAGCCAGATACGGCTCCGGCGGAGCTGGTTGGCACTTTGGAACAGCTAGAAACGGCTGCCAATGCGCAGGATATAGCAGCAGTGATGCAGCTTTACAGTCCCGACTTCAGCAGCGACGATGGGTTTACGCCAGAAAGCCTCCAGGCTGCTCTGCAAACGCTTTGGGAGCGCTATCCGGAACTCATCTATCGGGTGGAACTAGAGTCCTGGGACGAAGCCGACGGCGGCTACGTGGTAGAGACAGTCACCTATATCGAAGGTATGCAGTCTGGGACGGAGCGGGACGCCGCTCTAAAATCGGTGATTCGCTCACGGCAGCGTCTGGAGTCGGGACAGGTGGTTTCTCAAGAGACGCTGTCTGAGCGCAATCAGCTCACAGCAGGCGAAAATCCGCCGACGGTGACGGTGATTTTACCGGAGCAGGTCGCTCCGGGAGCTAGCTACGACTTTGACGCCATCGTAGAGGAGCCCCTGAATGACCGCTATCTGCTCGGCGCAGCGATTGAGGAAGGCACCACCGCGACTGACTTTTTCACCGGCCGACCGATTGAGCTAGAGCTACTGTCTGCTGGGGGCCTGTTCAAGATTGGCGATGCTCCTACAGATTCCGACAGCCGCTGGGTATCGGCGCTGCTGATTCGAGAAGATGGGATGACGGTAGTTACTCGACGGCTGCGGGTCGCAGAGTAGCGCCGCTAGACCAGCGCCAGAGCAGTTTTTAGCACGCTCTCAAACAGAGTCAAGCCGTCTGTGCTACCCAGCAGGGGATCAGAGGCTCGCTCTGGATGGGGCATCATTCCCAGAACGTTGCCACCTCGGTTGCAGATTCCAGCAATGTTCTCCAGCGACCCGTTGGGGTTGCTCTGGGGGCTGACGCTGCCCTGCGGGTCGCAGTAGCGAAACAGAATCTGCTGCCGATCTTCCAAGGAGGCCAGGGTATCGGCATCGGCGTAATAGCTGCCTTCACCGTGGGCAATGGGCAGGCTAATGGTCTGGCCTTTTGTATACTGCTGAGTAAAAATCGAGTCGGCCTGCTCTACCCGGAGTGAAACGCGATCGCAGATAAAATGCAGATCCCGGTTTCGCACCAGTGCCCCCGGCAGCAGCTTCATCTCGGTCAGCACCTGAAAGCCGTTGCAGATTCCCATTACCGGTTTGCCCTGCTGAGCGTGTTCATGAACCGAGCGCATGGCGGGCGAAAACTGCGCGATCGCGCCGCAGCGCAGGTAGTCACCATAGCTAAACCCGCCCGGCACCACGACAATATCAATATCTGAAAGGTCGCTGTCTTCATGCCAGACCATCCGCGTCGGCTGCTGGAGCAGGTCTCGGGTGACATAGGCGACATCGCGATCGCAGTTCGACCCCGGAAAAACCACAATGCCGAATTTCATACCGCTGCCAGCTCCTCAAGTTCAAAGCGATAGTTCTCAATCACCGGGTTGGCCAATAGCTGATCGCAGATGCGGTCGAGCTGCTGAGCAGCGGCATCGGCGCTGTTCGCCGTCAGCGACAGCTCAATATACTTGCCGATGCGCACCCGCTCCACGTTGTCATAGCCCATGTGGGTCAGCCCAGACTGGACCGCTGTGCCCGCCGGATCGAGGACTGACGGCCGCAGGGTGACGTATATTTTGGCCTGGTAGGTTTGTGCCACGGTAGCTTGCAGGAGAAAGGCTGCTTCGATCCTATCGCATTCAGCTCATTCCCAATGCTGCCTTAAATGCTGCCCAATGCGTTTAGAGGCTCTCCTCGCTTAAGCTAGAAGTAGTGATTAGACAGGAGACCCATGACAGCCCGGCGTACGCGCAGTCAAGAGCAGGTTCTGAGCGTTTTACAGCGGCTGAAGCAGGCTATTTCAGCCCAGGATCTCTATGTCGAGCTGAAGCAGGCTCAGGTCAGTTTAGGGCTGGCTACGGTCTACCGCGCCCTGGAGGCGCTGAAGTTGGCTGGAACCGTCCAGGTGCGTACCTTGCCCAGTGGCGAATCGCTCTACAGCCTCAGTCACGAGGACAGCCATCATCTCACCTGCCTGCGCTGCGGCAGCTCGATTCTGGTCGAGGAATGCCCGGTCCACGCCTTAGAGGCCCACCTCAATCAGTCCCACCAGTTTCAGATTTTCTACCACACGCTGGAGTTTTTTGGTCTGTGCGAACGCTGCCAGCAGGAAGACGCGGTTATGACTTAAGGTTCGCCATCGCCGACGATCGACTTCATCCCTTCTAAAGTGGCCGGAATGCTGCGCGGGTCCATAAACATGACTTTGCTGCTGCCGCTCTCGCCAATCTGCCGTCCCATTTCCAGATAGCTTTCGGCGAGAATGTAGCGCAGCGCTTCCTGAGCCTGGGGATCGCCCTTAATCGTCTTGGCAATCACCTGCATCGATTCAGAGGCCGCCTGGGCCTTGAGCACCTGCTCCTGACGCTCAGCTTGGGCCTTGAGCACGATCGCTTTCTGCTCGGCTTCGGCGGCCAGGATAGTGGACTTGCGGCGAGCTTCTGCGTTCAGCACCTCGGCCTCGGCTTTCCCTCGGGCCGAGTTGACCGCGGCCTCCCGCTCGCCCTCTGAGGTGAGAATCGAGGCGCGCTTCCGCCGCTCGGCAGCCATCTGTAGCTCCATCGAGTCCTGCACGGCTTTGGAAGGGACGATGTCGCGCAGCTCGACCCGGGTGACTTTAACGCCCCAGGGGTCGGTTGAAATATCCAGCTCCCGCAGCAGCAGCTCGTTGATTTCAGCCCGGGCCGTAAAGGTATCGTCGAGTTCGAGTTTGCCCATCTCTGAGCGAATCTGAGTCAGCACCAGGTTGACCATTGCAGCCTGCAGGTTCTCAACTTTGTAATAGGCTTTTTCCAAGTCCACAATGCGCCAGTAGACGACGGCATCGGCGGTCATCGAAACGTTGTCGCGGGTAATGCACTGCTGCGGCGGCACATCCAGGACGCGCTCGCGAATGGTTTGCTTGTAGACGACCTGTTCGATCAGCGGCATGGTGAAGTTGAGCCCGGGCTTTAGCTTTTTACCGTTGTAGCGGCCCAGGTTTTCGACCAGGGCCTCGTTACCCTGATTCACAATCCGCACTGAGCTGGCCGCGGCTGAGCCCCCTAAAACCAGAACAATTAGCCAAGCAAATGGATTCATTGGGTCAAACTCCTATCTTTAAATCTGACTTAAAAACTTAAGCTCTGAGGATACTTTGCGGCAGCACAATCAGCGTATTTCCGCGTCTGTGAACCACGAAAACCAGCTGGTCTGCCGCGATCGCGACGCCCTCATCCTCACATCGGGCCTGCCAGGAATTGCCTTCGTAGATCACGCGACCGGTTTGACCGGGGCCAATAGCCGTGAGGGTACGGGCTTCGGTCGCATCTAGCAGAGTCGGGGGCGTACGCTTGGGGGCAAAGCGATGCAGCAGCCAGAAGGTCAGCAGTGAAAAGATCATCCATAGCCCGATTTGCAGGTTCAGCTGCGTCACCACACCGCTCAGCAAGGCTACAGCCAGCGCGCTGACGCCCAGCGCCGATTCTAAAAAAGCGGTTGGCACCAGCAGCTCCATCAGGCACAGCGCGACTCCGATGACGACCCACAGCAATGTCAGACTCATAGAACTTCCTGAACGCGATCGCGGACGGCAAACAGCTCTGTCTATAGAATAAATCAGCGCCGGAGGCAAAATGCCGTAGGCTCCCCTCAGCTGATTGAGGGCTGCGAGATTCGGGCTTTACCGCTCTATCGTAGCCTAGCCTTTTTGCTCAAGCTGCTGCCACATCAGTCTGGCGGCTCCGACCATACCCGCCTGATTACCCAGCTCTGCAAGTAAAATTTGTAACCCCTCGCGGGAGGTCGGTAGCACCCGCCGCTCGATCTCTGCCTTGACCACTGGTAAAAATAAATTGGCCCCGGCGCTGATGCCGCCACCGATGACGACGGCTTCGGGGGTGAGCACATAGATCAGGCTAGCCAGCCCCGCCCCCAGGTTGCGGCCATACTGCTGCCAAAAAGCGATCGCGTCTGGGTCGCCCGCGATCGCTTTTGCCGCCAGCGCTTCCGGTTCCCAGCCGGTCTCCCGCCGCACCGTCTGTACCGAGGCGTGCTGCTCCAGCGAGCCACTGTTGCCGCTGCGACAGGGGTGACCCTCTGGGTTGAGCGTAATCAGCCCCAGTTCACCTGCGGCCCCACTGCGCCCGGTGAAGAGTTCGCCGTTGAGAATGATTGCCCCGCCGACGCCCGTTCCCAGGGTGAGCAGAATCATATTTTGAAAATGCCGTCCTGTACCCAGCCAGGCTTCGCCAATCCCGGCGCAGTTGGCGTCGTTGGCGATCAGCGTCGGCAGGCCGGTCGCGGCTTCTAGCCAGTCGGCCAGGGGCACATCCTGCCAGCCTTCGAGGTTGATAGCTATTCGGGCAATCCGACCAGCGGCGTCTGCTGGACCGGGCATTCCCAGGCCAATGGCGCAGGCGGTGCGGTCGGGGTCGAGGGTCGCGATCGCGCTGACAATGGCGTCTCTCACCGGCTCGGGATAGCCCGGCTGCGGCGTCGGCACGGTCAGCGAGTGGAGGCAGTCTCCCGCCCGGTTAAACCGTCCCAGCTTAATTGCCGTGCCGCCTAAATCGATCCCAATCACCTGAGCAACTGCCATAGATATCCCGTGAGCTAGCCGCTACTGATATTAGCCTGCGGCCCGGCGTTTAGCAGCGGCTTGAAAGGTTTGGCAATACTGCCGATAGCCGCCGGGGAAAACCAGGTTCAGCGTCAGCGGGTCGGCGCTGTCTCGCGGGTCGCCAGGACCTTCCACGACGGTTGGCACGCCGTCTGCGCCGGTTTCCAACCGCACAGCCTGGCGATTTTTGAGCTCGCCGCCGCTGCTGTCGATATAAACGGTGAGACTGCCGCTGTCAAAGGCTTGGCCAATATTTTGAAGTAGCTGGAGAAAGTTGCGATCGCTCCCCCCGCGCTTGAACTCCAGGCCCTCGTTCGACGTTACGCCCTGACTGGTAACGGTGTCGCCAATGCCTACCATTAAGGGCATCAGCGCTGGGTCAAAGTTTTGCTTCACCAGCAGCAGCAGGTCATCCATTTCCTTCGGGGCCTGGCGGGCGTTGAAGTTGACGCCGAGCGGGTACTGGCCGGTCCTGGCAAAATAGTAGCGGTTGAGCAACGCCAGGACGCCCGCTTCCTTTACCGCTCCCCGCAGCATGAATTGAAAATCTGTCGTGCCCGAAGAGCCCTGGTCGGCAAACCAAACAATTTCCCCACCCTGGGGGCTACGGCCCAGGTTCGGCGCATAGTGGACAAAGAAGGAATCCGCCAAACCCCGCTCGGCAGCCTCCGCCATCAGCGCTTCCATTAGGGCCTGCATTGACTTTTGCAGCCGCTGGAAAAGCTCGGTTTGGCCCTCTAGAAGCTCGTAGAAAGTATTGAGATTGGCCGTAGGGGACGCGGCGTTGTCCAGTACGGAGGACGCCAGGCAATGCTGCTGGTCTTCGGCGGAGAGGTCCGGCATCTGCTCAGATAGAAACTGCTGCATCTGCTGCTCGATCCGCTGCGGCACCTCGGCCAAAAAGGCCAGCTCGGCCTCGCTCACGCCGGGATAGCTCACCTGCCCGTAGCGATCCTGCCACTGGACGCCGCCCGCCCCGAGGCCGGGTAGGTAAAGCCCCTTTTCTTGGACTGAAGCGCGATCGCCCACCGTACGCTCGACAATTCCCTGCACACCGCGCTGGCCGATGTGCTCTCCATTCGTCAGCACAAAAAAATGCCCTTCAAATTTGGGCACCGCTTCCACATAGGCCAGATCCATCACCCGCGTCAAAGGATCTTTCACCAGACCCATACAAACGCCGTCTAAATCCTGAATAATCAGCAAATTCTCGGTCGTCGCCAGGAGTTGCTCAAACATCCCATGGTCAATCGAAAGGCGCTGTCGATGCAAAGCGGTTTCTACCATAGCCAAAACTCAGGATTTCTACTGAATCATCTTAGGAGAAATCAACTCCAAGTTCAGTAAATCGAGACTGCCACGATAGTTGACGGCACATCGTCGATTTCTACACGCCTAACTCATTTGAGCGCGATGTTGTGCGTCAAACGCTGCCGCAGGTTAGTCCCAATTCTCGCGTCGGAGTAAGGGATTAATGAACTCATTCAGGCCTTCTCCAATTAGCGATAGCCCCGTCACCATCAGGGTAATCGCCAGACCTGGAAATAGCGCCGTCCACCAGATGCCGGTGGGCAGCGCGTCTAACGCCTGTCTCAAAGAGTCGCCCCATTCGGGAATTTGCTCGGGCAGCCCCAGTCCTAGAAAGCCCAAGCCGCCTAGAATGAGTACAGCATCAGCGGCGTTGAGCGTGAATAGAACCGGGACGCTCTGCACCACATTTAAGAATAGGTAGCGGGAGAGTACGGCCCAGGTCGAAGCTCCCATAGATTGGGCTGCTTCGATGAATAGCTCGGTCTTGACACTGACGGTGTGGTTGCGGACGACCCGGTAGTATTGGGGGATATAGGCAATGCTGAGCGCGATCGCGGCATTCACCACGCCCTTCCCCACAATAAAGGCCAGCGTCACCGACAGCAGCAGCCCCGGTAGGGTGTAGATCGTATCCATAAAAAACAGTAGCCCCCGGTCTAGCCAGCCGCCCAGATAGCCGCTGACCATACCCAGCGGTACGCCGACCAGAACGCTAATTGCCGTAGCCAGCAGCACCACCTGCCAGGCGGCGCGAGTGCCAAACAGCGTCCGTGAAAAAACATCGTAGCCCTGGCGAGTGGTGCCAAACCAATGGGCTGCGGAGGGCGGCTCGTGAATGGGATTCGTTAGCGACACGGTCGGATCTTGCAGCCAGCCCCAGTCTGCCAGCAGCGGTGCGAATAGCGCCACCAGCACAAAGGTCAAGGTAATCATCAGTCCGGCCCCCATCAGGACAACGGAGATGCTAGCAGTTTTGGGCAGCCGTGGCCAGGACTGTCGGCTGGGCTTACGGGCCTGATCGGGAACCATAGGGTAAGTCGCTATACTTTAAGGCTGCGAAGTGATTGTACCGTTTCGACTACCGCCGCAGCGACCCGATCGATTTCAGCCGGGGTTGTGGTGCGACCCAGGCCAAATCGGAGTGAGGCATAGGCCAGGTCGTCGCTGCGACCCATGGCTTTGAGCACGTGGGAAGGAGCCGTTCTGGCCGAACTACAGGCCGAGCCCGAAGAGAGCGCCGCGACGGAACGCAGGCCCAGTAGTAGGGCCTGACCATCGACATCGGCAAAGCTAACGTTGAGATTATTAGGCAGTCGCTGACTGGGATGTCCGTTTAGATAGACCTGGTCAAGCTGAGAGAGCTGCTGCCAGAGCCGTTGCCGCAGCTCGGCCAGCCGCTTGGTTTCAGCGGCCATCAGCGCTAGGCCAAGTTCGACCGCTTTGGCAAAGCCGACAATCTGAGGCGGGTAGAGCGTCCCAGAGCGCAGACCGCGTTCCTGACCGCCGCCGTGCAGCTGGGCTGCGAGCTGCACGCGGGGAGCCCGCCGCCGCACGTAGAGAGCCCCGATACCCTTAGGGCCGTAGAGCTTGTGGGCCGTAAACGATAGCAGATCGATCTGCATTGCCTCCACGTCTAGCAGAATTTTGCCCATAGCCTGGGCGGCATCGGTATGGAAGAGGACTTCGCGATCGCGGCAGCACTGGCCAATCTCAGCCAGGGGTTGCAGCACCCCAATTTCATTGTTCGCTGCCATTACCGAGACCAGAATAGTCTCGGGTCGAAAAGCCGCTTCCAGCTCGTCTAGGCGAATTAGCCCCTGGTCGTCAACCGGCAGGTAGGTGACTTCAAACCCCAGCGTTTCTAAATACTGACAGGGGTCGAGCACGGCGCTGTGCTCCGTTTGCACCGTGATGATGTGCTTACCATGGGCAAAATAGGCTTCCGCCACTCCCTTAATCGCCAGGTTGTCGGCTTCGGTTGCGCCGCTGGTGAAAATAATTTCTTCGGGCGTTGCACCGATAGCCTGAGCGAGGGTAGCTCGGGCCTGCTTGACGGCGGCCTCGGCTTCCCAGCCGTAGGCGTGGAGGCTACTAGGATTGCCAAAATGCTCGGTAAAGAAGGGCATCATCGCCGCTAGCACCCGCTCATCCACCGGCGTTGTTGCATTATGGTCGAGATAAATTGGACGGTGAGCCATTGCCGCTGCTGATATGAATACGCCTTCCCATGCCATTCTTAATTTAGCGATTTTGGGCCGCCGGTCGCAGCCGCAGTTTAACCCCGTGATTGTGATTGGGGCGCTGCTCCCCGACGTAGCGATGTTTATGTTTTACGGCTGGGCCAGGCTAATTGCTCGGATTCCGGATTGGCAAATCTGGCGAGAGCTCTACTACGAGCCGGTTTGGCAGAATATTTTTGACTTGGCTAACTCAATTCCCCTGGCCCTGATCGGTCTCGGCATAGCGCTTTACTACCGGCGAACCGCGATCGCGCTGCTTTTCGCCAGCATCATTCTGCACTGTCTGGAAGATCTGCCGCTGCACCACGACGATGGACACCGTCATTTCTGGCCGTTTAGTCAGTTTCGCTTTGTCAGTCCTGTCTCCTACTGGGACCCGGCCCACCATGGCAATATTGCCGGTTCGCTCGAAGTTGCCGTCGTCTTGATTGCCAGCCTCTACATTTTTCGCCGCATCCGCTCGTGCTGGGGCAAGGGGCTGCTGATCGCGGTTAATCTGCTAGCGCTGACCCAATATTCCTGGCTATTTAGCTGAGGCCTACTGCCGAATGGGTCAGGACAGGTTGAGGGGATCGACGTCTATGGTCAAGCTCACCCTGTCAGGACAGTGCTGTCGCAGACAGGATAGGTCTGAAATCAAGGCTGACAGCGGCAGCTTCAGCAGAATTTGCCAGCGGTAGCGACGGGCAACGCGAAGGATCGGAGCCGGAGCCGGGCCGAGAATATCGCAGTCGGATGCGGCCGCGATCGCTTCTAGCTTGCTCGCAAAGTCCTCGGCAGCCTGCTTGACGGCGATTGGGTCGGGGCTGGTGACCCGCAGCAAAATCAGCCTACCGTAGGGCGGATAGCCCAGCGCCTGGCGATCCTGTAGCTCAGCTTCGGTAAAGGCGGCATAGTCCTGCTGCTGTACAGCCTGTACCGCCGGGTGCTCGGGCGTATAGGTCTGCACAATCACCTGGCCCGCTCGCTCACCCCGCCCGGCCCGGCCGGCGACCTGGGTCATCATCTGGAAGGCCCGCTCGCTGGCCCAGTAGTCCGGCATATAGAGCAGCCCGTCGGCGGCCACGATGCCCACTAGGGTAACTTGAGGCAGGTCAATCCCTTTGGTCAGCATCTGAGTGCCGACCAGCAGGTCGGCTTCGCCCTGGGCAAAGCGGGTCAGCAGCGCCCGGTGCGACCCTTTGCGACGGGTGGTATCGCTGTCGAACCGGAGGCAGCGCAGGGTTGGGAACTGTTTGGCAATCTCGCTGACGACCCGCTGGGTGCCGCTGCCGAAGTTTTTCAGATAGGGCGAAGCGCATTCTGGGCAGCGGCTAGGGTGGCTCTGATAGTGGTTGCAGTAGTGGCATCGCAGGTAGGGCTCTGCCTGATCGTGGGGCTGATGGTAGGACAGTGACACATCGCAGTTGGGGCATTCCATCACGTAGCCGCAGCTGCGACAGGAGACAAAGCTGCTGTGACCGCGCCGATGGATGAAGAGAATGCCCTGGCCGCCGGTCGCTGGGAGAGCTGCGATCGCTTCCTCCAAAGACCGACTAAAAATTGACCTGTTCCCCGCCTGTAGCTCCTGCCGCATGTCGATAATTTGGATCGGCGGATGGGGGCGATTGTGAATTCGACTGGGTAGAGATAGATAGACGGTTTGGGCAGCTTCGTCGCGCTGGCCCTGACTATCTCGCGAAGACTGCACCTCAACCCAGGTTTCTAAAGCTGGCGTAGCCGAGCCTAAAACCAGCGGACAGTTGGCCTGCTGAGCGCGCCACCGGGCCACGGTGCGGGTGTGGTAGCAGGGGGCGGGCTGGTCTTGTTTAAAGCTGCTGTCGTGCTCCTCATCCAAGACAATTAGCCCTAGATTAGACAGCGGTACGAAAATCGCCGAGCGGGTGCCGATCACCACCTGCGGCTCGCCGCTGAGCATCTGCCGCCAGGTATCGTAGCGTTCGCCGTCAGACAGGCCGCTGTGATAGAGGCAGACTCGCTCGCCAAAACGGCTGCGAAAGCGGTCGGTAAGCTGGGAAGTCAGGCCGATTTCAGGCACCAGAACCAGGGCCGACTGTCGGCAATTGAGCCGGGGCGCGATCGCCTGCAAATACACCTCGGTCTTTCCAGACCCAGTAACGCCGTGTAGCAGCGCAGTGACGTATTGCTCTAGCTGATTGAGCTGAGCCAGCGCCTGGGTCTGAGCCGCCGTTAGGGTTTTGGGCTGGTCTGCTGCCGCGGTGGAATGACTGCCCACGCGCAGGACCTCACGGGCCTCCAGGCTGAGGTAACCTTTGGCCGCCAGCCGCTTCAGCGTCGCGCTGGTCGTCTGCAGCAGCTGGAGGGCATCGCTGAGCCAGAGCTCGCCCCCCTGCCGCTGTAAGCCGGTCAGAATTTCCTGCTGCCGTTGGCTTAGCGATTCATCAGCTGGCTTTGCCGTCAGCGTCACCACCTGGCGCTTTTGAGGCTGAGCGGTTTGAGGTGGAGCCAGGTAGCTTTCAACCCAGCCGTGGCGGAGCAGTTCCTGCAAGGCCCGGTGCGCGCCTCGCTGCTGACGCTGCAGGTACTGCCAGGTATAGTCGCCTGTTGTGGACTGATGTAGGTGGGCTAGTAGGCTTTGAGCCGATGCGCTAAGTAAGGTTGCTGGCGGGCTGGGAGCAGGCTTGAGCCGAATTCGCCGCTGCGATCGGGCCAGCAGACCTGGCGGCAAAGCCGTTCGAATGACCTGCATCAATGGCGTTTGATAGTATTCAGCGATACGGTCTAGGAGCTGCCAATAGCTACTAGAAAAAAAGCCGGTGCTGATAACGGCTTCGACTGGCTTAATTAAGTCCAGGTTAAGGTCGGGCTGGGTAAGGTAGCGAACTGCGATCGCGCCGAGCTGCTGGCTGTTAAAAGGTACGCTCAGAATATCCCCTGGAGTCACGGCTAGCGCCGGCGGAATGCGATAGGTATAAAGCCCTTGAGCGCCCGGACAGTCAACTAAAACTTCAATCCACTCAGGCGATAAAGGCTTTGATTTTGCTGCCATACAGTTCAGTATTTGGGCCCAGTATTCGAGCCGTAGCGGGTTCATTTATTCGGATCTGGTTAGACTCGCCTCTGCCTGCGGAAGGGGCCGCCATTACCCGGATTGTGAAGAATAATGAATCGTTACATAGAAAGACAAAAGCTGTCGATAGGAGCAATTGGAGAGCTTCTAGGCTAACAAAATTATCAGGGTGAACAGCTTCTCAATTGGAGATTGCTATAGTGGATTCATCTTTAACTATTCAGTGCTTTTACCGTCCCTAGCAGGAATCGCAAGCGTGTTTTGACTATGGCAGCTTCTTTTAACTCCGACGTCAAAGATTCACCTCGCTGGGCCGATGGGGATGTTTCCTCAGCTCAACCGGCATCGCGGGCTCAGATTGATTCTACCGAAACTAGCTTTGAGGCAGCCGAGGCCGGCTGGCAGAGCGGCCATACCGACGTGATTGCTCAGTTCTCCGAAGACTCTGAGGCGCAAAATCCGCGGAGCTACCGCAAGTCTTTGGCCGATGATGCCGTTGGTGCCTTCTTTAAAGAGATGGCCCGCTATCCGCTGCTAAAAGCGAATGAAGAAATTGAGCTGGCCCGTCAGGTGCGGCTGATCGGGGAGGTTGCCGAGCTAACTGAGCAGCTGACTGAATCCCTGGGGCAGCGTCCAACCCTGGCTCAGGTTGCCGAGCATTTAGAAATTACCGAGCAGCAGCTGAAGCAGCAGCTCCAGCAGGCTCGCAAGGCTAAGCGTAAGATGATTCGCTCTAACCTGCGGCTGGTCGTTTCCATTGCCAAACGCTATCTCAATCGCGGTGTCCCGTTTCTCGATCTGATTCAAGAGGGCGCACTGGGGCTGAACCGGGCAGCAGAGAAGTTTGATCCCGACAAAGGCTATAAGTTTTCAACCTATGCCTACTGGTGGATTCGTCAGGGCATTACCCGCACCATTGCCAACGATGCCCGGACGATTCGACTGCCGATCCATATCGTTGAGAAGCTCAATAAGCTCAAAAAAGCCCACCGCGAACTCCGTAAGGAACTGCACCGCAACCCCAACGAAGCAGAGCTGGCTGCTGCTCTAGAGGTGACGCCAGAACAGCTGCGCGGCCTCCAGCAGGTGCGACGCAAGTCGCTCTCGCTCAACCATCGCGTCGGCAAAGGGGAAGATACTGAGCTGATGGAGATGCTGGAGGATGGCAATGCGCTGTCTCCTGAATCTCAAATCAGCGAGGCGATGATGCGCCAGGAACTGTCTGATGTCCTGACGGAGGTATTAACCGAGCGAGAGAAAGAGATTATCTCCCTACGCTACGGGCTAACAACGGGAGAGCCCCACACCCTGGAAGAGGTGGGCTGCATGTTCAACCTTTCAAGAGAGCGAGTGCGCCAGATTCAAACTAAGGCCATGCGTAAGCTACGGCGACCTCAGGTCGCGGCTCGGTTGAAAAACTGGCTGAAATAAGTGGAGCAACGTCGTTTGAATCAGTTCGTTTGAATGGGTGTAGCGCTTCCAATCCGACGACTGTTGGCTCGGAAGGTGACGTTCACACCTTCGTTACTCTGCTCCAAAACCACAAGCGGCGTCGGTTTTGCTTTTTGATCCCACTGCATGGTGGCTAAGCGCCCCTGCAGCGTCGGCTGCCAAAAATTTTCTTCCGACTGCGGGCCGAGAAAATGTTCGATACATTTGACGACTTCATCGACGGTCACGGAGGTTGCCTGCGTTGGCAGCTTGGTCAACCGAATTTGAATGCGGAATAGCACCCGCTTCTGCCCATTACTTATCGCGTCCTTAGAAGCGTACACCACGTCAAAAATTTGGTCAATCTGCCGCGGCTTGCTGGCGATCCCAATCGTGCCTTCGCTAGCTTGCTGAGGACGCAGCGCTTCGCTGACGCGCTGTTTTACCTTGATCTTAAGCTGGTTGACGATGAAAAAGTGAAAGTGCTCTTCCTCCATCCGCATCCTTAGGTAGTCGAGGTTGAAGTCGCGGGAGTGAATCAGGTCGGGGTTGCGCTCCATTTTGCCAATGGTGCTGAGCGCTAGCTTGACCCGCTTCTGGAGCTCCTGATTTTTGAAATTTTGAAACTTGATCTGTTTGCGTAGGCGCGAGGCCTGGAGCTGGGAAAATACGCCAAGCCCAACTAGCAGCAGAAAGAGTCCGCCGGTGCTGTATATCCATGGGTCGGTGGGGGCAGCGGCAGCGGCTGGTGGTTCTGGCGCTGGGGTTTGTGCCACCCAAAGGCTTGCTGCGATGACAGACATGGCGAAAGACCTGCTATCTAACTTGCCTTTAGAATGCCCGAATCAGCCTGGCATACTATCAGCCAGTTGCTAATGTCGCCATCTCGCCCGATAGCTGCGCGAGTCAATATGAGCCAGGCGAGGAAATTTGGTATAGCGGCCCAAACCGCCGGGCCACCAGGGGCTGAGCGACTGATAGACCTGATTGCCGGTGAGCCCGTTGACATAAAAGTCCATCGCATCACCGACGATATGGCGGCTTTGCGAAGCGCCCCCGACCCGACGGTTAATCGCAGGCGGGCGATACCAGCTGGTGACGACAAAGGGCCGACCGATGCGATCGCGCGCCTGCTGAGCCAGCTTGGCAATGCGAATAATCGCCTCTACTGTGGCCTGATTAGGCGGCATCCGGGTGCCACCGTGAGTTGCCTCGGCCCAGGTAAAGTTACCATTGGGAATGATGGTAGCGTCGAGCTGAATGTTGCTGGGGGTCCAGCGGTCGGGCCGGGGCGGTAGGGGTGATGGCTTGGGTACCGGGGCTTCGGGGGAGGTGCGGCTGGCCCGAGTCATGCGCCGGACATCTTCAAACAGGGACTGGACGGCATCGATCCGGTCGTCTAGCCGCCGCCAGATCTGTACCAAACGAATCAGCGCTTCCCGCTGCTGTTCCGTTTCGTCGTAATTTTTGGGAACGTCCTCGATAAAATTGAGCAGCGACTGATCGACCTGGGCTGCCGCCTTAGCCAGGGCCGTCGGATTTTTGGCATTGGTTTTGAGGAACTGGGGGCTGACCCCCAGGGCCTCGACAGCGCTGGGACGAGAGTCGAGCTGATTCCACAGCCGATAGCCCTCGGTCAGGGCAAATCGCTGGATCCCTTCACCTTTGTAGTAGGTCGGAATTCGCTGCGCAAAAGCCAGCAGCGCCGGGTCAACAATTTTGAGATTGGTCTCGGTGCTGTAGGGATCGCTTGCTTCGAGCCACTGGAGCGTCTCGGCCCGCGAATCCAGCTGCTGCCAGAGCTGCACCAGGCGAATCAGCGCCTCGCGCTGGAAGGGATAGCCGCCATAGAATCGGGAAACCTGGCGGATAAACTGGAGCAGAGCGCTATCGAGCTTGGACTCATCGACCACGCCGTTGACAATCGGGACATCCAGCGACTTGACCGCAGCCGTCTGATTGTCTAGCTTGCGCCAAATGCGAACGGCTTCGAGTAGGGACTCTCGCTGAAAATCGAGGCGGCTGTAGGCCCGAGCAATGGTTTCGGTGGCTGCCAGCAGCTCGTCGTCTAAGCTGGCCAGGTTTTGGGGCAGCTGGTCAGCGCCATAGTCATAGGTGATATCGCTAATGTAGGTGTCCAGTAGCTTTTCGGCATTGCTCGTCTCAAGTCGGGCGGCCCTTTCGTCGCTGCTGGGCGGCGCGTAGCCTGCCGCGATCCGCTGGAGGAAGCGATCGCTGTAGCGTCCCTTGGCAGCATCCCACAGGTCAGCACTGCTCCAGCCTTCGGCAATCAGCGTATCCGTCAGGCTGCGCAAGGTGTTCGCCGCGTACTGCACCTGTTCGGGAAAGGTATTGACCTCGACCATCGCTACCCGGTTGGCCGGCGAAATGCCCAGGCCAGACTCACCATCGCTCAGCTTTGGCTGAGCCTGCACCTCGTAAAGGGCGGCCAGAATAGGCTTGTGAATCCCGGCTCGCTCGGCTTCGATCAGGTAGTAGTAGTTACGCTGATCGGGGGTTAGCTGGGCCATGGTGCGACTGCTCCCTGGGTCTGTACGCTGCTTAGACTAAAGTGTAAAGGCTCGGGCTCTCGTTTTTAACCTGGGTGAGCGCAAAAAAAGTCGCCTCCAGCATCTCGCGAATAGCGAGCAGTAGGCGACAGGGCTCTATACAAGGCTCGGTGAGGAAATTCCAAGCTGACCATAGTATTACTGAGCCTACAGACGGGCGACTGAGCGTTGCGAAAATTGAAACCTGCTAATAAAAGCGGCTTTGGGCGGCATTGGCGAAGTCGGTGTGGGGGTCGCTATGATACTATAAGTAACTCTTTACAACTCATTCGCTTAACGCTGGACCCGACCTACTCAGTAAATCTATGGCTCTTTTACAAGAACGCAAACAGGAGATCATTTCCGACTTTCAGATCCACGAAACCGATACCGGTTCGGTGGACGTACAGATTGCAATGCTGACCGATCGGATCAGTAAGCTCAGCCAGCATCTACAGCAAAATAAAAAGGACTTTGCCTCTCGGCGCGGGCTGATGAAGATGATTGGCCATCGAAAGCGGCTGCTCGCCTACCTGATGAAGCAGGATGCGGAACGCTACCAGGCTTTGATTAAGCGCCTGGGTATTCGCCGTTAGGCTTACTAGCGAGCTTTCGATTGCAAATCGTTCGAGCATTTTGCCGATTTGAGTAGCTTTGACCATGGCCTCTGAATCCGAGCGCGAATCTCTGCCCTTTGAGCCTAAGCGCGATCGCAAAAAAACGCCCAAGGTGCCGTCCCGGCCGCAGCCAGCTGAAACTAGCTCAGGGGCTAAGTCGAGGACTCAATCGCGATCGCGCCAGGGTCGCGAGGGCATCCCGGCCGCCGTCAGCCAGCGTATGCTCCGCCGGATGGCTTTGTTCTCAGGGTTGCCAACGGCGCTGGGAGTGGTGGTTTTCTTGGTTGCCTACTATTTGCTCAGCCAGGAAATTATTGAATTCCCTAAGTCTTTAGTGCTGCTGGCTACGATGGGCTGCTTTGGACTAGGCGTGGTAGGTCTGAGCTACGGTGTGATTTCGGCCTCCTGGGATGAGTCGCCGGGAAGCCTATTGGGTCTGTCTGAATTTAAGCTCAATTTCGGCCGGATTCGAGAGTCCCGGCGAGCCAATAAGTCTTCCTAGACGCTTAGATGGAGTTCTTGCTCAAAAGAGACTAGGCTGACAGCCGGACAGACTGAGCAGCTAGGTAGAGCTTGGCCCATTCGCTCATGACCTGCTTAGGCTTGAGGTCGAGCGCCTGAGCAACCTCATCGGCTGTTTTACCATCCTTAAACGCGCTTAGCAGCGCTTGCTGGCTGGGGTCGAGGCCATTCCAATACTGCTCCCACTGCTCCAAAGTGAGCCCCAGATTGTGTTCCTGCACCGAGGTTTTGAGCCAGCTAAAAACCAGGTCGGGCTGTTGCTTCAGCGTAAAAATGCGGATGGCGTGGTAGCTGACCTTTTCTCTCAAACGGTAGGCCTGCTTGATGGTAAGGCCCAGCTGCTGTGCGATCGCGTCTTGCCCATAGCCCTGGAGGTGCAGTTCTAGCCACTGCGCCGCTGTGGCGTCCAGCGTCTCATTTAGGTAGCTTAAAAATTCCTGCTTAACCTGGGAGCGTAGTGCCTGCTGTTCCTGAAATACTTCCTGCTCCTGGTGCAGGGCCAGCGCTTCGAAGTCGAGCAGGCTCAGCGTCCCCTCGGCCGCGTCAGTCCCAATTTCTTCAGAGATCAGCTGGATCAGCTCGGCACTGGGGACCTGAGTCATGCCGCCGCGCTGAGATCGCCGCAGATAGTTGACAAAACGATAGACCAGCAGCGGCTGATTGCGGATCGGGCGGAGGCAGTATTCTTCGACTGTGGCCAGCATCAGCAGGCTCCTGAGGAAGCTGCGGTCGGTGCATTGGCCAATCCACCGGAGCTGCTGCTGCAAATGGCGATCGCTCTGGATCATTTCCTGGATGACCTCCTGCAGCACGTCTTTGACGGCGCGTCTGCGATCGCGGCTGAGGGCAATCCAGGTGCGTACCTTGGTGCGAATTAGGAAAAGCCCACCCAGCTTCTTCAAGAGTTTCTGGTAGGCTCGGTCGGGCGGTTGACCCCAGTAGTTTTCGCAAAAAATCCGATAGCGATAGGCCATGGCCTGCTGCGCTAGCTTCAGCTCTGGAGTAGGTAGCGCGTTTAGGCGAGCAGGCTCTTCGCCAACCAGCCAATGGACGACGGCATCGCGAGTCTCATCGGCCTGACCGGGTAGATCATCCTGGAGTCGTTGCCGCCATTCTTGCGCGATTGATTCTGCCAGTGACATCGAGGCTAAGTCTCTAGGACGATGCGATACCGGGTCTAGTCAGCGTTGAATAAACCGAAGTAAGCAGATCTTGTACAGTATAAATTCGAACATAGCACTTGCTGAGCCAAAGCCGCCTGGCTGATGACTTTAATGCGCTTTGGTCACGGCCCGAATTTGAGGCGTACATGTCTGATAGGACATACCTTACCGCATTCTGATCAGCAAACGTAACAGGTGAAACCCCGACGTCTGCGTCGCCTTCATAACACCTTTACAAATTTGATGGATTTGGCGGAAATTGTGAAAATTTTGTAAAGGCAGCGGGAGGTATCGTGTTGCTAATAGGGGATCACTATAATTTTTATCACCTCAGTGCTTAATCAAAGTACATATTCGGGTCTATCTAAGCCAGGTTCTATGTCCCACGACGCTCAACTTTGTCCTGACGTAGCGCATTCAATTCCTATGATGACGCCATCGACACATAATCCAGACTTAGCGCTTCATCAACCGGGTCGCGTTCCCCATATCTCTACCCGCTCTTTAATTAAGCGGGGAATTGATATTTCGGGGGCTTTAGTGGGTCTAGGGATCTTAGGGCTGCTTCTGATTCCAGTTGCGATCGCGATTCGCCTGGACAGTGCTGGTCCGATTTTTTACGTCCAAGAACGCTACGGCCTACAGGGTAAGCCTTTTCGGATTCGTAAATTTCGCTCGATGGTGACCAACGCCGATGAGCTCAAATCCCAAGTGGCGAACGAGGCCCAGGGGCTGATTTTTAAGAACGAGCGCGACCCGCGGGTCACTCGGGTGGGTCGCTGGCTCAGAAAAACCAGCATTGATGAGTTTCCCCAGTTCTGGAACGTACTGATGGGGGAGATGAGTCTGGTCGGCACCCGCCCGCCGACGGCAGACGAGGTAGCCCACTACAGTGAGCACCACTGGCGGCGGCTAGATGTGAAGCCTGGCATCACGGGACAATGGCAGGCCTGCGGTCGCTCTACGATTAAGGACTTCGAAGAAATTGTGAAGCTCGATCTGCACTATCAGGACCTGTGGACGCCGCTTCACGATCTGCGTCTGCTGATGCAAACCGTCTTTTCTATTACGAAGGGCTCGGGAGCCTGCTAGGTATCGCTAGGGGACTGTGGCCGATGCCGGAACTGATGCCACTGCCAGGCATGGGCCACAATGTCTTCGAGCTGGGGATATTGAGGATCCCAACCCAGGACCTGACGGGCGCGATCGCTGCTGCCAACCAAACTAGGGGGGTCGCCGGGGCGGCGCGCTTGCGGAATGGCGGTAATCGGCTGCCCGGTGACCTGCCGAGCAGTTTCGATCACCTCTTTGACCGTAAAGCCGCTGCCGTTACCCAGGTTAAAGAAAGTAGTTTCGCCGCCGTTGAGCAAGTACTCGACTCCCTTGACATGGGCATCTGCTAGGTCGGCGACATGGATGTAGTCGCGGATGCAGGTGCCGTCGCGGGTATCGTAGTCGGTGCCAAAGATAGAGACTGATTCGCGTCGGCCCAGTGCGGCGAACAAAACCAATGGGATCAGGTGGGTTTCGGGACTGTGGTCTTCTCCTAGCCGACCCTGGGGATCGGCTCCAGCGGCGTTGAAGTAGCGGAAGCAGACCGACTGGAGCCCGTAGGCCGACTGAAAATCAATCAGCATTTTTTCAACCATTAGCTTGCTGGTAGCGTAGGGGCTGATCGGATTTTGCGGATGGTCTTCGGGGATAGGGACGGTCTTGGGCGGGCCATAGATGGCGCAGGTGGAGGAAAAGACCAGCCGTTTGACCCCGGCGGCCAGCATGGCTTCGAGCAGGTTTAGCGTGCCGTAGACATTGTTGCGATAGTACTTAGCCGGTTCGCTGACTGACTCACCTACGGCGATATAGGCGGCAAAGTGCATGACGGCGGCGACATTGTGGGTCTGAAAAAGCTGGTCAAGCAGTGCCCAGTCGGTGGTATCTCCGACAATCAGCCTGGCCTGAAGCACCTGTTCAACCAGGTCGCGATGGCCGTATTCTAAATTGTCTAAAATCACCACCTGATAGCCGGCGGCTTCTAGCGCCAGCACCGCATGGGAGCCGATATAGCCAGCGCCGCCGGTGACGAGAATAGTCGGTTGAGATGATGCTTCAGCCATGATTCAGTTTGGGTTTTGATTGAACTGGGTTAGGCGGGCTGCCCACCTTTTAGAGCGTAATCTCGATTCCCAACTTTTGATTGTACCGAAGCTGACTCGCTAGAAAAAAAGTCAGAATCTTGATAGAAGTCTCAATCGCTTGTTGCTAACTGAGTTGAGCATTGGGGTTAAGGACGAGGTTATCCCGATGGACCACGGTTTCAGGGCCTTCGTATCCCAACAGTTTAGGAATATCAGCAGAGCGGTGGCCCTGGATCTTTTGCAATTCACTATGGCTGTAGTTCACCAGCCCGCGAGCAATTTCCTGTCCGGTTGAGTCGCAGAGCAATACCGCGTCCTGCCGCTGAAATTCGCCTTCTACTTCTGTGATTCCCGCCGGTAAGAGTGACTTTCCGGCCTGGCAAATGGCCGCGATCGCGCCCCCATCCAGATAGAGCCACCCGGCGGGGATCAGGCTGTGGGCAATCCAGCGTTTGCGGGCGTTGGAGGGACTGGACTGGGGCGCAAACTGGGTACCCACCGGCTCGCCCTGGAGAATTTTCAAAATATTGCCGGGCTCTCTGCCTTCGGTAATCGCCATCCGCACCCCTGCCGTTGTCGCAATTCGGGCGGCCTCAATTTTGGTCATCATACCGCCGGTGCCCCACATGGAACCGCGATCGCCCAGCGAAATCTGATCCTGGAGCTGCTCTAGCTGCTGCACTAGCTGAATCGGCTGGGCCTCCGGATCCTGTCGGGGATCGGCGGAGTAGAGCCGGTCTACATCGGTCAGTAAAAACAGCCAGTCGGCCCCGACTAGGCTGGCGACCAGGGCCGAGAGGGTGTCATTGTCGCCAAACTTGAGCTCATCGACGGCGACCGTATCGTTCTCATTCACAATTGGAACCACGCCGAGCTGGAGCAGCTGGCGAAAGGTGCGATAGCTGTTGACGTAGCGCGATCGCTGTACCAGATCGCTACGGGTGAGCAGCACCTGGGCAATGGGCTGATCGAGGGAGGTAAACAGGTCGTCATAGACCCGCATCAGGCGGCCCTGACCGATGGCCGCGACCGCCTGCTTCATCGCCATGGTGCGGGGCCGCTCGGTCAGACCCAGCCGGGCGCAGCCGACCCCCACCGCTCCCGAAGATACCAGGATCACCCGATGCTGCTGACGCTGGAGCTGGCTCAGGGTTTCAACCAGCTGGGCCAGGGTCGAGAGGGCTAGATGGCCGGTATCAGATCGGGTCAGGCTAGAGGTGCCAATTTTAACGACGAGGGTGAGCGGCTTAGCCATCAGTCAGGGCGGTCGAGTTTGGGACTGGCACCGCCGAGCAGGCCGGAGAGCCAGGCCTCAGCATTGCGAATCAGCTGCTTGGGGTCGCCCTTGAGCGGATCGACCATAGGCTCTACCAAAATGGTGAATAGACCTACCCGATTTCCGGCCAGCACATCGGTAAACAGCCGGTCTCCCACCATCGCAATCCGCTCAAAGGGTAAGTCCATCGCCGTCGCTACCCGGTGCAGCTTGCGGCGAGAAGGCTTTCTGGCCTGAGACACGAAGGGCAGGTCGAGAATTTCTGCAATCCGCCGGATGCGCTCGTGGCTAATATTGTTGCTGACCAGAGAGATCGGTACCGTGGCCTTAGTGGCTTCGACCCACCGCTTGACCTCATCGGTCAGCTGGCGCTGATTAATTGCGATTAGGGTTTCATCGACATCCAGCACCAGCCCCTGAAGCTGATGGCGCTCAATAATATCCGGCGTCAGGCCAAGAATCGAGTCGGCCAAAATCAGATTGGGGGTTAGCAGTTTCTCCCAGCTCATACCAGTCATCCTTCAGGGTTATTCGACCGGCTGTAGCTCAACCTGATCGCGAATGGTCGCCTGAGCCAGCTCATGTTCGGTTAATGTGCGGCTGAACACGTGGGTTCCATCATAGCGAGCAACGAAATATAGAAATTCGGTCGGGGCGGGGTTAAGCGACGCCTCAAGGCTGGCCAGCCCAGCGTTGGCAATCGGCGTTGGCGGCAGGCCAGCGTTGATGTAAGTATTGTAGGGGTTGGGGGTGCGGACCTGGTCAAGCGTCAGCGGCTGGTCAGGGGTTTGCTCAATTCCCAGCCCATATTCTACTGTTGGGTCGGCCCCTAGCGGGATGCCCTCCTGTAGCCGCCGGGCAAAAACGCTGGCAATTTCGTCTCGCTCCTCGGCGACGACCGCTTCTCGTTCCACAATGCTGGCCAGCGTCACCCACTGCAGCAGGCTGTAGCGATTTTGAGCCTGATTTGAGGCCTGATAGAGCGGCAGGGCGATCTGCTCAAACCGGTCGAGCATAAGCCTGATCACCGTCTCAGTATCAATTTCTCCCTCGGGAACCTGGTACGTGTCCGGGTAGAGAAACCCTTCCAGGTGGGGGAGTCCCGATGGCAGCCAGGGATAGTTGGCCGTTGGAATTTGCTCGGTCGCCGCCAAGAAGGCCAAGCTTGAAACGAGTCCCTGCCGCTCTAACAGCGCCGCAATCTGCTCCCGGTTCCAGCCTTCAGGAATCGTAAAGCTGAGCTCAACCACGTCGCCCGTCCAGATTTTGGCCGCGATCGCGGTTAAAGGCTGTTCCGGCGAAAGTGCGTAGGTTCCCGCCTGATAGCCGCCGCTGTCGTCCTGGAACGTTTGCCAGCGAGTCCAGAGCTTCCAGGCCGTTGTCGAGCGGATCAGACCGGCGTCAGCGAGTTCCTGACCAATCTGCTGAGAAGGCGTGCCTTGCGGAATTTCAACCTGTACCCTGTCGGTTTCAGCGGCATTGGCCCAGCTGTCCGTGGGATCCACCGGGGCACTGGCCCAGCTCCACCAGGCCCAGCTGCGCCAGGCCGTCAGCCCCAATGCCGTCAGCACCATTAGCAGAACAATGGCAAAAAATCGTTTCATCACCTGATTTGGGACAGCGACCCAGAGCGTCGCCTATTCTAAGACATCAAACAGCTGATCTTCGAGCTGCGATCGCACCGACTGAAACGCCTCTGGCGAGACCAGCGTCACCTCGCCATCGGGCTGCTGCTGGGCAAAAAATAGCAGGGGTTCCAATGGGGTGCAGAGCGTATACTGCTGATCCTCGTGGAAGAAAGTCGCCAGCATCTGAAATTCTTCCGTTGTGGCCTCGCCATCCTGATCCGAATCGTCTGACAGCTCCAGGGTAAAGCAGTCGTCTTCCTCAGCTTCAGGCGGTTCTCCCGCCGCCGTTAACGTGTAGGCGCTACGCTGTAGCAGCAGATCAAGCTCGGCCAGGACCGCCCGGGCTGTAGGGAAGAGGGGGTCAATGTCCTCTTCCTCTACATCGATTAGCACCTCATCCTCGTCCTCATCGTCCTCCGACTGCCAGACAAACAGCTCGATCGGGGCGTCTACGGGCATAATTAGCAGGAAAATCTGACCCTCTACCTCCAGCGTCTGCTCGACGAAGCAGGGCAGCTGACGTCCCGTTTCGTCAGTTAAAACAACAGTAGAGCCTTCTAATTCGGGCATGTCATCCTCCATAGGGAGTCTCCTTTGGCAATCGAGTGGGGTCAACGAGCGGGGACTTAAGCTCAGTGACCATCTAGCCACTGCTGCAAAATGATTGCTGCCGCCTTGCGATCGATCAGCCCGCGATGGCGAGAGGGAGACAGGTTCTCGGCCAGCATCAGCTGCTCAGCCTGAAAAGAGGTCAGCCGCTCATCGATATAGGCTAGCGGTAGCCCCAGCGCCTCGGCCAAGCGATCGGCCAGCTTCTGCACCTGTTTGGCCTGATGTCCCAAACTACCGTCCATGGAGTAGGGTAGCCCCACGACGAGAATTTGTACAGAACGTTCTTCGATCAGCTGCCGCAGCTGCTGGGTCAGCTGCTTGAAAGAGCGATACTTTAGCGTGGTGATGCCTGAGGCAATCAGCCCCAGTTGGTCACAGCCCGCAACGCCAATCCGCTTTGAGCCAATATCTAGCCCCAATGCCGAAACCATAGCCTACCGCTGGGATGCTCCCGTCGCCTCGCGGCTGGACTCGGCTGGGGGCTGCTGGCGCGATCGCGAAAAATGACTCGGCGTCGGTTTGCCAGCGGGCTGGAGCCCTGGTAGGACGTCGGGCAGCGCCAGCCCTTCCAGAGAAACCGACTTGGATTCGCGCACCTTGTGCCAGACGGAGCGCGACATCATCAGGGTGTGCTCGACCTCGACGCCGCCAATCTGCTTGAGGTACTCTTCGCGTTCGGGCTGATAGTCAGCCGAGGCCAGCCGCAGCGCCTGCGCCGGGAACCCCTGCACCGCTCGGGCCATCTGCGCCATCAGCTCAGGGTAGAGCCAGGTATAGGCCGGGTGAACCGTCAGCTTAGCGACGTGGGGGGCGCTGCCATCGCGACAAACCCGCAGCTGAAAGTAGCCAATCGCCGCCTTCCGCTGGGGTTCAAACACGTAGTTAGAGAGCACCTCAGTGCGCTGGAGCCAGTGGCTCAGACGCTGTCCTAGCCCGCTCACAGGATTGCTCCTGAAGTCTTGAATCTGATGGTCAAAGACCTGCCGTACCAGCGGCGGCATCGAGACTGTCTCTAGCTGGTAGAGCAGCTGGGCATCGGCGCTGCTGACCGGCAGCAGGTTGGGCAGGGCCGGTTCGGGCTCAGCCAGCGGCAGCAGCTGCTCGGGTTTAATTGACCAATAGGTAATCTGGGCCAGCGGCTGAAACCCATTGTGGCGGTAGAGAGCCAGCCCAAACTTATCGCCGATGTTGGTTTCGGTAATCCAGGTATGGGCTTCGACGATTTTCTCAAAGCAGTGGCGCAGCAGCTGCGAACTGACGTCGAGGCTGAGCTGTAGCTCAGCGGGCTGTGCCTGGCTGGCGCTGGGATTGACTAAGACGCGATCGACCTGCCAGGTGCTGCGATTGCGATTGAAGGGGGAGACCTGAATCATCCCCTGGGGCTGCCCCTGCCGCTCGGCCACAAAAACTGAAAACAGGTGCTGCAGGGGAGGAAAAAGGTTCAGGGCTTTAAGCGGCCCGTACCAGCGACGCACCTGTTGCAGATACTCAGCTAGCCCTAGAGACCGGGCTGCGTGCTCAGAAAACAGCATCTCTGGCGCTGCTGAGGGGTCAGAGGCTGCCGACGCTTTAGGCGCTTCGGTAGGAACAAGCCGATCCAGATCCCGATAGTGAATTGGGCGGATCGTCAAGGGCTCGTTGGGAGACACGCTTTCAGACATAGAGACTCCATACTGCCAACGCCGCACCGGCAGGCACAGCTGCTCTCACTGTAGCCTATTCGGCTTTAGGCCGGATCAGCACTACTGGCGTCTGCTCATCGGCGTTGCCAGCGGGATTATCGAGCAGAGCCTGGGTGATCAGGTCCGGGTCGGTGTTGGATGTAGCTGCCAATATCTTAACGGCTTTCAGGTCGTTGACGTCTACAATCGCTGCCTTCAGGCCGGTTTCCTGATAGATCTGCTCGACTAGCTGCTGTGGCTGATCGGGGCCCAGGACAATGAACTGGTCGTAGGGCGGTAGGGTGCCGGTGACGTCGTCAATCAGGCGGGCCTGCTCCCCCGCCAGTTGATAAAACATGCCGGGTCGGCCAAAGACTTTCGCGATCGCGCCTCCTAAAAATGCCATCAGCACCCGCCAAGGGCCGACAATATCGACCAGCGTCTGCATCCCACAGGCGGTCGCCAGGCTAGACGTCGGCATGAAGTAATAGCACAGCCGTCGGGCCAGCCAGCCCGGCCTGACCTCGCTGGGATGACGCCAGCGACCTTGCATAATCGCAATCGGCGTTTCGCCAATGGTGACAATGTCGCCAGGTTTGGCGTGGGGTGAGACATAGCGCTGGATCACCTCGACCGGATTATCTAAGTGGGTGAGCAGATGGGTCGGTACCGGCAATACTTCGGCAACCCGATTCTGCCGCCAGCGGGGGGCTTCATCCGGCTGAGGAAACTGGAGCGGCACAACCACGTGGGCCATTTTGGGAATCCTGCCCTGGGGACCATAGGTGAGGTAGCGGATACGCAGCCAGAGGGCCTTGAGCAGGGTGAGGTCGGGGCCTTCTAGCTCGATGGTAATCTTCATCTGAGTCGTCTTACCGACCTTGACGATGTAGGCAAACCAGTAGTCGTCGAGGCGAGCGCTGGCGTCGGCGTGGTGAGGCAGCAGATGCGTCTTGACCGTAATTCCATCCAGGCTGCCCTTAGAGAGCAGGGTGGTCTCAAGATCGACCTCCGTCACCATGATCTCTAAACTGCGAGTGCGGTTAATTAGCAGCGGCTCCCCAGAGATCACATACTGCTGGGGCTCATAGGTTTCGATCCGCCAGTCTCCTGCGGCTAGATCTAGGGCATTGCCTGGGCGGCGGCGGTACTGCCGCTCCAGAAAAAGCGCGACCAGTCCCAGCAGTAACAGTAGCCCGACCAGCGTCGCTAAAATTTCCATGACTCACTCTCTCCTCTGCTATAACGCTCGGCTCGCTCCTGGCACCGGCACCGCTCACCCCAAAGATTGTAGGGCACAACGGCAGCCCGATTATCGGCTCGGGCGGCTCAGTCCGCTCGAGCTATAGCAGCTGAAACAGGCCATCGTTGAGCTCATAGCCCAGGATCTGAGTCATTAGCTTAAGTCGGCTGCGGCCCTCAATCTGACGGTTGCGCAGCCACTGGTCGATCTCAAACACCTTGCGCATGACAAACAGCTCCAGGGCTTCGGGATTGTAGCGGATGCCGTCCAGCGGGCTGAACTGATGGGGCACCAGCATTGCTGCATAGCGCCCCAGCTCACCCGACTCCCAGTCGAGATAGAGTGGCAGCCAGGGGTAGCGGCTGTCGGCCCGGACAAACCACAGCCGCACTTCAGGCAGCTCAGACAGCTCGCGCGGGTCGGTGGGCTCGCGCGGATAGTCGATGTCAAATTTTAGGGTCAGGGTCGAGTCGAACGCCTGCTGGCTGAGCAGCGGCTCGATCACCTGCTGGGCCGGAGTCAGATCAAGGCTATGGCAATGCTGGTCCGTAAGCGCGATCGCGTAGGTCATGGAGAAACTTTAGGGTAGGGTTGATCAGGCTGCCCTGGCGGTAGGCCAGATCGTTTTTTCAGATTTTCAGATCATTTTCAACGTATCTTCGACATATCTCTATCTAACCGCAACGCTTGGCCGCAAAGATGACCGATTCCCCCATCCGTCCGTCCTCTGACGCCCCGATTCGCGCCCCGATTCGGATCTGTATTACCCTTGGCACCCGCCCAGAAGCGGTGAAGCTCGCTCCTGTGATTCGCCAGTTTCGGCAGTCCTCTCAGTTTGAGGCCCAGGTGGTGCTGACCGGCCAGCATCGCGAGATGGTTGCACAGGTGATGCAGCTGTTTGACCTGCAGGCCGATCGCGATCTGGAGATTATGCAGCCCCAGCAGTCGCTGACGGATATTACCTGTCGCAGTTTGCAGGGGCTAGAGTCGCTATTTCAGCAGCTGCGCCCACAGCTAGTGCTGGTGCAGGGCGATACGACGACGGCCTTTGCGGCAGCGCTGGCGGCATTTTATCAGAAAATTCCGGTGGGGCATGTCGAAGCCGGGCTGCGGACGGACAATATTTTAAATCCCTATCCAGAGGAAGCCAATCGACGGCTGATCTCGCAGATTGCAACGCTGCATTTCGCGCCGACGGCCACGTCTGTGCAAAACCTGAAAGCCTCAGGCGTGACGACCCAGATTCATCAGACCGGTAATACGGTGATCGATGCCCTGCTGACTGTGGCCGACCACAGCCCCGACTGCTCCATTCCGGGTTTGGACTGGAGCCAGCACCGGGTCATTCTCTCGACGGTGCATCGCCGGGAGAACTGGGGCGCGCCGCTGGATCAGATCATCCAGAGCTTTCTCGGCATTTTAGAACAGTTTCCCGATACGGCGCTGCTGCTGCCGCTACATCGTAATCCTACCGTTCGTGAGCCGCTGACGGCAGCGCTAGGCAACTATCCCCGAGCCTTTCTTACAGAGCCCTTAGACTACGCCCAGCTGGTCGGAGCGATCCAGCGCTGCTATATGCTGCTGACTGACTCTGGCGGCCTGCAGGAAGAAGCGCCGGGGCTGGGGAAGCCGGTGCTGGTGCTGCGAGAGACCACCGAGCGCCCCGAGGCGGTAGCGGCGGGCACGGCGAAGCTGGTGGGGACATCGCCAGCTCAGGTGATCGCGGCAGCGGCTGAGCTGCTGGAGGATGAGGCCGCTTATAAAGCGATGGCTAAAGCGATTAACCCCTTCGGCGATGGCCATGCCGCCGAGCGGATTCGGCAAGTCGTCGCGGCCCATTTTGGTTTGATCTAAGACGGGTCTAACCTGCAAACGTCCCTAGCTAAGACGGTTCAGAGCCATCGATCAGATTCTTTTTCGATACTTTGACAGTCTTCCAGAGCGCCTTGATCTGCTCGTAGGCTTCCTGGGAGGAAATTTTGCCGTTGGTTTCCAGCCCGCAGATCAGCGATACCCGATTGGCGAATTCCTGTAGATTGGCATTAAAGGCCAACGCCTCGGGCGAAAACTCGCCGCGATAGCGGCTGCGCGGCAGGATGAAGTCGTCTCTTTGCTGTTCGGAGTTGGTCATAATGAATGAGTGATGTACCCGCTATTAACCCCTGCAAGTTAGCCCCTGCAAGTTGGTTAAGAGGCTAGCGCCTTTAAGCTAGCAATTTGCTCAGGAAAAATCATCCGTCACAGCGCCTTAAAGTCAGGCTTCCCATAAAGCACACCTGATATATCAATCTTGCTTAATATGCAGGCCGAGGTAGTGCCGCTGCCGTCGAGCGCGATCGCGTAAAACCTTTCCAAAGAAATATATTAAGTTTCATAGGTTTAACTGCCCAGACGGAGTGGGTAGAATACTTAAAGTCAGTTTGCCCAGCCGATCCTGCGCTGTGTAAATGGCTTCAGATTTTGCCTGTCCGATCGAATTGACTCGACTCGGAATTGACTGGGCCGTTCTGGCTGGGCCAACGTGCTGTAAATCATGAGATTGATGCGACATAACCCGATTGGAGACTTTAAACGGGGTGTTATGACGGCAGCGCTTAGCTTGGGCATAGCGCTCTTCCAGCCGACTTCCCCGGGGGTTGCTGCGAGTCGGATCGTGCTGCGGGCCGGGCCGCTGCAGCAGACCGTCCAGCTGGAAGACTTAGAAACCTTTGCGAGCACGGGGCGGCTGCCCGACCGGCTGCGGGCCTTTGGGATTATTCTGACGCCAGAGGTGCGCCGGACGCTGCAGCAGCGGCTGAACCTCGATCCGCAGATGAGCGATCGCATCATCGGTGACCTGCTGGCCTCACCCAACGGCGAGCTGCTGCTCGATACCTTGGCTACCATTGCCCCCGACCTAACGCCAGAACAGCTGCAGGCGGCGGTGCGGCTCGCGGCCATGCAGGCTGACGGCCTCAGCCTATTGAGTATACTTCGGGCCATTCCCCAAGAGAGCCTAGAAGTTGACCTGACCGCCGCGATCGCGCTGATCTCTCAGTTCAACCTGGCCAGCCTCGAAGGCCAGGCCCTGAGCAGCGTTCTAGACCACGAGCTGCTATCCACCGAGCCAGCCCCACTGGCCCTCTTTGACCCGGCGGCGCCAGGGCCGGAGCGAGTGTTTCAGCGGACGCTGACGCTGCCTGATCGGGCGCGGGCGCGGCTGATCCCGGTGGAGGTTTACTGGAGCCGTGAAACCCAGGGGCCGCTGATCGTCCTATCCCACGGCTTTGGCGCCGATCGCTACTTTCTCAACTATCTGGCAGAACATCTGGCCTCCCATGGGCTGACGGTGGTGTCAATTGAGCATCCTGGCAGCGATGTCGATGCGCTGATGGGGCTAGCCCTGGATCCAGAAATCTTGCAGCGGCCGAGTCGGATTCTACCGGCGAGTGAATTTCTCGACCGACCGCGAGACGTCAGCTTTGTGCTAGACGAGCTGGCCGAGCTCGACCGCCGATCGCCAGTCTATCGCGGCAAGTTTAATACCGAGCAGGTGACGCTGATTGGTCATTCGCTAGGCGGCTATACGGGCTTAGCCCTAGCTGGGGCTAGGCTCGATCTGCGATCGCTGCGGGAGTTCTGCAACAACCTTCAGCCCCTGGGCACCTCACCCGCAGCCTGGCTCCAGTGTGCGGCAGTCGATCTACCCCAGCAGGAAGCTGACCTCAGCGACTCGCGGGTGACCCAGGTGGTGGCGATGAATCCGCTGACGGGGCGGCTGTTTGGCCCGCAGGGGCTGAGTCAGATCACCGTCCCTGCCCTGATTGTCGCTGGTACGCAGGATGGCGTCACGCCGATTTTGTCACAGCAGCTGGCCCCCTTTGACCAGCTTTCTGGCCCTAAGTATCTGACCGCAGTGATTGGCGGCACTCATCTGAGCGTCGGCGATCCTAATAATGTCAATCCCTCGCTTACCCAAATTCCCTTCATGCCAGAGCTCCAGGGTGAGGAAGCGGCCAGCCTGCGCCAGTTTTTGCGCGGCGTCACGCTCAGCTTTGTGAATCAACAGACCGCTGAGGCTGACCGCTATGGCCCCTTCCTCGGTGCCGGCTATGCCCAGTCTTTCTCGACGGCGCAGCTGCCGCTACGGTTTACCGCTGAGCTGCCGAGTACTGTCCGCGTTTGGCTGCGGCTCAACCAGAATCTGACTGGAGCACCCCGGAGCACCGCAGGTCTGATTGTTTCCTGGGTACATCTAGAAACGATTGACAATCACACGCGGCTGCAGCGAGTTCAGCAGCAGGTGGTCGCTCACCTCCAGGCCAGTCACGCCGTTACCGTGCTGCGCTGGCCGCTGCATACGCTAGCGCTGCGCTGAGGTTGACGCCCTTCAGCTCAGCGCGGCGCAGGTCGATGCCGGTTAAAACCTGGTTGGATAGGTCAGCCTCGGTGAGATTGGCAAAAATGCGGTGGAAAACCCAGAGTTGCTGGCAGCAATCACCTTAACTCAGTAATTCCAGCCAAGCATTCCCACAAATTGGGCCGCCGCTAACGGGCAGACCCAAGTTAAGGCTAATCTAAAGAAAACCGAGGACAGAATAGGAACTGAATCATGCCTGACAACCGTAGAAGCCAGGTCGTTACCCAGGGCGTCCAGCGGGCCCCCAATCGCGCCATGCTGAGGGCTACCGGCTTTGGCGATAGCGATTTTAATAAGCCCATCGTCGGTCTGGCCAACGGCTACAGCACGATTACGCCCTGCAATATGGGGCTGAATACCCTGGCTCAGCGAGCCGAGGCGGGTCTACGAACGGCGGCAGCGATGCCCCAGATGTTTGGCACTATCACGATCAGCGATGGCATCTCGATGGGTACGGAGGGGATGAAATATTCCCTGGTCTCGCGGGAGGTGATTGCTGACTCGATTGAGACGGCCTGCATGGGGCAGAGTATGGACGGCGTGCTGGCGGTGGGTGGCTGCGATAAGAATATGCCGGGGGCAATGCTGGCGATCGCGCGAATGAATATCCCCGCCATTTTCGTCTACGGCGGCACCATCAAGCCCGGCCACTACGACGGCAAAGACCTAACGGTGGTCAGCGCTTTTGAAGCCGTTGGCGAGTACAGCGCCGGTAAAATCAGCGCCGAAACGCTCCAGGCGGTCGAAAACCATGCCTGCCCCGGAGCGGGTTCCTGTGGCGGCATGTTCACAGCCAACACCATGTCCTCAGCCTTTGAAGCGATGGGCATGAGCCTGCCTTACTCTTCGACCATGGCGGCAGAGGATGAGGAAAAGGCTGAAAGCGCCGAAAAGTCGGCTTTTGTCCTGGTCGAAGCGATTCGCCAGCAGCTGTTGCCTCGCCAGATTCTCACCCGCCAGGCGTTTGAAAACGCGATCGCGGTGATCATGGCAGTCGGTGGCTCGACCAACTCGGTGCTGCATCTGCTCGCGATCGCCCACGCCGCCGAGGTTGAGCTGACTCTCGACGACTTTGAAACGATTCGGGCCAAAGTTCCGGTCTTCTGTGACCTGAAGCCCTCGGGACGCTATGTCGCCACTAACCTGCACCGGGCGGGCGGCATTCCCCTGGTGATGAAGATGCTGCTGGATCGGGGCCTGCTCCATGGTGAGGCGATCACGATCAGCGGTCAGACCATTGCTGAAGTTTTGGCCGATGTCCCTTCTCAGCCCCAATCTGATCAGGACGTGATCCGCCCCTTTGACCAGCCGCTCTATCCCCAGGGCCACCTCGGCATTCTCCGGGGCAACCTGGCTACCGAGGGCGCTGTCGCCAAGCTCACCGGCATCAAGCAGCGCCGCATCACTGGCCCGGCCCGCGTCTTCGAGTCGGAGGAAGCCTGCCTCGACGCCATCCTGGCGAAGAAGATCAATCCGGGCGACATCCTCGTCGTCCGATATGAGGGTCCCAAGGGCGGGCCGGGAATGCGAGAAATGCTCGCCCCCACCTCGGCCATCATTGGCGCGGGGCTGGGCGATTCGGTCGGGTTGATTACGGACGGGCGCTTCTCGGGCGGTACCTACGGCATGGTGGTGGGGCATGTAGCCCCGGAGGCGGCGGTGGGAGGCGCGATCGCGCTGATCCACGAAGGCGACGCCATCACCATCGACGCCGACGCTCGCCGTCTCCACCTAGAGATCTCAGACACAGAGCTGGAACAGCGCCGCGCCGCCTGGCAGCCGCCGGCCCCAAGATATCCTCGTGGGGTGCTGGCAAAGTATGCCCAGCTCGTCTCCTCCAGCAGCCAAGGCGCAGTCACGGATTTGGGATATCTGTAAAAACCTGAAACAAGAAAATTTAACATAATGAACGGAATTCGACAAACGGCTGTCGTTCAACCTGGCGGCATCGTTGAGGTGCAGTCTGCCGAGTTAGCTGAAGGCAGCATGGTTGAGATAATCATATTGAGCGATGCTTCGACCGAAGCATCACCCTATCCACTCAAGCGAACAACCAGCTCTTAAACCGTCGTGACAAACGCGGCATGATGACGTAAGAGAGGAGTGAAACTGTAATCGCCACGCTGACAGCAACCCGCAATAGCCAGGGCAAATATTGCATCACGGGTGCCAGCAACGGGTGCACAAATAGGGAAACAATCATCACCCCCACCCAAACTGAAATCGCTTGCTTATAACGCTTGGGTGCCGCAGGAGCAGCCTGTTTTGGCAGTTGAAACCACCCTTCTAAGCCCGTTAAAACCTGTACTGATTCTTGCTCTTGAATCAGTGGTTGAACGCGATCAATCCAACCCTTGCGAACTTTGGAGCTAAGCCAAGCTTCCAGGTTCGCGGCTGAGTCGAACTGTAGCGCAATCACATAGTCAGAGGAGCCTCCCGTCTGGGGTCCATTTCAGAATGTTGACACCCAAATGCCCTTCAAATTGACGAGCATCGGCGGCGATACCTTTAATCCATTCTTCATACCCAGCTTCACGGCCCGATCGCACGCGATGGGTGATGACAGCGGTGACATGATGGTGCTGATTCGACATAAGATCCACTTTTGCGTCATAGGGTCGTTGCCGACAGAAAGAAATTAGAGGGTGATACGACTAAACTTCTCGTTCATCACCCTCCGCACGAAGGCTTAGTGACATCGGCCAGCGCTAACACATTGTTCTTAAATTCTTTGGACTGAATTCGACTGGGTAACGCTCAAACGAAATAATCTCAAATTCTCCCAGTACAAGTACTTGCTACCCTTATAGATGTGGGTTACGCTCCAGTGCTGCTCGGTCCCAATGACCCAAATTGGCTGCTGCCTCATAGGTGCTTTGCAGAAAAGTAAGGAGCGCTGCATCTGGATCATCGGCCTGTCTCACTGCTTCATAGGGTAGGATAAACTCTTGCATGTCTGAGCTATAGAATGCCTCTTGGGGCTGGACAGGGTAGTCTTGAAACCCTTCTGGTGCAGGGTAAGCATAAGCATAAAAAACAGGCTCTGCCACTGCTCCACCACCTGGCCAAAAACCACAACTGCTGACCTCATGTGAATAGGCCTCTCGTGTTACCCAATCTGCCATATTCGGAACTCCACCTGGATGCTCTGGCGCATGACGACCAGAAAAACGAGTTACCGCGAGATCAAAACTGCCCCAGAAGAAATGGACAGGGCTGGATTTACCAACAAATCGTGAACGGAACAGGGTCATAACTCGATCTACCTGCACAAGGATTCGCCAGAACCGCTGGGCATACTCTGGGTCATAAGTAGCATGTTGATAATCTTGATCAAACGGGAGTGGTTCTGAAATTTCTTGCGGCATTGTCCAAATTCGGACTTCAATCCCTATCTCGCTCAGTGCAGCCATCACATTTTGATAGAAATCTGCAACGGAGCGTGGAGTGAGTGGAATTCTTTTGATCATGCCCTCGCTAGTTTCAATCTGTAATTGATGATCGAGGAAATCAAAGCTAATTTGAAAGCTTGGGTACCGTAAGGAATGACAGAGGTTGTTAATCCGCGTGGCGTGACATACAAGGTAGATTGCCACCAGTGATTGAGCTTGGGAGCAAGTGCAAGACGAATTTTACCGACAATCTGTGTCCACCGATGGACAGTTGAATAGGTATCCTGCCATGCTGCTAGCGACAAACTGGGCCAAATGCTGTCGGTGGGTATACTTTGAGTAAAAACTGCCATGAAAAAACCTCCATTTGACGAAAGATATCGGAAGAGAGCTAAATGCAATCAAAATCGCTTCAATAGTCCTTTCCCTGCTCATGGACAAAGCACCATAACCATTGTTCTCCCAATTCAGCCGAGCTAACGACCGAATGTCCAGTTGCCTCATGGTGACGGCGAGCATGTTGATGCTCAGAAGAATCACAACACAGCATCTTTCCACAGGTTTGACAAATGCGTAGATGCACCCAGCGACTATTGATTCGCATACATTCTTCACAGCGAAACATTGGGTAGTTTGCTTTAGAAATGAGCGTTTCAGTAGTCAAATCGTTAAGATGTCTACAACTCATATGGCTCCTAATTAAGCAAGTGTTTACCTGGTACTTATCCGTTGCTTTTACTATCTAGAGTGTACTGAGTTCTAATGTTCGATTTCTTGCAGATTCTTACAGCATTTTGTCGGATTCCTATGATGTTAGCGAACCTGTTTAGGTGTCATTCCCATGAGGCGCTTGAACTGTTGCGTCAGAGGGCGTTTATCAGTCAGAATCCCAAAATAATACCCCACGGATTAGAACATAATCCAGCGATCACGGCGTCTCTCATGAGACAGACTTTGCCAGCTCAGCTAAGAGCCGATCAATCAGCAGAATTGTCACCAGCTATTAGTTCTATGCTGTCGATTTCATTAGCCTGTATTGGGTAGGATTGCTTCAGCAATTCAGCGACTTCTTGCGCGATCGCAATCAGAGCAGAATTAACGGGAGAATTAGTCTGAGGTGTAACCTCATGCTTGGAATCATGCTTGCGTTGTAGTTTTGAATGCGTCATCGGATCATCCTCAATGAAATACTGATTTATAATTGGCTGGATCAATGTCCATCGTCACTATCTTGATATGCGCTACGTCGTCCTCTGTGGTTCAACCTCGGTTTGGATGACGAAAGCCCTTAATTCGACCATCTGACTGTCGCGAAAGCACCAGACATCGCAGTACGAATAATGAGCCACCTTCCCGTCTTCGTCTTTCATGGTGATGTCGCCGAGCGCCGTGACAAAATTATCCTCAGCGATTAAGTTCGCGACCCTAAACGTTGGCGGCTCTACGTAAGTCGTTGCTATCCACTGACGAACGGCTGCTTTTCCTTGAAGGGTCTTGTCGCCTATAAACGTCCATTGCGTGTCGTCGGCGCAGAACGACAAGAATCCTTCATAGTTGCCTGCAGCGATCGCCGCGTTTGCCGCTTCTAAGATAGCTTTATTTTTCTCTGACATCTGATTACTCCTTTGTTCAAGTGGATGCTTTAACGGAGCGAAAGCGGTTTCTCGATCGGTGCGTCCTTCGCCTTAGCGTAGTGCCGAATCACCCCATTGCCGCCTGTGCAAAATTCACGGAACAATTGCAGTAACGCGGATTTCAATTCGCATCGTTGGCAGCCCAAGAGCCGCAACGCCTACCTCTGTCCAAATTGGGGCATGGTTGGGCATGTACTGGCGAAATAGCTTGACCATCACCTCGTTAACTTCTGGGGAAAACCCACCAACATGGTAAGAATTGACATGGACAACATGCTCCCAACCCGCTCCGGCAGCCGCCAAGGTTCGCTCGACGTTCCAAAACGCCTGGGCAATCTCGTCAGCAAGCGATTCGGGAATTTGCAGATTGTCATCCCAGCCACCTTGACCTGATGTCTCCACGCGATCGCCAATTTTTACGGCTTGCGAGTAATGCAATTCATTCAGCATGTATTCCCCATAACCGGGAGTAACAAAAAACTTGGGCTTATTCATGGTGTTCCTCATGTAATGCGTTTGATTCTATCTCGCGTTGCTGAAACAAACTCGTTTCAGCATCATCCGATTTAGATACTAATGTTCAGAATTCACTTGCTGTGTAATCACAATGATTTCTGCAAATAGCAAGACAACTATTAACCGCGAAAATGCTTGTAAAATGACTTCCATCGTCCAGTTCTGACTCCGAACCTCCCAAATCATCCAAATAATAGTGAATCCAACCACAAACCAGGGTACGATGACTATAGAATTCCGTCTGCGATAGAAGCGGATCGCCGTCTCCCGCCAGAAAGGGAAGGTACTGAAAATACAAGCAATGTAGGACGTTCCTGCACTGATGAATAGGCTGGTTTGAAGACCCGAAGGCAGATTTGTTCAATTTCGGAAGTCAGCTAAATACCGTTGCATAATCGCGAGCAAAGTCCTTGAACTGACGCGGCGCTTTGCCAGTCGCATCCTCTATTCCTGAAGCGATCGCTGCGGCCTCATTGCGCCGATAGTGGGCGTAATCTTCAATCAGTCCATCGGCTTGCCAAGCTGGCATCCCAAAGCCAACCATGGCTTCCCGCATCTGTTCGGGTGGAATATCAACAAACGCAATCTGACGCTTCAGGGCAGCAGAGAGATATTCTGCCATCTCGGTATGTGTTAACGCCTGCGAACCCGTGAGATCGTAAATCTTTCCTTCATGCCCAGCTTCGGTCAGAGCAGCGACAGCAACGTCAGCAATGTCGCGGATATCTACGACGCTCACCTTGGCATCACCGATCGCAGCGTAAAAGGTGTTTTGCTCAACGATCAATGATCGGAAGTTTAACAAGCCCTGCATAAACAGATTGGGGCGCAAAAACGTATACGCCATTTGGGTTGCTTGGATCGCCGATTCGACAACCGCATGGTAGCGCAAAAAGCGCACAGGTGAGTGGGCATCGGCTGCAAATTGCGACAGTTTGACGATGTGCTTGACACCGCTTTGTTGTGCCGCATCGACAAACGCCAGTTGCTGTGCTTCGGCGTGTTCTGTTGAGTTGGTGACGAGGAAGGCTCGATCGACCCTTACCAGGGCAGAGGGCAGTGTTTCAGGACGATCGAAATCAGCCTCGACCATTTCGAAGCCCAGATCTGCAATTGCCTTGGCACGATTGCGATCACGCACCATCGCGCGAGCTTGAACGTTTTGCGAGGCGAGACGCTTGAGTATCTCCAGCCCGTTATTTCCAGTTGCGCCAGTTACTAGGATCATTTGAATCTCCTGATTAAATTTCGAGTATTCTTCTGCTCTACACAGCAGAAGTTTTTGAAACAAATATTCGACGAGTTGAAATTGTCCAAGTTTAGAATTTATTTGCTATGTAATGACAACAACACTCCGGACAACTCTGACAGTAGGGTGGGCAATGGCCACCATTTTGTAAAACTCTTCATAGTAAGGTTTTGTGGGCATTGCCCAGGTAGCTCAGGCAATTAATTAGAGGTGGAAAAATTATCTTTTTTGTAGGGTAACAGATGAGCCGCAAAATCGAAATAGAAGAGGCAATGCCCTTTATTTGCAATGACGATCGCAATATGAAGCCCTAACATTCCCCATACCAGTAATACCGCGAGAGACAAGTGCTGTATTGCCCTACCGGGGGTGATGACGCAACAGCCATTGCAGACAAATTCCGGTAACGATGCCGTAGCTTAGCCAACCTGCCCCATAGCCCAATGCTGTCGGGAGTGGTGCTGGCAATAGCCCTGACTGCAAAATGTACGCGACAGTTGAGCTACTTGCTCCATCTAACGCACCTCCTAAAGCGCTGACCAAAATCCACCATTCTGCTTTACGGACAAATCGTGTCAAAATCGGAAACTGAGCCGTGCCAAAAATAGCCAGTACAATCGGCTGTGTGACCAGATTCGACCAAAAAACTGGCCATGCGCCCAGTGTGCTCAGGAATTGAATAAGCGGATCAAAAAGGGGTGTGATGAAAGAACTCACCAGCGCTAGCCCAAAAGTCCATCCCTGGGTGCTAACCACTATCCACCAAAAGGCTTTAGGAATGTATTGGCGCAAAACGAGCCATTGGGCTGCGCCAATCAACAAACCTGTAAAAAAGATGGTTGCTACAAGCTGAAAAAAGCCTGATGCTTCCAGTGCTCCAACGATCGCCCCCGCGATTGTTGGAGCCAATGTCCACCAGAGCCACAGGCGAGGTGCGATCGCCAACTGTCGGGTGTCATCTCGCCATTTATGCTGCTCCATAATGCTCACCCCAGAGTTGCACTTCAACTCTATATCTGTACGGCTTTGTTGCATGAATTGAGAAAGGGACAGGGGTTTCCCATCTCGGTCGTTTTCTAGGCTGCAACGCGGTAGCAATCAGGCATTCCGAGCTGCGTCATCCGGTTGAGCGCCTTACATTCAATCATCAACTCGGTGGTTTGAGCTGCTATCTTTCTGGCACACACCTCACCTGTGAAAACGGTTTTGAGTCGGTACATCCCC
>NZ_JADEXG010000141.1 GCF_015207255.1 Vasconcelosia minhoensis LEGE 07310
TATCAAATGTCAATTAACTTGTCCGGTCAGCGTCAATTAACTTGTCCGGTCTTATCAGTCTGCTTTTGAGAACGCTGTTTAGCCCTGTGCTGCCGAAAACTGTCTGCCTGGATTTCGATGATGACCGCATGGTGAACGAGTCTATCTACGGCAGCGACGGTCATGGTAGTGTCAGCAAAGATGTCATCCCAGGCGCTAAACGCATGGTTGGCGGTAATCAGTAAGCTGCGCAATTCATAGCGATGAGCAATCAGCTCAAACAGGACAGAGGTTTCGGCTTCAGACTTTTTGACGTAGCTGATATCGTCTAACACCAGCAGGTCATACTTATCGAGCTTAAGTAGGGCTGGCAGCAGCTTGAGGTCGGCTTTAGCGGCCTGTAATTGCTGGACTAAGGCCGTTGCCGAGCAGAACTTGACCCGGGCACCTAAGTCAATGAGGGCTCGACTGATAGCAGCAGCCAGATGGGTTTTGCCGACCCCAGAGGGGCCAAATAACAGCAGGTTCTCGCCTCGCGATAACCAGGCCGGATCTTGAGACAGTTGAGCCAGGGTGGCCTGATTGAGGTTTGGGCAGCGGCTAAAATCAAAGTTAGAAATTGCTTTAGCTGGCGGTAGTTTGGCCTCTTTGAGGGCGGGTTGAATGCGAGAGTGATAGCGCTGAGACGCTTCATGCTCACAGAGTGCCAATAGAAACTGAGCATGCGACCAGCTTTGCTCCAGCGCTTGCCGCTCAAGGGCCTGCCAGTGATGGTTCATATGGGATAGCTTGAGATGTTTGAGGAGGGCGCTGAGGGTCTCTTTGGCGGTCGTGGGAGTAGGTGTCATAGCCGAGCAACTGGTCATAGTGGGTCAAGGGATGCTGTTGAACGTCAAGCCCGGGGCAAGGCAGTGGGGTAGAGGCTTTGAATTCCTGCTGGAGACTTGCCAAGCTGAGTGTCCCGGCTTGGAGCTGAGCGCTGAGGAACTGAGCAACGGCGTACTCTTTGTCTTGCTTAGCCGCAATGTAGAGGGCTTCGGTCATCAGTCGGGCCGCTAGATAGCGCTCAAACTGCTGCTTCAGCTGCTGCCAGAGCTGGCGGTAATCGTCATTGGGTAGGAGGTCTTGCTGCCAGGTGCAGTTGAGGAAGGCACGGGGCTTCACTCGTAAACTCTCAACCCCGTGCCGGTAATTGACGCTGCGAGCCCGACGGGTCGGGGCATCAGCCGGAACATGAACGCGGCTCAGCGTGACCACCCGGTGCCTGCCGACAAAGACCCCGAGTCGGTCATGATGCAAATGCACCGTGACGCGCTGGCCAATCAGCCGTGATGGCACCGTGTAGGTAATGCAGCGTACACAAATGGTGCTGTGGGTAGTGACTCTAGCACTGAGAATCTCGTAGTCTGCATAGCGGTAAGTCGGTAGCGCTTGCAGATGCGGGCGTTCTTGCTCAAAGCGGTGATGGCATAGCTGGTTGAGTCGCTCAATCAGCTGCTCAATCAGTTGCTGGTAGTCGCTGAGCGACTCAAAGTCGAAGGAGCCGCGCAGCAGCAGTGCCTGGTGTAGGCGGTTTTTGAAATAGCCATGCGGACTCTCGATGCTCCCGTTCTCATGGGCCTGAGCCCGGTTATTGCGAGTCGGCTTGAGCCGATAGTGCTGGCAGAGCCGGTCATAGAGGTCACTCAAATCGCTCTGCCTTCGCCCCCCCAGATTGCGATAGGCAGCACTGAGGCTATCGGTGCGGTGTTCTTGGGGTGCCCCACCACAGGCGCTCAGCGCATTCTGCAGCCCTTCTGAGAGCGCGATAAAGCTCTCACCGCCCTGAATCACCTGCACATACTGCCAGCCGCTGTAGGCTAGCCGATAGTGGTAGAGCAGATGCGCAAACGGTTTCGATTGAATGGTAATGGGGGCTTGCTTGAAGTGGGTAAAGTCGGACAGCCCCATCTCACCCGGACGATGAACCAGCTCGAACATGACCGGTTTTGCTGGGCCAGCGGTCGCTCTCCACTGCTGCACCCGACGCTGCAAGGTACGCAGAATAGACCGGCTGTATCGCTGCGGATAACGCTGCTGCAGGTGCTCGAACAGCGTCATGGCTTGCAGCTGAGGGGCTCGCTCTAGCATGGGCACCAGTTCACTGTCCCAGACCTCGGCCAGCGGATCCTTGCGCGTCCGCCAGTCATGCCGCCGACCGGGTTGGCGTGGGTGCTGGCCTTGCTCAATCCGCCTGCCGCTGCGGACAGAGATACCGGCTTGGGCTGCGGCTGTGCTTTGTTTGCTGCCGCTCTCTCTAGCTTTCATATACAGCTTTACCTGGGGTGGGTTGATACGTTTCCCTGACACTGGCCTCATGCTTTGGCGTGGGTTGACGCTGCCTAGTGTCTATATTGCAGTTGGAAATGTTAAGGGCTTGTCGCTAATTGACGCTCTGTAAGAACCTGATGCGATCTCATGAACCGGACAAGTTAGTTGTCGTCAGTCAGCCAAGTTAATTGTCGTCTAATA
>NZ_JADEXG010000142.1 GCF_015207255.1 Vasconcelosia minhoensis LEGE 07310
GCTACTGTTCATGGGGGCGGATAGTCTGAGCCTGGGACAGCTGACGGATCAGTGACTGGGCCACCGATACGGGCTGATCGGTCTGCATCAGGGCGCGGACGACGGCGACCCGCTCGGCGCCCGCCTCGAGCACCGCCGCCAGGTTATCGGCATCGATCCCGCCGATGGCAAACCAGGGAACGGTAGCGTGCTCCCGGGCATAGCGCAAATATTCGGCCCCCGCCGCTGATTTACCGGGCTTGGTCGGGGTCTCATAGACCGGCCCGACGCCGATATAGTCAGCCCCTTCGGCCAGCGCCCGCTGCAGCTCTTCGGGGTTGGTGGTAGAGCGCCCAATCAGCCGATCGAAGCCTAAAAGCTGGCGGGCCGCGGCCACTGGCAAATCCTGCTGACCTAAATGCACGCCGTCGGCGTTGGCGGCTAGCGCCAGATCGACTCGGTCATTGACGATAAACAGCGCCCCGTAGCGATGGCAGAGGGCGCTCATCTGCTGGGCCACCGCCAGCCGTTCGCAGTCATCGGCGGCTTTTTCGCGATACTGGACGAGGCTGGTACCCCCTTGCAGCGCCGCCTCCACCGTCGGCAGCAGCTGCTCACTAGGCGAGGTGACCAGATAGAGTCGCGATCGCGCCAGCTGCTGCCGACGCTGATGCCCCAGTAGCTGGCTGTCCAGGTCGTAGACCCGATAGCGCATCTGCTTACAGGCCGCTGCCATCTGCCGGTCGTGCAGCTTGCCGTATTCCTCCAGCACCCGCAGCGCCTCCTGGGTACGGCTGAAGTTGACCTGCAACACCTGCGTCAGGCTGGTGCGCTCGGCTTCCTGGGGATGGGTCAGGTGGGTGCCGGCGTCGCCGGGCGTATCGCGAGCCAGCCGAATTTCGGGGGTATGCCAGGCGGCCAGCAGCTGCCGCAGCTGCTTCAGCTGCTCGGTCAGGGCTGAGTCATTCAGGCCAAAGCGACACCATTCTTCAATAATCCGCAGCCCTTCGCGAGCCCGATCCAAGTTGGCATCCAAAATTCGGTAGAGGGCAAGCCGATCGAGATCGCCCTCTACCCCTAGCCTATCCCTAGCCCGATCCGGTGAAAACGTCTGCATAAGCCCTGTCAAGACGGGGAAACAGTCTTATCCTACCAAGTCGAAATCCAGATCACGTGCCAGATCGGCTCACGACGACGCCAGAACTGATTCAAGCGATCGATTGCCGGGTCTTCAATTCGCTTGGCAGGGGTTGACAAAAGGCCGCAAGTAGCCTCAAATATGGCAGAAATAAGCAGATCTCGCCCAGACCATTCCGCTCCCGGGCCGATCCGCTATCACCAGTTCGGGGTGTGACGTGGGGTACATGCGGTTAAAGTTCTCGAAGTTCTCAGCGGCTTTGATCGCGATCGCGATCCTACTAACGGCGGCTAGGGCCGAAGCCCGCCCGCAGCGGCGAGCTCCGCGGGCGGCCCAGGATGAGCCGTCCCCGCTGCGGCCCGGTCGCCCAGCCCCGATTTCTCACCAGACCCTCTATGTCGATCCGGCGGTTGGCAGCGATCGGCAGGCGGGCAGCCAGCGTCAGCCCTTTCAAACGATTACCCACGCCCTCAGCGTTGCCCAGCCCAATACGGTAATCCTATTAGCCCCGGGTGACTATAGTCTGGCAACGGGAGAGACCTTTCCCCTTCAGCTCCAGCCGGGCGTGACCTTACAGGGTGGGCCAGGCCGCGGGGGTCAGCCAGCCACGATTCGGGGTGGCGGCGAGTTTGACAGCCCCGCGCGATCGCAGCAGAATGCCGCGATCCGCGCGGCCGATCGGTCGGGCTTAGCCCATGTCGCCATCGTCAATACCCAGGGCCACGGCATCTGGATTGAGGCCGGCAGCCCCACTATTTTAGAAAGCGTTCTGTTTGGCAGCCAAAACACGGGTATCTATGTCGTCAATGGCGCGCCGACAATTCAAAACAGCTATTTTTCGCAAAACGGCATGGCGGGCCTGGTGATCTTTGGCGATTCTCCGGCCCGGATACAGGGCAATACGTTTGAAGCCACCGGGGTTGGCATTACCGTAGCCGCCGGGGCAGCGCCGGAAATTAGCAACAATCGAATCATCGGCAATGAAACCGGCCTGATGCTGCTGGGCAACGTCCAGCCGGTTTTGAGAAATAACGAAATTACGGGTAACCAGCGGAACGGGGCTGCCACCGAGCGCCCTAATCAGCCCGAGGCTGAACCCGAGACTAAGACCACCGCCGTCGAGAACGCCAGGTCTATTAGCCAGCCGTCCCCGCTAGCTGCTGCCGAGACGCTGCCCACAGTCACTGTGACGCCCCCCGCTTCCCGCTGGCCCGAAGTGACCACCGAATCCGGCGATTTCCAGATTGCGGACCGACCCCGGCCTAGGATTTTAGAAGACCGCGGTCCCAATCTAGACGAGCCCGAGCCCCTGGAT
>NZ_JADEXG010000013.1 GCF_015207255.1 Vasconcelosia minhoensis LEGE 07310
GGGAATAAGGGAATGGGGAAATAGGGGGGTTGAGGCGGGAGGTTGCTCTTGATGATAGTTCATAGATACTGTCTGGGCTGCTGGAGCTGCGGCGGTGTCGTTATGTAAAACTGTGTTTCATTTAAGTTACATCTGCGGAGTCCTTACTGCCCGGTTCAAATCAGCGTGATACGATTCATCTCGTAGCTTTTACGTGTTGTGGAGAAAAAGCCCTTGGTACTTCGGGTCGCAGTTGTCGGATCGGGTCCGGCTGGCTCCTCTGCCGCTGAGACGTTGGCAAAAGCGGGGATTGAAACCTTCCTGTTTGAGCGCAAGTTGGATAATGCTAAGCCCTGCGGTGGGGCCATTCCCCTCTGTATGGTCGATGAGTTTGACCTACCGCCGGAGATCATCGATCGGCGGGTGCGCAAGATGAAGATGATCTCGCCTTCCAACGTTGAAGTGAACATCGGCCAGACGCTCAAGGACGATGAATATATCGGCATGTGCCGCCGTGAGGTGCTCGACGGGTTCCTCAGAGACCGCGCCGCTAAGTCGGGCGCGAAGCTGATCAACGGCACCGTCCATAAGCTAGACATTCCAGACAGCGATAAAGCGCCCTACACCCTGCACTATGCCGACCACAGCAACGGCAGCCTGCAAGGGGAGGCTCGGTCTCTACAGGTGGATATGGTGGTGGGCGCTGACGGCGCTAATTCGCGGGTGGCCCGGGCGATTGACGCGGGTGACTACAACTATGCGATCGCGTTCCAGGAGCGCATCCGCCTGCCCGACGCCAAGATGGCCTACTACGAAGACCTGGCTGAAATGTACGTGGGCGGCGATGTCTCCCCAGACTTCTATGCCTGGGTGTTCCCCAAGTATGACCATGTGGCCGTCGGTACCGGCACAATGAAGCCCAACCAGGCTCGAATTAAGCAGCTCCAGGCGGGCATCCGGGCTCGGGCGGCCAAGCGACTGGAAGGCGGCGAAATTATCAAGGTGGAAGCGCATCCGATTCCTGAGCATCCCAGACCGCGCCGGGTGGTGGGCCGGGTTGCCCTGGTGGGGGACGCGGCGGGGACGGTGACCAAGTCTTCCGGCGAAGGCATCTACTTCGCGGCCAAGTCGGCCCGGATGTGTGCTGAAACTATCGTTGAATTTTCCAACGGCGGCCAGCGGGCGCTGAGTGAAGACGAGCTGAAAATCTATCTCCAGCGCTGGGATAAAAAGTACGGCCTCACCTACAAGGTGCTGGATATTCTCCAGTCTGTCTTCTACCGCTCCGATGCCGCCCGCGAGGCGTTTGTCGAAATGTGCTCCGACATTGACGTGCAGAAGCTCACCTTCGACAGCTACCTCTATAAGACGGTGGTTCCGGCTAATCCCCTGACTCAGCTCAAGATTACGGCTAAAACCGTCGGCAGCCTGCTCCGGGGTCACGCCCTAGCCCCTTAAGGCGGCGCAAATCTAAGCGATCGCAAGGTTATGCAACAAAAGTCCGGCTTTCTTCTAGAGGCCGGATTTTTGTTGGGAATTCACCCATCGCGCTACCGAAAACAGAGCCCCATTATCTCCTAGCAAAGCGTTTGCGGGCCAGGTTTTGACCCAACCTGATTAAGGCAATTTAATCTGTAGTCCATGGACAGAATTTACTGATTGAATGCTCTACAGTTGCGGTCTGGTTAGAGTTGTTGGCCTATGTACTTGACGCCTAAGGAACAGGAACGCTTAACCCTCTTCACCGCTGCCGAGCTTGCCCGACGCCGTAAAGCACGCGGTATCAGGCTAAATGTGCCCGAGGCAACTGCCTATATTGCCGATTATGTGGTGGAAGGGGCGAGAGAGGATAAATCTGTAGCGCAGCTGATGTCAGAAGGCGCAACGCTGCTGACCGAAGCAGATGTGCTGCCTGGCGTTGTGGCCTTAATGCCGCTGATTCAGGTAGAAGCGCATTTTGCCGACGGCACCAAGCTGATCAGCATTCACAATCCCATCCGCGCCGTAGAGAGGCAAGGATCATGACGAAGCAGCCCAGCGCGACTGTTCCGGGCGCTATTCTCTGCGCAGCGGGGACACTGGAACTCAATGCCAATCGTACCCAAAAAGAATTAACCGTCGCCAACAGAGGCGATCGCCCAATCCAAATTGGTTCTCACTTTCACTTTTTTGAAGTCAACCGGGCTTTGCAGTTTGACCGACCTACGGCCTATGGCTTTCGGTTGGACATTCCCGCTGGAACGGCGGTTCGCTTTGAACCGGGAGATACTAAAACCGTAAATTTGGTGGCTATGGCTGGCGATCGCACGGTCCGGGGATTGAACAATTTGGTCAACGGTGCGCTAGACGATGCTGACGTGCGGGCGAACGCGATGGAACAGCTGCAAACGCTAGGTTTCAGTGATCAGGGGTAGAAAGGTTGAAGATGGAAATTAGTCGCGATCGCTATGCCGAACTGTTTGGTCCCACGACGGGCGATCGCATCCGTCTGGGAGACACTTCTCTGATCGTAGAAGTGGAGCGAGACACCACGGTCTACGGAGACGAATGCGTCTTCGGCGGCGGCAAAACCTTGCGAGACGGCCTGGGGATGGCGGCAGGCGTCACCGCAGCGGCGGGCGCGTTAGACCTGGTCATTACTAACGTGGTGCTAATCGACCCGGTCCAGGGCATCGTGAAAACCGACATTGGCATTAAAGACGGCAAAATTGTCGGCATTGGCAAAGCGGGGAATCCGGGCATTATGGCGGGAGTTGCGCCCAATCTGATGATCAGCGCCAATACGGATGTGAAAGCCGGGGAAGGGCTGATTGCCACCCCCGGCGGCATCGACTGCCACGTCCACTTTGACAGCGTCGGACTCTGTGCAGAAGCGCTTTCTAGCGGCTTAACCACCATGCTGGGCGGCGGCCTCGGCCCGGTGACGGTGGGAATTTGCTCCAGCGGTGCCCACAATCTGGGAATGATGCTGCGGGCCTCAGAGGGGTTTCCGATTAACTTTGGCTTTTTGGGTAAAGGCAGCTCTAGCTTGCCCGCCAGCCTGGTAGAGCAGGTTGAAAACGGCGCAATGGGGCTGAAAATTCACGAAGATTGGGGCGCGATGCCCGCCCTGATCGACACCTGCCTCTCGGTAGCGGATGAGTACGACTTTCAGGTCAAGATCCATACCGATACGCTAAACGAGTCGGGCTATGTCGAAGACACCCTCGCGGCGATTAACGGTCGCACGATTCACACTTACCACACCGAGGGAGCAGGCGGCGGCCATGCGCCCGACATCATCAAAGTCGCCGCCTATCCCCACTGCCTCACCTCGTCTACCAATCCCACCAATCCCTACACCGTCAACACCTTTGATGAGCATCTGGATATGGTGATGGTCTGCCATCATCTCAATCCTAAGGTGCCAGAGGATGTGGCCTTTGCAGAGTCCCGAATTCGGGCGGAAACCATCGCTGCCGAAGATATTCTCCACGATATGGGCGCTATCAGTATGCTGGGCTCCGACAGTCAGGGGATGGGGCGGATTGGAGAAGTGATCTGCCGGACCTGGCAGCTCGCCTCCAAGATGAAGGACCAGCGCGGCGCTTTGCCTGAAGATAGCGATCTCAATGACAACCATCGCGTCCTGCGCTATCTGGCCAAATACACCATCAATCCGGCCCGTACCTCGGGGATTGCCGACTATGTGGGGTCAATTGAACCCGGCAAAATGGCCGACCTAGTGCTCTGGCAGCCGGGATTTTTTGGCGTTAAGCCCGAGCTGATCATCAAAGCTGGATTCATTGCCTGGTCGCCGATGGGAGAATCCAACGCCTCGCTGATGACCTGCGAACCGATCCTCTATCGGCCCCAGTGGAGCAGCTTTGGCAGTGCGCCAGCGGCGACCTCCACCGGTTTTGTCACCCAGGCTGCCTTAGACAACGGGCTGGCGGAGCGGCTGGGCCTACGCAAAGCACTCCTGCCCGTGAAAGACACTCGTTCGCTCAGGAAGCAAGACATGCTGCACAATGACGTTTGCCCCGATATTGAAGTGGATCCCGATACGTTTCAGGTGCGGGTGAATGGGGAGCTGGCGACCTGTGAGCCGGTCAGCACCGTACCGCTGGGTCGGCTGTATTTTTTTAGGTAAAGCCATGACAGATGACATTCAATCCGCTGCCCGAGTTGGCATTGGTGGCCCCGTCGGCAGCGGCAAAACGGCTTTGTTGGAGGGACTGGTGCCGCGACTGATGCAGCAGGGCATCGAAGTCGCTGTTGTCACCAATGACTTACTCACCCAGGAAGACGCCGATCGCCTGCGGCGTAAGGGCTTTTTGCCATCGGAGCGAATTGTTGGGGTGGAGACCGGCAGCTGCCCTCACACGGCGATCCGAGAAGACCCAACGATGAATTTGCTAGCCGTCCAGGATCTGGAAAGGCTGATTCCTCAGCTCGATCTGGTGTTCATCGAAAGCGGCGGCGACAATCTCGCCTCTACCTTCAGCTATGACCTGGTAGACACCTACATTTTTGTGATTGACGTCGGCGCGGGGGATGATATTCCGCGTAAAAACGGCCCTGGCTTTATGCAGGCCGACCTGGTGGTCATTAACAAGGTCGATATTGCCCCCTATGTCGGAGCCGATTTAGCCGTCATTCGCCGGGAGGTCGCAGCGCGACGACGGGAGAAACCGGTCGCCTATACCAACTGCAAAACGGGAGAGGGGTTGGATCAGGTCGTCTATTTTATCTCAGAAACGGTGCTATTCCAGACCAGCCAAACTGCCGTAAAAGTCATCTGAATGGTTATCGTTAACGATCGTAACTTGATAACAACCCGACCTCAACTCGAATTACAGATCGGGTGCGATCGCAACTTCCAATCTTTCATTTCCCATCAGTATGCGGCCTATCCCTTTCGCCTATCGCGCTGCTTCCGGCTTGACACCGACCGTCCTCAGCGGGCCTACCTTTATCTGATGAATGCTTCTCCCGGCTTACTGGCCCAGGATAGGATTGAAACGACGATAAAGCTGAACGATTTTACTCAGCTCTATCTGACCGATCAGGCGGCACTCAAGGTTCACAGTATGCCTGCCAGCGGCACGTCAGCCCAGGTAGTTCAGCATATTCAGATTGGCAAAAAGGCCTGCCTGGAATATGTTCCAGAGCCAATTATCCTATATGCTGATGCGGAATTCAATCAGCGATCGCGTCTCACCTTGCATCCCACCGGCCAGCTGTTCTGGAGCGAAATCATTCTTCCCGGTCGGCTGGCTCGCCAGGAATGGTACCAGTTTCGACACTATCGCAGCCGTCTTCAGGTCGTTCATTCGGATGGAACGCCGCTCTTTACCGATGCGATGTTTTTGGCAGGACAGACAAATCCTTTCAAAGACCGACCGCTTTTTTCTGCGCTGCCCGCGATCGCAAATCTGATTACCGTCTTGCCAGAGACCGATTTAACCCCGCTGACAGATCTGCTCTCGTCCCACAGCCCCTCTGTTCAGCGGCTACAAGCCGAGCACTCGCGTTTGCCCAACTGTAATGGGCTATTGATTCGCGCGATCGCGGATAGCGCCAGCACGCTCAAAGCCTACATCCATTTTGTGCTGAATCAGATTCGCCAGCTCACCCAGCAAGCCCTGCTGCCGGAGGTGCCCAAATGACCGAACTGGTTTCTCACTATCTGGGTAATATCACGACGGATGCGGCCCTAGAGCAGCGGGTTCACCAGGCGCTGCATCGGGGGCAATGTCTGGAGCTGTATTTGGATGAGCGCGATCGCGTTAAGGGGCGAATTCATGCCCAGGCGCGGTCTGGCGAATCTATTGGCATTATTAAGGACCGCAGCTGGTCTCTAAAGCAGGGAGATGTTTTTGCAGCCAAAGCTGGCAAGCTGCTGCTGGTTCACTTGCAAAACTCGGGAATGCTGGTGTTGGACTGCTCCGGCATTGCAGCGGGTTATGAGCTGGCGCTGATTCATTTCGGCCACACCCTGGGAAATCATCACTGCCCCATCAGCATTCGAGATCAGAAAATCTATATTCAGCTCCAGGATAATCGCGCTCTGATTGAATCGCTCATTGACAGCTTTGCAATTCCCGGTCTGGAAATCGCCTACGACCCCCATCCGCCTGCCCTGGCCGCCATTCCTCCCCATTCTTCTATCCCTCACTATCATGACTGGTAACCGATCGGTCCTTGACTCCCGACTGGCCCTGATGCAGCTGTCAGATTCTTTCTTTCCCTCCGGTTCGTTTACCCTCTCCCATGGGCTGGAGTCCCTTGCCCACTCAGGCCAAATTCAGTCACCTCAGGACTTTCAAGACTTCCTGCATATCCTGCTCTATCAAAAAGTGGGCTCTTCTGACTTAGTGGCGCTGCTTCATGCTTACCAGGCCAGTCAGAGCGCAGCCTTGGATGAGATTCGACAGGCCGACCTCAGCCTGTTTGCCCAGACGCTGATTCAACCTGTGCGGGAGGCGCAGGGTAAAAGCGGTCGGGCTTTGCTGATGGTCGCGCGGTCTACCTGGCCCGATCGACAGCTGGACTGGCTAGCCGATCAGATCAGCGTAGGCCAATGTCACGGCCTGCATCCCGTTGTCTTTGCAGTCGTAGGCCGGGCGGCTGGGCTCGAACCGTCTGATATTCTGCTGGCCTATCTGCACAGCTTCGTTACCGGCCTCTGCGGGGCGGCGATTCGGTTGGGAGTCTTGGGCCATCTCAAAGCTCAGCTTGTGCTTAAAGCGATCGCGCCTGAGTTGGAAACCGTCATAGCTCAGGCGACCGATCTGACGCTGGAAGACATGTGGACCTGCACGCCCCTAATTGACATCGCTCAAATGGGCCATCAGCACCTGCCGCAGCGGCAGTTCATGACCTAAGGCACTGGCAATTAAATAGCGTACCGGTTCGCCCTCACCCTAAATCTCTCTCCCGAGGGGAGAGAGACTTTGAATCCGGCTCCCTTCTCCCCTCGGGAGAAGGGCTGGGGATGAGGGCTCCGGCGCTTACAGCTGGTGCGTTACTAACATGCACGTCCCCTCTCCCTCTATCTCTGGGAAACATTTCAGACGTCAATTTAGACAGCCAGGTACCGATGCAGCAGGTCGTTGGTGAGCTGCTCGGTGCTGCCCCGCTCGACGATCGCGCCTTTTTCCATGATGAAAAATTTCTGGGCCAGCTTGCGGGCAAACTCAATTTTTTGCTCGACCACCATGACGGTGATGCCCTTTTCTTCGTTAATTCGCTTCAGGGTATCTTCAATTTCCTGAACGATTGACGGCTGAATCCCTTCGGTCGGTTCGTCCAGCAGCATGATTTGGGGATTGCACATGAGGCCGCGCGCGATCGCGAGCTGCTGCTGCTGGCCGCCGCTGAGCAGGCCGCCCTGGCGGCTCAGATGGTCCGACAGCATGGGGAAAAAGTCAAAAATTTCGCTGGGAATCCGGTTTCCCTTCTTACCGCTCGCCGCAAACCCCATCTTCAGGTTATCCAGCACCGACAGGTAGGGAATGATCTCCCGCCCTTGGGGAATGTAGGCAATGCCCTGACGCGCCCGCTTATAGGTCGGCGCTTTGGTAATATCCTGACCGCCGAAGCTAATCGAGCCCTTAGTAGGCTGGTTGAGGCCGATGATGCTCCGCAGCAGCGTCGTCTTGCCAACACCGTTACGCCCCAGCAGGCAGACGATTTCGCCGCGATTTACCGCTAGGCTAATGTCAAACAGCACCGGCGTCTGACCATAGCCCACCGTCAGATCGCGCATTTCGAGCAGCGGCTGGGCAGCTCCATTCTGTTCCAACTCAAGCAGCTGTGCTGATGGCTTCACGACCTAAATAGACCTCGATGACTTCACGATTACTTTGGACCTCTTCCACCGACCCTTCGGCCAGTACGCTGCCCTGGTGCAAAACGACAATCCGCTCGGCAATCTGTTTGACAAACTCCATGTCATGCTCAATCACGACGACAGAGTGCGTCTGAGCAATACTTTTGATAATCTCGCCGGTCATCCGGGTCTCCTTAGCCGTCATCCCGGCGGTCGGCTCGTCTAATAGAACAATAGACGGGTCCTGGGCCAGCACCATGCCAATTTCGACCCACTGCTTCTGGCCGTGGGAGAGCGAGTCAACCTGCTCAAACGCCTGGTCAAGTAGGGTAGTCCGCTCGAGCACGTCATAGATCCGGCCCTTCTTGGCCTTGGTCAGCTTGGCCGTTATCGACGCCAGGATGCCGTGGGAGCCCTTCAGCGCCAGCAGTATGTTGTCAAACACGGTGAGCTGATTATAGACGTTGGGATTTTGGAACTTGCGGCCAACGCCCATGCGAGCGACCTGGTGGGGGCTCCGGTTGGTAATCTCCTTGCCCTGGTAAAAAACATGCCCCGAGGCCACCGGCGATTTTCCTACAATCGCGTCTAGCAGCGTGCTCTTTCCAGCCCCGTTCGGGCCAATAATGGTGACGATCTCGTTGTCATACACCTCTAGATTGACGCCTTTCAGCGCCTTGAAACCCGAGAAAACAACGTTTAGATCCTTAACCGATAAGACCGCATCCATGGATTAATCCCTCAGAAATTTAACCGAAATCGGGCGCGTCCTCAGGACTTTTGCTCAGACGGGGCACGGGGCGATATTCGAGTGGGCTTTGACAAGTTGGCCAGACTAAAGCGCTCGGGCAGCAGGCTCATCAGCCCGTTGGGGATAAACAGCACCACAACCAGCAGCAAAATACCCACAATCAGCTGCCAGTCCTGAGTCACCCGGTCGGCATAGTTTTGAAACTGGCCTAGCAAGATCGCCGCGATGAAAGGGCCAATCAGGGTGCCGCGACCGCCAATGGCCACCCAGATCACCACCTGAGTGCCAAAGGCCACGGCCAGATACACCGGCGAAATAAACCGGTTCAGCGGGACAAATAATCCCCCCGCCATGCCCGCCATCGCGGCGGAAAGCGTCCAGATAAAAATCTTGTACTGGGCCACGTCATAGCCCAGGAAAGCGATTCGCTTCTCATTTTCGTTAATCGAGCGCAGAACTAGGCCAAAGTTAGACTGGGTGAGCCACCAGCTCAGGGCCAGCACAAACGCGGCATAGGCCAGGATAATAAAATACAGCCCGATCGGTGGAATCTCACTGCCGAAAAAGCTCAGACTGCTGACATCTGTAATCCCGTTTGTCCCGCCCGTGTAAGCCTGCTGGCTGACGAAAAAGGTGGTCAGGGCCGACGCAATCGCCAGGGTAATAATCGTGATATAAACGCCGCTGACCTTAGAGCGAAAGATAAAATAGCCAATTATATAAGCAAACAGCGCTGGGACAGCAACCGTCGCCAACAGCGCAATCGGAAAATACTTCAGCGGAGCAATAAACCAGGGAAGTACCTCCAGGCCGTTCCAGACCATAAAGTCAGGAATATCTACCCCATAGGTGTTGGCGGCCGCTGAGAGGTTGAGCTTGAGGTAGTAGGCCGAGGCATAGCCCCCCAGGGTAAAGAATACCCCATGGGCAAAACTCAGAATGCCCGTAAAGCCCCAAACCAGGTCGAGGGAAACCGCCAGAGTGCCGAACAGCATCAGCTTTGACAGAAATGAGAGCTGAAACGTCCCTAAGACAAAGGGCAAAACCGCAAAGATTAGCAGGCCAATGAGGCTAATGATCACCAGCTTGGTTGGGAAAGTAGATTGCTTGTATCCCAGTACTGCGTTTGCCATTCTAAAAAATTCCCCAGATCAACAATTTTGCAAGCCGCAGGCTAGGCCCGCTTCTGCACGGTAAACAGACCCTCAGGTCGGTACCGAATCAGCACAATCACCGCTGCCAGCACAATCACCCGAGCTAGGGGATCGTTGAGCATGAAGGCAATAATGGCGTTGGATTCGCCAATCAGGAATGAGCCGGCCAGAATGCCGATTAGCTTATCGACCCCGCCGGTCACTACGACCATCCAGGCATCGACTAGGTAGTCCTGTCCCATGGGTGGAGCGACCGTCTTCAGCGCAGAAATCACCGCGCCAGCGACGCCCGCCAGCCCACAACCGTAGGCAAAGGTGCCCATGTCGATCAGCTTAGTATTGACACCCAGGCATTTGGCCATCTCCCGATTTTGGGTCACGGCCCGAATCTGGCGGCCCCAGGAGGTGCCATAGAATAGGAACATGGTCAGGGCCAGCAGAGCCAGGGCTACCGCAATGATGAAGAGCCGGTAGTAAGAAATCGCAATCGGCGATGTACCGGCCTCATTCGTCAAAAACGATAAATTTCCCGACAGGTAGGATGGAGCCCTGACGTACTTTAGCTCAGCCGTAAAGATCAGCTTAACCACCCCTTGCAGCACGATGCTGAGCCCCCAGGTGGCCAGCAGCGTTTCTAGCGGCCGACCGTAGAGCCGACGAATAATAGTCAGTTCCACAATCGCACCGATCAGCGCCGTGCCGATAAAGGCAAAGGGAATCGTCATCAGCAGGTCCATCTTGAAGAAATCCTGCATGACAAAGGTGACGTAGGCTCCCAGCATGATGAATTCGCCATGGGCCAGATTAATTATCCGCATCACGCCAAAGGTGATTGCCAGTCCCAACCCAGTCAAAAGCAAAATGCCAACAATGCCAATGCCGTTTAGGGCCTGATTCAGCAGCGCTATCCAGCTGATGCCCTCGGCGGCCGGGGCTGCTTCCTCAGCAAGTAAGAACAGCGATGACAGCATCGAAGTTAGCGAAAAATCTAGCATAGTCAAAACTGGCATAGTCAAAACCGGCTCTCAGCGGATGAACTCAATCTTCACAACAATCAGGCTGCCCGATTGACTAGGACTCAAGATACTGAGTCTCCAGGTCTTTGCCGGTCTCCTTAATCGGGTCGCTGCGATCGTCTGGCGAGGGATGTACGCAAGTCCGTCCTTTATACAGCACCTGACTCCAGGGGATTGGCTTCACCGCAGCGTCCGTTGAAAAGACAATATCGGCCTGCCCATCTTCTTTCCAGCGGCCAATCCGAGAGTAGAGGTAGGTGTGGTAGTTATCGGGATCGATCTTCACTCGGCCCTGGGGAGCGCTAAATTCCTGCCCGCGGGTGGCCGCTCGAATCGTTTCCGTATTCAGCTCTTCGCCAGCTTCTAGCGCATCTTTCATCGCCTGCGCCATGAAGAATGTTTGCAGATAGGCCGCTTCCATCACGCCGTTGGTAACGCGATCGCCCCCAAACATTTCCTTGAACTGCTCCACAAACGCCTTATTTTCAGGCGTATCAACGCTTTGAAAATAGTTAAAGCTGGTATAGTGCCCGGCTGCAAACTCAGGTCCCATCGCCTGAATTTCTTCCTCAGTCGTGGGATAGGCCATGATCGGAATGTCGTCTGCCGTGATCCCCGCGTCCTTATACTGCCGGTAGAAGGCGGGAATGCTGTCGCCGACCAGGTTGCTCAGCACAAAGTCGGGCTTGGCAGCCTTGATTTTATTGATAATGGTGATAAATTCTGTGGTGCCCAGCGCCGCGTATTCGTCACCGACGACCTGGCCGCCAGCCTGCTCCAGCTCTGCCTTAGCAATCCGATTGCTCTCTTTGGGATAGATGTAGTCAGACCCGATAAAAAAGCCCTTGGGGCCAAAGTTTTCGTAGGCGTAGGGAATTGAGTCGGTGATCTGCTGGTTGGGCGCAGCGCCGGTGTAGAAGACGTTGGAGCTGCATTCGTTGCCTTCGTAGTAGACCGGATAGTAGAGCAGAGAATTTTTCTCTTCAAACACCGGCAGCACCGACTTTCGGCTGGCCGAGGTGTAGCAGCCCAGCACGCAGACGACCTGGTCTTCCTCGATTAAACGCTTGGACATCTGGTTGTAGAGATCCCAGTCCGAGTTGGGGTTCACCACCACCTTCTGAATCTTACGGCCCGCGATCCCCTCGCCGTTAGCTTCCCAGGGTCCGGTGCCGGAATTGATTTGCTCGATTGCCAGGAAAGTTGCATCTTGAAGAGATTTTTCAACAATCGCGATCGTCCCGGTGGTGGAATACATCACCCCCACTTTAATCGGATTTTCCCCCAGGTCAGCGGCCTCGTCAGACCCGCCGGAGCTCGAAGATGTCCCCCCGCTGCAGGCCGCAATGACGCTGGCTCCCAGGGTCAGCGAGCCATACTGCAGAAATTTCCGCCGACTCGCTTTGACGATCATGTGCTTTGACATCTGCTTCCTCAATCTCCTCTAAAAATTTAGTAAAATCCATAGCCGCATAGACCAGCAGCCGCTTCTATCCCTACATAGCTCAACGCTGGAGCCGGTAGGACATAAATCCTAAAGTGCAACAGGTTAGGAAAAGTCAGCCATCCTGATAGAAAATTTCAGACCAAACCCAACTTTTGGGGAACGAAGCTTCAGTAGATGGAGTCTTCTGAATTAGACCTGTTTGCCTAAGGTCAGCGACGTCTCAGCTACCTGGTTCAGGCCCTAAACTAAAGCTATCAAACCTTCATCTCAGCCAAAATAGCCTGAGTGACAAGTTTTGAGATGCGCGGCCCATTTCTATGGATGAATCATAGAGAATGCGTTCACGGTGATTTGTATCATTAGCTACTAATCATAAATTGTTTGACTCGGCCAGGGGCTGCGCTAAGGTCATAGGATGACGCACGATCCTAGCGCGATGGCAGGCCAGCCGCGTTCCAAAATTGTTGAAGCTAGACGGGACTATAACACCTGGGTCGCCACAGAGACGCTGGAAGATTACGCGCTGCGGTTTACCCCCCGGTCGTTTCGCAAATGGCCCGAGTGGCTGGTGGCGAATACGGCCACCGGCGGACTGTCGTTTCTCGCATTGGAAGCGATCGGCGGCTCGCTGGCGATCAGCTATGGGTTTGCCAATTCTTTCTGGGCAATTACGGTCGTCGGCACAATTATTTTTCTAACCGGCCTGCCGATTTCCTACTATGCGGCTAAATACCACGTCGATATTGATTTACTCACCCGGGGGGCGGGGTTTGGCTACATCGGCTCTACCCTGACCTCATTAATTTACGCCTCGTTTACCTTTATCTTTTTTGCCCTGGAAGCCGCCGTCATGGCCCAGGCGCTAGAGCTGTACTTTCACCTGGCGCTGTGGATCGGCTACATCGTCTGCTCTCTAGTGATCATTCCGCTCGTCTTCTTTGGCGTCACCCTAATCAACCGGCTCCAGCTTTGGACGCAGCCCATCTGGCTGGCGCTGCTGATTGCACCCTATGTCTGCATTCTTTACAAAGAACCCCAAGCGTTCTCAAACTGGGTGCATTTTGCCGGAACCTCCCGCAGCGGCGCTGGGTTCGATCCCCTACTGTTTGGCACGGCTGCGACCGTTTCCTTTGCGCTGATTGCCCAGATTGGCGAGCAGGTAGACTACCTACGGTTTTTGCCCGACTCCGAGGAAATCCACCCGGCCAAATGGTGGCTAGCCGTAATCCTGGCCGGTCCCGGCTGGATTCTTATAGGCTGTGCCAAGCAGCTGGGCGGCGCCTTTTTGGCAACGCTGGCGCTGGCCCACGGCATCGGGCTGGCCCGGGCGAATGAGCCCACCCAGATGTACCGGGTCGGCTTTGAGTACGTTTTTGCTAACCCGGAGACGGCGCTGGCAGTGACGGTTTTATTCGTAATTCTTTCCCAGGTCAAAATCAACGTCACCAATGCCTACGCTGGCTCCCTCGCCTGGTCCAACTTTTTTTCGCGGCTCACTCACAGCCATCCGGGCCGTGTGGTGTGGCTGGTGTTCAACGTCGCGATCGCGCTGATGATGATGGAACTCGGCGTCTTCTCCACCCTAGAGGCCGTGCTGGGGCTATACTCCAACGTCGCGATCGCCTGGGTCGGGGCGCTGGTCGCTGATCTGGTGATCAATAAGCCGCTGGGGCTGAGCCCGCCCCAGATTGAATTTAAGCGAGCCTATCTCTATAACGTTAATCCGGTCGGCGTAGGGGCTACCCTGATCGCCTCCCTGGTCGCCATGGCGGCTTTTTTGGGTCTCTTTGGGCCAACAGCCAAAGCCTTTTCTGCCTTCATTGCCCTGGGTCTGGCGCTGCTGCTGGCTCCCGCGATCGCGCTGATCACCCGAGGTAAATACTACATTGCCCGCGAGGAAACGCTCTCAGCCGCCGAGGCACACCAGTGCTGCATCTGCCGCCAGACCTACGAACGGCAGGACATGGCCTTTTGCCCGGTGTATGACAATCCGATTTGCTCCCTCTGCTGCACCCTGGAGGCCAGCTGTGACGATATCTGCAAGCATTCCCAGGAGACCCCAAGCGGCCAGCCGGTAGACCTCTCCCAGGCTCCGCTCCGGCGCATTTTTCGCGATAAGCTATCGCCGCAGCTGGGCCAGCGGCTGCTCCGATTTCTGCTGGTCAGCCTGCTGCTGTCGAGCCTGGTGGGGGGCACCCTGGGCTGCATCTACTATCAGCAGGTCGTTTCTGTGCCCGACCTGCCCGCGATCGCGGCTCAGCGGCTGACGGCCACCCTGGTTGAAGCGTTTGCAGTTTTCTTTGTGCTGATTAGCATCGGCAGCTGGTGGCTGGTGCTCACCCAGGAAAGTCGCCGCCTGGCCCAGGACGAGCTGGATAAGCAAAACCTCCAGCTCCAGCAGGAGATTCAAGAGCGCCAGCTGGCAGAGACCCAGCTGAATGAAAAAGCCCAGCAGCTGGAAAAAACGTTGGACAGCCTGCGCCAGGCTGAAGACCAGCTGATTCAGACCGAAACGATGGCAGCGCTGGGCCGTTTGGTGGCAGGGATTGCCCATGAGATCAACACGCCGATCGGGATTGGGGTAACGGCGACCTCACTGCTAATGGAGAAGACCCGCGCCTTTTCCAACCGGTTTGCCCGGGGCGCGATGCGGCGATCGGACCTGGAAAAATTTTTGGCGACGGCGGAGCAGAGCAGCAAAATGGCGCTGACCAACCTGGAACGAGCCGCCGAGCTGATCCAGAGCTTCAAGCAGGTGGCAGTGGATCAGTCCAGCGAGTCTAAGCGCATTTTCAACGTTAAAAGCTATTTGGAAGAAGTGCTGCTACAGCTCAGCCCCAAGCTCAAGTCAACCCAGTACCGAGTGGAGATTCAGGGAAATGCTCACATCAGCCTGTACAGCTACCCCGGCGCGTTTGCTCAAATCGTCACTAATTTAGTCATGAACTCGGTTCTCCATGCCTTTGGGCCGGCAGCGGCAGGCGCGATCGCGTTTGAATTTGATCAGCGCGACCAGCAGTTTGTCCTGATCTACCGCGACGACGGCCAGGGCATTCCGGCGAAAAACCTGGGTAAAATCTTCGAGCCGTTTTTTACCACCAAGCGCGCCCAGGGCGGCAGCGGGCTGGGGCTGCACATTGTCTACAACCTGGTGACGCGCAAGCTGGAGGGGAAAATTCGCTGTGACAGTCAGCCCGGCCAGGGAACGCAGTTTACAATCGAACTGCCCTTGGCGTGATTTCAGAAATTCATTCCTTGTGTATGTATAACTTCTGAAAAGCTTATCTTGACTGCGTTTTACCTACTCTGCGAGCAGCCGCTTTGACCCTCATTCTAAATCCTTCTCCCAGAACGGGAGAAGGACTTTGAGTTGGTCAGCTTTCATAGCCCAAATGAGCTTTATAATCTGTAAAAGCTTTGCAGCATAAGCTCTTGCTCCCCTTCTCCCCGCTTGGGAGAAGGGGCTGGGGGATGAGGGCCACTAGGATGTTCAGCTAGCTTTAAACTTGTGTGAACGTAGTAGCCAGATTTAGGGAATCAAGCGGGTTACTGAAGCCAATCAATTCACGCAGATTACTAAAACTATATTCAAGATTCGCTATGCCCCAGCCGACATCCCCTGCTCCGCTCCGGCCCGAGCACACCAGCCCAATTCAGGACGACGAAATTCAGTTTGCCGAAGAAACCGAAGACGAGCGGCCGGAAAGCAGCTGGAAAATCCTAATCGTCGATGATGAGGCGGAAGTTCACGAAATCACCAAGCTGGCCCTGGATGACGTTACCTTCGAGGGCCGCTCCCTCAGCTTTATCAGCGCCTATTCCGCCCGGCAGGCCAAAGCATTAATCCAGGCCTATCCCGACATCGCCATTATCTTTCTGGACGTAGTGATGGAAACCGAGGATGCCGGACTGGCGCTAATTAACTACGTTCGCACAGAGCAGGACAACTCGACCACCCGGATTATTCTGCGTACCGGCCAGCCTGGGCAGGCCCCGGAAGATATCGTCGTGGTCAACTACGGCATCGACGACTATAAAACCAAGACCGAGCTCACCGCCCGGAAGCTCTTGATCTCGGTGATTACGGCGCTGAGAACCTATTCTGTGATGGTGCAGATGCTGGAGCAGGCCGCTCAGGATAGCCCGGCGGCAGGGCGAGAAGGGCAAATGGGTCAGCTGGCGGAAAAACTGCGATCGCGCCAGGGCGGTGGGGCGGGCGCGATCGCGGGTCCCCTCCACACCATGTCGATGGTCTCGCGCATTGCCCGCATGGTGCTGCGGATTATGGACGGGCAGTCTACCCAGCTAGGCATTTCCCAGTCAAAGCTAGCGGTTTTGATGTACCTCAGCAGCGAGCCCGAGGGCACCAGTCCTTCCACCCTAGCCAAACACTGCGGCGTATCGCGGGCGGCGATGACCGGCCTGCTGGATGGGCTCACCCAGGACAGCTACGTCGAGCGCACTGTCCACCCCTCCGATCGCCGCGCCTTGAGGGTGAAGCTGACGCCGGCGGGACGGCACTTTCTAGAGCAGATTGGCCCCCAGCAGGTCCAGATGTCTGAGCTGATGGAGTCGCTGGACCCGACCGAGCGCCAGACGCTGATGGAGCTGATGATGCGGTTTATCCGAGTCCTGGACGAGCAGCCTGAGCCAGCTCATGACTCGCCGGAAACTACTTAAGTAATGAATAGTTAACAAATTAACTATATGGTAGGTACGGATACAAACGGTTACGAGGTCAATCCCTACTGTTAGTTTATAGCGCTTAAGGCTTTTGATTTCTGAAGTCTTCAGCACCATTCGGATCTCGAAGCCGTCAGGGCTTCCAGATCTTCCAAGCAGGTTACGCGCGTTCGGAGCGCTCATAGCTGCCTAGCAACCAGGCTAGAGCAGGCGACACGGGTCTTAGGTCCTAAATCTTCCTCTATTCAACGCGAATCAGGAAGAGTTTGTAGATTCATTAAGAGGTCAATCATGGCTTACCACGGCGATATTTCATCCAGCGCAGATGCAGTCGGCGTTGCGGTTGTTAACTACAAGATGCCGCGTCTGCACACCCGGGCAGAGGTGATTGAAAATTGCAAAAACATTGCTTCTGTGATCGACGGGATGAAAGTGGGTCTGCCGGGGATGGATCTGGTGATCTTCCCAGAATATTCCACCCACGGCATCATGTACGACCATCAGGAAATGATGGATACGGCATCGGATATTCCCGGCCCGGAAACCGACATTTTTGCCGACGCCTGCATTCGCAACAAAACCTGGGGCGTCTTTTCCCTGACGGGCGAAAAGCACGAAGCCCATCCCCATAAGGTGCCCTACAACACGCTCATCCTGATGAACGACCAGGGTGAGATTGTTCAGAAATATCGCAAAATCATGCCCTGGTGCCCGATTGAGGGCTGGTATCCTGGCGGCTGCACCTATGTGTCTGAAGGTCCCAAGGGGCTGAAGGTGAGCCTGATCATCTGCGACGACGGCAACTATCCCGAAATCTGGCGCGACTGCGTGATGAAGGGGGCCGAGCTGGTAGTGCGCTGTCAGGGCTACATGTACCCGGCCAAGGAACAGCAGATTACCGTCGCCAAGGCCATGGCCTGGATGAACAACACCTATGTCGCGGTAGCTAACGCTGCGGGGTTTGACGGGGTTTATAGCTACTTCGGCCATTCTGCACTGGTCGGCTTTGACGGTCGCACCCTAGGCGAATGTGGCGAAGAAGAAAACGGCATTCAGTATGCTGCCCTGTCGAAGTTTGCGATTCGTGACTTCCGCAAAAACGCCCAGTCACAAAATCACCTGTTCAAGCTGCTCCATCGGGGCTATACCGGCACCATCAAGTCAGACGACGGCCCCGACGGTATGCAGGAATGTCCCTTTGACTTCTATCGCGAATGGGTCAACGATCCGCAGAAGTCGAAGGAGCGGGTTGAGGCGCTCACTCGATCTACGGCGGGCACTGCAGAATGTCCGATTGAGGGGATTCCCTCAGAGAAAGTGGCCAATCCGGTGAGCAAGCCGCAGCCGTCTACGGTTCCGGTCTCGGTGAAGGGATAGGTTAGAGAATCACTGACGAGATGCCAACGCAGCACTCTGGCCGACCTGCTCCAGCAGCGTTCACAGCCCGAGTGCCGCGTTCCAGCAGTCTTTTTTCTACAACAGCAGCAAACTAGAGGGTCTCATCATGGATGAACAGCGAGAAATGCTTCGCCTCAAGAAGCGCCTGGAAGCGCTGAAGCGGGGCGGAGTTCACCGGGTAAAGGATGAAGACCCAATGCCGACGGTGGTGCATCTTGTGGGCGTCGGCAAGGCAGGGGCTGATTTTATCGCCCAGACCATTCGCCAGGCCCCAGAAGATTTCTTAGCCGGCGATCGGACTCGATTTACGGCTCTAGCGGTAGACATTGGCGACCAGGATTTGACCGAAATAGCAGAGTTGGCTAAGACGCTGCCGAGCGATCGCGCCCAGGTCAGAACTGTTGGCCTGGAAGTTCCTACCCGTGACGAGCTATTCACCTCCCTGCGCCGCTATCGGGAATACCTGAAGCTGGAATATCCCCGCTACTACTGGAATCCCAACTACGAGCCCTGGCTGCCCGACAGCATTCAGATGCCCGAAGCTGGGGGGCATTTTCCCCGCGCGATCGCCAAGGCTATCTACGGCAAAGCCTACTACGACGGTGCCCGGACGCTCGACCAGGAGCTGGAGCTGTTTACGAAAAGCGTTGACGCTACCGCCTGTCAGTCCATCGTCTGCGTCGTGTTCGGCCTGGGCGGCGGCACCGGCAGCGGCATTGTCGTGGATTTGGCCCGGCATCTGTCGAACGTCAAGTTTGGCCGCCGTGCTCTGGTCATGGGCGTCGGCATTGCCCCCTGCGACGGCGACCCCGAGCACCACCGCGACAGCGCCCTGTTCCCCGTGCTGAACGAGCTGGACTGCATGTTAGACCAGGAGAAAAATCAGGGCGTCGTGCAGGTCTGGGGCGACCTCTACCGCAATCCCTTCACCGCCGGGTTTATGATGGTGCCGCAAAAGCCCGCCTGGCAGGAGACGCAGGATCTGGCCGCGACGCAGAAAGCGGTGGATAGCGAGCTGGCTTCCTTTTTTACCCGTAACCAGGGGCTAGAAATTTACGAAACCCTGAGGCTGCTCAACTGGGTCGGCGCACCACCTTCGCAGCATACGGCAGCCCGCAGTCAGTACGGCGATCGCTGGGTGCATCTGTTTGGTGCCATCGATCCTGAGAGTACGGCGGAAATACTGCCCGACCGGCTTGGACTCAAGGCCGACAGCTTCTCGACGGACTTCTTCGAGCTGCGGGCGGCGGTTCCCGAGAGCGCCAATCTGGATGAGAAGCTGGCCGATATCGCTAGCAAGATGAACAGCGCCTTTTCGCCCATCCTGGAGCCGGAGGTGATCCAGTCTGCCAGCGACGAGACTCATATTCAGTTTGTCATTCCCGGCGCTAAGAAGACGGACCTGGAACTGTTCTTTGAGGCTCGCCTGGAGTACGACGGCAAAATGTGGGATGAGAAGCTGCTCCAGCATTCCTGGCTTTTAGAGCTGGGGGTGATGCTGTCGGAACCGGCGATTCGGTTTGAGGGGATGGCCGGGGAATGTCTGTGGGGCTGCGCCTGCTGGGTCGTCGTGCCCTACGAGGCAATTCGGGGCGAGAGTCTAGAAGGAATTCGCGACAAGCTTGAGCAAATTGTCACCGCATAGGGGGACTATAACAATGCCGCTGGATTGGTCAGTCGTCAGTCAGAGATACGCCAACGGGGCCGAGGTGCCAACCGTTGCGGGGAACAAGATCCTTCAGGTCACCGGGGCAGACGATCAGAAGATTTACATTAAATCGCCGCTCTGGACGGCCAGTCTGAGCCGGGAAAATTTGGAAAAGGGCGTCACCCTGATTGAGGAAGGACTAATCGATCGGGAACCGGGACAGTTTGTAGAAGACTATCGGATTTATGTTGCCGATGAGCGGGCGACTTCGGCGGCCCATATTCTCAAGGATTTGGGGATTCTGACGGAAGATACGGGCTACTATCCGACCTGCTAAGCGATTAACTTTATCGGCTGGAAAACAAGCAGCAGTTTTAACTTTTTGCAGGGGTCTCCAGACCTTCAATCCTGGAGGCTTTGACTTCAGTTTTTTTCTCATTTCACCCATTGCACTCAGCTAAACAACAGAAAATCAAGGAGATTTATCCATGCCACTATCCATGTACCATAGCGCTTCCGGGTCTCAGTCGCCCCACTGTCTGCACTTTGTCGGCATTGGCCGCACCGGGGCCGGAATGCTCGACTCCATGCTGCGGACGGGCGAACTTGAAGATATTCTAGAAGATCCTCGGGCTCGGTTTACCGCCCTGATCGTCGATATTGGCGAGCAGGATATGCAGCAGGCCAGGGACTATGCCGATGGCTTCCTGGAGCGGCTGAAGGAGCGCAACATTCCCACCGAGCGGGCGCAGATTCGCTTTGCGCCAATGGAAGTACCTACCCGAGATGAGCTGTTCACCTCGCTGCGCCGCTACCGCGAGTTCCTCAAGCTGGAATATCCCCGCTACTACTGGAACCCCAACTACGAGCCCTGGCTGCCCGACAGCGTCGAGATTCCCGAGGCGGGCGACCATTTTCCCCGGGCGATCGCGAAAGCCATCTACGGCAAAGCCTACTACGACGGCGATCGCACCCTAGACAAAGAGCTGGAGGACTTCGCTAAGAGCGTCGATCAGACCAAGCTGCCCTCGATGGTGCTGATGTCCTTCGCGATGGGCGGTGGCACCGGCAGCGGCATTGTGGTGGATCTGGCCCGGCACCTGTCCAATGTCAAGCTGGGCCGCCGGATTCCCGTCGTCGGCATTGGCACCCTCCCTTGCAGCGGCGACCCTGAAATGTATCGCGGCAGCAACCTCTTCCCCACCTTCAACGAGCTCGACTGTATGCTCGATGACGACAAGAATCAGGGCGTCGTCACGGTTTGGGGCGACCTGTACCGCAATCCCTTTACCGGCGGCTTCTTTGCCCTGTCGATGGAAAATTCCTGGCAGCGGCTGACCCGCTATACGAATACGGGTGAGCAGAAGGTGCGCGATCGCATGCGCCTCCAGGTCACTAATAAATTCGTCGCCGATGCCTTTATGCGGACGGCCCTGGATGACTACGGTCGCACCCTGTTCAAGGCGCTGCGGCTGGTGGGCATGACCACTGCGCCTCACGAAGCGATCAGCTCCAAAGATCACAGCTGGGCGCTCTACAACGTCGCCAAGCTCACCCACCCGGCTGTGCAGGTGCTGCCCGGTGAGCCCCTGAGCAAATGGCGGCAGGTGATCAGCCAGTGGATCGACCATATTCCTGAATTTGGCGGCCTCAAGCCCGGCTTCAAGACCGACTATGCCGAGTGCATTGTGCATTCGCCGCGAGAAATGTGGAATGACAAGCTGGATGAAAAATTCAAAGCGGCCATGGGCGAATTTCTGCTGGATTCCGAAGACTCCGGCATCAAGGTGACCTATCGAGAATTCTTCGACCACCTCACCGCCTTTGCCGATATCATGCTGCCTGGCGTCGCCAAGACCGACTTCGTTTCCTTCTACGAAAGCCGCGACCAGTACGACACGCTGAGCTGGGAAGAAAAGCTGCTGCACCATTCCTGGCTGCTCGACCTGGGCGTAATGATGTCAGAACCGGCCATCCGCTTTGAAGGGATGGCGGGCGAATGCCTGTGGGGCTGTGCCTGCTGGATTGTGGTGCCCTACGACGCGATTCGGGGTGACTCGGTGATCGAGACCACCCGCCGCGACATTCTCCGCGAAGGCATCGCCGAGATGACCAAGACGGTCGTAGCAACGCCCTAAGCGGCATGCTACTAGGGCAAGCACGGGTTAGAAAATTGAGCGAACCGGGTTAATTTTTATACCCATGCTACATTCGCCACAAAAGGCCGCAAAAGGTTAGTTTATTCTTTATCGTTGAGTACCGAGGATATAGTCATGTACAGTTCCAAACTTTCTACCCTGAAGCGGGCGAAGCAGGGAGTGCTCTCCGTCCCCGTCCAGGCCATTCTGTTTCTCTCGTTGGGTTCATTGAGCCTGTGGATGCTCTTTTTTAGCTCCTATCCGGCTACCCACAACACGATGCACCAAACACGCCACCATACCCTCGGCGTAGGCTGCCACTAGGGTCGGTTTAACCTCAAGGAGATTATCTATGAAACGCTCTATCTGGGCTGGCTTGAGTGGCGCGGTCTGTCTATCTGCCCTGGCTTTGTCTGGAGCCGCTGCTAGCGCCGCGCCGCGCGTTGAGCTTCAAACAGACCCGCCGCTATCTCAGATAGAGCCGTTTTCAGAGCCCGTCATCTTTTCTCTAAAGGCCGTAGCTGATGACGGGCAGCCCCTGGAGGATGCAATCCTGGAGCTGCTGCTGAATACGCCACCTAAGACTCCCTGGCTGACGACTGATTTTCCGGTCGTCGAAGGCACTATGCTGGCTCGCCTGACGCTGCCAGCGCCCCAGGGAGAAGCTCAGTTTCAGCAGGTTCCGCCGATTCGGGGCTCGTATCAGCTTCAGGTGCGGGTGTCTCCTCGGGTGCCGGGAACCTTTGAACCTTACACCGACCTGCTGACCTTCCAGGTTCCAGAAAATCCTGTGAAGTATCGCAACTTAGCGATTCTGCTGAGCATTTTGCTGCTAGCCGGGCTAGGCGGCGGCTGGGTGATTGGCGGCAGCCAGCCGCCCAACCCTGGCGAAGTGGCTTCCCGCCCGGTTCAGCTCGTGCTGAGCGGCACGGTACTGGTCGCGATCGCGACTTTACTTTACATCAGCATCACCGCTGAAAGGGCGGGAGCCCATACAGAGGCACCGACAGGGCAGGACAATTATACCGAACCCTTAAATGCCGAGCCAGTGCCGACCAATATCACGGCAACCCTCGAAGATCAGGCGATCGCTACGGTGGGGCAAGCGATCCCGCTCGAAGTCGAACTGACCCGTGCAGAAACGGGAGAACCTATTTCTGCTGCGGTGCTCGATATCAACACAACATCTTTGGAATATGAGCGGACAGTATTTGACTTCACCGCCCAAACCGATACTCAGGGTGAGTTTGTTTGGGAACAACAGTTTTTTGACGGTGCGCCCCACCTGGTAACGGTTCACGTCTCCCCTGCGGCTAACAGCTCGATCCCGTTTGAACCCTTTGAATTCTCCCAGCGAATTGACGTGACCGGCGTTGCTCCACCCCTGTTCGTACGGCTGGTGAGCCTGGGCTATTGTACAGGTGTTCTAGCCTTGGGAACCGCAGCTGGATTCTGGCTAAGACGACGGTCTACTCAACATGCCCTTTAAGTTCAGGATTTTATTCCTATGATTATGTCGCAGGCCAAGCCTCAAAAGCGCATCCCAGCTACGGTCGTGACCGGCTTCCTGGGTTCGGGCAAAACTACCCTGATCAACTATCTGCTCAAAGAACAGCGCGATAAAAAAGTTGCGGTTATCGTCAACGAGTTTGGCGAAATTGGCATTGACGGTCAGATTGTCGTGGAAGAAGATAATGAGCAGCTGGTCGAGTTCAACAACGGCTGTCTGTGCTGCACGGTGCGGGATGACCTGGTTAAAACGCTGATTAGCCTGACCCAGCGCACCGAGCTGGATGCCATCCTGATTGAAACGACGGGCCTGGCCGACCCGGCCCCGGTGGCCTCTACCTTTTTTGTCTCGGACGAAATTAAGCCCAGCATTAAGCTAGACGCCTTTATCACCGTGGTCGATGCCTGCAATCTGGAACGCAGTCTGGCAGGCAGCCATGAAGCCCAGGAGCAGGTGGCCTTTGCCGACGTGATTTTGATCAACAAGACTGACTTAGTCGATGCTGAAGAACTGGCCAGCGTTGAGCAAAAACTGCGATCGCTCAATCCTCTAGCTAAAATCCATCACACCCAGAACAGCGTCATCGATCCTGCCCTAATCCTGGGCGTCGGCGCGTTTGAGCTGGCGGCCAAGCTGGAGGTCGATCCAACTTTTCTCGAAGACCTAGACCACGAGCATGACGCCGAGGTCGGCTCTTTTGCCCTCAGCTCTGAGCAGCCAATCGACATCAACAAGTTCATGATCTGGATGAACGATGTCGCGATGGAAAAGGGCGAAGATCTCTACCGCACGAAGGGACTGTTTTATGCCCGAGGATTTTCTGAGCGGGTGCTATTCCAAAGTGTTCGGATGCTCACCTCAATGAGCCGAGACCGGCAGTGGAAGCCGGATGAGGCTAAGCGCAGCGACTTTGTCGTGATTGGCCGCAATCTGAATCGCGATGAGTTTAGCGAAGGATTTCATAAATGTGTTGTAGCGGGATAGGCTCAATCTGATCTCAAATAGGAACATTGCCGCAAACCGCGATCGCGCCTTCACCATGTCTCAACAACATACCATCTTTGTCTGCACTACCTGCGCCAGCGCCCACCGCACCAAGCAGCCGATTAAGGTCAGTGGGGGCAATCGCCTGCTCACCCAGCTCAAAACGCTGCTTCAGCATTGGCCGCTTCAAAACGAGTTCTCAATTCACCCGGTGGACTGCATGGGCGTCTGCGATCAGGACTGCGCTGTCGCCCTGAGTGCGCCAGCCAAAAATACCTACCTGCTCGGCAATCTGCCGGTCGATGGCGATCAGCTGGAGCCTACCGCTACTGCTGTTCTAGAATATGCCAGCAAGTTTTATAACAAACCCGACGGCACGGTCACCTACATTCAATGCCCCGGCCTTCTGAGAAAAAAGGTTTTAGCCAGAATCCCCCCTTTGCCAGAAAGTCCCGCATAAGCTGGTCGGCATTATTCTGACTCACTGTCCCCGTTCCTGGTCACGTCTCAATATCTGATTACTTGGACGTTTGGCTGGTTTGGGCACCGCATGACGGCCAGGAACTCAACCTGGGCCGTCATCGAACGCTGGAAACGGGATGAGCTACAAGCTTGTATTGAGGCGGGTAAGTCTACCTGTAACTTTCATGTGGAGGTGCCTTAACGGATAAGAGCGGAGAAAAAAACTGTAGCTAGCCAAAGCTAGCTACAGACCATAATGGTTACTCCTCCAGCAGCCGGTCTACTTTATGTTCGATAGAATTCAGCCGCCGCAGGATGGTGGGGCGATCGTCATCCAACGCGCTGAGCAAATTGGCGATACCGAGCGTCGCGGCTCTAAGCTCAGCTCGTTCTGATTCGGCGTCACGCTGGACCTGGATCAGGTCTGCGATCTGGTCACCTAGCGATTGGATAGATTCGGAATTAGACTCACTCAACGCTTGGATTGACCGAGCGTTAGACTCAACCAGCGCTTCAATGCGAGACAAGCGGTCTTCAGATGAATTAGTCATTGTGCTGCCTCCTGGCTAGCTCTATTCAGTATAATCTGACGGAATTTTGATTGAACTTCAGCAAGGTATGAAAAACTGTCTACAGGAAAAAGCCTGCCCCACAGCCGCAGCTGCGAGACAGGCAGTAGGTTAGAACACGGGGAAAGGATCGTCGAGCTGACCCTGAGCCTGACTGGCTTCAGCATCAAAGTTGCCAAAGTTCTCCCAGGCATCAAACTCAGCCAGAACCCGGTCTTTCGTCACGGCATCGTAGCCAACGAAATACGAAGTCCAATCCTTGCTGGTTGTCTTACCGTATGCACTAACGGAGCAGACCCAGGACTTTTGGTCAGTGCCCTTAAGCTCCGGCTGAAGTCGCACAGCTAGGACAGAAAGTGCCATAAACCGATCGCTCCGAGGCTTATTAGCGCCTTTCGTAGCCCTGTAGGCTTTGCTGTGCTCAACGCCTTGCGGCATCAGAGGTTTGGCATTTTCAATCCGATCGAGGCGTGGGCTGTCGGTACTCATAACGGCGGGTAATGGCTGATTCCTGATGGCGAGACGGCTATAGTGGAAAGGGGATTCTCTGAGGACTCTGCGGCGACTTCATGGCTGACTCGATTGCTCAACACTATCACCAGCGCACGAAGTACGATCCTCAAACGATTGCTAACAAAGGGCGACAGTTGGACTGGTCAAAGCAGCCGGTTCCCTACAAAGACTATAAGCTAGGCTTCCCCGTCGATCTCAAACCCTACCTGGAAAAATCTCCGGCTGCGCCCGCTGAGCGGCTCTGGTGGCAGCGGCTGTCGCGGCTATTAGTAAACAGCTACGGCCTGACGGCGAAGGTCATGACGATGACGGCGGAACCGCTATATCTGCGAGCTGCCCCCTCCGCTGGTGGGCTCTACCCAGCGGAGATCTATCTGATTTCGCGGGGTACTTCACTGCTACCGGCGGGGCTCTACAACTATCAGGTGCGCACCCATACGCTGCTGCGGTTTTGGGATGATTATCCCTGGCAGGCGCTGCAGGAAGGGTGCTTTTGGCATCCGTCGCTGGAGAATACGCAGCTGGCGCTGGTGATCAGCGCCGTTTTTTACCGCTCGGTCTGGCGCTATGAAGACCGGGCCTACCGCCGCATTTTTCTCGATACGGGCCACCTGCTGGGCAACCTGGAGCTGGCGGGCTCGCTGTGCGACTATCGGCCCCATCTGATCGGTGGCTTTGCCGATGATGCGGTGAACCAGCTGCTGTATTTAGATCGCGACCAGGAGGGCGTGATTGCGATCGCCGCCCTCGCCGACCAGCTCCAGGTAGCGCAAAATCTGCCCCTCGCCCCCACCGTTCTTCCAGCCCCGGTGCAAACCCAGTTTCCCAAACTGGCCGACGGTGAGCTGCTACCCTATTTCCACCAGGTCACCCAGATTGCGCCAGACGATCGGCCACCGCCGCGCTACCCGATCTCACCGGCTGACGACCCGGCTGAGCCAATCGATAAATACGACCTGCCCTTTTGCCTGAAAATTTCCACCCAGAGCTCGTCTATCCCCTGGGGTGAAGGGCTGGCTGAGCTGGAGCAGACGCTGCTCACCCGGCGCTCAACCCGCCGCTATACCGGAGACCCCCTGACCCAAGCCGAGCTGCTAGCGCTGCTGGACTTCACCTACCACCCCGAGCATCTCAGCGAGCAGGGGTTTGATGCCCAGCCCGACTATTTCGACCTCAGCCTAATCCAGACCTTTATTGCCGTCTCTGGCGTCGATTCGCTAGAGCCGGGCTGCTACCACTACGCCCCCCAGGCCGAGGAACTGCGGCAAATTCGCTTCAAGCAGTTTCGCCAGGAGCTGCATTTTCTCTGCCTCGGCCAGGAGCTGGGCCGCGACGCCGGGGCAGTAGTGTTTCATACGGCGAATCTGGCCCAGGCGGTGGAGCGCTATGGCGATCGCGCCTACCGCTATCTGCATATGGACGCAGGCCATCTGGGTCAGCGGCTGAACCTGGCCGCCGTGCGGCTGGGTCTGGGCGTTAGCGGCATTGCAGGTTTTTTCGATGACCAGGTCAATGAGGTGCTGGGCATCCCAGAGGATGAGGCGGTGCTGTATATCACCACACTGGGGAAGCCGTGGAAGTCGGGGTCGTAAATCTGCCCGCTTGAAGCCGTTCGCGATTCCCTATAGGCCACCCATTTCGCGAACGCTGCGGGCGATCGCGGATACATCTTCATCGCCAAAGCCTTTAGCAATCAGCCCGGTCTCGACCTGCTCGACCTGGGCAGCTAGGGGCAGGGGCTGGCCTAGCTCGCGGGCGGTTTCCAGCGCGATCGCTAAATCCTTATGATGCAGCCGAACCCGAAACCCTAACGGATAGTCCTGGTCAATCATGTTGCCTGCCCGGTGGGTCAGCCCCCAGGAACCCGCCGCGCCGCTGCCCACCGCCTGGACAACGCGCTTCATATCCAGCCCGGCCTTTAGCCCCAAGGCCATGCCTTCGGCCACCGACCAGTAGGTACCCGCCACGATAATCTGGTTAATCGCCTTGGCCGTTTGCCCAGCCCCAATCGGGCCGATGTGGGTAATCGTCTGACCCATTGCCTGGAGCACTGGCCTAGCGTAGGCAACATCCTCAGCTGCACCGCCGACCATAATCGAGAGCGTCCCGTTTTTGGCCCCTTCTGACCCACCCGAAACCGGCGCGTCAATCATCCGGACGCCCGTTTCAGCTAGCTTCTGAGCAATTTCACGGGTGACGCTGGGGCTAATCGTGGACATGTCGATGACTAAAGCGCCCGGTCGGGCTCCGGTCGCAACGCCGTGGTCACCCAAAACCACCTGCTCGACATCGCTACTATCGCTGACGCAGACAACAATAATCTCTGCTGAGGCCGCGGCTTCAGCGGGTGAAGTGGCAGCCTTAGCCCCGGCGGCAGTCAGGGGAGCAACTTTCTCGCGAGTCCGGTTATAGCCGGTAACCCGATGGCCCGCCGTTATCAGGTTCAGCGCCATCGGCGCACCCATCGTCCCCAGGCCCAGAAATGCGACATCCATTGCGGTTTCCTCATCGGCTAATGGGGTCTAATTTATCGCATTCTGTAAAAATCGCATTCTGTAAAAAAAGCCTCCAGCCAAAGCTAGAGACTCGCATGAGGACACGTGCAAAAGATTCCTGCTAGCTGCCAGCACAGGGATCGGCAGCACAGGGATCGGCAGCGCAGGGATCGGCAGCGCAGGGATCGGCAGCGCAGGGATCGGCAGCCGGATCGGTAGTCGTATCCGCAGCAGGGTCGGGGGATTCAGAAGCCTGCGGACCACAGCTGGTGAGCAGACCTACGCTCAGAACAGACGTGGTTGCCGCGATCGCGGCTAAGTACTTAATTTTCATCAGGACACTCCCTCTCTAAAAAAATAGCTGAAAACAAATCCGTTGAAGCTAGGCCATTAAATCTAGGCCATTAAATCTAGGCCATTAAATCTAGGCCATTAAATCTAGGCCATTAAATCTAGGCCATTAAATCTAGGCTAGTCACCTTCGCTCGCCCAGGGCAGAATCACCTTAGGCTAAGGTGTCCACATTATTCGCTGTTAACCTGAGAGCTCCCTGAGAGGAAAATGAAAGAGTCGGAAGTAATGCACCGCTCAGCGTTTGCGGTTTTTGCGCCGTCTTTTATGGCGGGAGACCAGCCAGTCGCTCACCGAGTGCAGCAGGGCACCCAGCTCCAGCCCCGCCAGCAGCGCGACCCATTCCCATCGGTATTGAGCGGCATTGCGGCTCACGCCATGGCGCAAATCGGCCCAGGTCAGCTGGCCATTGCCCGGTCCATTCACCAGCTCGACTAGCAGCAGGCCAAAGATAGCCAACCATACCGAGAGATAAGTCACGCGGATCAGAGTGCCAATAATCGGACCGTGGGAAAGCCGGGAGCGATGCTTGAGGCTGCCTTGGTAGGGCAGCCAGATCCAGCGAAAGACACCCCAGCGCTTATACTGAATCGAATGAATATCCAGGTCGGGGCCGAGCATCAGGCCGCCGACCAGGTAGCCCAGGCTGGTAATCAGGGTCAGCGGCAGGCTGCGGGTGAGCCGAAAGGTCAGGCCAGAAACGAGCGGCAGACCCCAGAGCGTAATCCGGTCGTGGGTGCGGCCAGAAGGCATAGGGCATCAGTTTGACGGTAGGCCAATAATACAGGTGAACTGCCGGAAAATTTCGTTCCGCTCGTGACGAGTTACGGGGGCGGTCTGCTATGATAAAATCCCGTGCTTAAAGCCGTACGGGCGGTTAGCTCAGTTGGTAGAGCGCCTGCCTTACAAGCAGGATGTCACTGGTTCGAGTCCAGTACCGCCCATCAAATCTTCAGCTATTTTCATGAAGCTCGATCGCATCACCAGCAATCCTAAACGAATGAACGGGCAACCCTGCATTCGCAATCTTCGCCTGACCGTTCGACGAGCCGCTAGCGACCTATCCGAACCGGGATGAGCTATACCAGGAATTCCCCGAATTGGAAGATGAGGACATTCGACAAACCCTAATTTTCGTCTCTTGTTTATGACCATCGAGCCCTGCTTAAGCAGGGCTCGATGGGCTGTGCGCCCAGGTTGAGCAGGTTCTGATTATCGCTGCTGGCAAAGGTCAGCAGGGGCTTATTCCAGGCGATCACCTGCCGGGCTAAGGCTTCGGTTTTGCTCTCCGGGGTTGCATAGGCGATGAAGACAGCGTTAGCCAGGGCGGCAACGAACCGATTGCGTCGCTGGGCCAGGGCGGCAGTCATGCGGTGCTGATTGCCTTGGAAGGGGGAGAGGATGAGAACGCGATCGCGCTCCACCGCCATTTCATAATCCTTCAGACGCATCTTTTCTAAACTGCGGGCAGGACAATAAATCACGGGCTGAGTGCCCCGCAGCAGCAGGCGCAGACATTCCTTCTCCATCGGCGAGTGAAAGCCGCTGACGGTCGCTATTCCCGCATCGCGCAGGCTGCGAGCCAGGTCATAGGTTTGCAGAATCAGGTCGCCGGGGCATTGGACTGAGCAAAATAGGGCTAGGGTTGGCTGCTGGAGAAGGCCAAGGTTGCCGATGGCGCTCAGGGTCGGCGGGCTGTCTGACCAGTCGGGCGACAGGGCCTTGGGGTAGGCTGGATGGCTGGCGTTTAGAGCTATGGCCTGAAGCATGGCTAGCGGCTATGCCTGCACTTTGGCCACTTGAATCCGGTAGCGTTAAACAGGCAAAGCCAGTAGGTGCGCTGATTCATGGATACTATTTGGAGATTACCTGCTCTAAAAACTGAACGGGTGTAATCACCACAGTTTGCCTGAAAGGATTGAGTATTAGCAAATCGCGATCGCCAGTAATCAGATAAGCCGCTTGCCCGCAGGCGGCTAGTTCCAGAAATTGATTATCTTTGCGATCGCGGCAAATCTCAATACTTTCATTGATGGTGACAAGTTCTGCGCGAAGAGTTAAGGCAGCCATGAACTGAAGACGCTTTTCCAAGGAAAGGTAGCGGTTGAATTTCTCCTTGGTCAAAATTCTACCGAGTTCAGCCTGGGTTGATTCTGACAGTAGCACAATCGCTTCTGCAAGGGCATAGTCAAAAACTCTTTGAGGAACTGACGAATCTATGAGAACGCTGCTAATCAGGACATTAGTATCCAAAACCAGGCGTAGCTTACTCATCTTGAAGCAAATTTTCCAGGATTTCTGGGGTTAGGCCCTGGGCGCTAGATTCTTCTCTCATCTGACGCACAATGTTTTCTAATATATTGGGCTGAGCCATATATTTGAGCCAGAGGTTTAGCATCGATTGAATTTTTTGCTGCTGCTCTGCCGAGGCTTGCTGAAAGGCGTCTGCAACATCAGCGTCTACCTGAATCGTAATCGGTTTAGTCATAGCGTTCTCTGTGAAGTGCTAATTGTAATACTGCATCAGCCTACGGCAAACTCGGTATACTGTCGCACGTGGGGGGCATGGTAGGCCAGTACGATGTCCTGCTTGGGGACGCCTTTTTCGATGAGCTGATCCGCGATCGCGTCTTCCGTCCCATCGCGCTGCACCCAAATTTTGCCATCAATAATATCAGCATGAATGGCACAGCCATAAATTCGGGTACTGCTATTTTTCCATCCCAAATTGACAAGCTGATAGTGATCGCCGTCATGGTCGCAAACGGTTTGACTCTTGACCGGGTCATCCGGAGCACGCAGTTTCGCTCTCTCTAAAAGTGATTGCTGAATGAGCTGACGATACAGGTTTAGCTTATCCATTTGAGAATCTCCTGATGCTTTGTGTCATAAACCAGTAGCGGAATTTGGTTGCGGTGAATAACAGCTTGAATGAATAGTCCACCCTCCGCCTGCATCTGGCAAAATGGAACCAGGCGAGGGAAAAACCTAAAGAAATCAGATGGTTCAGCCAAAACTTCCTAAGTTCGTAGCGCCACCGGGCTATCGAACTCAAGCGATTGATATCTCCCAAGAAGCAGACCTGCTAGACTTCTACCTGCTTGCTCAACGGTCAGTAACTGAGCGGGTGGAGATCGCAGCTGACCTGATGTCTAGTGCCAGAGAACTCTCACTCCAATGCCTGAGCCGCCAATTTAACTATCTTACCGCTCATCAGTTAGCCAGAAAGCTAGCCGAAGCCTGGCTACAAGACGATTGCCCGCCGGGCTACGTTCCTGGAGGTTCCGCCGTGACCTGGGTTCAGAATTCAATTGAATTAGCTGCTCACCTGCACAATGTCTTTGAAATGGCTAACCTGGATTACTTCATCACCGGAGGCGTTGCTGCAATTGCCTATGGTGACCCGCGCACGACTCGAGATTTAGACATTGTACTTCGGGTTACCTCTGCGGCTATCCCAACGCTTCAAGCAACCCTTGAACAGGCCGGCTTTTATGTCGCCGGAAGCAATGATGCGGCGGCTGGTCGCATGAATTCTCTGCAAATTACTCACCTCGAAACGATCTCTCGGGCTGATTTAATCCTCTCTAACGACAGCGCCTATGCCCAAGAGCAGTTTATGAGGCGGCGTCGCTACGCCTTCCCAAACCAGACCGAGGTCTTCCTGTCTTCGCCTGAAGACGTCATCATCAGCAAACTTCGATGGGGGCGAAGCAGTGAGTCGGAAAAACAGCAGCGCGATGTGCTCGCTATCTTCAAGGTGCAGCAAGATGCGCTGGACTATTCTTACCTCTTCCGCTGGGGCGCTGAGTTTGGCCTATCTGAAAAACTAGAGCAGCTCACGACCGCCGCGGGCGTTCGCTCAGTTGCTGACCGGCAGTGGGCCAGTACGCTCTACCCGATTATGATGCAAACTTTTTCAATGGCTCAGGCGATGGGGCAAACGGCTCTCACTGCAAGAGGCGATGAGGTGGCGAATGGTCGTCTCTACATCCTGAGCAAACTCAGCAAGGCTCAAATCTTCTCAATCCTCGCCAAGGCTGATGGTCGGCTGGTTGCTCGCTTCGATAATCAGGGCCAGGTCTTTGAAGCTCAGCCCTCGCTACTTGACCGTCGCCAATGGAATGACATTGACGCTCGACTTCAAAAACTAGCTCAGCAGCCTGAACCGCCTGATCAGGAAAGCGAACTGTAAATCGGTAAGAATGCAGTCTGGACTTTAGCAAAACTGCGTTTCTGGATTTTGACGTCTGAGCAACCGCGATCGCCCGATGAGCCCTACACCAGTCACAAGGGGGCCAGGTCGTCCCTAAAAATCAAGTATTCCTACCTAGTTAGTTTAATGAAACATAGCCAATACTACTCATAAGGGATTCAATCCCGTAGGGTCTTCGACGAGCACTTGCTCTATAAAAGCAAGTGAAAGTCAAGCCATTTCAGTAATGTATTGAGTATTGTAGAGGCTCCAATGACAGAAGAAGTCAAAGTTCAAGAATTTGTTTTGGTTCTGGCAACCAAAGGTCAGAGTCCGTCTATTCTAAACGCGGACTTCCTTAAATATAGCGGAATCGTTTCTGAGGATATGGAGCTAGCTAGAGAGCCCATATATACTAATCAGCTCATCCAAATTGGCTACAAGAACGGTTTAGTTATTACAGCTCAGCCCAACCGGATTGTGTTTTCTGAACTGCTTCAGGGAAAAAGCACCGCCGAGATTACTGCACCCTCTATCGCTCGTAAGCTTGTAGAAGCTCTACCGAAGCTGAACTATCAGGCTATCGGTATCAATCCTAGGGGATACGTTCCGGTTGAGCAGGAAATCGCAACCCAATTTGTCTCAGACCACCTACTGGCAAAAGGCCCCTGGCAGAAATACGGTCAAAGCTCTGTCAGAGCGACGGTTAACTATGTTTACAATTTGGATCGGGGCCAGCTGAACCTTGCTATTAGCGAAGCTTCACTCCAGCTGCCGGAAGATAAAACGATTCCAGTAGTTTTATTCTCTGGAAATGTAGACCACGTTCTAAGCGCAGAACAGCCAGAGCAAAATCTTCAAGAAATTTATCAATGTCTAGATAGCTGGCAACAAGACTTGAATGCCTACACAGAACTCGTTAACGGCTGTTTCCTTGTGCCTTTAAGCGAAACTGTTTTCAAAAAAGATAGGACTGGAATTCGCGAGCCAGCAATCGTTTAGAATCTGCATTTCCCCAAAACCACCGACTGCATTACATTTGGATGATGTGTTGCTAGATTACCTGGCGTTTGAATTAGACACTTAGTTATGATCTCTAAAGATAGGCACCTTAAATGTAATGCCTATCTTTTTTATTTGCCGACCTGGCAAGACTTACAGTAATACTCGAAATAAAAACTTAAAGGCTTTAAGCATTAGCTAAATCTTCGTTAATGAAAAATAACATCAATATATTTATCTATTTTAGTCTAAGTTGACTTTAAGCGCTTTACAAAGTAGCTAAAGATATTAACCGAAAGTTCATAGAGCAAAAGCTTGTTTTTAGGTGTAAATGCTATTGCGGTCGTTAGTGAATTAACCCTAAATTGCATACAACACTATATCCTATTTGTAGGAATGGTGCCAACAAAAAATCTGCTTTAACTCGACTGAACCAATCTTGCTTCTCAAGTCTGTCGGTGCTACTTAGCCAACCGATTGATTTTACTGCAAAAGCAGTCGAGTTGACATTTCATGGGTATTTGACTTTAAGGTAAACCTCACTTTTGTGAGCCAATTTTGCTCTGGCTGAGATGAATATCTCGCTAGGGCTACTCCAATTGACTTTCTGCTCTTAAGGAACTCTAGGTGATGAGTGAGAATTTTGAGCGTCTCTACCCTTCTTGGGAGTCCTATACAACGACACCCAAACAAACACTGATTGATTCGGTTCTGTCGAGCGAATCTGCCGCTTTTTCGCCATCAAATATTGGTGGGCTACCACTAAATCATGACGGTGATCTCATCCAAGCAGAAACGCTTATTCAAGCAGATAGCGCTTTCAACCTTGAGTCCCTATCATCGCCTGTTCTCGATTCAGGTCTTGCTGCCCCAGGGATTTATGGAACAGATTCATTGACGCGGCTACCTAGTAATACGCTTCAGCTCACTGAATCGCTTGAGAGTATCCGTCAGGCGGCGATCGCGCGATGGGTTGGCTTGGGTTTGACCGATGAGCAACTTGAAACGCTACAAACTATTTCCTTCAAGTGGGAAGATCTGCCAGGGTCCCAACTAGGGCTTCACTCAGCACAAGGTATTTCGCTTGATATAGATGCTGCTGGGCAGGGATGGTTTATTGACGATACGCCTTGGGAAGATTCAGAGTTTTCTATCTCTATCTCGCCTACTGCGTTTCGGGCAAATTATAGCGATACTCCGTATGGTTATATTGACCTATTGACAGTAGTAGCCCATGAGATGGGTCATGCTATTGGCTTAGATCACCCGCATCTAAGTGGTGAAACTATTAACAATCTGATGAATGCAGGGATTGACCTTAGCGTCAGACGAAATCCCAGTCAAAGTGACTTTGAATTTGTTCTTTTTGGAGATCATAGCGATCTAACACAGGCTCTACAGTTTAATGGCCCAGCGGCTCAGGTAAACACCTATGTTGAGGGCCACCAGTACACCAACTACGAGTCACCGCACTACATCGCCAGCGGCCCCAACGGCGACTACGTCATCACCTGGGTCAGCCAGGGCCAAGACGGCAGCAGCGAAGGCATCTATGCCCAGCGCTTCGATGCCCAGGGGGTGCCGCTCGGCGGTGAGTTCAAAGTCAACACGACTACTACGCATAGCCAAATTGATGCAGGCGTCACGGTTGATGGCAACGGTGACTTCGTCATCGTCTGGAGCAGTCAGTATCAAGACGGCAGCAGTTGGGGCATGTACGGCCAGCGCTTTGCGGCCAGCGGCGAGCCCCTCGGCAGCGAGTTCCGCCTCAACACCTATACCTATTACGACCAGCGGATGACCGCCATCGACTCGGATGCCGAAGGCAACTTCGTCGTCCTCTGGTCGAGCTATAGCCAAGACACCTTTTGGCACGAGGTGTATGGTCAACGCTTCGATGCGCAAGGGGTTGCCCTCGGCAGCGAGTTCCGCGTCAACACCTACACCGCCTATGAACAGACCTATCCTTCGGTAGCGATGAGTGCCTCAGGTGAATTTGTGGCGACCTGGAGTAGCCGTTATCAAGATGGCAGTGGCTGGGGGGTTTATGGCCAGCGCTACAACGCGAACGGGGAGCGGCTCGGCGATGAGTTCCTGGTCAACACCGCTACTGCCAGCGACCAGATCTACTCTCGCGTCGATATTGATGATGCGGGCAACTTCATCATCGTTTGGGAAAGTCGAGACTATCCTTCAAGCAGCGCTTCCAACTACAACATCTATGCGCAGCGCTTCGATGCCGATGGCCAAAAGCTGGGTGCTGCCTTCAAGGTCAACGATGCTGAGCTTGGCGACCAGCGTCATGCAGTAGTCAGTATCGATAAGAGTGGTGACTTTGTCGTTACCTGGCACAGCGACCAGCTCAACGAAGGCCAGGATGTCTTTGCCCGGCTGTTCAACGCCAATGGCGTTCCGCTGGGCAGTGACTTCCTGGTCAATCAGGCGACTGCCGGTGACCAGAAGCAGCCCTCAGTCACTACCGCCGACAACGGCTTCGTCATCGCCTGGGTTGGTGACGGCACCAACGGCACCACTGAACTCTTCGCTCAGCGGTTTGTCAACGACACGATTGCGCGACCGCCGCTGGTCGCTGGTATCTTTACGCCAAATGGAATGCCTGTCAGCAAAGGCAAGCTGCTGGTTGAGCGCACCCCTGAGCTGCGGGTTGACTTCTCAGCCACGCTAGATGCGGCAACGGTCACCGATCTAGCCAACTGGGCACTGCTGCGCAACGGCGAAGACCGCAGTGACCTGCTCTCTGCGGTGCAGTATACGGTGAGCGAGCTGGGCTATGCCAGCGCTACGCTCACTTTCGCGACTGCTTTGGGCAGCGGCGACTATGTCCTGGTCGCTAAAGACTCGCTGCGGAGTGCAGCGGGCACCCCACTCGATGGCGACCTGGATGGCACAGCAGGCGGGGACTATGCCCGCAGCTTCACAGTGGCCAACTACCTGGCTACTGGCCCAGCGGCTCAGGTAAACACCTACACTGACGGCAACCAGTACACCAACTACGAGTCACCGCACTACATCGCCAGCGGCCCCAACGGCGACTACGTCATCACCTGGGTCAGCCAGGGCCAAGACGGCAGCAGCGAAGGCATCTATGCCCAGCGCTTCGATGCCCAGGGGGTGCCGCTCGGCGGTGAGTTCAAAGTCAACACGACTACTACGCATAGCCAAATTGATGCAGGCGTCACGGTTGATGGCAACGGTGACTTCGTCATCGTCTGGAGCAGTCAGTATCAAGACGGCAGCAGTTGGGGCATGTACGGCCAGCGCTTTGCGGCCAGCGGCGAGCCCCTCGGCAGCGAGTTCCGCCTCAACACCTATACCTATTACGACCAGCGGATGACCGCCATCGACTCGGATGCCGAAGGCAACTTCGTCGTCCTCTGGTCGAGCTATAGCCAAGACACCTTTTGGCAAGGGGTATACGGTCAGCGCTTCGATGCCCAAGGAGTTGCCCTCGGCAGCGAGTTCCGGGTTAACACCTACACCACCTATGACCAGACCTATCCTTCGGTAGCGATGAGTGCCTCAGGTGAATTTGTGGCGACCTGGAGTAGCCGTTATCAAGATGGCAGTGGCTGGGGGGTTTATGGCCAGCGCTACAACGCGAACGGGGAGCGGCTCGGCGATGAGTTCCTGGTCAACACCGCTACTGCCAGCGACCAGATCTACTCTCGCGTCGATATTGATGATGCGGGCAACTTCATCATCGTTTGGGAAAGTCGAGACTATCCTTCAAGCAGCGCTTCCAACTACAACATCTATGCGCAGCGCTTCGATGCCGATGGCCAAAAGCTGGGTGCTGCCTTCAAGGTCAACGATGCTGAGCTTGGCGACCAGCGTCATGCAGTAGTCAGTATCGATAAGAGTGGTGACTTTGTCGTTACCTGGCACAGCGACCAACCTGGGCTAGGACAAGATGTCTTTGCCCGCCTCTTTAACGCCAACGGCGTTGCGCTGGGCAGCGCTTTTCGGGTCAACCCCAAGACTGCTGGCAACCAGAAGCAGCCTTCGGTCACTACCGCTGACAATAGCTTCGTCATTGCCTGGGTCGGCGATGGCAGCAACGGCACGACCGAACTCTTCGCTCAGCGCTACAAAGCAAATAGCCCACCCTCTTTGATAGGCAGCATTGACAATCAAAGTGCTTTAGAAGACACCTTTTTTAGCTTCACGGTTCCAGACAACCTATTTCAAGATTCAGACGGTAATGATGACTTAACCTATAGGGCAACGCGGGCAGATGGTAGCGCATTACCAAGCTGGCTAAGCTTTGATATCTCAACCCGAGTTCTGAGTGGAACTCCCAGCGAACAAGACGCGGGCACGACCACTATAGTCATTAAAGCTATTGACGGTTCGGGTGAAATTGCAGCCGAGTTCTTCAACCTGACAGTAGCACTAAAACCCGCAGATTTAATTATTTCTAGCATCAGCGCACCCGAAACACTCATACCTGGCAGCACAGTCCAGTTAGAGTGGACGGTCACAAACCAAGGCCCTGGCAAAGCTCGTTCCGTTTGGAATGATGCAGTTTACCTATCCCCTACGTCTGAGCTTGATCGCACAAAAGCAACTCGCCTCAAACAAGTAACGGTCACTGAGCAAGTTCCTCTAAACGTCGATAGCAACAATCAATACACGCTTCAAGCTGACATCACTATTCCCAATGACCTAGTGCTTGGTCAGCATTATCTTTTTGTTGTCACTGATGAAAGTGATGCCCAAGTAGAAGTTAACGACGATAATAATTTTGCTAGTGTAGCCATCACGTTAGTTGCCTCAGACTTACAGGTCGTCAGCGCAACTGTTCCTAATACGATTCTTTTGGGTCAGTCAACCGACCTAACTTGGACGGTAAGAAATTCAGGAGCTGGGCCGACTCAAACAAACTGGAAAGACGCCGTCTATATTTCCGACTCCCCCATATTGGATGGTTCAGCGACTCGGCTAGAGACTACTCTACGATCTAATCCGGCTGCGTTAGGCACTGCTGATAGTGACAATGCTTACACGCAGACTGCAACAATAACCTTAAAGGGGCTAACCACAGGGCAAAAGTATCTCTTCTTTGTCACAGACATTGACAACCAACAAAAAGAGGCTAACGATTCAAACAACGTCTTACAGATTCCAGTTACGCTAATCGCGCCTGACCTTCAGGCAGTCCTCAGCGTGTCAGAAACAGCAATATCTGGTACTACAGTAGCCGTCAACTGGAGCGTTCGAAATAACGGGACAGCCTCTACGACTGCTACACCGTGGATCAATAGATTTTATCTATCAACTGACCAAAAGATAGACTCATCGGATCGACTCATCCAGACAATCACTTTAAGTACGGCATTGGAGGCAGGAGCGAGTTATTCTGATGCATTTACCTTTGACTTGCCCATTGCTATAGAAGGTCAGTACTACCTCCTGATGGTCACTGATGCTGATCATGGGATCGCCGAGGGCGCTGCGGCAGGGGTGCTAGCTGAGTCAAATAATCTAGCGTCCGCAGCGTTAGAAGTCGTCCTTGCTCCCTACTCAGACCTTGCTGTCACGAACGTCAATGCAGCTGAAATCTACGTTGGCGATCCTGCCAAAATTCAGGTGAGCTGGAGCGTTACCAACCTTAGAAATGAGGTTGGACCTAGCAGTACCTGGACAGACAGAGTTTGGGCCTCAGTCAACGAAGTTTTCGGCGACGGCGACGATCGCTTACTGGGAGAATTTGTCCATACCGGTTCACTTGCAGGTTTAGCCAGCTATTCGCGTACAGAAACCATTACGCTAGCGCCTCGGTTTGAGGGCGAATATCGGATTTGGGTTCAAACCGATAGCGCAGGGCAGGTTTTCGAAAATGGCCTGGAAGACAATAATGCTGCCGCTGCTGCGAACCGAACCCAGATTGTGCCAATTCCCTATGCGGACCTGGTGATCAATCAAATCGATGTCGCTTCAAACGGGAATAGCGGTCAGCCCTTTAGCTTATCTTGGACAGTCGCTAACCAAGGGATTGGTCTAACCAGTACTTCAACTTGGAACGACTATGTCTATTTGACGGCGGACCCAGCTGGTAAAGCAGGGCTTCAGCAGTTAGGCCAGTTCGAGCATATTGGTGTACTAGCAAAAGGCACAAGCTATCAACGCTCGGGTCAAATAATTCTGCCTGATGGGATCGAAGGCGAATATTACCTCGTGGTGAGAACAGGTGGTCCCTATGAGTTTCGCTACACCGATAATAACGCTCTCACCTCAGCTTCTATCAACGTTAGCTTGGCCCCCACCCCAGATTTAGCCGTTGTGGACATTGAAGGGCCAACCAGCACAAAAGCAGGGAGCAAGGTTGATATTGCTTGGACGGTCATCAATCAGGGGCAGGGCAGCACAAATCGAGCCTGGGTTGATCGGGTTTACCTGAAAGCAGCGGGTTCAGACCAAAAGATTGAGGTAGGCAAGTTTACCTACACGCAGGAATTAGAAGCCGGTAAAACTTACAGGCGTTCGGAGCAGTTTACACTGCCCAGCACAATCCAGGGAACTTATCAAATCGTTATCGAAACGAATGCAGGTCAGTTCCTTTACGAAGGCGCTTTCACCAATAACAATACGAAAATTGATAATGACCTGCTTACGATTTCATTCCCCGCTCGGCCCGACCTGCGGGTGGCTGATGTTGAATCGCCAGCTACTGTCGCCGCTGGCGGTACATTGACCGTTGGCTTTATCGTTGAAAATCAGGGTGGCGTTGCGACTGACACGCCCAGCTGGCTTGATCGCATCTATATATCGCGCGATAACACCATCAGTGATGATGATATTCTGCTTGGAGAAATTAGTAATGCATCTGCGCTGATGCCAGGTGGGCAGTACCGTAGCGAAGTTGAGACCGCGCTCATCCCTCGTTATTTCCGAGGAAACGCCTATATTCTGGTCCAAACAGATGCTAAAAATCAGCTGAATGAATATCCACAAGACGACAACAACCTGTTTGCTAAGCCTATCTACGTCGAGCCTCTGCCCCCTGCTGACCTGGTTACAGCTAATGTAGCTGCGCCCAGCCAGGCCTATGAAGGCTCGTCCATTGCGGTTACTTACCGGGTTACCAATAAGGGTATTGGCGAAACCGATCGCAGCGGCTGGCAAGATACCGTTTGGCTCACCCGGAATAAAGACCGCCCATCGGCTTCCAGCTCAGGTTCCTTTGAGCCAGAAGATATTCTGCTAGGAACCTTCAGTCATCAAGGTTCGCTCGCGATCAATGACAGCTACCAAAACACTGTCACAGTAACGCTGCCAAAGCAAATCACGGGTGACTGGTACATTACCGTATGGTCAGACGCCTATGATGTTGTAACTGAGGATACTCAAAACATCAACGTCAATCCAGACGACCCCAACGAGCTAGATAGCAACAACTATGCTTCTACGCCAATCACTGTCCTTCTGACACCGTCGCCAGACCTGATTGTCGAATCGATTACAGCGACCCCAGAAGCTAAAGCAGGCAATCCGTTTAAGGTATCTTGGACAGTCAAGAATCAGGGACAAGCTGAGACAGAGGGCAAATGGTATGATGAGGTTTACATTTCGGATAGCCGCGATCTGAACGATCGCAATGGCCACAGATGGCTACTAGGCAGGGTCAACCATACTCAAGCGCTAGCGGCCAACGGCAGATACACAGCCGAGCTCGAAGTAGAGTTAGCGCCATCGGTTCACGGCCAATACGTCATCGTTAAGACCAATGCGGGAATCGCTAACTGGGAGCGAATTTGGGAAGGGCCATATATTGATAACAATACTGATGTCACCGATACGCTAGTCACCCGTGCGCCTTCTGACCTCGTTGTCACTAGCGTCAAGTCGCTAACCGATGCTTTCTCAGGCGAAAAGGCAACGATCACTTGGACAGTGACGAACCAAGGTGCCGCGACCTGGGCAGGCACAAAATACTGGTATGACGAAGTTTGGTTATCTCCCGATTCCACCTTTATCAAGGATAGAGCAACTAGACTAGGCCTATTTGCGTATAGCCCTGGACAATCCCTCGGCAGCGACGAGAGCTATACCCAAACCCAGGAGGTTATTCTTCCAGCCGGGACAAACGGAGAATACTATCTCTACGTTAGTACTGACTATACCTACAGCGAATATGACAATCGCCGGGTGTTTCGCGGCAGCATCCAGAACAGCGGCAGCAATGACAATGCACTGGGCCTTTATAAAGACACTGTTTTTGAAGATGCTTCCAATAATTTAGGGGTAGGCAAGTTCGATATCAACTATCGAGAGCCGGACTTGCAGGTTGCTGCCTTTGCGTCCCCCATTCAGTCTGCAAACTCGGGTGAATCTGTCTCCGTATCCTGGACAGTTACCAATCAAGGGACCCGTGACACTCGTCAAAGTGCTTGGTATGACAGAGTTTATCTCTCTAGCGATCTTTCCCTAGATTCTGCCGATGTCATGCTGGGTTCGGTCAAGCATGTCGGTGGGTTATCAATTGGTCAGAGCTATAGTCAAACCGCTACTCTAACTCTGCCCGATGGAATCGAAGGGAATTACTATCTCATCTTCGTCACCGATGCAAATCTGGAACCCAACCGTTCCGGCACTAAGCTCGTTTTTAGCGGCCCGCTTACGTGGGATAGTGTCGTATATGAAAACTTTTCTAGATACGCCAACGTACCAGAGTTTCAAGACGAAGGGAATAACCTTGCTGTTAACGCGCTACAAGTCGTTCTTACTCCGTCACCAGACCTTCAGGTAACCAGCATTGTCGTGCCACAGCGCGCAACTGTTGGTCAACTACTAGACGTTACCTACACCGTCACGAATAAAGGCACCGGCGATACGCCTATTCGCCAGAGCAGCTGGAACGACTCCATCTATCTCTCCCGCGATGAATTTTTAGACGTGCAGCGCGATCGCTTCATGGGCATTGTCTCCCACAGCGGCGGCCTCGCCGCAGGCGGAAGCTATACCGTTAGTAAAACGCTAGACCTGAGCACCGATCTGACCGGGCCTTACTATGTCTTCGTGGTCACCGATGCCATTACCAGTCAGACATCGCTACGCGGCAGCGTCTTTGAAGGAACCTTTGAAGGCAACAACGCCTCCCCGAGTCAGCAGCCGGTTATTCTGGAACTGCCGCCACCGTCAGACCTGCAGGTCAGCAGTATCACAATTCCAAATGCGGCAAAATCCGGCGATTTAGTCACGATTAAGTGGGAAGTGACGAACTCGGGTGTGAACGCTGCCGCCGGGCGGTGGAGCGATGCCCTCTACCTTTCAGCCGATGAGCAATGGGACATCACCGATATTGCTCTAGGTCGAGTTTTACGAAGCGGCATTGTCGCCCCAGGCGAGACCTATAGCGCCAGCCTGTCTGTAAACCTTCCCCCGGCGATTCCCGGCGACTACCGGATTATTGTCCGCCCAGATATCTTTAACCAAATCTACGAAGCAGAAAACGAAGCAAACAACACCACCGCATCGGCAGATACGCTCTCAGTGAGCGTTGAAACGCTTCAGCTTGGCGTGCCGCTTGATCTAACCTTAGACCCGGGTGAGGAGCGTCTGTTCCAGATCACCATTGGGGCCGGGCAAACCCTTAAGGTCAATGTAGACTCTGCCTCCGGCAGTGCAGCCAATGAGCTGTTCCTAAGACACGAAGCAGCCCCGAGCGGTATTGTCTATGACGCGGGCTACGACGGCGAACTCGGGCCTGACCCAGTAGCCATTATCCCGACTACAAAGCCTGGAACGTACTACGTTTTAGTGCGGGGCTACAGCCAGCCGTCTCAGGACACACCCACCCGAATCATTGCGGATGTCCTCCCCTTCGGCATCACCAACGTCACGACGGACCGAGGAGGCGATAGTCGCTATGTCACTACGACAATTTCTGGGGCGCAGTTCCAGGCGGGTGCCATTGTCAAGCTGGTACGGCCCGGGATCGCAGAATATGTGCCTGCCCGCTACGAAGTCATCAATAGCACGAAGATTATTGCCATCTTTGACCTGACGGATGCACCCCATGGTCTTTACGACGTCAAAGTGATAAACCCCAATGGGAAAGAGGCGATTGTCCCCTATCGCTATCTGGTCGAGCGCGCAATCGAGACTGATGTATCGATTGGCGTGGGTGGCCCTCGCGTCATTGCCCCAGGTGAGGCGGGCACCTACGGCCTATCCATCAATAGTTTGACTAACCTCGATACGCCCTATGTATTCTTCCAGGTCGGTACGCCCGCGCTGGGCAAGAATGTAGAAGTCTTCAACCTGCCCTTCGTCACCTTCAGCTCAAATCTGAGAGGAACACCGGGGGATGAGTACAGCGATATTCCCTGGGCTAGCTTAGTTTCTGATGTAAATCGAGAAGGTGAAACACTAGCGCCGGGCTATGTCTTAGATTTGGCCACCGGCGGCAGCATCGGTCGAAACTTCAATGTTCAAACCTATGCGGGCCTGGTTGAAGAACTGCTGAAAGATCCCAGGGCACTCGAAGATATCCCCGATGACCAGATTGCCTTCCGCTTCCATATCTTAGGGTCAGCAACTGCGCTCAGCCGCAGCGAATTTGTGGCTCAGCAAACCGTAGAAGCGCTGCGGCTGCGCGACGCCATTCTCAGAGATCGCACGGCGGCCCAAGCGCTCAGCGTGCTGGCAGCGGATGCCCAGACCTGGACACAGGCCTATCTCGCCGCGCTGGAGCAGGTAGGACTGCTGCGCCCTGAGGCGGAAGCACCGCCCATCCGCGAGAGCGCGCAGGTGATCAGCCTGCTGGCAACCCTGGCGACGGGCCTGCTGATTGGCCCGGCTGGAGCGGGAATTCGCTCGACCGGCAATCTGGTTGAATTCTTTGAGCAGATTCGCCGGTGGTATGGCGATACGCCTGAAAAGACCGGAAGTGAGAAAATTCCCAACCCGAGCTTATTTGATCTGGGCCTTTCGCGACCGACGCGCACCCAGGCTTTCAACATCTATGTGCCGTACGGTGACGCCCGAGTTGATCTACCGCCATCTACGTCTGTCCCGCCGCCAAGCTTTGCCAGCCTGTTCCAGGCGAACGGCTCGCAAAGCAATCAGGTGTCCCTGGTTGGCCCGCTGGGCTACGGCAGTGAAAACTATGTGCCGCTAGGAGAATCACTCCCCTACAGAGTTCGCTTTGAGAATAGCGCCAACGCTGCTACTACAGTAGGTGAAATTCGCATCGTTTCCCAGCTAGACACAGACCTTGACCCCCGTACGTTTGAGCTAGGCGGTCTAAAGCTGGGGGACATTCAAATCCATATCCCTAAAGGCCGGGGCGCTTTCCAAGGCGATTTCGACTTCACTCAGAGCAAAGGCTTTATCCTGCGCGTCAGTGCCGGGCTAGATCCGCTTTCGAATACGGTGATCTGGCAGCTCCAGGCGATTGACCCCAGAACCGGGCAGGTGATTAACGACCCAGAGCGGGGGCTACTGCCGCCTAACAATTCTAAACAAGCCGGGGCTGGCTTTGTCAGCTATACGGTTAAACCGCTGGCCAATCGCCCTACCGGAACGGAGATTACCAGTGCCGCTCGCGTGTTCTTTGACCGGGCAGCGCCGCTGGATACTGCTGTGGCGACCAACCTGGTCGATGGCAAAGCACCGACGACGCTGCTGCAAGTCAGCCCGCTGACGGCTGGGGGCAGTGACTATCGGGTGCAGTGGAATGCCGCTGACGAGGCTAGCGGCTCTGGGGTGCGCCACGTCACCGTCTATGTCGCCACGGACGGCGGCGACTTTAAGATTTGGCAGTCGCAGACGACGGCAACCGAGTCGATCTTCCAAGGTGAAGCCGGGCATACCTACGAGTTCTTGGCGCTGGCAACCGATAATGCGGGCAACCGTGAGCAGCCCCAGATCGGGATTACCCCGCCCAGCGATGGCTTTGCAACCAACCTCGGCACCCTGCCGGAAGTTGGTCGGACGACCGAGCCCGCCCTAGCACCGCCACCGGCCCCAGCCCAGCAGCCATCCACCAATCCTCTCTTCTTACAGGCGCAGCAGGCCATTCCAAACGCGGTGGTCAACGGTCAGCCGTCTGAGTTTGCTCAGGTGCTACGACCCTTCAACGCCAGCTCGTTCGCGACCGGCATCCCCCAAAGCCACCGTGAGATTGGCCCGATGGCCATTGTTGAACTTGCCGATGGCACTATCCTGGCGAGCGGCGGGCAGAATCGCGGTTCGCTCTATCAGTTCTCCAAAACCGGCGGCGCGGCCCAAAACCCGCTGGCTATTCTGCCCTATCCTGTTTTCGACCTGGCGCAGGCAGCAAACGGCACGCTCTGGGCGACGACCGGTGGTGGGCCGCTGCTGAAGCTAGATGCCAAAACTGGCGAAATTCTAGCCCAGTATGCAGATGGAATTACTCAAGCGCTCGTGATCGCGCCTGGCACCGGCAAGATCTATCTTTCTTCGGGCAACGGCGTTGAAATCTTTGACCCCGCCACCGAAACCTTCAAGCACTTCAGCAATCTGCGGGTCGGCAACCTGGCCTTTGCGCCCGATGGCAGTCTCTGGGCCACCCGCTGGCCGCAGCGGGGCGAAGTGGTGCGCTTCAACGAGTACGGCGAGCCGCAGCAGATGCTGAAGCTCGACGCACCGACCGACTCACTCGCCTTCGGCCAGCCGAATACTCGCCTAGCCGGGCTGCTGTTTGTCTCGACTAATCGGATAGACGGGCAGAACGGCGAGCTGATTATGGTCGATACCAAGACCTTGGATACGGTGGTGGTGGCTTCAGTCGGCAGCCGTGGCGATATCGTTAAGGTGACTGCGGACGGACGGGTGCTGCTCAGCCAGTCAACGCAGATCGATGTCCTAAATCCGCTGATTGCGCCGCAGGTTGCCTTCACCAACCCGTCGCCGGATGCGATCATTGCCCTGCCGCAGGGGTCGATCACGGTCACCTTTGACCAGGATATGTGGGTCGGCACGTTGACCGATGCTGCCTCGATCCTCAATCCCAGCAACTTCATCCTGACCGGGCAGACCAGCGGCACGCTGACGCCGCAGTCGGTGCGCTATGACGCGGCCACCCGCTCGGCCATCCTCGAATTTGGCTCAATTGCAGCTGACCTATATGAGCTAGACGTACTGCCGACGCTGCAAAGTGCGGCTGGGCTAGCGCTAGGTGAAGGCTATGAAGTTGACTTTACGGCTGTGTCTGACTTCTCCGCCTTTGTTGATATTGCCTTTAGCAATACCCGCTACGACCGGGCCAGCCAGACGATTGCCTTTGACCTGGCGCTGACCAACCAGACCGACTACGACCTCCTGCTGCCGTTGACCCTGCTGCTGACCCCCACAGGCTCGTTTACCAGTGAGCCGATGGGCGCGATCGCGCAGCAGCGAGAAACGGGCGCTTACCTGCTCGACCTCAGCCAGGCCCTAGCCGATGGCCGCCTCAAGGCCGGTGAGTCGGTAACTGGGCAAACGATTACGGTCTATAACCCAGACGCGCTGCGGTTTGACTATGAGCCGGGCATCTTTGCCCTGCCCTATCCGAATGAAGCGCCGCTGTTCAACAATGCGCCGCTGACGACCGCCCGCATCGGTGAAGTCTATACCCATCAGGTCGCAGCCAGCGACCCCGATGGTACGGTATTGACCTACTTGCTGTACCAGGCTCCCAAGGGCATGACGATTGATGCCCAAGGGGTGATTACCTGGACACCAGGGCCGGATAGCGCGGCGATTGAACCGGTTGTGCTCCAGGTGTACGACGCGCGCGGGGCGCGTTCGACGCAGCGGTTTAAGATTGCCGTGGCCGGCGGAAATCATCGACCCGTTTTTGCCGGGCTGCCCGCTGAGATCTATGGCGCGGAAGGTCAGCCGATTCAGCTAGCCGTCCGGGCGACGGATGCGGATAACGATGCGCTGGTGATTTGGGCCAACCGGCTGCCGCCCGGGGCAATCTTCGACTCCAAGACCAAGGTGTTGACCTGGACGCCGGGCTACTCGGCGGCGGGCACCTATGAGGACGTGCGCTTTATCGTCAGCGACGGCACCACGACGACGACGGCTTCGACCACGTTCCTGATTGCGCCGACCAATCAGGCCCCGACGCTAAAGCCGCTGACCAACCGCACCATTCGCGAGGGTGAGACCCTGAGGCTCCAGCTCCAGGGACAGGATCCAGAAGGGACGCAGCTGACCTACTTCAGTAATCTGCTGCCGGGCGGCGCTCGCCTCGACCCGCGCACGGGTGTCTTTGACTGGACGCCGAACTACTTCCAGGCCGGTCACTTTGAAATTCCGCTGCTGGTCTCTGACGGCGAGCAGCTGGCCTCTCAGCTGCTGAAGATAGACGTGCTGAATGTCAATGCGGCCCCCGTGTTTGAGGGTTTACAGCAGTGGACGGTGGTAGAAGGGCAAACAGTTCGCTTCAGAGCGTTTGCCTTTGATCCGGATAATCCCGGCTACATCCCGCCCGAGCGCAACCGGGATGGCGAACTGACGCTGCTAGAGGACAGCGACCCGTCGGTCACCTACAGCGTCAGCGGCCTGCCTGCGGGGGCGAGCTTTGACCCCGATACGGCGATCTTTAGCTGGGCTCCGGGCTTCAGCAAGGCTGGGACCTATGCGGTCACCTTTACCGCTACCGACGATGGCAATGGTACTGGCGTGGCCCAGACCGCGACGATTACCGTGCCGATTACGGTGCTCGACGTGAACCGGGCTCCTGAGATTGCCGCGATCGCGGCTCAGACATTGCAGCGCGGTGAAAGCCGGACGCTCGAGATTGTCGTGACTGACGCTGACGGCGATCGCGTTTCGATTACGGCGACGGACCTAGACGGCAGGGCGCTGCCTGGCTTTGTTGGCTTTGTCGATAACGGCGACGGCACGGCTCAGCTCCAGCTGGCTCCTGAGGCGACGACCGTCAGCGGTGACTATGTGCTGGAGGTGGTTGCGAGCGATATCACGGGCGCGCAGACGCGCTACGAGTTTGTGGTGACGGTCGATGCGCCCAATGACGGGCCGGTAATGGATTTCATCGGTGACAAGGTGGCGGTCGCGGGTGAGCCGCTGACTTTTGACGTGCGGGTTCAAGATCCTAATCAGGACAACCTCAGCTATGCCCTCAGCGGTTTGCCGCCAGGAGCGACGCTGGTAGGAACCAATGTGTACGGCGTGGCCCGGTTTAGCTGGACGCCGAGCGCGGCGGATTTGGGTAGCTATCCGGTCACCCTGAGCGTGACGGATAGCGGCAATGGCGATGCTGCTCAGCAGCTGAGCGGTGAAGTCACCTTTACGCTGAAGGTGCGCAGCCAGAATCAGGGGCCGGTACTGGCCCCAATTGGTAACCTCAGCCTGCAGGAAGGGGAAACGCTGACGGTGGTGCTGAATGCCACCGATGCCGATGGCGATGGGCTCACCTACCGGGCCGAGAATTTGCCCAGCGGCGCGGTGCTGGATCCCAGAACGGGCGTGCTGAGCTGGACGCCGAATCACTTCCAGGCGGGCGTCTATAGCAATGTGATTCTGAGTGTTAGTGATGGTCATCGCCAACAGTCGGAGACGATTACGCTGACGGTGGGCAACGTCAACCAGGCTCCGGTGCTAGCTCCGCTGCCGCCGCAGCTGGGGCAGGAAGGTGTAGCGCTTCAGTTCTCGCTGGCCGCTGGAGACATTGATGGCGATGCGCTATTGTATTCAGCGCTTTCTGCCCTACCGACTGGGGCTAAGCTCAACCCGACGACCGGTGCCTTTAGCTGGACACCGTCCTATGAGCAGGCTGGGGAGTATGTCATTTCGTTTGCTGCGACCGACCCCAGCGGGGCGCAGTCGGTACGCGATGTGTTGGTGCGGGTGGGCAATGTCAACCGGGCTCCCCAGCTGACGGCGCTGAATCGGAATGTGGCTCTGGGTGAAACGTTGAATTTTGCGCTGAGCGCGACTGACCCTGATTTGGGTACAGTGCTGACCTACAGCGCTCGCAATCTGCCAGAGGGCGCAACGCTCAATGCCCAAACCGGAGAGATTAGCTGGCGGCCTACGCCGGGGCAGCTGGGTGAGTATGTCGTGACCTATGTGGTCTCAGACGGGGCAATTAGCGTTACTCAGAATGCGCTGATTACGGTGTCTTCAACGCCTATTGTGCCGACGGTGACGCTGGATCTGACGCCCAGCTTCCCGGCGGTGCCGGGGCAGGCAGTATTGATTCGGGCAGTAGCAGATAGCCTCAGCCTGGTGCAGAGTATTGCCGTCAGCGTGAATGGCGATCCGGTGTCGGTCGATGCGCAGGGCCGAGTTAGCTTTACGCCAACGCTGCCAGGGCGCTATGAGATTGTTGCTCAGGTGGTAGACGCGGACGGTCGTCTGGGTGAGCAGACTACGGTTCTAAAGGTGAAGGATCCGGCTGACCAGCTGGCCCCTGAGCTCAGGCTGGCTCCGACACTGGGGCTGATGGCGCTGAATCAGCTGACGGATGTGGTCGGCCAGGTGCGCGACACTAACCTTGATGAATGGTCGCTGGAGATGGCGCTGCTAGGGAGCAACCGGTTTACGACAATAGCCCAGGGAACGACCACTATTGGAGAAGGCGTTCTAGCTCAGCTCAACCCGGCGGCGCTAGCTAACGGCTTCTATCAGCTGCGGCTGAGTGCGACTGATATCGGCGGGCGTTCCAGCCAGGTGCTCTCGACCTTTGAGGTTAACAGTGCTCAAAAGGCAAATCAGTATAGCCGCTTAGAGAGGGACCTGACGGTAGATCTCGGTGGCGTATCGCTCAGCCTGGAGCGGGCCTATTCGTCGCTGCAATCTCAGGTGATGGGCGACTTTGGCTATGGCTGGCGCTTGGCCAAAGCTGATTTTCAACTGCAAAGTAATGTGCCGCTGACCGGGCGAGAGCACCTGGGTAGCTTTAGCCCGCTGGCGGTCGGCTCTAGGGTCTATCTGTCGCTGCCGGATGGGCAGCGCGTAGGCTTTACGTTCCAGCCGGTGAAGCAGCAGGTGGGCGGGGTGACCTACTACCACCCTGGTTGGGCCGCCGACACAGGTATTGACTATACGCTCTCTTCCGCGGACGCTCGTCTATCGCTGGCGGGTAATCGGCTCTATGACTTGGATTCTGCTCGGCCCTACAATCCGGCGGATGAGCACTTTGGGGAGACGGCTTACCATCTGCGGGCGGCGGATGGCACCCAATATTCTCTCGATGCCCAGGGCCGGGTGCTGGCGCAGCAGACAGCGGATGGTAAGCGGCTGGTCTTCTCTAGCAACGGGGTGCTCCATCTCACGACCGGGGAGGCGCTGCGTTTTGTCCGGGGTGAGAACGGCGAAATTTCTCGAATTGAATCTAGCGATGGCCAGTCGCTCAGCTATGCCTACCGCGATGGGGAGCTGATCTCGGCTCGCCATTCATTCGGCACGACCAGCCGCTACGGTTATGCCTTAGATGGCTCGCATCGGCTGTCGCTCGCGACCGGTGCGGCGGGTACAGGTGGAGAGGCAGTACTGGGGGGCGTGTCGCCTGTAGTGGTGCCGGTGCTGGGCGATCTGGGTAGCGCGGCGCGGTTCTCGGGGGCGACTACTGCTGGGGCGCTTGGGGATACGGGGACGGACTATTGGGCCTTCAGTCTGCGCGACAGTGAGCTGACGTCTTTGGCTAGCGGCCAGGTACTGCTTAGCGTTGACTGGCAGGTCGCGAACGGCGCGCTGCCGTCGATTGCAGGGCTCTCGCCGCTGCTCTCTAGTTCGACGGCGACGGGAGGCTTTGGCCTGTTTGCGTTGGAGCGCTCAGGCTTACAGCTGCTATCGCTGCATGGCTCGGGTGACTATTCGCTGCGGCTGTCGGTAGCGGGCGATGTCAACCTCGATGGTGCGGTGGACGGGATGGACAGCACTCTACTGTTGGCGGCGTTGGGTAGCCGGGAAGGGGAGGCGGCCTATGGCTGGGCAATGGACCTCAACCGCGATGGTCGTGTGGATAGCGCTGATGTCCAGATCCTCAGCGCTAACTTTGGCTTTGTCGCGAATCAAGCGCCGGTATTGACGGGAACTTCTGTGCTCACCCATACGGACCTGCCGTCGGTGTTCTCGGTTGCGAATCTGGCTCATGACCCTGAGGGAGATGACCTCTTCTTCAGGGTCGCAGATGCCACGAATGGTACCGTTACGTTTACGAATGACGGGAAGGTTCGGTTTACGCCGGATGCAGGCTTCAACGGTTCTGCTAGCTTCCAGCTGATAGCGGATGATGGCTTTAGTGCTTCCATCCCCACGACAATAATCGTGAAAGTTAGCGATGCGCCATTGATTGGCTTAGATTTTGTCAATCGCCAGCCCAGACTGGGTATCGGCGATCAAGAAGATCTAATTACTATTGGCGATTTTACAGATCAAAAGAATGTCATTTTAGATAGTTCTTACTTGAGCTATCTTTCAGATACGTCGTCGGTCGCCAGTATCAACGACAATGGCCGTATTATTGGTCTGTCAAATGGCACGGCAATTCTACGAGCGTTTCGAGACGGTATCGAAGCAGTAACAGTTTCTAGAATTGGAGATATCCTAGCGCCTAGAAACCAGCAAGAGCTATATGTGACACTTGCCGAAGAATTGGGTCTTGAGCTATATCCTCAAGCCGTTACTCTAACTGAGGGAGCCAGTCGGCAATTGCTAGTCAGCATTGAAAGTCTGACCGGGTCTCCAGATCTTGGGGGCGCAATTTCTGGAACCAGATATTTCGTCAGCAATTCATCAGTACTTCAAGTCGGCGAAAACGGCCTCATTACAGCATTAGATACGGGCTGGTCTACGGTTACAGTTATCAATGGTGGTGCAGAAAGTGTCATTCCTGTACAGGTAAGCTCACCATACCCCAACCTTGGTGTGATAGGTAAAGATGGTGGTGTAATCCAATCAGATGATGGATTGGTAGTAGCTATAGCGCCTGGAGCGTTACAAGAAGAAACGACTGTCAGTATTCAGCAGGTGCTAAGGGAAGATTTGACCCTCAGCCTTCCCGAAAAATACGATTTTGCTGGCTCTTTCCAGCTAACATTTGATAGCCAAGAACTCTTAGTCCCTGCACAGTTAGCCATCCCCAATACAACTGGGCTGAGTGCTGGCACAGAAGTATTTTTTATGCGACTAGACAGCCTTCCTGCACTAGATGGCGTTGCCGAGCCCATCTGGTTTATTGAGGAATCAGGGATTGTTGGCGAAGATGGAATGATCCGGACACAATCGCCGCCGTGGAAAGGTGCCAGAAAAGATGGTGCCTATACAATTGCTGTACCTAAATTCAACTATCGAGTTGTAGATGCTTTACTACCACCAAGCGCAATTCCTGCTGTCGGGCTGGCTGCACCTTTGATTACGACAGTAGGAGGGGCTGCCCTCTCTCTATGGGCATCACCAGCGATTGGGTTGACTGCTGCGCTGGCAGGACCAGTCATTTCAGCCTTACTGATTGATGAAGAGTCTAATCCTATCTTAGATAGGTTCACTACTCGATCAACCGTAAACATGAGTGTTGAGGTAGTGGTTGTTCCAGCAATAGGCTTACCCTACAAAACCAGTGCTGGCGTGTCTCTAAACTTGGCTCAGCTATCATCAGATTCAGATAACCCTATAGCTTGGGTCTCAGACATCAGTTCACCGGTCACAGACCCACTTACCCCTATAATTACGATAGTAACAGCACATTTTGACGATGAAGGCATCTTTCTGAAGATTCGAGGAGAGAATTTAATCTCTGTAAGCGTAAATCCTGAGACCGATCAAGCTGAATACAGTCCTACAAAAGGTCTCAGAATCGATTTTGGATATGGCTCATATAGCAGCAAGCAAACTGAACTAGAAGTTAACACAGAAGGAACATACATCAAGCTCCGAGTTCCTAATTCAGTTCCCGTCAGCGAGCAGCTCAGTATCATGGCTGTCAGGACTGTTGAGTCTCAAGGCGTTGAATATGTTTCTACGCCAACCGCTATCTTCTATGAGCATTTTGATCGAGTTCTAGGAGCTAATCCACTATCGGGCAACATCAAAGTTTTCAATGCAAAAGACGCTGACAATGTTGTAGAACAAAGCGGGAGCGAAAACATATTGCTCGCAAGCATTCCGCTTGGTAACAATACAGGCGCTAGATACGTAGCTACGACAGAAGACGTAGCATATGTTCCTTTGCCTGGAGAAAGTTCAATTGCTGTCATTGACGCGATAGGTTTGAGAGAGCTGGATATTAACCCAGAAACCACAGAAGTTGATCGGATCAAGTTGCCTAGTGGAAGCAGTCCAACTTCAATTGTAATCGGCGAAGGAAATCATTACGCCTACGTAGGGGACCGGAACTTAGGAATTATCTATGTCATAGATATCAACCCAAACTCAGGAAGTTACAACAAATATATTAAAGCCATTCATATTGATGGCACGATAGGCGTTCGTCGATTAGCCATAAATTCGGATGGCTCGCTTTTATTCGCGACTACCAATTCTAGTAAGTCGGGTAAAAGTGGCATTGTTGTTATCAACGTTGATTTAGGCAATGCCCAAGTTCATCAAGTCGTTTCTGTTATCGATATTGAAGGTAAAGTTGAGGGCATTACAGCCACCGACAAACCAAATACGGTCTTCTTCACCAACAGAACTAATGACTCCAAAGGCTTTGGGAAGCTAGCTGTAGCTGTGGGTCAGGATGGAAGTTTCTCTCATACAGAGGAGTATGCGTCACTTACGCTGGGAGATTTCGACGATTACTTTGATGTCAATGAAGCGATTGACGTTGTATGGCTGAGAGATAGTTCAGGCATAGAGTATGCCTTTGTTGCTGGCTATAACGGCAGAATGTTTGGTGCTGGCATTGAAAGTGTCGATGGTAAAGGTGCTGGTAGCAACGTCGGCATCATCAAGATTTCAGGGAATTCTGCACCGAAGCTAGTAGCAGCTACTCGCCCAATTCCTATGGGCTTGACAAGCTCGTTGACACTCTCTGGTGATAATAGGTTCCTTTATGCGGCGAATCCTGGAGTGGCTGCAACTTTTGTTTACGACGTTCAGGAAATACTGAATACAATCAATAACCCAAACAATTTGTCTAAGTTAGAGAATACACCGCTTGAGGATGTTAACAGCAAAGTAGGGGTAGCGGCCAATATTTCAAGTCCCTTCTTAGAAGGTGTGTTTGGAGATACAACTAATGACAGACCCATTGGCGCGGGTAGCACTTGGGGGCTCACTGCTCATACGCCAAATACGATTATCCTTCCTGGCTCATCTTCTGTAGAGTTTAGTGGAGACCAGGAGAACTCTACACAGAAATTAATATTTAATTGGTCACTACATGAGAGAGCCGATGACCAAGATGGATCGCTACGCAGTACGATAGAAAACCTCTTACTTCCTGGGCAATCTGCACAAGCTTTTCAGCTAAGAGAAGCTCCAGTAGTAAGACCCATTCCACAACCGACAGTAATTCCGTCGTTGCCGCTACCTCAAACACCGCCTAGTCTAGGTAGACTGTATCGACCACAGCCTGTACCGATAACGCCAACCTCAACTAGTATCCGATGGGAAGATCTACCTGTTTGGGAGGACTTACCAAACACTCAGCCTACTCCGTCCCCAGAGGCTCAGAAACAGTTAAGAGAACGAGAAGACGTTAGAAGCATCAAACTATATGTCAGTTCTTTCCCCAATGGACAGGGCCTCGTACCCGGCGACTGGGCTCCAACTGAGTCACTGAGGGATGGAACTGACTACAACCCTAATCGAATTTTGACTGCTGAGTGGACAAGAAACGGAGGTGATAACTCAGGCAAAGGTATATGGCAGATATTAGACGCACGAGGTAATCCATTATCGGAGCCTCAAGAAGGTTATAGCTATGAGCTTTTATTGTCTGGAGAAAGAGCATTAACAGCAGGGCAGCGTTACTTTTGGAGTATCGAAATTGAGAAGTCTAGTGGTGCGAGAGTATCATCTCAAAGCAGTGTTACAACTGTTTTTGATATCCCTGCGACTACGCTCGATACAACTACCCCTGAGAGTTTTCCTAGTGTTACCATTATTCCAACAGTTTCTCCAGGTACAAATTGGGGGTTTTCTGAAACTTTAATTGGAAGTTCACCAGAAGTGGCGTCCCTTATTAAAAGCTATCTTGACTATCAGAGCCATATTGTATGGTATCGATCTGAAACAAATAAATGGTATACCGGGACACCTTCTATAGCTCCTGGAAAAACGCTTTTCTTTGATACTCGGGAGGTCTCTATTGAAGAAATATCTCAATTTTCAAGGAACTTACCGCTCGTCATCTTATCTGAATCTGATTCCCTAATCAACTCTTTGACTTCTGGTTTTACTGAGGCCGAAGCCGATAGTTTATTCTCAGCTCTTGTCCAGCTAGACCAAAAGATGGGTGGCAGTATCAATGGTTACGATGCTTCAGGTAAAATTAATAGAACTCAAGGAGATCTACTAAATTCACCACTCCACTTCATTGGATTTGGTAGAGGTGCTGTCGTCAACACAGAAATCGTTCAAAGGTTGGGAGCTCTGTATCTACATGCAGGGGGTACCAGTAGTGCAAATCGTGATTTGCACTTTACAACGATCGATCCAATCGCTTATGGATCAACTTTTCAGGGAACCGGGTTGTATGGCAACACGTATGATCCATATTTACGAATTTGGGATAATGTTACCTTTGCGGATAACTACTACCAGACGACTGCCAGCGAATTTGACGAAAGAGGACAGTCTTTACGTCAAGGGCGTTCAATAGATGAAGGACTTGCTGATTGGGAAGTAAACCTTAGTAAATATTCAGCATTTGAACCGAATAGCATACGTGACGTGGCGTCCCAGCGTGCGAAAGACTGGTATCTGGGAACAGCAAATCTCTCGCTTCGCCAGGAGCTTGGCGACGACTACATACGACGACTAGGCGATCTTCCAAGAGAGCTCAGAACGTCTAGCGGTGGTACAAAGACGTGGTATACCCCCGATCACACCTCAGCCATCAGAAATGGACAATCAGTTCAACACGGTGATCCCAACTCAGTGTGGGAAGGCATCGGTACGGGCTGGTTCTATTCAGTACTCGGCGGTGGCTATGAGTATCGTCCCTATGGGAGCAGTATTGGTACTAGGACTGACAAAGAGGGACTAGGAAGTTTCGATGCTTACTTGAATAATCCGCTTAATAGGGCATCCGTTCTAGAAGACAATACGTTCACCGGTGGCACGGTTGGGAATGGACGACGCGGGGACTATGCCGTTCCTACGCTCTTCAACGGGAATTTTGATTCCATAGCACCTGGCTTTGATACAGCGGGTAGTAATCTGGATATTCCTGGTTGGTCATTTGAAGGTGGGGATGCTGTACTGAAGCATCTAAAGCGCGGTATCGCAGGCAATACTAGTTTTGCTTTGGAGCTAGGCAATGGTGCAAATAGTGTTACACACAACAGCTTCTTAGTCCCTGATTGGGGAGTGCTGCGATTTGATTTGCATGTACCCAAACCAGATAATAGCGATAGTTCTCAAACTAGTACTTTTCGGGTGTTTTTAGATGATGTAGAACTTCAAAGCTCTGCTTTTCAAGGATTAATTAAAGGTAATCCAAATACTACAGGAAAGGAGTATCCTGCGGTCGATCTACGTAAGTTTGATGAAGCAATAGGTGGTAGGACAGGAGAAGGGCAATCTAACAGGATTGGTTTTGCAGAAGAAGGGTTTCAAACTTTTCAGGTTGATATTCCAAACGAATTCAGAGGAAAAGTAAAGACGCTCAGGTTTGAGCTAAATGGCTCGAAGACAGTTTATCTAGACAACGTCTTCTTCAAGAGTCAGCACTTGCTGTTTGGAAATCCAGCTTTAAATGGACAGGAAGCAAGAAAGGATATAGACACGCCCAAATTCGATGATGGTTATAATCCTGGTCTAGATCTTATTACAACTCCGCCTAGCCAGTTTTTTGATAACCACCTGATTGAGAAGCCACAATACTCTCTTTCCTATAACGACAAGTTTAAAACACCCAACTGGGTTAGTTATCAACTTAACAAAACCTGGCTTGGAGATTACAGTAATAAGGGACTTACGTTTGGAGTTGATCCACGTTTGCCTTTCGTTGATTCAGCTGAGCATGGTGATATCCCTGAGACAACGAACTACCATAGAGGACACATGACAACCGCTTCGCATCGTAATCGAAACAAGCAAGATTATGCTGCAACGTACTTGATGGACAATATCCTTCCCCAGCCACTGAATAGACCAAGTGATAGATGGGAAGCGCTAGAAGATGACTTAACCAAAGCGGTTGTGTCTAAGGATAAGGAATTCTATATTATTGCAGGAAGAGATGGACAGGCATCTGACGAGTATGGTCGTCCTCTTCTACTTAGCAATAAAGTTAGCGTTCCTGAATATGTCTGGAAGGTCGTACTGGTTTTGGACAAGCCCGGCCAAGGAATTTCAGATGTAACGAAGGATTCTCTTGCCTTTGCTGTCAGGCTCCCAAATACGCTGATTGATTATGCAGGTACGAATTCTAAATTTTTTGGGAAAAAAGTCGGCCAGGATCCAGATGCTGATTGGACCCAAAAAATCATTAACGTCGATGCGCTTGAATACATCACAGGTTACAACTTTCTCTCTAATATTCCTGTCGAGATTCAGGAAGCAATTGAGCGACAAACAGTTGGAGAAATCAAGGCAAGGTTAAAAGATATTTTTCCAATAACTGCTCATCTCATGGCGGCAACTAGTGAAGATTTATCTTCCTTTCCCATCTCCAAACTGAGGCCCAGCTACGATGGAGCCATCGGGCATGACAGTATCCCAGATCAAATTTCCGCCGCGGCAGAGCAACTGGTTGGGTGTCATAGCTCCATTGAAATTAGCATCAGCCAAGACGGCATACTCAAATGGGCCGATCTTGACATTACGAAAGAAAGCACTACAGGCATTCATGTGGTTAAGGACAGTTCCTGTCAGGTCAGCTTCATCGAAGATGCACCAATGCAAGTTAGCGGAATGCAGACAGGCGTCTTTGATGATGGCTCGCTTCAACACAGCACTTTCCAAGCAAATCCCGGAGAGGTCGGCTCCGGTGAGATTAGCCTCAGTCAAATCGACCTCTCTCAGGTAAGAGCCTCGCAGGTTGATCTCTCGCAAATCAGCACCTCGAAGAGTGACCTGCTCACCATTGATATCTCTCTCGGATTCGATCAGTTTGATTCCTCGAAAGTCGCGCTCCCCGTAGTCGTAACGAATCAACAATTCCTCTGGAGTAAGTTCCCAAACCATGACCAAACGCCTTCTTTAGATGACATTATTCAGTCTACTGCTGTTACTTTGTGGAATAGCTTTTTTACTTTCCTCACTCCATTCAATCTGTCACTTCTTATTCAAGACCTCCCCACCGGCCAACTCGCCGAGGCCCAAATCACCCGCTTTGACATCCAAGGCCGCCCCGTTGCAGGCACCATCCTGATCGACGATGACGCCAACGGCACCGGCTGGTTCATCGACCCGACACCCTGGGAGAACTCCGAATTCAGCCTTCACAACACCGAGTATAACTTCCAGGCCACCCCAGACTCCATCGCCTACGGACGCTACGACCTGCTCACCACTATCCTGCACGAGCTCGGCCACCTGGCAGGCTTTATTGCAGGCAACAAAGGCTTCGACCACCACGTCCACAACCACACCTTCACCCACGGCGACCTCAGCGTCGCCCTCACCGCCGACGGCAGCCACCTCGCCGATCCGCTGCGGCTGCTCAGCCCCTACCTCACCCCCGGCATGCGCAAGCTGCCCTCCGAGCTAGAGCTCCAGCTGCTCGCCGCCATCCGTAATCACACCGCCGATAGCCACAATTCCGGCACCGCGCTGAGCGCCGCCATCCATAGCGACCCCCTCATCGGCATCAGCAACGGCGACTTCGAAACCCTGCTGGCCCAATGGCAGCGCCGGGGAGCCGTCCAAACCACCCCATTTGCCTCCTCCACCGCCGTCTCCCTGACCGAAGACAGCCCGCTGCTCAGCCAGCTCAGCCAAACCTTCGTGCTGCCCGACGACCCCAGCCAGCGTATCCTCAGCTTCGACCTGATCGAAGCCACCCTGGGTCAAAGCACCCGCCGTCCCCCCGACGCCTTCGAGGTCGCCCTGCTCGACGCTCATACCCTTAAGCCCCTGGTTGGTACCGTTGGCCTCAGCCATACTGACGCCCTGTTCAACTTGCAAGCCGACGGCAGCCTCTATCTTGACGATGACGTCAGCGTCACTACCCTCGCCAACGGCCAGCGCCGAGTCAGAATCGACCTCAGCGCCCTTGCCCCCAGCACCACCGCCACGCTGTACTTTGACCTACTCGGCTTCGGAGCCGCCGACAGCCTCGTCCGCATCGACAACATCACCCTCGGCAGCGGCAACACCCCACCTGTCACGAATGACGACACAGCAGCCCTAACCCAGGGCCAAACGGTTCGGGTAGACCTGCTCAGCAACGACGTTGACCTCGACGAAGCCCTAAACCTCAGCCAGTTCGAGCTAGTTAGCCAGCCCGTTTACGGCAGCCTCAGCCGCGACGCCCAGGGCAACCTGCTCTATACGCCCTTCGACGGCTATGCCGGCAGCGACAGCTTCGCCTACACCGTCACCGATAGCGCAGGCGAGACCTCTAACCTGGCCACCGTCACGCTAGAGGTTGCCAACCTCGCCCCGCAGATCCAAACCGTTGCCCTGCCTAATTCCGCCACCGAAGGCGCAGCCCTCAGCTTCGCTGCCACCGCCACCGACCCCGGCAACGACACCCTGACCTACACCTGGAACTTCGGCGACGGCACCGACCCAGTTGGCGGCCCCACCGCCAACCACACCTACGCCGACGATGGCCAATACAGCGTCACCCTCACCGTCACCGACCCCTACGGCGGCACCGCTACCCAAACCCAAACCCTGATCGTGGGTAACGTCGCGCCAACGATTGTTGAAATCAATCGCCCCACCGGCCTCCACGTCCTCACCGACTACGCCGACATGCGCGCCCTCAAAGACCAGGCCCAGAAACTCTGGAGCTTTGAAGGCCGAGCCGGAGGCACCAATACCTACGAATTCGCCATCGGCCCCAGCGGTGCGCAGTCCGACCGCTATCAGCAGGCCGAGTATGTCTGGCAAAACGGTCAGCCGGTTGCCTGGTCGCTCGAATGGCAGTCCAATCAGGTCGTCTTCACCATCGCCGGTCAGCCGCTCACCTACCCCATCGGCGATGCCGCTATCCTCAACGCGCTGTCCTTCCTGACCAAGGTGAATACCACCAGTCAGCAGCAGGTCGCCGAAGGCACCTCAATGGCGTTGGAAGTCCAGTCGGTAAACGGCACCCACTTAGACACGCCGATTACGCTCGCTAGCGTTGGCCCCAACCAAGATCAGGATCTCGACCAGATGCTGCTGTACCAGCAAACCCCAATTTCGACCCTCTCTGGGACGGCTCGGCTAACCTGGCCAGACAGCGGGCCGAATCCGCACCTGAAGAATAGTCAGGGCCGGGTCACCTTCATCATCGCGGGCTACCAGGTAGAGCCTGCTGCTGAGCCCGGAGTCAGCCAGCCCACCGCAGTCGTCGCCATCGACGGCACCACCCAGCTGAATGAGGGCGATACCCTCAGCCTTAACGCCCTGGCCACCGACCCCGGCGATGACACCCTTACCTACAGCTGGGACTTCGGCGACGGCAGTGAGCCCGTCACGGGCCAAACCTCTGACCATATCTACACCGACGATGGCATCTACACCGTCACCCTCACCGTCAGCGACGAAGACGGCGGCAGTACCACTCAAACCTTTAACGCTACCGTCCGCAACCTTGCGCCTACCGTTGTTGAACTCAACACCCCCACCGAGCTCAACGAGGGTGACACCGCCGCCTTCAGCGCCCTGGCTACCGACTCCGGCAACGACGCCCTCACCTATATCTGGGACTTCGGCGACGGCAGCGAGCCCGCCTCCGGCCCGGCCATCAGCCATCGGTTCCTGAACAACGGCGTCTACACCGTCACCTTGACCGTCAGCGATGACGACGGGGCTGAAACCGTTGAGACCCGCACCGTCACAGTTCATAACCTGGCTCCAGTGATTACCGACTTCACCGGCAGCAACAGCGCCGACGAAGGCGAAGCCATCACCTTCAGCGCTGCGGCTACCGATGCGGGTAATGATGCCCTCACCTATACCTGGCGCTTTGGCGACAGCAGCGACGTAGTCACCGGTCAAACTGCCCACCATACCTTCCTCGATAACGGCACCTACAGCGTCACCCTCACCGTCACCGACTCAGATGGCGCAGCTACAGTCGCAACCCGCGAGGTGGTCGTCAACAACGTCGCCCCGGTGGTCGTCCTGGGTCAGACTCAAACCGTAGTGGAGGGCGAGACCGTCCGCTTCAGCGGCAGCTATAGTGACCCCGGCCTGCTCGATACCCATACCGTCGTCTGGTCTTTCGGCGACGGCACCACAGCAGAAGGCGACCTCGAACCGACTCACGTCTTCAGCGACCAGGGCACCTACAGCGTCACCCTCACCGTCACCGACAAGGACGGCGCAGCGACGACTGAAACCCTCAGCGTCACGGTCTTGAATGCGCCACCAACGATTGTTTCTCTGTCAGGCGATACCAGCGTTAATGAAGGCGCAACGGCTCGCTTCAGCGCCCTAGCGACTGACCCCGGTGACGATACCCTCACCTACACCTGGGACTTCGGCGATGGCAGCGGGCCAGTGACTGGCCCAGCTGTGAACCATGTCTATGCCGACAACGGCGTCTACAGCGTCACCCTCACCGTCGCCGATGAGGACGGCGGCAGCACCCGAGATACCCTCACCGTCACCGTCAACAACCTCGCGCCGACTATCAGCAGCATTGCCGGTCGCACCCAGCTCAGCGAAGGCGAGACCGAAACCTTTAGCGCTGTGGCTACTGACCCCGGCAATGATAGCCTGCTCTACCGCTGGGACTTCGGCGACGGCTCAGGCCCGCAGCTGGGCCAGTCGGTCGCCCATACCTTTGCTCAGAACGGCCTCTACACCGTTACCCTGAGCGTCATCGACGATGACGGAGCAACCACGACCCAAATCTTTGAGGTGACGGTTCACAACGTCGCGCCGACCGTCAGCGCGGGTCCTGACCGCACCCTCTACAATGACCAGGCTGAAACCTTCGGCGGCAGCTTCAGCGACCCCGGCCTGCTCGATACCCACACCGTCGTTTGGGACTTTGGCGATGGCACGGTCGTCTCGGGTCTCAACCCCAGCCATCGCTACCATCAGGCCGGTCAGTACACGGCGACGCTGACGGTGACCGACAGTGACGGCGCTGTGACTCAAGACACGGTCGCCGTCATGGTGAAAGAGCCCCCCAAGGTATCCATCTCTGACACCACCGTCATCGAAGGCCATGGCGGCAGCCGCTATGCCGTCTTCACCGTCAGCCTCTCCGAAGCCAGCCTGCGTCCGGTGACGCTGGACTACGCCACGGCCAACGGCACGGCTAAGGCGGGCTTGGACTACCGGGCTACCGCTGGAACGCTAACCTTTGCCGCCGGGCAAACCTCACAAGTGATTGTGACTGAGATTATCGGCGACCGGCTCGACGAGTCCGACGAAACCTTTTTCGTCAATCTCTCCAACCTCAGCCATACGACGCTGCTCGATGGGCAGGCGGTGGGCACCATCATCGACGATGACGAGTCACCGACGCTCACCCTGACAGCGCAGCCGGGCTACCTCTGGCCGCCGAACCACAAGATGGTGCAGGTCAATGTCAATATCCAGGTCAGCGATGACTTTGACGACAGTCCAAAAGTGGCCCTGGTCTCGATTACGTCGAATGAACCGATCAACGGCAAAGGTGACGGCAACACCAACTACGACTACGAGGTCAAGCCCGACGGGCGTATCTTCCTGCGGGCAGAGCGCTCCGGCGGCGGCAGCGGTCGCGTCTATACGCTGACCTATAGCGCGACTGACAGTGCCGGTAACGTCACCTTCTCCTCAGTCGATATCGCCGTCGCTCATGACCAGGGCAAAGGCAAAGGCAAAAAGTAATGACGCAAACTGCTTTGAAACTCCTAGAACCTAAGCCGAATCAGGCTGCCATTGGTAATAATTCATAGGTACTATTTCCTATGATTAAAGGGTAAGCCTGGACCTGTTCATTGGCTCTGCACTCACCCTGATTGGTGGGGTTACGGTTCAAGCTAAGTACCTGAGCATTGAAATTTACATAGAAAGAATTGTCATTCCGAGCATAGCGAGGAATCTCTCAAGTATTGATGCTTCTAGGATAGATACCTCGACAGGCTCGGCATGACATCAAGCTCTCCTTTGTAAAAAATGTGTAATTAATTTTGTTCGACTACTTATTAGCTGGCTTAGAGAAGGTTGCTCGCCAAGAGCAAAGAAAAAGGCAAATAGGGGGCCGGCTTGGACCCTGGCAAAAAGGTACTATAGGGGCTGAACTCCCCTCTGCACAATTGTTTTAGCTTTTAGTCTCTCGGGACCCTGCTCATAGGCTCGCTTTAGGGGACGCTGCGGACTGTAACCCCAGCGCTTGAGATATTCGCCGTGTCCACAGCGCACTCTCGATGCCGTAGTCCTCTAGATAACCGTCTCGCATCGAAGCTTGCGATCGCGCCTATTGCAGAGCTGTACTTATGCCTATAGCCCAAGGGTACTCTAGCAACAGCAAAAGGGATATTTAGGTGGATGCTGAGAAAAATCGGGATGTCCTGGCAGTTTGAAAACGAAGCGCTGCTAGAGAATTTTCTGCAACATCATCTTGAACCGCTTTTAGGCTTGAAGGTCCTGGGCCAGCAGCATGTCATTCATGGCCAAATCTGTGACCTAATTGCAATTACTCCAACTGGGCAGCTCGCCATCTTGGAACTCAAGAATCAAGAAGATCGCTACATTGTCCAGCAGCTGACCCGATATTTTGATGCCTTGATCACAGAGAAACCTTTTCAAGCGGTTGCAGACTACGGTCAGCCGGTTCGCCTGTTGGCGATCGCACCCAGCTTCAGCCGCGATACCTTCACTGACTGCAAATACAGCCAGCTCACAATTGAACTCCTGATTTTTCGAATTCTCTTATCAGATACAGCCTACATCCTAGAGCTTGAGCAGCTTGATACTCAAGAAACCCAAACCGCTGTCATTCCCTATCAACTGACTCAGAATCAACGAGAGCTGCCACCGCCACCTAAATCACTGCTGTCCCTGATAACAAAACCCTCGCCATCCACGAGAGAGCAGGTAATGTCTCTACGGCAGCAAATTCTGAGCTTTGACGATCGCATTAAAGAAATCTCTAGCAGCGGCAGTATCTTCTATGGAAACGGCAAAAGTAATCCCTGTGCAGAGCTCCGCTACGACGGTCGGCGAGAGCAGGTCGCTCTCTTTCTATGGCTGCCCCATAGTGTTTATGTCTCGCAGCAAAATTTCGTTGCACGGCTCCGGATTTGGACAGACTGGGTACTGGTATCTGATCTGGCTCATGTTCCTAAAGGGTTAGGACGGACCATAACCATTCAAGAATGGCTAGACGGCGACCTTCAACCCACGAGTAAATTTATTCCAAAAAGTCGTTGGTATAGAGAGCGATACTGGGAAGATGAAGTCTGGCGAACCAAATTCATCAATGATTACCGTGACAGTATTGCAGTAGCTCATTACAAAAGGGGCATCGCCATGACACTAAAAGGCTACCAGAAGTTGACCGAGCGGCCTGATCTATCGGATCGGCTGAGCGCGATCGCACAGCTTGCCCTAGACATCTGGCTGAGTCGGCTCTAAAGCTGTATAGGTTCATTCTGAGATCGCGCTCTAGCCCATAGTCAGCTCAACGCTTTTTTAGCGGTTTCTTCGAGCTGCTTAGCGGCGGCGGCTTTGCGCTCGCTGTAGCGATCGGTCAGCTCATCTACCCGTTCGCGCAGCAGCAGCGTAAAGCGGTAGAGTTCTTCCATCACATCCACGACGCGATCGCGGTAGGCCGACTCCTTCATGGTGCCGTCTTCGTTAAACTCCTGATAGGCTTTGGCCACCGATGACTGGTTGGGAATAGTAAACATCCGCATCCAACGTCCCAAAATGCGCATCGTGTTAACCGCGTTGAAAGACTGCGACCCGCCCGAAACCTGCATCACCGCTAGGGTTCTGCCCTGGGTTGGGCGAACGGCCCCGAGACTGAGCGGAATCCAGTCGATCTGAGTTTTCATCAGTCCAGAAATGTTGCCATGCATTTCTGGACTCGACCAGACCTGCCCTTCTGACCAAAGGGAAAGCTCTCGCAATTCCTGTACTTTGGGGTGGGTGTCGGGCTCGGCATTGTGCAGTGGCAGCCCCCGAGGGTCAAAAAATCTCACCTCGGCACCAAAATCCTCAATAATGCGAGCCGCTTCTTCCGCCAGCAGACGGCTGTACGATCGTTCTCGCAAAGAGCCATAGAGAAAAAGAATTCGAGGCGGATGGTCAAAACCCATTGTCAGCTGTCAGTTTAAGTCTGATAAATTTAACATCTGTAGGCGAACAGGGTGAAATAAAGCTGCGCAAAGACTGGCTAGCATGGCATGATTCTAAGCACAGCAGCTGCTCTGAATCTGGGCAGGCGCGTCTGTTGCATGGACAGTCGCTTCAGGAGCCGTATCTGCAACCTTGACCACAAAAATCTCCCAGCTCATACCGTCGGGGTCAGTCACCCAGACTTTATCCTGCAAAGCATAGCAGCAGTCGGTATCATGCTCTTCGAAGGTGGCGAGTCCAGCGGTTTTGAACCGCGCGATCGCGGCTCCCACAGCCTCGCTGCTATCCACCTGAATCCCCAGATGGGATAGCGTTCCATGGGCAGACACCGCATCACTGACGTTCAGGGTCAAATTCAGCCCCGGATTCTCCAGATCGAATTTGGCATAGTCTGCCTTGTGCTTCATCGGCTCAGTGCCAAACATAGCCCGATAAAACGCAATAGAGCGGTTGAGGTCTGCAACTCTTAGAGCAACGTGAGTTTTGAAAGTAGCCATGGGTCACTCCTTTAACATTTCTGTAATGACAAAATCAATAGATTAAAAACAAACAGAAGAGATGGATTGATTCACGAACATTCAGAGCGGTTAGGGACGTGCATGTTAATAACGTACTAGCCATCAGCACCGGAGCCCACTCTTCGAGAAGAGCAAGCTCTACATCCCCAGCCCTTCTCCCGAGGGGAGAAGGGAGCCGGATTCAAAGTCCCTCTCCCCCGGGCGAACCGGTACGCTTCCGTTTGGCCGCCCTTCCAAGTTTTCAGGTAACGCCCTCTCCCCCGGGCGAACCGGTACGCTATTTAACTGTTAGTCCCTTAGGCCGTAGCCGCTTCTGGACTCAGCTTCGCAATTAGGGACTCTACTCGCGTTTTCACCTCATCCCGCACCCGAGGAAAGATTTCTGGCTGCTCCGCCGGGTCATCCAGCTGCCAGTCGTCAAAATACTCCCGCGTCACCCATTCCGGCGGCAGATTAACGCCGCAGCCGCAGAGAGAAATCACCGCGTCGAAGTTCTCAGGGCTGAACTCGCTCAGCGCATTAGAAGTCTGGTCGCTGATGTCGATGCCGACTTCTTTCATGGTTGCGATCGCCTCTGGCCGTACCTGACTCGCCTCCAGTCCAGAGCTGGTCACCGCAATCTTGCCAGCCCCTAAAGTCTTAGCAAAACCTTCAGCTATCTGAGACCGGGCCGAATTTTTCCGACAGACAAACATGACACGTTTCATAAAGTAATTCTCCTAGAATCTAGGTTAAGGTTGATCGTCAGCTTTCTCAGGCGCGGCGGTAGCCACCATCAGTCCCCAAATCAGCCCAAATCGTACTCGTCTGCTCTGCACTATGCGGAAATCGCTAGCAGCCAAAAAGGTCTCTAGCTCAGCCAGGGTATAGCATTTGCGATAAGCCGAATCGGTCAAAGCTAAAAACCAGTCACACAGCCGACACACCCAAAAATCTCGGCACCAGTCCAAGATCACCACTCGGCCTCCGCGTTTTAGCATCCGGTCCATTTCTTGCAAAGCCTGCTCTGGTTGCTCGAAATAGTGGAAGGCACTGGCACAGACCACCACGTCATAGCTATGGGGAGTTACCGGAATGCTAGAGACTGAGGCTACTTGAAACATGACCTGCGGATAGTGACCGCATTTTTGTCGGGCTACGGCCAGCATTCTTTCGGAAATATCAATGCCGGTCATGATTTGTTGGGGCTGATCGGTCAGCACCAGCCGTTCGAACTCTCCGGTGCCGCAGGCTATATCAAGGACAGCTTCACAGGGGGCAATGGCAGCCCAAGCTTTCAAAAAAGAAAGGGTGTTGGCGATGTAGGAGCGCCAATGGGAGTCGTAGCTTTTTGCCAAGCGGTCGTACTGGCGTTGGATGATAACTTCCATGCATTTAGCAGTTTAGGAATAACAAACTAGGACACCATCAGGGATTTACCTTCAAGCAGCGAGGATCAGGCAGGGATGCTTTCTCGGGTTCGCGGGGAAACCAGAAAGCGGTGCGCTGGCAAACTTTGACCAGCATCAGCATGAGCGGAACTTCGATCAGCACCCCGACTACGGTAGCCAGAGCGGCACCTGAGTTAAGGCCAAAGAGGGTGACGGCAGTTGCGATCGCAACTTCAAAGTGATTACTCGCCCCGATCAGCGCCGCCGGGGCCGAGTCTTCGTAGGCCATGCCCAGCTTTTGTGCTGCCACGTAGGTGATCAAAAAGATAAAGTTGGTCTGGATGAACAGCGGCACCGCAATTAACAGGATGTGCAGCGGATTACGGACAATCAGGTCGCCCTTGAAGGCAAACAGCAGAACCAGTGTGGTCAGCAGCGCAATGATTGAAACTGGGCTGAGAACTTTCAAAAACACGCCTTCAAACCAGGCTTTGCCCTTATGCCGCAGAATCCAGCTGCGCGAGACGGCTCCCGCCAGCAGCGGCAGGCCCACATAGACCAGCACCGAAAGCACGATCGTTTCCCAGGGCACGGTCAGGTTATTTGCCGCCAGCAGCCAGCGACCCAGCGGCGCATAGAGAAACAGCATTGCCAGAGAATTGATCGCCACCATCACCAGCGTGTGGCCCTGGTTGCTAAAGGAGAGGTAGCCCCACATCAGCACCATTGCTGTGCAGGGGGCAATGCCCAGCAGAATCGCCCCAGCAATGTAGGAATCCGCGATCGCAACCTCTGCCCCGCGAATCAGCTCAGTACCCGCCAGCAGCGGTCGAAACAGCCAGCCTAAAAAGAACTGAGCCAGCACCACCATCGTGAAGGGCTTGATCAGCCAGTTCACGACTAGCGTTAGGGCAACGGGTTTGGGCGTCTGAGCCGCCTTTTTGGCCTGACCAAAGTCGATCTTCACCATGATCGGATACATCATGAAGAACAGACAGATGGCGATCGGAATCGAAACCTGGTAAATGCTCATCGCGTCCAGAGCGACGGCGACGCCGGGCAGCAGGCGACCTAGCAAAATCCCGGCGACGATGCACAGCGCCACCCACACCGTCAGGTAGCATTCAAAAAAGCTCAGCTGGCCACCGGCTTGGACAGCCTTTGGATGGACGTTTTCTGGATTAGTACTCATCTAGCCCTCTAAAATTTCTTTAAGCAGATGGGGACATAGCCTGGCTACGCCTCCCAGCAAAACTAGAACCGCTTGGTTTTCCGCAGCAGTTCGGCAATGGTCAGGTTGGGTTGGGGTTCGCCGCCAAAAGCAGTGCCCACTTCTCCTTCGTGAAAATTTACCCAGGCAATGTGATAGCCTTCCTCCGGTAGAGGCACATAACCACCCTCAGTCACGACTTCCGGCGCGGTCTCTAAATAGAACTTGATAAACTCTCTCAGAGCCGGGTTGGACTGGGCGGATGCGAAATTGACGTAGATAAACAGCGGTCGGGATAGGGGCTGATACTCGGCGCTGGATACGGTGGCTGCCGAGGGCAAGGTGGGACCGTTCCCTGCATCTATGGCCAGGGCTTTAAGGTCTGCTTGATTTTGGTCGTAGTAAGCAAAACCAAAGTATCCCAGAGCATTAGGATCTCGGCTAACGCCTTGAACAAGCTGTTCATCATCCTCACTGTCGGCGAAGTCGCTGCGGCTATCTTCTCCCACGACCACCTCTGTGAAATAGTCATAGGTTCCTGAATCCAATCCTGGCCCGTAGAGCGTAATGGGCTGATCGGGCCAGCTAGAGTGGACCTGGCTCCAGCGAGTTATCTTTCCTTCAGCGTCAGGTTCCCAAAGCGTTTTGAGTTCTTCAAGGGTAATATCCTCTGCCCAAGTATTTCCTTGGTTAACCACGACGGTCAGCGCATCAAAAGCCACAGGTAGCTCTAGGAATCGCACCCCGGCGTCATCACAGGCGGCTATCTCGGCATCGAGAATAGGCCGAGAGGCATTATTAATGTCGGTTTCTCCAGCGCAAAACTTCTCGAAGCCACCCCCGGTACCAGAGAAGCTGACGCTAACGTTAACGGGATTTTGCTGCATTTGATTATAGGCTTCGGCGATCGCTTCTGTAATCGGAAAAACCGTGCTGGAGCCATCAATGGTGATGGCTCCTTGAGACTGGGTTGCCTGAGATGAGCAACCCACTGCGATTAATCCCAGCCCCAAGGCCATCGCCCCGGGGCGCGTCAGTTTCTTCATGACCTTATTTCTAGTTTCCTCCCACACCGTCACGTAGCGGTCAAAGAAACTCAGCGGGCCGCCTGCCTGGACGGCCTTCGAAGGACTATTTTCTCGGCTACTACTGGCTCGGTTAGTACTCATTTTATATTTCTATAATTATCAAAATGATAGTCAAAAAAAGGTAATCAGTCACAGCAGGGTAAGTTGGTCAGGTCACAAGCCTCTGCCAACTCTCCAGCCTCAAAATCAACCACCTGATTACGAGTGCAGCATTCCTCAAATAGAAAGCCGATTAGATGCTTCAGTTCCTCTGCCCGGACGCTATACCAGATCCACTGACGATCTTTCTCTGCGGTGACGAGGCCCACCTGGCGCAGCTTATCCAGGTGATGAGACAGGGTCGGGGCGGCAATGCCCAGCTCCTTTTGAATCTCTCCTGCGGGCAAGCCCTGGGGATGGGCCGACAGCAGCAGCCGCACAATATTCAGCCGCGAGGGCTGCCCCAGCGCCGCAAAGGCGGCAGCAATGGGTTCGGTAGACTGCTGAGATTCACTGCTTGTTTTCATGTTTTTATGATTATCGAAATACAGAAAATTGTCAAGCCAGTTTGGTTTTTTACTGCTGATAAGCATTACCAACCCTTGAAAGGACTCTTTGCCCAAGTGCAGCGCTGATCAGCTGCTAAACTCGCGGATATGTTCGACGCGATCTGCAAATACCTGGTCGAGACCTTCTCAGCCGACTTTGCCCAATGGCTCCTCGGCAAAGCCGTTAGTTTTAGCGAACTCAGTCCCTCAGAACTGCTGCTAGAGCCTATTCGCGCCGATGCTCTGCTGCTACAGTCCGAACAGCAAATTTTGCACCTGGAGTTCCAAACCCGGCCTGATCCCGCCATCCCATTCAGGCTATTGGACTACTGGGTAAGGATTCATCGGCGTTTGCCTGAGCGAGAGATCCGTCAGGTGGTGATCTACCTGCTTAAGAGTCAGTCACCGCTGGTACATCAGACCGCTTATGTGCATGAAGGGACTCAACATTCCTTTGAGGTGATTCGCCTATGGGAGCAGCCGACAGAAGCCTTTTTGTCCTCGCCGGGACTGCTGCCTTTTGCCGTTCTCAGCCGTACCAATAGTCAAGCATCGGCCTTACGACAAGCCGCCGAGCGGATTGACGCGATTACAGACCGAAACATTCAGAGCAACCTGGCTGCATCTGCGGCGATTTTAGCTGGGCTAGTATTAGAGGAAGGGTTAGTTGAGCAGATTCTGAGGAGAGAGCTGATGCAGGAGTCGGTAGTTTACCAGAGCATCAAGGCTGAGGGATTGCGGGAAGGTCTTCAGCGCGAAACTAATTTAGTACTGCGGCAACTGGATCGGCGCGTGGGGATGGTGCCTGCGGAGCTAGTCGCTCGGGTAGAGGCGCTACCATTGGAGCAGCTAGAGGCTTTGGGAGAGGCGCTGTTAGATTTTGAAGCGCAGGGTGATTTAGCGAGGTGGTTAGAGACAAACGGCTAGGGGAACGCCCTATGAATAAGGCTGATTTAGAACGCTACTCGCATCGAAATGAGCAAGAGCTAAACTAGAGTCACCGCATTACAGACTCTGCATTATGAAAGCCGCCCTCGCTCAGCAAACCTGCACAGCCTGCTTCGGTGATGCCTCGCCCGTCAGTGAGGCTGAGATGCCAGCGCTCAAGGCTCAGATTCCTGACTGGGAGGTCGTGCGGACGGACGGGCCACCGAGGCTTCAGCGACAGTACAAGTTTTCTAATTTTAAGCAGGCGCTGGCCTTTACCCAGCGGGTGGGCGAAGCCGCCGAGGTGGAAAATCATCATCCGGCGCTGCTGACCGAGTGGGGCAAGGTGACGGTGACCTGGTGGACTCATGCCATTGGCGGGCTGCACCAAAACGACTTCATCATGGCGGCAAAAACGGATGAGATCTCAGAAGCAAAGTCCCAGCCGTCTCAGACGCGGATTTACTAATCCGGTAATTTAGCCCAGCTGGCATGGCAGGCACTATTCAGAATCGGCGACTTCGGGTAAAGATGGTAGGTGTTGCCTCAGCCGATGCGCTATGCTCAATTCGCCTTCGCCGCGTCAAATTTTAGCTACCCTGCTGCCCTATCTGCGGACGGCGGCGGCCTATTCTCGGCAGATCCAGGCCAGCATTTCGGCCCGCCCGGATAAGTTTGACTCTGATAACTTCTACGCCACCGCCCTAACCGATGCCGACCTGTCGGTCCAGACCTTCATCGAGGTGGCGCTGCTGGGGCATTTTCCCAACCTGCGCTTTTTTGGCGAGGAGCACGAAAAGTCTTACAACACCGGCTACTTTCGCTCGATTGAGCTCGGGCCGCAGGACGACTTTCTGGTGACGCTGGACCCGGTGGACGGCACCCGGCTATATATGGACGGGCATCCCAACTATCAGATTATCCTGACGATTTTGAACGCTGACCGGTTTGAAGCCGCGATCGCGCTCAGCCCGGCCCTCGATACCTACTACTATGCCCTGCGCGACCAGGGCACCTTCCGGGGGGCGCTGGCCGATGATCTGGAAGACTGCCAGCCGCTGCGAATTGCCAATCCCGAACCGATCGTCCTGCTGGGCTGGGATACGGGCCATTTTGCCGAGCAGCTGCGGCCCCATTTTGAGCTAATCGACGTCAAAGCCGACTATTCCCAGGAGACGGCCATTCCCAACGTCAACGGCATCCTCACCGGCGACGTCAGCGCCGTCATTTTGAATCGCGGCAAATTTATTGACGGCGGGGCACTGGCCTTCATGGCCCAAGAGATGGGCTACAGCCTGTCGGCCCACGACGGCTCGCCGCTGCCGCGATTAGCGGACTGTGAAGCTGGGGACTGGCCAGGATTAGTCGTGGCGGCAACCGAATCGATGCATCAGCAGCTGGTTTCTCTGCTTCGGGAAGCGCGGCCCGAATAATCTCAAATGAGAGGGGCATTAAATCTGCCCCGATCTGCCCCTAATTCGCCCCAATCTGCCTCAGGGCGAACGAAAAGCTCAAATCAGGCTGACTACAATAATGGATGTATGGAGACAGGTAGAGATAGATAACTATAAATATCGATATAGTTTAGACAACATTACCTCAAGGAGCACATGATGGCCCAGAGCTTACTCGCCCAGCTGCGTACCATGACCAAGGTGGTTGCCGACACCGGCGACATCCAGGCAATCGAAAAATTTAAGCCGCAGGACGCCACCACCAACCCTTCGCTAATCACGACGGCGGCTGAGATGCCAGAATATCAGCAAATCGTTGACGATACCTTGATGAAGGCTAAGCAAATCGCTGGGGTAGGCGCCTCCGATCAGGAGGTAGCCGCTCTGGCCTTTAAGCGGCTGGCGGTCGCCTTCGGGCTGAAAATTCTCGAAATTATTCCCGGTCGGGTTTCTACCGAGGTCGATGCTCGCCTCTCCTACGACACCGAGGGTACGCTGGAGATGGCCCGCGACCTGATTTCCCAGTATGAGGAAGCGGGGGTGGGGCGCGATCGCATCCTGATCAAGATTGCCTCCACCTGGGAAGGCATCCGGGCTGCCGAGGTGCTGGAGAAGGAAGGCATTCACTGCAACCTGACGCTGCTATTTGGAATTCATCAGGCGATTGCCTGCGCCGAAGCCGGGGTGACGCTGGTCTCTCCGTTTGTGGGACGGATTCTGGACTGGTATAAAAAAGACACCGGGCGCGATTCCTACCCGCCCACCGAAGATCCCGGCGTCCAGTCGGTGACGGAAATTTACAACTACTATAAGAAATTTGGCTACCCCACCGAGGTGATGGGCGCTAGCTTCCGCAACATCGGCGAAATTACCGAGCTGGCGGGCTGCGACCTGCTGACGATTTCTCCCAAGCTGCTGGCCCCGCTGGACGAAACTGAGGAAGATCTGCCCCGCAAGCTCTCCCCAGACAAGGCTAAGTCGATGGAAATTGAAAAGATTCCCATGGACAAGGCCAGCTTCGACCGGATGCACGCTGCCGACCGGATGGCGTCAGAAAAGCTGGACGAGGGCATCAGCGGCTTTACCAAGGCGCTAGAGTCGTTGGAGCAGCTGCTGGCAGAGCGGCTGGCCAACATGGATGAGAAAGGGGTCGTCAGCGACGCCGCTGAAAACGTTTTCCGGGCCTATGACTTGGACGGCGACGGCTTCATCACCCGAGAAGAATGGATGGGCACCGATGCCGTATTCGATGCCCTCGACCGCGACCACGACGGCAAAATTACGCCCGAAGAGATGGGAGCTGGATTAGGTGCTAGCTTTCGCCTAGCCAAGGTGTAAGGCTCTTCCCGAAGTGATCGGCAAGCAGAGCACTGCTCCTGAGATGGATGAGTGGTGCCTGCCTGTTTGCGTTATCTAACTGGCATCTGTCATTGGGTAGATGCGTCAATAAAAATCCCGAATCTTTGTTCTTTCAAATGATTGACGTCTTGGAAAAGCATTGAAAAGAATCAGTAGCGTTACAAAGCCTAAGAACTATCACAAAATATTGACCTACTGATTTCAGCAGATGCCTTTTGGGTTTACTTAAGCTAAGTTCTATCTGTGGATGTGAAGAGATGGGACGCCTTGGTATTCACCTTTACAGATGCCGGGATCGTCAAGTGTTAGCTTTTAACTGTCATGCTTTTTAGCAGTCGTTCCCCATGTTCCCTATGGCTCAGATAATTGATCCCCTGCCGCTCGATACCTCCGAGTGCAGCCTCTGTTGCTATGTCAACGCAACCAGCAAAATCCAGATTGCACGAATCACCAACATCGAGAACTGGTATTTTGAACGGGTCGTTTTTCCGGGGCAGCGGCTGCTATTTGAAGCGATGCCAAAGGCGTTGCTAGAAATCCATACGGGCATGATGGCCAGCTCTATTCTGTCCGACACGATCCCCTGCGAACGGCTGGCCGTAGAGGATGAGGCTGACAGTAGCGGACCTGAAAAGCTGGTGGAAGACCAGGACCAGGCAGACGCGATCGCGGCCACCGCTGGCGACTAGGCGCTCAGCTCTAGGCGGCAATTTCCTCTCAGCCCGGCGCTACCCTCTCTTGGAAGGCTGGTAGCGCCGGGCTGATTTCGCCTAAAGTAGTAGCGGCAAACATTTTTAACCGCATTTCTACCGTTGGATCTTCCCTCCTTCCTTTGGCTCTGGCGCATCGCCGCCTGGTCTATGGGGCTGTCGCTAACTGTCTATACGCTGCTGGGGCTCAGCGGCGGCTGGATTTTCTACCGCCGCCAGCAGCAGCAGGGCCGCCCCGCCTGGCTGCGACCGCTGCACTATACTATGGGCATTACGCTGGTCGGTCTGATTCTGCTGCTGCTGGCAATTGGCGTGGTGGGCACGGTGGGCGAATATGGCAATCTGGGGCATTCCTGGCATCTGCCCGCCGGCCTTGCCGTCGTTGGGCTGGTCGGCGCGTCGGCCTGGAGCGCCAGCCGGATTGCTCCCCAGCGGCCCTGGGCGCGATCGCTGCACCTCAGAATCAATATTGTCCTGTTTTTGGCTTTAGCCGCCGTCACCCTGTCCGGCTGGATCGTGGTGCAAAAATATTTGGAATCCTAGCGAGATGCCTAAGCCCGACCAGTTTCAAATTTCACCCCTGATTCGACTGACGCTGCTCAGTCTGTATGTGGCCCTGGTGCTGCCGCTGCCGGTGCTGGCGGAAGTAACCCAGACTTCGGTGCCGCCTGCCCTGCTGTGGATGGGCGCAGTCCTAGGCGGAACGGTGCTCTACGGGGTCCTCTCCGAACGGGTGCAGGTCGATGCTAAGGGCATTCGGGTCACCTATCCGGCCTGGGTACGGCTATTTTTGCGCCGCGGCTGGGCGCTGGACTGGTCTGATGTCAAAGCGCTCAAGCCCCGCTCGACCGGGCAGGGCGGCCTGGTCTATTATTTTGTCAGCCAGGCCGAAGACCGAGCCTACCTGCTGCCGATGCGGGTGGTCGGCTTTGCCCGCCTGGTGCGCTATGTGGAAGCTCGGACCGGCATCGACACCCGCGATGTGAAGCCGCTGTCCCAGCCCTGGATGTATCTGATTTTGCTCGGCTTTACCCTGCTTTTACTCGGCGTAGACGGCTGGACGCTATGGACGGCAAACAGCCTGGGGTAGCGGTTTGGCAGAAATTCCGGCGCAAAATTCGATAAATAAGTCAGCAGAAAAATCGGCAGAGGTCCGATTTGAGCGGGTCAGCCTGCGGGCACCGGCGGGGATTGCCACCGTTTTAGCCGACCTGTCGTTTGCGATCGCGCCGGGTGGGTTTGTGGCGCTGGTGGGGCCGTCCGGCGCGGGCAAAACCTCTTTGCTGCGGCTGATCAACCGGCTGGCCGAGCCTAGCGCGGGCCGAATCTACCTGGAGGGTAAAGACCTCAAGCAGCTGCCGGTGGTAGAGCTGCGGCGGCGGGTGGCGCTGGTCAACCAGGAAAGTAAGCTACTAAATATGACCGTGCAGCATAGCCTGGGCTATCCGCTGCGGCTGCGGGGGCTGTCGGCAAGCCAGATTGAGACAACGGTGCTGGACTGGGCTGACCGGCTGAAGATTCCCGCTGACTGGCTGGCGCGGACGGAGGTAGAGCTGTCTGTCGGACAGCAGCAGCGGGTGGCGATCGCGCGATCGCTCCTAACCCAGCCCCAGGTGCTGCTGCTAGACGAGCCTACCTCCGCTCAAGACCTCGGCTACAGCGAATTTCTGCTCTCCCTACTGGCCACTCAGGCTCAAAACCAGCGGCTGACGGTGATCATGGCCAACCACCAGCTCGACCTGGTGGAGCGCTACGCCACCCAGCTGCTGCACCTGCACCAGGGCCGATTGGTCAACAATTCACCGGCCCACCAGGTCAACTGGAGCGCCCTGCGGGAGCAGATTATCGACGCTGAACAGCGAGAGCAGGCCGACTGGGATGATTAGGCAGGACCAGCTTGAGCTAGGCAATGTGGCTGCTGGGGACGGCGGCCACCGGCTCTGGCCGCGCCTGGATACGCTCCACGTTGAGCCGATAGCCGACGTTACGCACCGTCTGGATGATGCTCGGCTGGCGCGGGTCGTCCTCTATCTTTTTGCGCAGGGAAAGGATGTGGGTATCGACGGTGCGGGGATTGTCGATAGCATCGGGCCAGGCCCGACGCAGCAGATCGGCCCGGGTTAGAGGGGAACCCTCGGCCTGAGTCAGCACGTAGAGCAGGCTAAACTCTTGGGGCGTTAGGTCAATAAACTCGTCTTTATAGCGGACTCGCCGCTGCACCAGGTCAATGTTGAGGTCGCCGCTGCTGAGGGAAGCCGGCGCGATGCGCTTGCGATTGCGGCGGGTCAGGGCCTCGACCCGAGCCAAAAACTCCTGCATGCCGAAGGGTTTCTTGAGATAGTCATCGGCCCCGGCCCGCAGGCCAGCCACCACATCCCGCTCAGCGGTACGAGCCGATAGGATTAGCACCAGCGGGCTGCCGCGATGCTGGAGCCAGCGACAAAGCTCCAAGCCGCTTTCGTTCGCGAGCTCCGGTTCTAGAATCACCAGATCGGGCTGGCGTCTTTGGAACGTTTCCTGTGCCCAGGTAATATCTGCGGCCTGATGAACCTGGTAGCCTGCCTGCTGGAGGTGCCAGCTGAGCAAGGCCCGGAGGTGGGGATTTCCTTCAACAATTTGAATACAGGCGCTCACAGAACAATCAGTGCATTAAAATGCCGCTAATAATTTGATCATTCAAAGACTAACAGAGCTACTGTTCAGGTTTTGTAATCGCCGTTACGGTAGATTTGGCTTCATCCGTATTGGATCGATGAAGAATGCCTTTTATCACCAAAGATGGGGCCAAAAGCCCCTGCAACTCGCTAAATTAGAGATGATGACTGACAAGCGATCGCGATACAGGTCTACCCCCGATGCTCCAAGATGCTAAAACCATCCGATACTATCAGCGGATTACCGATGCCTTTGTAGACTATTGGGACAAGGGCTATCGCTCAGATGAGCTGAGGCTGTACCTGGAAGGCTATATTGCCTCGCTGCGCCACGCCGACGCCATTGAACCCTACCTGATTAATCAGGTAGAGCAGGAAGCAATTAGCTATCTCTACGATATTTCTAATTTTGTTAGACCGCAGGCCGAACCTGAGCCCGATTATTATTAACTGCTATAGGGATTCGGCATAGCCAAACCCCTACGGAGCAAACCGCTAGGACGCCAGAGCGACTTCGACCATTTCCTGGAGTTTGTCCTGCTGATAGAGCTCAATCAAAATATCGGAACCCCCTAGAAACTCGCCATTGACGTAAACCTGGGGAATCGTCGGCCAGTTGGAATATTCTTTAATTCCCTGACGAATCTCAGGATCAGCAAGAACGTCAGCGGTCTCAAAGGGCACACCGAGTACGTTGAGAATCTGCACAACGTTATTGGAAAAACCACACTGGGGCATCAGCTTGTTGCCCTTCATGAAAACCATGATCTTATTCTGCTGAACCAGGGTTTCAATTCTTGCTCGCGTTTCTGGGGACATAGCGTTTATTCAAGGTCACAACTTCAACCAATTGTAAGCCGCGAATTCGATAATGTCGCACTGCAATGTCGCACTACAGCTCGGCGGGCGTAGCCGTCTTAAGGGACAGAGCATGAATGGCCTCTGAAGACATTTCGGCCTGCACCGCCTGGTAGACCAGCTGATGCTGCTTGACCAGGCTCAACCCTTCAAAGGCGGATGAAACGACCGCCACCTGATAGTGATCGCCGCCGCCGGTGAGGTCTTGAACCTCCACTTGGGCATCGGGCAGACCTTGTTTAATCAGGGTTTCGACTTGAGCTGGGGTAATCATACTTATCCCTCGAGTGAGCAACTATCAGCAATAAACCCTTGCTATTATCGCCTACTCGCTGGGGGAATCACCGCCCCGGGGGTAGGGAAACTCAACAAAGCCCAGCTCAAACAGCTGCTGATAGGCCTGCTGGCCCAGTTCGCGGGTGGGCTGCTGGCTTTGAACGACTTCGACCAGTAGCGGTACAGCCTGCTCCGGCTGGCTCTGGGCGCGATACACCAGGGCCAGCTGATAGGTAGCCTGGTCGCGCATTTCAGCCGCGGTCAGAGCGCGCTGCCGTAGGCTGTCATTGACCCGGCTGTCAACGCCGGTAAAGACGCCAGAGAGCTGCTGATAAAAGCCAGATATTTTGTTAAACGACTCCCGCGCCGACTGGAGCTTTTGCGCCGCTAGGGGATAGTCCTGAACTGAAATAGCCTGTTCAGCTTCCTGCATCAGCACTTCCCCCGAGGCAATTCCTAAGGGACTCCCAGCCTGATCCAGCGGGCGGGTTGCCTCAGCGGGCGTTTCTGGAGCTGCCTCGGCGTCTGGCGTTTCCGCAGGTGTCTGAGCGTTTACCGTGAGCGGATACCCGATTAGCGCGCAGCTGGCGAGTCCTAGCAGAGCAGCGACCCGGGAAAACCGAATTTTGGCGAAAGAAGTCATAGTCTTAAACCCTTGAAATTTAGGCGGGCAAATTTTAAGCGAGTAAATTCAAGCTGGAAAGCAGCGGCCCATTGATGGCTGGCGGCACCGGAGCCAGGCGAACAAAACGCTATACAGCAGGCCATTTTAAAATTAACTTACATAGGTTATCAGGATTAGGGGCTAATATCTTGATTCCACTGTGACTATTCTCCGACCGGACATTTGCAATTGAGGCTTCAGCGCTATGCATAGTGACTCGGATAATGGCTTGGGCAGTTCGGCGGCTGACTCCACCGCTCAGGGCGTTCGGGCCGATCAGCGCGGCGAGATCCTCCAGCGCGGCGGCGAGGAGCTAAGGCTGCAACAGCTGGGCGATCGCTTTACCACACGTCTGGTCTCCGCTGACCCGGCGGCGCTCGATGCGCTCAGGCCAATCATTCAGCCACTAGCGGTGCGGCCCGTGGCCCAAGGGCAGCTGCTGGAATGGACGGTTCCGGCGGGGCGGCTGGAGGCGGCCCTAGCCTCAGCCCGGGCCGCGGCTGAGGTGCGCTTTGCCAGCCATGTCTACAGTCTGGCGGCCAGCCCGCAGACAGTGCTCTATCTGACCGACCAGATCACTGTTCAGTTTGGGCCTGGGATACTGCTGTCAGCAGTGGACGCGATCGCGACTCCCCTCGGTCTCCAGCACGAACGGGAGCTCCCGGGCCTAGACCAGGCCTTTATCCTACAGGTAACCCCGGCGGCTGAGGAAAATCCGATTAAGCTGGCAAACCGTCTGGCCAGCCGAACAGAGGTGCTGCTCGCTGAGCCCAATGTCGTCGTCGAGTCCGCGCCGCTGTATCGCCCCGGAGACACGCTCTATGCCAAGCAGTGGCACCTGCACCACCAGGGCGGCCCCAGCCTGTCGGCCAATTCTCACATTGCCGCCGAGCGGGCCTGGGACCTGACCCGGGGCAGCCGTTCGGTGGTGATTGCGATTACCGACGATGCCTTTGACCTGGATCATCCCGACCTGCAGGGGCTGGGTAAAATTGTCGGCCCGCAGGATCTGCGATCGCGCGATGCCCTGCCCCTGCCCAGCGAGGCTGAAGACAACCACGGCACCGCAGTGGCCGGGCTAGCCCTGGCGGAGGAAAACGGCAGCGGCGTCGTGGGCGTGGCCCCAGGCTGTAGCCTGATGCCGATTCAGACCACCGGCTTTTTGGACGATGAGACCATCGAGCAGATGTTTGACTGGGCGACTGAGCAGGGAGCAGCGGTCATCTCCTGTAGCTGGTCGCCCGCGGCGGTCTATTTTCCCCTATCGCTCAGGCAGCGCAGTGCCATCACCCGGGCCGCCACTCGGGGCCGGGGCGGTAAGGGCTGCGTCATTCTATTCTCGGCGGGGAATGCCAATCGGCCCGTGAATGGCAAAGTCCAGGAGCAAAACTGGCCGAACAACGCCCTGCGTGGCGTGACCGAATGGCTGGGTGGGTTTGCGATTCACCCCGACGTGATTGCCGTCTCGGCCTCTACTAGCCTCAACCGCAAGGCGGCCTACAGCAACTGGGGTAGCCACGTGGCGATCGCGGCCCCTAGCAACAACGGGCCGCCCAGTATGGCGCTGCCGCGCCTGGGACAGGTTTCGACCGGGCCGCCGGTAAAGGAGCGGCTGCCGGGGCTGGGCATGGTGACCAGCGATCGCGTTGGCTCGCCGGGCTACAGCCGGGGGGACTATGCCTCGGGCTTTGGCGGCACCTCCAGCGCCTGCCCAGTGGTGGCGGGGGTGGCGGGCCTGATGCTCTCGGTCAACCCCGACCTAACCGCCCAGGCGGTAAAGCAGATTTTGCAGGATACCGCCGATAAGATTATTGATGAAACCCCCGACCCGCAGCTCGGTCTTAGCTATGGCACCTATGACAGCAACGGCCATTCGCGCTGGTTTGGCTATGGCAAGGTGAACGCCTACCGGGCAGTCGCGGCGGCCCGCGATCGCTACCTGGCCCAGCGCCAGCTGACCGAAACGCTGACGGCCAGCGGCAATACGACCTTGGACATTCCCGACGGCAGCGATCGCGGCATCCGCAGCCCGATCGAGGTGAGCCAGAGCGGTGAGCTACAGGACATCCAGGTTTACATCGAAGCCGATCACGAGTTTTTAGGCGACCTGTCCTTCACCCTGCTGCCCCCCAGCGGCGGCCCGATTTTACTCCAGGGTCGTACCCTGGGCCGCCAAACCCGGCTGCGTCAGCGCTACACTCTGTCCACCACGCCGACCCTGTGCCGGTTGTTGAACCAGCCTGTGCGCGGTCGCTGGCAGCTCCAGGTGATTGACCACGCGCCCAAAAATGTGGGTCAGCTAAGGTACTGGGAAATCCGCCTGGGACTGTAGCACCGTTTGCAGCGTCGCGGTGAGCTGCTGGGCCTGCTGTTTGGGAGAGCTTTTAGAGCAGGTGGAAACCGCGATCGCAGGGCCAATCCGTACCTGAACCCGGCTGTGCCAGGTGGGGCAGGGCTGGTCGTATTGAATGTGAATCGGCACAATTTTGAGCGATCGCTGAGGACAGCTGCGCTGGGCCTGGAGGGCTAGCCGCGCAAACCCCGGTTTGAGCGGATTGGGGCCGCTGCGGTAGATATTGCCTTCGGGAAAGATCACCAGCATCTGCTGCTGCGCCAGGAGTTCGATGCCGTAGCGCAGCGATTTCACCGAGGGCTGCCGAGTATTCACCGGAAAGCCGCCAAGCTGACGAATCATCCAGCCCTGCAAGCCGGTACATTCATCTGCAGTAACCATGAAGTGCGGGTAGCGACCGGTGGTCTGGCGGCAGGCATAGCCAATCAGCAGCGAATCCCAGCGAGACCGATGGGTCGGCGCGAGCAGGACGGGACCGCGAGTGGGAAGATGGGCCGCGCCCTGGATCTCAATACGGCTGAAGTAGGTAGGCAGAACACCCCGTTCACCCAAGACATACATCGCCGGGGCCAGCCAGGGCGAGACCTGCGAAGGGACTTCTGGGCTAGGCGGTTGGGCAATCGGCCAGCGATCGACAAGGGAAGTTAGCATTGAGAACTGAGCCGCCAATGGGGTTGGCAGTAGATATACGGAGTGAATTTGCTTTCAAAGCTAGGCGACCCGGCCGATCATTGAAAGCGGCCTCATGCCAGTTTCGCGCCTGTCCTGTCTGGGCTCAGCGATCGCGCCGCCGCTGCTGAAACCAGCCCTGAAGCTGCTGCCGACAGGGTGCCGCCAAAATGCCGTCCAGCACTGCCAGGCGATGGTAGGAGCAGTCGCTGTCGGGCAGATTGAGGACTGAACGGATGGCACCGGTCTTAGGATCGCTCGCGCCGTAGACCAGCAGCCCCAGCCGCGCCTGGATGATCGCCCCGGCACACATCGGGCAGGGTTCTAGCGTCACGTAGAGCGTGCACTGATTGAGATGCCAGTTTTGCAGCCGCTGCCCGGCCAGTCGCAGGGCCAGAATTTCGGCATGGGCGGTGGGGTCGCGATCGCGCTCCTTACGGTTGGCCGCTTCGGCCAGCAGTTCCTGATCGGGGCCGACGATGACCGCACCGACGGGGACTTCTCCCTCCGCCCCAGCGGCTTCCGCTAGGTTGAGGGCGTGGATCATCCAGCGGCGATGGACCAGGTCAGTTTCGTCGGCGTTTTCAGGTGGTGGAATGTCAAACGGCATGGGGGCTTCCGGTGTAGCTTTTGCCGGTCAACGCAACTGTACCAGATGCCTAAGCCCGGTTTCGGCGTCCCGTCTCCAAAGCTTGATGGCATACTGAGAAAGGCTCACCTCAGTCTGTACTCCTCCAGCAGTTTGCACAATTTCATGACAGTCACCACAGATTTCCTCAACCAGCTCAACCCGTCCCAGCGTCGCGCCGTCGAGCATTTCTGCGGGCCGCTGCTGGTGGTGGCGGGGGCCGGGTCGGGCAAGACGCGGGCGCTGACCTACCGGATTGCCAACCTAATTCTAAATAATCGCGTCGATCCTGAAAACATTCTGGCGGTGACCTTTACCAACAAGGCCGCTCGGGAGATGAAGGAGCGGGTGGAGCGGCTGTTTGCCGAGCAGGAAGCGCTGGCACGCCACGGTAAGCCCCTCCAGGCGCTGAGCGAATACGAGCAAATCCAGCTGCGCTCCTATGTCTACAAAACCTTCATTAAGCATCTCTGGATTGGCACCTTCCATGCCCTCTGCTCGCGGATTCTGCGCTTTGACATCGAAAAATATCAGAGCGAGGCAGGCCACCGCTGGACGAAGACCTTTAGCATTTTTGACGAGTCAGATGCCCAGAGCCTGGTCAAGAGCATTGTCGTTTCTAAAATGAACCTGGACGATCGCGCCTTCAATCCGCGATCGGTGCGCTTTGCCATCAGCAATGCCAAAAACCAGGGCTATGACGCCGCCGAATATGAGCAGGCCAATCAGACCTTCAAGGGCCGCACCATTGCCGAAGTCTATCGCTACTATCAGGCCGGTCTGGCTGAGAACAACGCCCTCGACTTCGACGACCTGATTCGCCTGCCGGTACAGCTCTTCCGTCAAAACAGTCAGGTGCTGAACTACTGGCACCGCCGCTTTCGCCATATTTTGGTAGACGAATATCAGGACACCAACCGCACCCAGTACGACCTGCTGCGGCTGCTGACCACCAACGGTCAGGCGGGCCGCTTTGACGATTGGGAGAATCGCTCGGTGTTTGTGGTAGGCGATGCCGACCAGTCGATTTACTCTTTCAGAGCTGCGGACTTTACTATCCTGATGGGCTTCCAGAATGACTTTGGCGACGGCCTGCCCGACGACGACACCCGGACGCTAGTGAAGCTGGAAGAAAACTATCGCTCGACTTCCAATATTCTTGACGTCGCCAACTATCTGATTGAGAACAACACCGAGCGGATCGATAAGATTCTGCGGGCAACGCGTGGCGAAGGTGAAACCATTGCCTGCTACCGGGCCGATGACGAAGTGGCCGAAGCCGAGTATGTTGTTGGTCAGATTCGCAGCTTGGAGTTTGACCATCCTGAGCTGTCCTGGGGCGACTGTGCCATCCTCTACCGCGCCAACGCCCAGTCGCGTGCGCTGGAGGAAGTGCTGACCCGCTACAGTATTCCCTACCGGGTGGTAGGGGGTCTGCGCTTTTACGACCGACGAGAGATCAAGGACGTACTGGCCTATCTGCGGCTGGTGGCGAACCCGGCAGACAGCGTCAGCCTCAAGCGGGTAATCAACACGCCTCGCCGAGGCATTGGCAAAACCACGATCGACAACTTAGAGAAAGCCGCACAGGAGCTGGGGGTGCCGCTGTGGGAGATTATCAGCGATGAGACCTCGGCAAAAACCCTGGCGGGCCGCTCAGGCAAGGCCGTGGTGGGCTTTGCCAAAATGGTGCAGTCCTGGCAGGACAAGGTCGATAGCGCTACGGCTTCCGAGATTGTTCAGGACGTACTCGCTGACACCAGCTATCTGGAAACGCTCCAGGCCCGGGGCACGGAAGACGATCTGGAGCGGGGACAAAACATTCAGGAGCTATACAACGCGGTGCTTCAGTTTGAAGAAGAGAACAGTGAAGACGCCTCGCTGCTCGCCTTTCTGGCCAACGCCTCGCTCAATTCTGACCTGGAAGATTCTAAAAATGAGGGGAATGAGGTTTCCCTGATGACGCTCCATGCTTCTAAAGGGTTAGAATTTCCGGTTGTTTTTCTCGTCGGATTGGAACAAGGCCTGTTCCCCAGCAATCGCTCCCTCGACGATGCCGCCGCCATCGAAGAAGAACGACGTCTTTGCTATGTCGGCCTGACCCGAGCCCAGGATCGACTGTTTATCTCCCACGCTCGCCTGCGCCGCCTCTACGGCTCCGACCGCACACCCGCCATGCCCTCAATCTTTCTCGGCGAACTGCCACCGGACTACATCCAAACCAACATCGCCACCGCCCTACCCGAACGCTGGACCAAAACCCAGCGCCAGGCCAAACTCAGCCAAACGCGACAATCTTCAGATCGGCCCGGCACCCATGCCGACGACTGGACCGTCGGCGAACCGGTCAGCCATCCTGCCTTTGGGGAAGGCAAAGTGACTCACATCTTCGGCGCGGGTAACAAAATTTGCCTGGCGATTCACTTCCCCGGACTGGGCAAGAAGATTATCGACCCAAAAGTGTCAACCCTAGAGCGAGTGAGTAGCTGACATTAACAGCAGACGAAATCTTGACTGCTACCGATTGATTATTCGAGCCTATCCTAAATGCTTCAGCCGCATCGATTCCATCCCCTGATCTAGCAGGCGAGGCGACTGCGATTGGGTCGTAAGTTTCATACTCAATAACTCAGCTATCCGGGGTGTTATCTCGACCAAACGATCGATAAGCCCCAATCACTATGATTAACTATCAGATGTGCTGCATAACACCTTCATTTCCTAGCCTTATCTAGTAAAGCTTCGATACAATTTCAGGAAGGTACGGTATTATCTAGCAAATCTGCTGAATAACTTTCGCAGGAAGGGGGGGCATTATCTATCGGATCTGCTGCTGAAGTAATAGTTAGGCGTCCCTATCAAGACACAATTATGATTTCAGGTGAATGTTTTTGTGCTGCAATTTCATATGAGCTAGAAGGTACTCTCCAGAATGCTCGTTCCTGTCATTGCTCGAGATGCCGAAAGGCATTTAGTGGGGCATCGTCTGCCTATGCAGAACTTGCCCCAGGTAGCAAAATTAGATGGACTAGTGTAGGGAGCCTCGCGACTTATAGCTCCAGTGGTGGATGGGGCATTGGATTCTGTAGTAATTGCGGTTCTACTCTCTGCGGCCTATGGAATGGGGAAGTGCATGGCCTTACGCTTGGGTGCATAAACGGCGATCCTGGCGTTGAGATAGAAGCGCATCTATTCGTAGGCTCTAAGGCTTCATGGGATCATATAGGGGGAGATGCTCCGCAGTATGATAAATTTCCGGTGCTGAAAGAGGAGTGACGATGTGACGCCTAACAAGGCGATGAACCGGACGCTTGAGTAGAAAATTCTCTCGCTGCCACTTTAGTTAATATCAATCAAGCGCCGCTTATCGCAGCGCTATGCAGATTTGAGTAGCCTATGTCGTTAGAAATTCGCCATCTCACCTCAAAGGATGTCCTTCTGATGGAAGCGCTACTTACAACCTTCGGCGAAGCATTCAACGAAGTAGAAACCTATACCGAGAACCGTCCGAGTTACGAGCTGATGAAGTTCGAGCAGGAGCGTAGCGAGATCTATATCTACGATCTTGCTGTGGCATTGGAGCATCGGTGTGAAGGAATCGCAACGGCCTTGATTGAGAAGCTAACAGAAATTGCTGCTAAGCGTGGAGCTTATGTGATTTTCGTACAGGCAAATACTGGTATCGAGGACAGACCTGCGATCGCACTATGCGCAAAGTTGGGAAAACGTGAGGATGTCTTACACTTTGACATTCCTGCTGATGGCGAGCAGGGCACCGCATAACATTTCTGTTGGAGTGGACTGATCAGGGGCATCAGATTTTTGAGGGAGGCGTTGTGATTTACAGGTTAAATTGTTTGTAAATGCACTGCAAACATGTAGGGACTTCTCATGAAAATAGCTGGGCTGACCGAACGTATTTTAATAGAGCGCATTGCAGTTAGAAGCTTATTCGCTTCGCTGCTGGTGCTGCTTCCAGTGATGTCTGAAGCCGCTAGGGCAGAGGAGCTCAGACTTCGACGACGCCGTGCTCGCCGATGCCGATCTGTCCGGAGCCAACTTGACCGATAGCAACCTCAACGACGTTGCGCTGCGCGGTGCTGACCTAACTGGGGCAACCGTTGCTGACGACATCCTGGCCGAAGCCAAGCGCTGCGGAGCCACGATGCCCAACGGCGAGCAATTTACCGAAGGCTGTGAAGTCGACTGACGAGCTTGCCCTCAGAGGAACCCGTTAAACTTAGACTGAACCAAATTTTCATCGTCTTTGTCACAATTTGCAAGTTTAAGAGAAGCAGCCCAATGACTAAAATCACTATATAAAGAGCCGCAAGCCAACCATGACACCGGCAATTGAGCAAGGCACTTACAGCCACGAAGAATACTTAGAATTCGAAACGGCTTCGGAGGAGCGTCATGAATACGTGGATGGGGAAATCAGGCCGATGACCGGCGGAACGCCTGACCATAACGACATTGCTGGAAACCTCTACGTTTTGCTCAAGCTCGCGCTGAAAAGAAAACCATATCGTACTTTTTATGCCGATCAGCGACTTTGGATTCCCGATCGAAACCTTTATACCTACCCCGATGTGATGGTAATTGAGAAACCTGTACAGCTTCAAACAGGGCGTGCTGACGTAGTGATGAATCCTTGCTTGATTGCTGAAGTACTGTCCAAATCGACTCAAGACTACGATCACGGCGAGAAGTTTTCTGCCTATCGCACCATCGACAGGTTCCGCGAATATCTGCTCATTGATCAGTACAGCATCCGCGTAGAACACTATGTCAAGACTGCCGCTAATCAATGGCTGCTATCGGAATACGATAATCCCAACGTCACACTGACTTTGAGCACGCTTGAAGCTCAAATCGAAATTGCTGATTTGTATGAGGATGTTGATGCTGTGTAGGTGAGGAGCGCGATCGCCCGCCTTAAAATCCTAAACTCTGCGATGAATCCCAACCTCCGAACAGGTCAAACGCGATGAGCAGCGAAGCAGCCTCTCCGATCAGCTACTGCCAGTTCGCACCGGAGCATCCGATTCACGGCCCCTATCATGATTGCGAGTATGGCTTTCCCGTGCGGGACGATCGCGTGCTCTTCGAGCGGCTCATCCTGGGAATTAACCAGGCGGGACTCTCCTGGCTGACAATCTTGAAAAAGCGCGAAGGCTTTCGCCGGGCCTACAGCCAGTTCGACATCGACGCCGTGGCGGCATACGACGAAGCCGACCGAGCACGGCTGCTCGCCGATCCGGGAATCATCCGCAACCGGCTGAAGGTAAACGCCGCTATTGAGAACGCCGGTCAGATCGTGCGGCTCAGACAGGCGCATGGCTCGTTCGCGGCCTGGTTGGATGCGCAGCATCCGCTAGCGAAGCCGGAATGGGTAAAGCGTTTCAAACGAACATTCAAGTTTACCGGAGGCGAAATCACGGGCGAGTTTTTAATCAGCACTGGGTACCTGCCGGGTGCCCACGATGAGAATTGCCCGTATACGCAAAGGTGGCGACAGAGTCCATCGTGGATGAGAGTGACCGATCAAGCACGTCCTGACTAGGCCATTCACGCGGACTCGGCAGTTCGTCGAGAGCATGGGAACTGTAGCTACAGAGCAAGGCAAGCTAAGGTTATAAAATAAGGTCTAGCACGGACGCTGAATCATGCAAATCACAATCGACGTTCCTGATGAACTCGCCCAGCATTTCGACCGCGAGTATCTGAGTCGTGAGATTTTAGAATCTTTAGTCGTGCAGGCCTATCAACGCGAAAAAATCAGCAGTGCCGAAGTGGGTCGCATTCTAGAGCTACCCTCTCGTTGGGCCGTAGATGCTTTCCTAAAACAGCACCATGCCGACCTCCACTACGATGAAGCCGACCTCGAACGCGATCGCTTACAAGTCCTCAAACTGTTGATGGCTCAAGCAGCGATTTCACTAGAAAATGCTCGATTGTATGAACAGTTAGCAGACTATGCCAAAACACTGGAAAGCGAGGTAGAAGAGCGAACTCAAGCCTTGCAGCAGGCGATCGCAGCGCGTCAACAAGCAGAAGAGGCATTACAACGTAGCGAAGCCAAGTTCCGCAATATCTTTGAAAACTCGCAGGTGGGCATCTTCCGAAACCGCATTTGTGATGGATTAATTCTCGATGCCAATCAACGCTTTGCCAATCTGTATGGCTTTGATTCACCAGAGGAGATGATTGGGCTGGAATGCACCGCAAGCTACTATGTCAATCCTAGCGAGCGCCAACAATTCCTTGAGTTACTGAAGCGAAATGGGGAAGTGCGAAGCTATGAAGTCCAGATGCGAAAACGAGATGGGACAATATTTTGGGGACTTTTCTCTTCCTATTTGAATGCAGGCGGTGACTACATCGAAGGCATACTTGCGGATATTAGCGATCACAAACAGGCAGAAGCCGCATTACGGCAAAGTGAAGCGAACTATCGTAACCTGCTACAAACTGCGAACTCCGTTATCCTTCGCTATGGCCCGCAGGGAAGAATTCACTACATCAACGATTATGGGGTAAAACTCCTGGGCTATGAAGAACATGAAATTTTAGGGCGCACCGTCTTTGAAAGCATTATTCCAGAAGCCGAACTCTCTGGACGCGATATGAGACCCTTCGTCCATGATTTACTTCGCAATCCTCAATTGTACCCGCATGGTGAGGGTGAAAACCTGTGTCGAGACGGTCGGCGCGTTTGGATGGAGTGGTCAAATCAAGCCATCTTTAACAACCAGGGAGAGGTCGTTGAAATTTTATCGGTAGGCAACGACACCACCCAGCGTAAGGCGGCAGAAGAGGCGTTACAACGCAGTGAAGCCAAGTTCCGCACGATCTTTGAGAACTCGCAGGTCGGCATCTTCCGAACTCGCCTTTGTGATGGATTAATTCTTGATGCCAATCAACGCTTTGCAGATCTGTTTGGCTTTGATTCACCAGAGGAGATGATCGGGCTGGAGCACACTACAGGCTACTATGTCGATTCCAACGTTCGCCAACACGCCATTGAGTTGCTGAAGCGGGATGGGGAAGTGCGAAGCTTTGAAATCCAGATGCGAAAACGAGATGGCACAGCGTTTTGGGGACTTTACTCCGGTTATCTGAATGCAACCGATAAATACATAGAAGGCGTGGTTGCGGATATTAGCGATCGCAAACAGGCAGAGATCGCGCTGCAAGCCTCTGAAGCAGAACTACGGGCGCTGTTTTCAGCTATTCCCGACCCAATCTGTATCTTCGATGCTGAGGGGAAATTGATCTGTGCAATCAAAGGAAATCCGTCCTATGGAGAGTTGCATCGGGAGGAGTATATTGGCACAACCCTGCATCAACTTTATGCTCAGGAACTAGCGGATGAATTTCTGCATTACATTCAGCAGGTGCTGAGAACCCAAGAAATTCTTACCGTTGAATACAGCCAGTGGCTATCTGAACGAGAAATCTGGTTTTCGGCTCGCATTGCCCCAATTCAGCACGAGCAGGTGATTTGGTTGGCACGAGATATTACGCTGCAAAAGCAAGCAGAAGCAGCCTCGATTTTAGAAGAACGTAACCGCATGGCACGCGAAATTCACGATACCCTGGCTCAGGCGTTTACAGGCATTTTGGCTCAGGTCGGAGCGGCAAATCAGGTGCTAACGGATGATGTAGAAGCAACTGGGGCACATCTAGACCTGATCAAAGAATTGGCGCGAACTGGACTGGCTGAAGCGCGGCGATCGGTCTTTGCACTCCGTCCTCAGCTTTTGGAGGAGGGCAGTTTACAGAGCGCTCTACATCGTCTCGTAGCTCAAACCAGGGCTACCGCAATGGATACTACTTTGTATTATGAGATCGAGGGTGCAGTGTATTCTCTACCCACTGAGGTCGAGAATAACCTACTGCGGATTGGGCAGGAAGCCTTAACCAATGCGATTAGACACGCCAATGCTGACGAAATTCGAGTGGAGCTAGTCTATGATCTCGACCAGGTTTGCCTGCGGGTGCAAGACAATGGACAGGGCTTTGGAGTCGGAAGTATTCCCTGCTCGGAGGGTTTTGGCTTACTCGGCATGAGCGAACGGGCAGAGCGTATCGACGCACAGCTCACGATTAGGAGTCAGCCTGGGCAAGGAACAGAGATTATTGTAGTAGTTGGGGTGTAGGGTATGGGTAGGTTGGAGAGTTTTCGGGATTTGGAAGTCTGGAAAGTATCAATGCGATTAGCAAAGGCGGTTTATCAAGCAACAGAAGTGATGCCTAAGCACGAAATTTATGGATTAACTTCGCAAATTCGGAGAGCCTGTGTTTCTGTGCCTGCCAATATTGCTGAGGGATATGGACGGAATCATCGTAAGGAGTATCTTCAGTTCCTCGGTATTGCGAATGGAAGCCTCAAAGAATTGGAAACCTTGCTTCTCCTTACCAATAGCTTGAATTACATTAATGACATTACCGAATTAATGAGTTTGTGTGACAGTACAGGACGCCTACTAACCCGTCTCCGTCAGAGTCTTCAAAGGAGAATCGACAATTGACACCCCGCACACCCCACACCC
>NZ_JADEXG010000001.1 GCF_015207255.1 Vasconcelosia minhoensis LEGE 07310
GCTGCGGCTGAGTCTGCGCCGGTTGCCCTGACGGCTCCTGCTATCAACGCCTAGGCTTAGCGTGGGCCTCGCCGCGAGGTCTGAATAAGTGAAGGCGAAAAGCTCTTCCCGCCTGGGGAGGGCTTTTTGTTTGGGGGGTGCGATCGCGCGTTCTGATTTTGATGGGGACGCGATCGCTCACTGCAATGGGGATGGCTTCCCCGTTGTCGCCAAGCACAACGTAGGTAGAGCTGATACTGAATGGATCAATCGTGCCGTTAGTCATTAGCCTGATTCCAGATTTTTCGACTTAAACCTGATAAAGCTGTATCAGGTTTCCGCAAGTATCATCCAAAACGGCAGTGGCTACCTCACTGGCTGTTGTGTCGTCACTAGCATCCCCATAGCGGCAACACAAACCACTCGAAGCTGGTCTTTGGGCTGAAGGCGAGATATAAATTTATACAACAATTTGCTCCAGTCGCTGATATGGCTCCATAATGAAACCAGCTGATGTTTTTCTCTTCAGCTTGGTTTTGCCATTCCATTGCCGCTTGGGAACTGGAGTTTTTTTGCAATCTTGCAAGATTTACTTTATGCTTTTCAGCCTAGAAAGGTAGCGCAATGATGGATCCTAAAGTCTTTGACCAACTGTCTTTGACGACACTTGCAACCCTAAAGGGAGCCAGTCCTAGGCAAGTGACGAGCCTTTTTTTGTCGTGGCTGACCGAAGTCGCCAGACCAGACAGAGTTAATTACGCCGTCGCCGGCTTAGTACAGGTCGGAATCGAAGTCCGGGGATTGGACAAAGCGGTCTTTGAATGGTGCCAGGAAGACCCGGAACAGAGGCTTGAGTCCGCAGCCAGCTTCGCAGGGGAGTACTGGGCGTCTCAAAAAGAGGTCTTTCCTCCCCTTGCCGAACAGATTATCGCGCGACTCGAGAAACCTTCCCCACGGCTCCAAAGTGATGAGTTTGAATGTTTGAAGGCGGCGATTTCGCTTTATCGGCTTAACCCTGAATTCCGACCTGGATTTCAAAGCGAGAACCTAAAAAGGTTGCTAGAAAGCTACGAACGAGAACTCCGGGCGATTGGGAACCAACTTGGGCTACTGAAGTGGCTACAGATTGTGCTGGGCGAAGCAGAGGCGCAACCTCCTGTGACTACTCTTGAAATGACTTCGCAAATGTTTGACCACCTCTACGATAAAGACCTGCCGCAATTAAGGAGAGCTGACCCAGAGCAGGTTAAGCAGCTGTTTTTATTGTGGCTGACCGACCTGGCTCACAAGCGGAGACAAAGTGATAATGCCTTCTTCACCGGCTGCGCCTTAGGAAATAGTGGGATCTCAGGATTAGACGAGGCGGTTTATCAGTGGCTTCTGGAAGATCTAGATTGCAGACTGATTTACGCGGCTGACTTTGCTAGGGGCTATTGGGGTTTTCAAGAAGACGTGTTTCCTCCCCTTGGCGCAGTGATCATCGCCCGACTCGGACCCGATAAGCTGGACGAAAGTGATGAAGAGATGTCTTGTTTGGAAGCGGCAATGGTGCTTTATCGAAAGCCTCTGTTTCGCGGCGAAAGACTCAAATCGTGGCTTCACTATTATGAGCTAATCTATGATTACTCAGATCGACAACCGGGGTTGGTAGCCGCTATACGTAGAGTGCTTTACGAAGATCGAGATGCCAATGACTGCTGACACCCGCTAGGCTCAAGCAGGCCAAAGCTGCTTCACCTTTAGACCCTCGGGCGTCGATAAGACACACCTAGAGAGGTATTATTTTGTGCTATGCTCTAGCAGAATTTCCTGTGAAGCTGATCCAGTCCCGTCCCTGACTGCTGGTCGCAGGGGTATGGGTGGGGTTTACTTCGTCCCAATTTGCACAAGCGATCGCAGCTCAGTTATTCGTCAGCCTTGCAGTGGACAAATGGCAGGCTCGTAATATCTACAGCAAGCTAGGGGTGAATGACCGCACCCAAGCGACCGTCAAAGCGACCGTCAAAGCCACTGTCAAAGGTAGAGAGCTGACCCTCTTGCCGTCTAATACAGCTCTTAGAAATCAACCCTAATGCCCCTCGATTCAGTAAAATAGACCCATCAACCGTAAGGCAGCACCCATGGTTCAAACGCCTCCCATCCCCCAGGTTTTGTATCCAGACTCCGACGGTAAACCCATGGCTGACAATACCGTCCAGTATCGTTGGATTGTCCGTCTGGTAACTAATCTCAAGCAGCTCTTAAAAGATCAAACTGCTTTTTCTCGCAGGGGATTTGCTCTGGTACACCGTCAAAGTTGAGGTTCCATCTGTGCCTGCGCAAGCGCCAGATGTGATGGTCGTGCTAGGGCGTCCGTATGGGGACCGTGGCAGCTATAAACAATGGGAGGAAGCCGACATTGCCCCGCAGGTTGTTTTTGAGATTCTTTCACCTAGCAATAGTGCCAGAGAAACGCTAGCAAAGCAGGCATTCTATCGGCAGTACGGGGTTCTAGAGATGTTCTTTTATGACCCAGACTCCCATGATTTCTGGGGATATGTGCGTGACCGTCAGACGCAAGGTTTTTCCCTGATTACCCCGCTTAACTTCCCGTGGGTTTCGCCGATATTAAACATTCGGTTTGAACTGTTCGAGAATGACCTAATGGTGCTTCATCCCAATGGCGAACGATTTAAAGAACCCGGAGACTAAATTGAGGAGCGCAACCAGACCCAGCAGGAGCGTACCAGGTACAGCACGAACGCGATCGCGCCTATGCCAGGCTTCGCGAACTGGGGATTGATCCCAGTCAGCTTTAAGCGATTTACTTGATGCTCATTCACTTTATCCACTATTATTGGAGGGCGAACCCTGATCTCAGTTTCTTCATTTAGCGACGGACTGTTTCCAGCTCTGACCTCAGATTTGGCCTCAGATTTGGGAACTCTGGAAGCTGAAATCAGAGCAAGTTCGCCATGCTGAAACGCCTCCGAGCATTCTTTTCTTTTAGACCAGACCGGCTGGTTATCCGTAGCAAAGGCCAGCAAACCTGCGGCGTTTCCAGGGCGCAAATTCGAGCAGTGATCGAATGGCTGGGCTTGCGAGCCACGGATTATGGCGCCATGGCACATCTGATTTGGGACAACCCGGAGATTGCGATCGCGGATTTGGACGCCAGGGTTAAAGATGGTCTACAACGCAAGCAGCCGATTTTCCTCTATCGCTGCGGCGATCGCCCGTCAGTGACTCCACCGGCAGGCTACGACTGGCGGCTTGTACCGGAGTATCCCAGCCTGCGATTGTATCGGCTGGAGAAGGATGAGTGATAGATGAGATCGCGCTAACCTGTTACTGCAGCAGAGGATGACTTGGGATGGATAGTAATGCTGACTATGTGATCTGGCTGGACAGACTCACCCATCGGGATGTGGAGCGCGTCGGCGGTAAAAATGCTTCGCTGGGAGAGCTGACGACGGCCCTCCAGCAGGAAGGTGTGCGGGTACCTGAGGGGTTTGCGACCACGGCCAGCGCCTATCGGGCCTTTATTGAGACCAATCAGCTGGCGGCAGAGATCCAGGCTCAGATGTCTGCGCTGGAACAGGGCAAACAGTCGCTAGAAGCCACGGGTAAGGCGATTCGCCGACTGATCAAGACAGCGGACTTCTCAGAGGAGCTATCTAACGCCATTCGGCAGGCCTATCGCGAGCTGAGCCAGCGCTACGGTCGGGATGAGGTAGACGTAGCGGTGCGCAGCAGCGCCACGGCGGAAGATTTGCCAGACGCTAGCTTTGCCGGTCAGCAGGAGACCTTTCTCAACATCAGCGGCGAGGCCGAGCTGTTGGAAGCCTGCCGCAAGTGCTTTGCCTCCCTGTTTACCAATCGGGCCATCAGCTACCGGCAGGAAAAGGGCTTTGACCACAGGGCGATCGCGCTTTCAGTCGGCGTGCAAAAAATGGTGCGGTCTGACCGGGCCTGTGCCGGGGTGATGTTTTCCATCGATACCGAGACCGGCTTCCCCGATGCGGTGCTGCTCACCGGGGCCTGGGGGCTGGGTGAAACCGTTGTCCAGGGCAGCGTCACGCCGGACCAGTTCACCATCTTTAAGCCGCTGCTCCAGTCGGGGCAGTTTCGGCCAATCATCGAGAAAAAGAAAGGCTCGAAAGCCAAAAAGATGGTCTACTCCAGTGAGGGCACCAAGACGACCGTGGCGACCATCGGCACCAGCGGCAAAGAGCGCCAGGCGTTTGTGCTGGACGACGATGAGATTTTGCAGCTGGCCCGCTGGGCGGTGCTGATTGAGCGCCACTACGGCGGCCCGATGGATATGGAATGGGCTAAAGATGGCGATAGCGGCGAGCTGTTTATCGTCCAGGCCCGGCCGGAGACGGTGCAGTCGCAGCAGTCCGGCGGTCTGTTAAAAACCTATAAGCTGAAGGAATCGGGGCCACTGCTGCTGACCGGGTTGAGCATTGGCAGCGCGATCGCGGTTGGGAAAGTCTGCCGGGTGCTCCATCCCAAAGACATCGATAAAGTGGAAGCGGGCAGCATTTTAGTCACCGAGATGACCGACCCCGACTGGGTGCCGGTGATGAAGAAAGTCGCAGGCATTGTCACTGACTACGGCGGTCGCACCTGTCACGCCGCCATTGTTAGCCGCGAGCTGGGCATTCCCGCTGTCGTCGGCACCGGCGACGCCACCCGGCGGCTGTCCTCTGGGCAAGAGGTGACCCTCTCCTGTGCTGAAGGCGACCAGGGCCAGCTCTATGCAGGCCGACTGGACTTTGAGTCGATTGACGTCGATCTCAACGATATTCCTGAAACCCGCACCCAGATTATGATGAATATCGCCAGCCCGGCGGCGGCCTTTAACGGGTGGCAGCTCCCGGCTAAGGGGATTGGCCTGGCCCGGATGGAGTTTATTATCAATAATCTGATCAAAATTCACCCAATGGCCCTGGTCCACTATGACGAGCTAGAAGATCGCGACGCCTGGCAGACGATTCGCGACATGACCCAGGGCTATGACGATAAATGTGAGTACTTTATCGACCGGCTCTCCCAGGGGATTGGCAAAATCGCCGCGTCCCAATTTCCCCATCCGGTGATCGTGCGGCTCAGTGACTTCAAAACCAATGAATATGCCGACCTGATTGGCGGCCACGCCTTTGAGCCGAAGGAATCTAACCCAATGCTGGGCTTTCGCGGCGCGGCCCGCTACTACAGCGATCGCTATCGGGCCGGGTTTGCGCTGGAATGCCAGGCCCTGAAGCGGGTACGAGAGGAAATGGGCTTCGATAATATTGTCATCATGGTGCCCTTCTGCCGCCGCTTAGATGAAGCCGACAAGGTGCTGAAGATTCTGGCTGAGCAGGGGTTAGAACGGGGTAAAAACAACCTACAGATCTACGTCATGTGTGAGATTCCAGCCAACGTATTGCTGGCAGACCAGTTCGCCGAACGCTTCGACGGCTTTTCCATCGGCAGCAACGACCTGACCCAGCTGATCTTGGGCGTTGACCGCGATTCGGCGGAGCTGGCCGACCTGTTTGATGAACAGGATGAGGCGGTGAAGACCGCAATTCGGCAGGTGATTGAAAAGGCCCACGCCGCCGGGCGCAAGGTAGGCATCTGCGGCCAGGCCCCTAGCGACTATCCCGAGTTTGCTCAGTTCTTGGTGGAAGCGGGCATCGACTCAATCTCACTCAATCCGGACAGCGTCGTCCAGGTGAAGCGGCGAGTCGCCGAGCAGGAAGGCTAGACCAGCGCAATATCACTCGCCCTCATAGCCTGTCTGACAGGCTGCGTTTGTCTACCCAAATTTAGCCCAAATCTATGTCTGGGCTAAATTTGGATATCTTGTATCAGACGGCTAAGGCGTTACCAACGAAGCATGATGCTGGCTTAAATGGTCCCCCAAGGAATCATGATCCCAGTCGCTCTCTAAATCCCGGAAAGAAGCATGTACGTGATTTGCTTCGACCTCGCTACTCACCACCCCAAAAGTATTGGACTGAAGGAGCTCAATCAAATAGCGGTCGCTTTGAACACGAATATAGAGTTCGCCATGCTCATCATCGCGATCGCCAAACCACCAGACGCGAGATTCAGCTAGTGACTGCTTTAAGGCTTCCTCATCCACTTCATGATTGGGCTGTAGCTCCAAAAACTCATAGGCATAATCCCAAAGGAGCCTTTGCTGTATGGGACTCAGCTCAGCCACTGGGATGCCTGGCTTCTCACCTTCTAGGTAGCTGGCCGCATCTAAAGGAACATCGGCTCCACCTGCTAATACCACATCGGGTAGCCTTGACCAGGCCCCTTGTTCCATCGCTTGCGCGTCTAAAGCCTGCAAAAATGAACGGGCTAGCCAGGCTTCTCGATGGAGCATTTGCTGCCCTTCCTGGGCTTGCCACTGGCGATACTCTCCTTCCTCAGGCGATGGACTTGCAGGCACGATCATTGGACTTGATCCAAAAAACATAGGCATTGCGCTAACCAGCGGCTGAGCCCCTTTGCCATCGAAAGTAAGATTGAAGCTGAGGTGATGTCCTTCAAATCGAATTCCCCATGGCTCGGCCAACAGGCGACTGTCAGCGGCGTCAGGTTCTCCAAAAATAGCGACGAAATACTCAGATCCATCGCGATAAGGGGGTGGGGTCCACTCGGGCACCAAAGGACTGCCGACGACCTGATATTTCTCAGGATTAGCCCGATGGGCATTTTCCATTTCTCCAATCAGCCCTTCGTTGTTCATCGTTTGAATAGCCCTTGAATACCCTGCGCTGCTGAGACTTTTCATTAACACATTGTTCAGCGCAATTTTTTGGATGGGGCTGAGTTGCGACATCCGTAGACCGACATAGTCGTCTTTGCACCGGGCGAGCACATAGCAAAAGCCTCGGGTTCGATAGGGATTGTCGAAGGACAAGGTAATCGCTGTCCGCTGCTCTTCGTCTAGCAAGGCCAAGAAGTCCTGGGTCGCTGCGACTACTTCTCGATAGCGAACTGATTCAATGGATTGAGATGATTGAGATAGTCCTGGATCAAAAACATTGAGAGAATTTTGGAAATAGCTTTGAGTGTCTGTCTGATGGGAGTGACTTTGGTAATTTGACTCATTATGATGATTAAACCGGTCTGCATAACGGATAGTTCCTACCGCTAAAAGCGAAACGGCTAAGTACAGAGATGTTTGTAAAGGCGAGAAAAGCGAGAATTTCATAGTTGAGGCTAACTTCCTGATTTATTCAATGATTGAGTCATCAGCAAACTAATAGCGATAAATATGCATTGGTTTGCTGCTGGATTAAAAGCCCCCAGTATTGAGGGCTTGAGGGCACACGTAGACAGACAACCTGTTTGACTTTCTTGAACCCATGATGTTGACCTACTTAAGCATGGCTACTTAAAACGCAATCTGAAATATCAAGTTTTCCCTTGCAATTTCCAGGATTGCGGGGCTTGGGAAACGCACGCAGAGATACTCACTAATTGAGTCAATCTATCGATTAACCTTTGTTTCGTTTATAACAGTTTGCGCTTAATCTATGAGAAGAAAAACAAAAGTTAATCCGGCTTGTAGGCTGTCATTTAAGGAAACGAGCAGCCAGCTGAATACTTACAAGTATATACCTGAAATTGTGCGTCTCCAGCTGAGAAATTAAAGATCTAGATAAAGCAATAGTAATAATTACAGCATGGGTAGTTTGGCTCGGCAGAGAACACTTAATTGCTGAGCGATGGTAGGTAATTTACCAGCCCTGGAAAGGCGATAATCAACACCAGCACGATCAGCTGCAAAGCGATAAACGGCAGGACGCCCCGATAGATATTGCCCGTTGTGACTTCTGGCGGGGCTACCCCGCGTAGGTAAAACAGGGCAAAGCCAAAGGGCGGCGTTAGGAATGAGGTTTGCATATTGGCCCCCACAATTACGCCATACCATACCAGGCCGCTGAGGCCATACAGCTGCTCGGCAATGGGCGCAAATAGGGGAACGACAATAAAGGCAATCTCAAAAAAGTCAATAAAAAATCCCAGCAGAAAAATGGTCAGCATGCTGACCAGCAGAAACCCAACCTGACCGCCCGGCAGCTGGGTGAGCGCATCAAAAATAAAGCGATCGCCCCTGAGCCCGCGAAAGACCAGGCTAAAGGCGGTCGAGCCGATCAGGATAAACGTGACCATGCTGGTGGTTCTCAGGGTACTGTCGCAGACCTCCCATAGCCCTCTCCAGCTCAGCTGACGGTTGATTAGCGCCAGCAGCAGCGCCCCCAGCGCTCCCAGCGCGCCTGCCTCAGTCGGCGTCGCGATGCCAAAAAAGATACTGCCCAGCACCAATAAAATCAGCACCAGCGGCGGTATCATCACCTGCACTACTTTGAGCAATAGGCTGCGCCCTTTGACCCGCAGCAGCTCCACCGGCAGCGGCGGCACCAGTTCGGGACGAATCACAGCAATGACCGCAACGTGGGCAATAAACGCCAGCGCCATCAGCAGTCCGGGAATCAGGGAGCCGATAAACAGATCGCCGACGGAAATTCCCAGCTGGTCGGCCAGCACAACCAGCACAATACTGGGCGGAATGATCTGCCCTAGCGTACCCGAGGCGGCAATCACGCCTGCCGACAGGTCCTTGCTATAGCCGTAGCGCAGCATGGTGGGCAGCGAGATCAGGCCCATGGTGACGACGGTAGCGGCGACGACGCCGGTGGTGGCCGCTAGTAGGGCACCGACAACGATAACCGCGATCGCGAGTCCGCCCCGCAGCCGACCAAACACCTGACCCATCGTCTCCAGCAGGTTTTCAGCAATGCCCGATTTCTCTAGCATCGCCCCCATAAAGATGAAGTAGGGAATGGCCAGCAGCGTGAAGTTGTTCATGATGCCGAAAATCCGCTGCGGCATCGCGGTGAGAAATACCGGGTCAAAAAGGTCCAGCGATATGCCAATCAGGCCAAACAACACTGCAACGCCACCCAGGGAAAACGCCACCGGATAGCCCAGCGACAGCAGCAGCAGCGCCCCGACAAACATGCCCGGTCCGAGCCATTCGGCCATCAGGGGCGGCCTCCCGGCGGTTCGCGATCGGTCCGGGTTTCAGGCCCGGTTTCAGGCCCGGTTTCAGGTAAACTTGCAGGCGGACTGGCGGGTGGATGAGCCGGGCGATGCCCCGTTAAAATGGCTAAATTCTTAATCGCTTCTGAAATACCCTGGCCAATCAGGGCTATAAAGCTGATTAGAATTAGGGACTTAATCGGATAGCGCGGCAGCCCGCCCGGGTCGGGCGACAGTTCTGAAATGCGCCAGGAGGCCAGCACCCACTTCCAGGAAAAGACCAGCACCAGCGCACAAAAGGGCAGCAAAAATAACAGCGTTCCCACCAGGTCGGCCAGCGCCCTGCGCCTGCCGCTCCAGCCCGACTGAAATATGTCTACTCGCACATGATCATTGCGCCGCAGCGTATAGGCTGCCCCCATCAGAAACACCACGCTGAACAGATACCACTGGGTCTCAATTAGGGCATTGGAGCTGAGATTTTGGCCCACGGCCTGCCCAACGTAGCGGCCAATCACATTCCAGCAGCCGACCCCGATCATCACCAGCACCAGCCAGCCTGCTAGCCAGCCAATGGCCGAATTGATGCGGTCGATCCAGCGCGAAAGGGTGAGCAGCTGATTCACCGGCTATGCGTTACCTTGATTCACAAATCGATTGAAGCTCAGCTCGTTGATCCGATTCCAGCCATAGACGTTTTCGCGGAACGCGGTCCACTGATCGTAGATTTCCTTGAAGGTGGCATCGCGGCTAGCGTTGGCTTCGTAAATTTCAAAGGAGGCTTGCTCCGCCGCTTTCATAATTTCGTCGCTGTAGGGGGTGAGCTGTACCCCTTTATCCACCAGCCGCTTCAGCGCCGCCCCGTTGAGCGAATCATACTTTGATAGCATATTCAAATTGGATTCAAAAGCCGCCGTTTTGAGCACTTCCTGGTACTCGGTCGGCAGGCTGTCCCAGGCTTGTAGGTTGACCTGTAGCTCTAGCGTAGCCCCGGGTTCCCACCAGCCCGGGTAGTAATAATAGTCAGCCGCATCGGCCAGCCCCAGCTTTTCGTCATCGTAGGGGCCGACAAACTCAGCCGCGTCAATGGCATTGCGATCCAGCGCCAGAAAGATCTCCCCGCCCGGCAGCACCTGCACATTCACCCCCAGCGCCGCCATCACTTCACCGCCTAAGCCAGGAATGCGCATTTTGAGCCCTTGCAGGTCAGACACCGAATTGACCTGACGCTTGAACCAGCCTCCCATCTGGACGCCGGTATTGCCTGCTGGAAAGTTAATCACGCCAAAGTCTGAATAGAGCTTGTGCATTGCTTCCAGGCCGCCGCCGTGGTAAAGCCAGGCGTTTTGCTGCTGGGCGTTGAGGCCAAAGGGAACGGTGGTGCCAAAGGCCAGGGCCGGGTTCTTGCCGACGTAGTAGTAGCTGGCGGTATGGCCACATTCGACGGTCCCAGCCTGCACCGCGTCCAGGACTTCCAGCCCCGGCACGATTTCGCCGGCGGCGTAGGGCTCGATGCTAAAGCGTCCGCTGGTCATTTCGCTGACCCGATCGCTGACCGTTTGGGCCCCGCCGTAGATGGTATCGAGCGCCTGCGGCCAGCTCGTCGCCATCCGCCAGGAAACGGTCGGCAGTGAAGCCGAATCGCCTCCACCTTGGGCGACCGTGGATGGGGAACCATCGCCACAGGCAGTGAGACCAAGCGCAGTGCCTGTGCCGGCTGCCAGATAGTTGATGAGATGACGACGTTTCATAGCGGCCTTTAAAGAGAGGATTTGTATTGGCTGATACCTATGAAATTATTGATCAGGCACTTGAGCCGCCCTGTCAAGCCGTCAAATGTTAAGAACCAATAATCTCCAGTTTTTGAATAAAATTAAGCGCTCTCTAAATGTTGAATGCCCAAAGTGTAAAAGTGTAAGGTGAGTTCTGTGATCAGTATTGTTCTGTCGCGATCGCGACTGGCTACAGGACAAAGTAAACCCTTAGACCAATATCTGGATTTAGAGTTTCTTGAAATATCTAGCCACTGGGAACAGCTCGAAGCCTACTTTTTCATAGGTGTGACGGGCCGGGGCATGACCGGGATCGGCTCCGGTCTCCACCATCGCAATCGACATTCCAGCCTCTTTCAGCCAAGCCAAAGCAAACGCTATCAGCTCGCTGCCAATGCCGCGTCCTTGAAAGTCTGGATCGACTGCAACCATGTAGATTTCACCCATACTGTCATCCGAGTGTTGTTTCACGGCTATAAAGCCCACGGCAGAATCTGCATCAACAGCAACCCATACCTTTGTGTCTGCCGCCGCGCAAACATCTTCGACAGCCTTTTGCTGGCTTGCCCGCCAGCTATCGGGATAGAAGGTCTGATAGACATCGGCGTTCATCGCTTTCTGAAGCGAATCAAAGACTGGCTCCCAAGCTCGAAGCGAAAGCCGAATGACGGCATCCAGCTGCTCAGCCGCGTAAGGTTGAATCCGCATGCTTGTATGAATCCTGATTGATTAACTTCAGTCATATACCATCATCGGTCCCTACAGCTAGGCTGGCTCAGTCTGATGGTTTAGGTGCACCAGTAAGGACATTGGCAATGTCCCTACTGGTGCGATCGCGCCTCGCCTATTTGCTGCCACGGCTGTCCCGGTTGTGCCGAATCAGGTCAATAAAGGTTGCATCCTCGGAGATTTCATCAGCAGAAGAAACCTGCTGATCCTTCGTAGAATTCTCCAGGATAGCAATAGATTTCGATCCGCCCCGGTCTAGCACTTCATAACGGCGCTGCTGGAGGCTGTCAGACTCAAATTCAGCAGCGTTGGCAGCCGGGATGGTGCCAGCAGCGGCAATGGTCAGGGCAACAGCGGTAAAGAAATAGCGTTTCATGATGGGTCTCCTTAAGTGATAGGGATTTCGATTGCTTCGATACCCACTACCCTAAAGACCAATCGGGAAGTTCCAGAGATGGTGAAATTTCTTTTCTGATGGCTAGCAAACCTGTTACCTGAGGTTTATGCTGTAGTGCAGGCTCGCTCTTGGCCTAAACTGGGTCTCAAAAGTGCGATCGCGCTGTCTCCTCGTCGATCTGGTACGACATAATCGACGGGCGCGAAATAAAAATTAGTCCAGCCCTATACGGTCGTTCGAGGAGATTGCGATTGCTAGCTAGAACGACCGCATATCAAAGGCTGGAACCTTTTCCTCCTGCATGACCGCGAGCGAAAACGGCTGACTTCTTTCACTGGCCAGTTGCGATTGGGAAGGGGTAGCTCCGGGGGGCAAGAAATTAGCCTGCAATCACGACTGAAAACTTCTAGGGAACCGAACTGCGTCTTTATAAAGGGCAGAATACTATAGAGCTAGAAGTCTAGTAGCCACACAGGGCAGAGTTTGAGCAGTTGCACAGTGCTGCCCTCGTAAGCTAACAGAAACTGGCCAAACGGGTCCAGGCAGCATGGCATGAGCTGACGCGCAATGAAGCTCCCTACTAAGACTTCTCTTCCTCAAGTCTGACGGGGCTGTGTTGCGATCGCACCCCCCATTCATTCTTCTGCTCCATCTGACCTTGGCTATTAACAACGAGTCGGTCTGGCTAGGAAGAAAACAATGCTCGAAGGCGTCTTAGCATAGGGGACTAGATCTGGGTTCAGCATCCAGAGTCTCTCTAATCTTCTTGCCACCGTTCCTGGCTGAGTAAATCGATGACGCGATCGCGCAGTAGAAACTCATGTTCTGCCAGGTTTAGCTCTACGCATTCCCACTCTCGCCCGGTGATGTAGCGGCATAGAGCATAGAGCGGCTGCTGGCGATCGATGAGTCCCTGCTGAACTAGCTCATAGGCTTCATCGCGAAGCATATCGAGGGAGTAGAGTTGCTCGTACGGCGTGGTGATCATAGTGCGGCCTGAACGATGATAGCGCGGGAGAGTTACTGCTCTCTAACCCTCAAGATAGGCAGCAATAGTGAGGAAATCATGAAGAAATGGTATAGATAAATACCGTTTCCCCGCCTACTCGCCGTTTAGGCTGTCATCCGGGCGTTGCGCACCAGATAGCGATCGCCAAACAGAATTGGTAGCGGATCGCCGTCTAGGGGGGCGGCGGCACTGCCGGGGCGTTGCGCGTGGATATGCAGATGGGGTTCAGACGTACTGCCAGAATTGCCGACGTTTCCCAGCGGCTGTCCCACTGTTACCGGCTGCCCAGGGGCGACCTTAACGCTGCTCTGCTGTAGGTGAGCCAGCAGCACATCGGCGGTTTCACAGCGCAGCAGCACATGGTTACCTTCTCGATGGACCGAGTCAGCCTGGGGGGGAATCAGGTCGGGTAAATCATTGGCCGTCGCAATCACACTGCCGCCGCAGGGCGCATAGACGGCCTGGCCATAAATCTCATAGTTAATTAAATCCTTCGGCAAAATCCCGGGGCTGCGGACGCCGAACGGATTTAGCTTGGTGAGGTCTATGCCGTAGCTCTGGCCTCGATAGTCGCGGGCCTTGGCCGCCGCTAGCGTTTCGAGATGGGCATTCACTAGCAGATTGCTGCCGCCATTAGCCACGTAGTAGGTGCCATTTTTGAGCGGAAACGTCAGCGAAATAGGAGCGGCGGCGGGAAGCCGATAGCCCAGGGCCGCTTGCAGCGTCACGGCCCAAAATAGTCCGGTCAGCAGGCCGCATCCGAACACTCGGCTCAGTATCCAGGCATTGCGTTTGGGCCAGCGGCTCTGGCGTCGAGCGTCGAGCAGGGTCAATATCGCCAGCACGCCCCAGACCGCCCAGTAAAAGTAGGGCGTCCACCAGGGTAGCAGCACGGCCCAAAGGCCAATTAGGGTAACCGCGCCCAGGTATCCAGCCACCATCAGCGTTTTGAGCAGCCAGCCCAGCAGGCTTTGGGAGCGGGAATAGGCCTGCCAGAGCAGCAGGCTGAAGGGAATCAAACCCTGGGTGATGAGAATTGAACTGTCCATGGCTCATGCGATTTCTCAGACAATCGGAAACCCGGCCTCGGCTATGAGCCTGAGTCTTGATCACCTGACGCATCCGGCCCCTGACGCTCAATCACAACGGTGAGATGAGCGACCATGGCCCCAATCACGCCCGCAGCGGCGACGACTGGAAAAACGGCGGTGCCGATCGCGCCGCCAATCACCCCGACCGTGAGGGGAATCTCGATCAGCGTGCGACCCTCTTCGTTTTTGATAATGATGCGGCGAATATTACCCTGGTGAATCAGATCTTTGACCATGGCGACGAGCGAATCACCGGAAATTTTAAATTCCTCTACGGTCACTTTTTGATTGGGGTCTACTGGGGGCTCAGTAGGCGCGATCTCAGATCCATCGACTGCCGCTGCACCCGTAGGTTGTTCAAGGTTCGTATCCATAGCGGTTTCTAAGCGGGCTACTCCTCTAGGCTACAGGGTACTTATGAGGAAGTTATGAAGGCTGAAGCTGTCTCCAGCGCAGAGCACCAGCTATTGGACTGCTTTCAAGATAGAGACTTCGAAAGGCGCTAGCCGCTTGGGTAAGGCAATCACCTGGCCGGGCGCTATGTCCGTCGTTGACAGTAAGACCTGCCAGCGTTTGGGCTCAATTGGCTGGTCGGTGACCAGGTCTTTGTCGTAGGAAAAATTGATCACGATCAGGACGGTCTCACTATCGGTCTCTCGCAGATAGGCTAAATGCTCATAGGGATAGTGAATCAGACTGCGCCAGCAGCCTTGGCGGAGGGCCTCATGCTCTTTCCTCAGCCGGAGCAGCTGACGATAGAAGGTTAAAATCGAATTTTTTTGATCGATCTGAGCCTTGACGTTGAGGGTCATGTAGTTAGGGTTGACCGGCAGCCAGGGCTGAATAGCTTTACCAAAGCTAAAACCGGCTTGGGGGGAAGCATCCCACTGCATGGGGGTACGGGCGCCATCGCGGGAGGGCAGGGATTCGCCGTCCACGTTTAGCACGGCCTGGTCTCTAGCCTGCTCTGGGGGAATGTCTTCGTGGTTGACCATGCCCAACTCTGCGCCGTAGTAGAGGATGGGGGTCCCACGTACCGTCAGCAGCAGGGCCGCTGCTGCTTTCGCGATCGCGGTTGAGTCGATACAGAGGCTGCATTCGATCCACCGGGACAGGTGCCGGGGAATGTCGTGGTTGTCGAGAAAGTAGGCAGGCCATTCGCCTGGGGGCGTGACAATCTCCTTCTTCTCGATTTCCCGCTGAAGATAGCCGGGATACCAGGGGCTAAAGGCAAATTCAAAGGTGAGGGGAAGGTGGAGCTCATTTCCTTCGGCCCCGTAGAAGATTGTAGAATCATACAGGCGGCTGTCAATGAAGGTTTCGCCAATGATCACCCGCTCATCGTATGATTCGACCACTGCACGCATCTCCTGAATGATGCGGTGGTTTTCAGGCAGATTTTTGTTGTAGAGATGGTACTGGTTGTTGTAGTCATTGCGATCGGTCGCTTCAAACTTGACCGGATTGTTTCGAAATAGCTCATCTTTACTGTAGACGCTAGAGGCATCTAGGCGGAAACCATCGACCCCTTTGTCTAGCCAGAAGCGCATCATGGCGTAAATCGCGGCTCTGACATCGGAGCTGTGCCAGTTGAGGTCGGGCTGGTTGGCGTTGAAGGAGCAGTAGTAATACTGCTGCCGGGTTTCATGGAAGGCCCAGCCAGAGCCACCAAAATAAGACAGCCAGTTGTTCGGCGGCCCTCCGTCCGGGGCCGGATCGAGCCATAGATACCAGTCACTTTTCGGATGATCCTGGCCGCTGCTTGACTCCAAAAACCACTCGTGCTGATTGGAGGTATGGTTGACAACCAGGTCTAGAATGACTTTGATATGACGCTGGTGGGCGGCCTCCAGCAGGGTTTCAAAATCCTCCAGGGTGCCAAAGGTGGGGCAAATATCATAGTAGTCGCTCACGTCGTAGCCGTTGTCGATCATCGGAGATTGATAAATCGGTGAGAGCCAGATCGCGTCAACGCCTAATGCCGTCTGACTCTGGGGATTACCATCATTCAGGTAGTCCAGCCGCTGAATAATTCCTTGTAGATCGCCCAGCCCATCTCCGTTGCCATCGGCAAACGTAAGGGGATAAATCTGATAGATCACGCTATGCTTCCACCAGCTAGGCGCTCGGAACGACATTTTTGCTCCTCATACAGACATTCTCTTAACCTATCATCTAACCGATAGAATCTGGTCCGAAGTTCCTGAGAAGAGGCTAAGGAGAGGCTAAGGAGAGCATAAAAATTTGTTATGCTCTAATTCTCCTTTTAGAGGATAGAGAAAAAGTTATTGCGAGTAGAGGCACCCAAGCCGTTGATGAGTTGCTCAATTCTCAGCATTTTCTTATGGCGGCTTAACCTGGGTAGCAGCAAGTCAAAGTAATTTAGAAGATACAACTGCAACCCGTTGTCAGGCAAGGTTCTCGCTGTACTAAGCAGGACTCAACCGGGTGAGCTGTGTTTGTTAAAGACAATCGCTATGAATATGAGAAAGATGACCATTGGAGCGCTGGCGGCTACCACACTGTTAGCGACTGCTGCCATTGCGCAGGCGGGAGGATGGGAAAACTTTAAGCTCAGGTATTTCTCTCTGACCCAGATTTTCCACGATCAGAGTCGGGAACTGGGCGATCTGCGTCAGCAAAACGTTGTACCGGAAGACAACAGCCGCATTGATTTAGATCAGCTCCTCAATGGCGGACCGCCTAAGGATGGTATACCCAGTATTGACGATCCTCAGTTCGATGCGGCTGAGGCAACGCCGTTTCAGGCAGAGGAGACCGTCATTGGCGTTGTGATCAATGGCGAAGCGAAGGCCTATCCCTTTAACGTGATGAACTGGCATGAAATCGTCAACGACAGCGTGGGCGGGGTTCCCATCACCGTATCTTACTGTCCCCTCTGCGATACGATTGTGGCCTTTGAACGGGGCGAGACCACCTTTGGGGTATCGGGTAAGCTCTATCAGAGCTGCCTGGTCATGTATGACCGGGCGGACGATACGCTGTATGCCCAGCCTTGGGCTACTGGAGTCGTCGGTCCTAAGGTGAACCAAATACTAGATCGGGTGCCTGCGGTAAAAACGTCCCTGGGTGAATGGCTCGCCCAATACCCCGACAGCCAGATTCTGTCTACTCGTACCGGCTACAGCCGGGACTACCAGGGCTATCCCTACGGGACTTACTATACCAACGACCAAATTCTCTTCCCTGTTCGTAATCAGGAGCAGCGGGAACGCCATCCCAAAGCGATTGTCAGCTACGTGTGGGAGGCTAATGATCAAACCCCCCACAATCAGTTTTCAGGCGATAGCCACTCGTTTGCCCACGAAGCACTGGCGCAGATTGGCAGCCAGGAAGTACAGCTCGCCGGGCAAACCATTCTAGCCCGCTGGGATCCGGCCCTGTCTACGGTTGTGGTAGAAGCAGCGGACGGGACTGTGGTCCCGAGCACCACCGCCTTCGCCTTTGTCTACCCGGCATTTTTTACGGGAGATGAAGGATTGGGGAGAGCCGATGAGCCTTGAGTACTGGTTTATGTTTCCGATTTCGGTGCTGATTGCCGCGCTTTTTTTACTTCCCAGCGACGTGCTGAAGGGCGTCTTAGGCGTCGGGCTGTTTGCGATCGCGACCCGTTTTTTGCGCTCTCCCGAGCCAGATGACCTGGCGACAGCAGACAAAGGTATCCAGGCCCACCAGGCTAAGGACCCCCAGACCTGCATCACCTCAACCGCAGGAGAAACCTTCTGCTACACGGTCGCCAACCGGACCGAGGGCCGTCTGCTGTCGGGCATTGGAGCGCTATTTATCGGTATGGTTTCCACCGGCTTAGGCGAGCTCAACGGCTATTTCTTAATTCAGCGCTGCCGGGTTCCGAGCAAGGTGGCTGTCGCCACCAGCGTATTCATCGTCGCGATTACGGCCCTGGTCGCATCCATCGGTCACGTTGTGCAGTTTGCCCAGGTGGGCGGCGAAACGCTGGCAACGGTTCTGAGCCTGGTCATCTTTACCGCCCCCGGTGTCCTGATTGGGGCGCAGCTGGGCTCGATGGTCGCCAGTCGCCTGCCGCAAAGGGTGCTAGAGCGCAGCATGGGAATTTTATTCATTCTCGTGGGCACGACTGTACTTGGGGAAATCTTGCTGCAAAGTTGATCGCCTGAGAAACTCACGCCAGTATCAGAGCACCGAGGCCAAGGAAACCGGCCTCAGGCAGCTATCTGCCTCTACGTCCGACAGCTGCCGATGACTTTCCTCGGTCTACTGTGGCTAATTCAGGCGGTGAAAGCACTCAATCCAGTCAGGTCAGAAGTCGGCTCAGCTGGCTTAGTCACTATGAAAGTTAGCTAGGTCATTAGCCTATCGAGGTTCATAACCCAACGTCGTTGGGAACCTTTAGTCAGGGGCGTATGTACGCCTCGCCTGCCAACAGATACCACTACGCTCACTCGTTAGCTTTACGGATTAATAGCCCTATGGAATCTACCAGTTTTCGTTCTCTGACGACCGTAGACCAGCAGCAGCACTGGTGGGTTGAGATTCAAACCCAGGTGCCTGCCTGTACCTATTTCTTTGGCCCCTTCGACAGCGATAGTGAAGCCCTGCTATTGCAGGAAGGCTACATTGACGATCTGGTTCAGGAAAGCGCTCAGAACATTACAACTGAGATCAAACAAATTCAACCCCAGATGTTAACTATCGATAACAACGGTTAAATTCTAAGGCGTCGCAAGATGGAAGCAGGTGCTCGAAAGCTAGACTCGTCAGCGCATTTGGCTAAAATAACACGGGCTGTCGCGCTGGCCTGCGACTATCCCAGCGAATATGACTACCGCAAGTCAGTTCATTTTGTGCCTGCCGGTAGCCTAAGCATTATTCATCCTGGCGAGATGCATTCTGGGACGGGGCGGGATATCGGAGATCGCCAGACGCCTGCTATATTTCGCATGATGTATGCTGAACCTCGGGCTGTCAGTCAGGTCTTTGCCGATGCGTTTGGGCAGAGCAGCCTGCCTTTCTTTACCAGCTTAATCATTTTGGATGATGCGCTAGCCTCTCTATATCTGAGATTTCATCAGGCGTCCCAGGGAAAAGCCTCACGGCTAGAGCAAGATGAGCGGCTTCAGGCGTTTTTGACAGAACGGAACTAGGCGGGCCACAGACTGAGGAAGCTAGATCAGAAGCTGACGAATGGCTGATAGCTAACTACCACCAGCTACCGGTAGGACTGCTAGAACCCGAAGACATCGCTGGAATCGTCATTTTTCTCGCCTCACCAGCGGCTCAATACATCACGGGCATTACTGTAGATATCGCCGCAGGTGCTAACGCCAGATATACTGCTTGAGATATCTTGGTCTGTTATAAAACCTTAAGCGGCTTTGCGGAAGGAATAAGGTGAGTTTGATATTTCGGCCCCTTGAGAGTGAACAGGCGCTAGCAATCCTTTGCTGGCGCTACCCGTCTCCCTATGACTGTTACAATTTTGATGTCAACAATACAAAAGGAGACTTGCTCTATCTACTTGACCCAAACAACGCCTTCTATGCAATCTTGAACCTACATGGAGCGCTAGAAGGCTATTGCTCTTTTGGGATAGATGGTCAAGTGCCGGGCGGAGACTACAGCACTGAAGCTCTCGACATTGGGATGGGAATAAGACCCGATTTGGTGGGACTGGGCCGCGGAAAGCATTATGCTCAAGCGATAGCAAGGTATGGAGTTTGTCAGCACGGGGCACAGGTGCTGCGGGTAACGATAGCAGCGTTCAACCAGCGAGCGCAGCAAGTATGGAAGCAGCTAGGATTTGAGCAAGTCGATCAATTTGTCAAGATCGGTAGCAAAGAAAGATTCGTAGTTATGGTCTGTGCAGGAACTCAATGGCTTGCTGACTAGACGCAGCTACTTTACTCAACATCTTCGAGCGACATTTGCCTTTCAACATTAGGCAGAGGTCTCACGTCAATGTAATCCTGAGCGAACCTTCTGAGACCTATATCTTCGCTGTAAATGCAATCTGCGCCTCTGGCAAGTGCTGTGGCAGCAATCATAAAATCGGCTTTCATTTCTGATCTCGATATTCCGTTTTCCTGGATTCGCTTTTTATTTCTCCATAGCTCTGCAAAGCGAAGCGCGGCCTGCGTATCAAAAGGTGGAACGACAAACCGGCGGTGCATCAATTCGCTGACATTGCTATGCAGTCTAGGCTCTAAAGCACATAAAATTTCTGCAACAACTACAGACAGTACCATAATCTTGACACCGTCCTTCTCACATTTATTGATTAGGTATTTAGCTTTCTCAATATTATTTTCCTGGCCAGCGGTCGCTTCCCCTCTGATACCCCAGATAATGATATGTGTATCAAAACAGACCAACTTCATCTACGCCTCCGAGCGTCCATAGCGTATCTCGGAGATAAATTGATCTACATCGTTAATCTTGTCAAAAGAATCACCAACCAGCTCGGCCAATTCTTGAAAGGCTACCGTTGGTAAAGCCTCTTCATAGTCAGAAATGTCATTGATGTGAAAGTTCTCAACCTCATGTGTTTCAGAATTCCATTCTGCAGTGCCGTGCAACTCTACCTTGGTATAGAGTTTTGTACCTGCCTTCTTAGCCATGGGCTTGCTAATACTGCAATAAATAGTCTTGTTGTCTAAAGTTTTAAACTGGACTCTGGGTTCGGCTCCGCCAACGCGCGTTATTTCTCCATGTATAGTTGTTTCTCCAGACAGCGGATAGCTATCAGGTATTTTAGTTTCCGGGGTAAGAACGGCTAGCGATTCTAGTTTGCCATTTTGAGTGAAAAACTCAGCGTTGCACTGGTGCCGCCGCGTAAAGGTAGAGAGCTTTCTCAAAGAGCTGATCGTGCTGATTGGCAATGCGCTGAAGTCATTCTCGGCAATTGATTGGGTAATGCGAAGGGTCGCAGGCAAAGTTAGTTCTGGCAAATTTGGACAGAACTCTAGGCCAATACTACCTTGATGAATGTTCTGTAAGCCTATGACGATACGTTCTTTTTTTAGATCTGGGTGATCGCGAAGCACCATAGAAGCTATCATCTCCTCTACGGATTCAATCAATTCCGCAACTTCCTTGGAGCGGATTTTGCCTGGTGACATTCCCTCACCAGTCAGCAGTATTTCGACAGTTGTATCGTGAGCCATGCAGCGATCTCACCACCTTATAGGTATAAAAGTATTATATAGTTCTAACGTATTTATGGAACACAAGGCAGCTCAAGTTTCTATTACCGCCTGGGCATCGAACGGCATTTTGCTAGAGCGATATGCCTATGGGGCGGGTGCCGTGGAGCCGTTGCCAAAACATGCCCACGAGGAGTATCAATTTGGGCTGAGTTTTGACTGTCAGGGCGAGTATCGCTATCGAGGGACGCGACATGCGATTCCGACTGGGAGCCTGAGCGTCATTCATTCGGGGGAAGTGCATGCGCCGAGCGATCGCACGTCCCTCCCAAACCCAGCTCATTTTGCCATGATGCACATTCATCCCGGTTGGCTACAGACCGTTTTGGCTGAAATGACTGAAAAATCTGCGGCGCTGCCCTTCTTTCCCGCGGCATTTTTCACTGACGCAAAGTTGAATCGGCTGTTTCTGGCCCTAGCGGCGGCGGATTGGCAAAATTCCAAACTGGAACAGAATGTCGCGCTTTGGGAATTCCTTTCCCATCTGATTCGGCACTACGCCTCAGACCGTGCTGCCGTCTCTTCCTCTCCGCCCGCCCATGGCGCTGTGGAATTAGCCCGTGACTATCTACATGCTCACTACGCCAGCGATGTTTCGCTAGAAGAGCTAGCCGCGATCGCGGGTCTAAGCCGCTTCCATTTCTGCCGTGTTTTTCATAGAAAAGTCGGCGTATCTGTCAGCGCCTACCAAACTCAGCTCCGCATTGCCCAGGCCAAAAAGCTTTTGCTCCAGGGCTTGCCGATTGCTACGGTGGCCACAGCGACCGGCTTCTACGACCAGAGCCACTTTGGCGGGCAGTTCAAGCGGCAGGTCGGGGTGACGCCCGCCAGATATGTCAGCAGATTAGCAATAATTTCCTAGACGCTTCTCAGGCTTCTACCCTATGCTGAGCTGATCGTCAGTGTTGAAGGGGTGAGATACATGTCAGCAGTCAGTCGCCGTCAGATACTTACGGTTGGGGCGCTGGGAGCCGCAGGGTTGGCAGCGGCACAATCGGCTCGGGCCAATACTCAAAATCCGCCTGAGCCTCAGGCTAGCGTCAATCCCGATGGGTGCTTCGCAGGCAAAGTCGTCCTGATTACCGGAGCCACATCGGGGATTGGTGAAGCCACTGCCCGAGCCTTTGCCGCTGAGGGAGCCGCCGTACACTTTGCGATCGCGCCAGGTGCCGTCGATACCCCCATGCTCCGACGCGCTTTAGAGGCTTGGAATACGGACTTTGAAACGGTTTCTCAGGAATATCCGATCAGGCGAATTGTCATGCCCGAAGAGATCGCCAGAAGCGTCATGTTCCTCTGCTCTGACCAGGCCAGCTGCATCACAGGCATGGATTTAGACGCAACCGGCGGCTATTTGACAAAGTAGATCAGGCTAGAAAAGGTGTTAGCCACCTGAACTTATAGACCTCAAAAAACTGGATCTATCGCGATGAAAAAACTTTTAATGCTTGGGCTAGCCGCGCTGTGTATCTCGTTTTTGACGTTAGGACAAACGGGACTGGCCAGCGAATCTGACATCAGCCAGGAACAAGCCAATATTCAGGTGATTCAAGACTACTACGCGGCCTATGCGGAAGGCGATCTTGAAAAAATCAAAAGCTTCTTTGCACCTGATATCGTCTGGCGAATTCCTGGCCATCATCCCTTGGCTGGGGAGAAGCAGGGACCCGATGAGGTTGCTGCTTTTTTTACTCAGCTGGACAAGGGAAACTTCCAAGCAGACCCGATCTTCTTTCAGTCTCAGGGCGACTACGTGGTAGATATCCATCGCGGCTGGAGTAACGTTGAGGATGGCGGCGCTCAGGTCGATCAATTGTTCACCCTGATGTTCAAAATTGAGAATGGCAAGATTGTAGAGGCGCAAAATTTTCTGAGCGATCAGCACCAGGCGGATGATTTTTTCTGGCGGGTCTATCCTCTCAAGCCTTTACCCGAACGGCTAGCACAGTAGAAGAATATCCAAAACAGCAGAAGCTAAAGGAGCAGCGAATTTATGGACTATTACACCCTGGGAAATACAGGTCTCAAAGTCAGCCGCTTGGCGCTGGGCACGATGACCTTTGGCGATGACTGGGGCTGGGGCGCAGATGCCGCCAATGCTCGCCAGATATTTGACACCTATCTGGAAGCCGGAGGTAACTTCATTGATACCGCTGATATGTATACCAACGGTAACAGTGAGCGGATGCTGGGTCAGTTTGTGAAAGAGAGTGGAAGTCGCGATCGCGTCGTCATCAGCACTAAATTTAGCTACAACGCTGAGCCGGGCAATCCCAACGCGGGAGGCAACGGACGTAAAAACATCCTCCGAGCGGTGGAAGGCTCTCTAGAGCGGCTGGGTACGGACTACATCGACGTTTATATGCTGCATACCTGGGACCAGGTGACCCCGGCGGCGGAGGTCGTCAGCACGCTCGATAGCCTGGTAAGCTCGGGCAAAGTGCGCTATGTTGCTCTGTCAGATACGCCCGCTTGGTATGTCGCTCAGGCTCAAACTCTGTGCCAAGAAAGACATCTAGAACCGATCAGCACCGTGCAGCTGGAATATTCCTTAGCAGAGCGCAATATTGAGTTTGAGTATGCGGCTCTGGCCAAGGCGCTGGGCACGAGTATTATGGTCTGGTCGCCGCTGGCTAGCGGCCTGCTGTCGGGTAAATATAAGCCTTCTGAAAATGGCACAGAAGGGACTGGGCGTCTATCGATGCTGGCTGATAGCGGCAACCCGGCTTTTGACAAATTTACGGAGAAGAACTGGGCGATCGTCGCTGAGCTGGAGCAGGTTGCCCAGGAACTCAGCCGCTCTATGGCTCAGGTTGCGCTCAACTGGGTCGTGAATCGCCCCGTCGTTGCTTCAGTCATCATCGGAGCCACTAAGCTCCACCAGCTCAAAGACAATCTCGGCGCTTTAGAATTTGAAATTCCCGCCGAGCTACAGCAGCGTTTAGACCAGGTCAGCCAGCCCGAAGCGCGGTTTCCCTATACCTTTTTCGACGATAGCCTACAGGGCATGATCAACGGTGGGGCAACCGTAGGGGATAAGCCTGCCAGCTATCACCAGCCCATCCGAATTGAGGGGGCTGGAGCTGGGGTGACAGGCGCCCATGGAGTTTCTTCCGGCTAATGTCTTCCTTTGCGTATCTCAGTCAGCTGCCCGTAGACTATATCAAGATTGATGGCAGCTTTATCAATAAGCTCAATGATCCCATCAACTATGCCATCGTGGGCTCAATCTGTAAAATTGGGCAGGCTATGAATATTCATGTCATTGCAGAGTGGCTAGAAGATGACGCAGTCGGAGCGCAGCTCCAGACGTTAGGTGTGGACTCCGTCCAGGGCTATGGCGTCGCCAAACCGGCTCCATTTTTCCTCAGCTAGCGTTAGGGGTGCTTAGGTCGAAGGTTATGCTCGCCCCTTCGCTAGCGCCCTAGAATTTGACTTTTATCAATGATATATTTTTTTTGATAGACTTTAGTATATGATTCTAGAGGTTAGCGTCTAGGGCTTTGTCTCTGAATAGAGCGACACCTGGCCCGTCCTACGGCGCTATGGAAGTTGAGCAGCGGAGAGAAACAATGCAGCAAGCAGCGACCCTACTGGAAGCATGCGTCTTTGCGACGATACTCTGCGGATTTTTCGGCATCATTCTCAAAAAGAACCTGATGATGAAGATCATCTCGATGGACGTTATGAGTACGGGTGTGATTGCTTACTACGTCTTGGTTTCAGCCAGAGCGGGACTGCTGACGCCCATCCAGGCGGAGGCTAAGTCTGGAAGGTATGCCGATCCGGTGCCCCAGGCGGTGATCTTAACTGCAATCGTGATTGGCTTTTCGATTCAGGCGCTGATGCTGGTCGGGGCGATGAAGCTGGCCCGAGACAATCCGACACTGGAAACGAGCGAAATTGAGCGGCACTATACGCCATGAGTACCCTGACGCTGTTTGAAGGCGCGCCTGCCGCGATCGCGTGGATTGCCCTTCCGTTTTTAGCCGGATTCAGTATCTATCTTTTCCCCAGAGCAGACCGCTACCTGGCATCGGCGGTAGCGCTGATTTCGTTTGGCTATGGGTTCCAGCAGCTATTCATAGGGTCCCGGACCTTTGAGCTGCTAGATCATTTTGGCGTTACCTTGGCGATTGACCCGCTCAGCGGTTTTTTCATTTTGACCAATGCGCTGGTGACGGCAGCGGTCATTGTTTACTGCTGGAATGGAAATAGAACGGCTTTTTTCTACGCTCAGATGATTATTTTGCACGGTAGCGTCAACGCCGTTTTTATCTGCGCTGATTTTATCAGCCTATATGTGGCCCTGGAGGTGATTAGCGTTGCGGCGTTTCTGCTGATCGCCTATCCGCGCACCAACCGTTCGATCTGGGTGGGGCTACGCTACCTGTTTGTCAGCAATACGGCCATGCTGTTTTATCTGGTGGGCGCGGTGCTGGTCTATCAGTCTAGCCATTCGTTTGCCTTTGCTGGGCTGAGGGGGGCACCGACCGAAGCGATCGCGCTGATTTTCCTCGGCCTTTTGACCAAGGGCGGCATTTTTGTCTCGGGCCTATGGCTTCCCCTAACCCACTCTGAGTCCGAGACGCCCGTGTCGGCGATGCTGTCGGGGGTCGTCGTCAAAACCGGTATATTCCCGCTAGTCCGCTTTGCGCTGATGGTGCCTGAGCTCGATCCCGTCGTCCGCATCTTTGGGGTGGGGACGGCGCTCTTCGGCGTCGGCTATGCCGTTTTTGCTAAAGATACTAAGCGGATGCTGGCCTTTCACACCATCTCTCAAATCGGCTTCATCCTCGCGGCTCCTGAAGTGGGGGGCTTCTACGCTCTGACCCACGGTCTGGTCAAGGCGGCCCTGTTTATGATTGCCGGCAATCTGCCCAGCCGCGAATTCAAAGTCTTGAAGCAGCAGCCGATCCCAACTTCGGTCTGGATAGTGCTGGTCGTCGCCAGCTTCTCGATCTCAGGCTTTCCCCTATTGTCTGGCTTTGGGGCAAAGGTGCTGACGATGAAAAACCTGTTGCCCTGGCAGGTGATTGGGATGAACCTCGCAGCGTTGGGAACGGCAGTCTCATTTGCAAAATTTATTTTTCTGCCCCACGGCGGCAAGGAGAAGGTGGGGCCTGGTTTTTGGACCGCTATGGGGCTGTTACTCGGTGGCCTTTTCGCAGCCAATGTAGGCTATTACGAAGCCTATACGATTGCCAATACGATCAAACCGCTAGCGACGATTGGGGTCGGTTGGCTGGCCTATCTTTTAATTTTTCAGCGGGCGACCCTCAAGCTGCCCCGGATGATGGAGCAGTTTGAGCACCTAATCGGGGTGATGAGTCTGGTGTTAGTTCTGGTTTTCTGGATGGTGCTGGCATGATTGGTTACCTGGATTTACTGCTGCGGTTGACGATCTGGTTTTTGCTCACCGCCGACCTGAGCCTGGCTAACATTGTCATTGGCGTTAGCGTTGCCCTGCTGCTGCCGCGTAGCTACACGTCACTGGCGGTATTAAAAGACCTGCTGCGGATACTGGGAGAAATTATTATTGCGATTCCAAAAGCTTATTTCGAAGCGTTTGAGATGATGTTTCGTCCGCACGGTCGAGAAGATATCATCATGGAGCGGGCCAAGCCCCGACGGACGCCTGGGCTGATATTTCTGGATATTTTTCTCATCACGTTCACGCCAAAAACGATTGTCTTGAAATATCACGAGGACGGGTGGTATGAGGTGCATCGGGTAAGGAGGAGAAGAGGCAAGAGGGAAGAGGCAAGAGTGAAGGGAGGGACTGGGTAATGGTGTGGGGCTAGGTTTTTCTATTCGTGCAGCAAGGGTTTCAGGTAAGAGGCGGTCGATGGGGTAATGGATGATGGACTGGGTGCTGTTGGCGATGATTTTGGCATTGTTGATTCCGATTTACGAGGCCTGTCAGGATGAAGACATTTGGCAGAAGATGTTGGCTTTTGCCAGCATTGCGACGAAGACGTCGATGATGATTTTGGTAGTCTCGGTACTGCGCGACGACTGGATGATTGGGGTAGTTGGCGTGCTGATTTTGAGCGTCGGGAATGCGGCTTTGATGCTGTTGGCCCACGTTCTCAGGCGGATGAACCTGGGGCGGATGAATCTCGGACGGATGAATCTCGGGCGGATGAGCGAACGATGATCAATATCTTGAGCAATATTTGTATCGGACTAGGACTGGTTTTTTGGTTTTGGGGAACGTTTCCGCTGCTGGGCGAGCGCTCTGTCCTATTCAAACTGCACAGTCTTTCCATCGCCGATACGCTGGGTTCAATGAGTATCATCGTCGGTCTGCTGTTCAGGATTCCCCGAGAATGGCCGCTGCTGATTCTGGCGCTGATTTCTTTGGCAATCTGGAACACGGTACTGGGCTATGTGCTGGCCTACTGTTCGAGCACTGGAGGAGAGAATGCCTGAAGATTGGTATATGGTCGCGATCGCGGCTCTACTGCCCCTGACGGCCTGTATGCTAGTTCTACAGGTCAACCCTTACCACGCGCTAGTGATTCGCGGCATTTTGGGCGCTGTTGCCGCTCTGGTCTATGCCCTCTTTGGCGCTGCTGATGTGGCGCTGACTGAAGCATTGGTGGGCACGATGCTGTCAATCACCCTTTATGCAGTGGCGGTGCGGTCGTCTATGAGTATGCGACTGGGTGTTCTAGAACCGCAGGCAGACCCACCTGAATCCCTACTGATGGCTTTGCGTGAAGTGCTGAGACAGCATCAAATGCGCCTTGAGCGGGTGCCTTACGCCAATCTGTCAGCCTTACGAGCGGCGTTGGAAGCCCAGGAAATTCACGCGGCCTGTATTCCAGGTCTTTCGGTAGCACAGTCGATGGCGGAAGAGGAATCTACCCCGCTCTCACAGGCCGATCGGCTTCCCCACCTGCAAATTCGAGTCCGGCGGCTTCACGACATTATGCAGGCAGAGCTGCCGCCGGGTCAGACCCGGCTCATTGATACAGCCCCATTCAATTTGGCTAAATCATCAGACATTAGCACTGCTGACTCTATTGGGGGACAGCTATGAAGTGGGTCTACGTGGTCGCAGGAATAGCGCTCTATATCAAGATGCTGGTCTTTCCCGATTTGGCTATGGACGCCGCCGACCTACCTGCAGTGGAGTCGGTGGTGCAGGATAGCGGCGTCCCCAATGCCGTATCTGGCCTGATTTTCAGAAATCGGCTTTACGATACCATCTTTGAGGTAGTGGTTTTTACAATCGCTATTATGGGAGTCCGATTTTTGCTATCCGATGAACAGCCCTCGCGCATCGTCTACCAGTTTACCGATCATCCTTCCATTGTTTTGGCTCGCTTAGGTGCCACAATTGCGGCACTGATCAGTATTGAATTAGCGATTCGAGGGCATCTGAGCCCAGGTGGCGGCTTTGCAGCGGGGGTCGCCGGTGGAACGGCCATCGGGCTGGTTGCAATTACGTCGTCGTCAGAATGGATGGAGGCCATTTACCAGCGCTGGCATGCCTCAGTCTGGGAAAAGGTTTCAGTACTCATTTTTATTGTGCTAGCAGTCTTGACGCTGATTGGGATGGAACTGCCCCATGGAGAGTTGGGCACGCTGGTAAGTGGCGGTTGGATGCCGCTGCTCAATATTCTGGTGGCGGTCAAAGTTGCGCTGGGTTCATGGGCTGCGATTTTGCTCTTTATTCGCTACCGAGGGCTTTTGTAGGGTAGCGTTTGCTGTATTGAGTTGCTACAGCTTCATCACCATGGGTGCCAGACGCTCGCATTCTACGCAGAAGAGCTGCCTGAATTTTAGCCTTAAAGTCAGGATCGTCAGCCAGAGCCCAGTTGCTACATTGCTATGTTTCTGGTTTAGAGGTGATTCAAGCAGAGTAGGATAAAGCTGTACTGTGTTGCTCAATGCCGATATGCGCTTTTCCTTCCAGCTTCGAATATCTCTATCTCGTCGCATTTGGCGGGTCTGGCTGTGTCTAGCGCTATCGCTGGCTCTGCTGCTGTCTGGGCTGCCGGGCATGCCGACGGCGCTGGCCGGGCGCGAGGACGATAATTACGATGGCAACATTTTTGCGCTGTATGCCGGGAATGGTTCGCTGGTGCCGCCGCGGGTCAGCCTGGCCCAGTCTATCCAGTATGAAAAACCGGCGCTGGTGTTTATCTACGTCGATGACAGCAAGGACTGCAAGCAGTACGCACCCGTGATCTCGCAGCTTCAGGCACCCTACGGACGGGCGGCGAGTTTCATTCCGATTATGGCCGACGCGATTCCCCAAAAGGCATCCTATGAGCCGTCAGAGCCGGGCTACTACTTTGACGGTGTGGTGCCGCAGACGCTGGTATTTGATCAGTCGGGGGAGGTCAGGTTTGACCAGGCAGGCGCGATCGCCTATGAAGAAATCGACGATGTCCTGCGGGAGGTCTTTGACCTGCTGCCCCGGTCTGAGTCGGTGGAGCTGCGCCGTCGGACGCTGAATGAGGTAACGACTGAGCTGGTGCCGGAGGAGTGAGGGGGGTAATGGGTAGATAAGTAGGGGTAGGGTCTCCCTGCCCGTGCAGCAAGGTCAAACGGGTGAGCTTTAGGGTGGTGCGTGAAGAGGTGATGGGTTAGGGTTTAAAGCTAGGGCTGGCGATCGCGAGCAAAATCCAGCCCAGGATAAAGGCTGCGCCGCCTAAGGGGGTGATGGCTCCAAGCCATCGGATGCCTGAGAGGCTGAGGGCGTAGAGGCTGCCGGAGAAGATGGCGATACCGATGATGAAGCTCCAGCCGGTGGCGGTGAGCCAGGGACTGTCTGGGCTGCGGCTGAGCAGGAGGGCGACCAGCAGCAGCGCCAGGGCGTGATACATCTGATAGCGGATGCCGGTTTCAAAGGTGCTCAGGGCCTTTTCGCTGAGCTGAGATTTTAGCGCGTGGGCGGCAAAGGCACCGCCAGCGACGCCGGTGGCGCCGAGCAGGGCCGCGATCGCGATAAATAAACGGGCGGTCATAGGCGCAGTTTCTTAGCGGGTGGCTTCGATTAGGCGGGAAAAGTAGAAGCGGGTTTTATTCATCGCCTTGCGCTCAATCTGCCAGCCCTGGGTGGTTAGCGCTTTGACCACATCTGCTTCAGCGTGCAGGTAGGCCCGAGTCGCCTTGCTCGGGCCGGGAAAAAATTCACCCACTTTCTTCAGGGCGCTATAGAAGGTCGTTTTGGGCGCAAAGCTGAGGATCACCCGCGACTCGGCTAGCGTGCTCAGGTGAGCAATCATACCGGCGGCTTTGTCCTGGGGATAGTGAATGAGGACGTCCAGACAGATGACGGTGTGGTAGCGGCCCCCGATCTGCTCCAGGTCTTTAGCCTCAAAGGTTGGGATTTGCTCGGGGGAGAGTTCGGCGGCAGCCCGCTCCTGGGCTTCACCCACCATCTTTTCAGAAATGTCACTGGCGTAGACCTGCGCCCCGGCCTGGGCCAGTGGAATACTGAGACTGCCGACGCCGCAGCCCGCGTCGCAAATTTTTAGGTCTGCCAGGTTACCGTCATCCTGAAGCCAGCCGAGGACGGTATTAATCGTCTCCTGGTGGCCCTTGCGAATATCGAGCTGAACCTTATTCACCTCGCCCTCGCCATAGATGCGCCGCCAGCGGTCGAACCCTGTGGCGTTGAAGTAGTCGCGGACAATCGTCTTGTCGTCGGTGGCGCTGGTCATAATTTTCCGCTGGTTTTAGGTTGCTTTTAGAGATAGGCTCAGGCCTGATTTTATCGTGGCGAGGGGAATGAAGCGATAAAATCCGACCTATGGGAGACGATCGGGCCGGGCTGGGGTGAGATCCTTGAGACAAGCTTGAGGATCAAATCATGAATACGCAGGAACGGGAACCCAGAGAGATTGCAACTCGCTCAACCGGTGCCGTCATTTTAGGCGTTCTGCTAATTATCTTAGGGATTATCGCGATCGCAGAGCCGGTCTTTGCGTCTGTCGTGATTGACTTGTTTTTAGGTTGGCTCTTCGTTATTGGCGGCATCATTCAATTCATCTACGCCTTTAAAAGCCGCCATACGGGCGCTGCCGTGCTTAAGATACTGGTCAGTTTGCTCGCGATCGCGGTAGGCGCATTTCTAGTGCTGAATCCACTCAGAGGCGTCCTTTCTCTAACGCTGATTGTAGGCATCTATTTCTTTATTGACGGTGCGCTGCGGGTAATTACGGCGTTTCAAATCAAGCCTAGAGCACGATGGGGCTGGATGCTCTTGAGCGGTATTTTGAACATTATTTTAGGCATTTTAATCTGGTCCCAGTGGCCTTTTGAGGCAGCCTGGATCATCGGTCTGCTGGTCGGTATTAGCTTGGTCGTCAATGGCACAGCGGCAATTCTGTTGGGCACGGTCCCCCAAGCCGCTGCTCGATAACTTTGGGGCTATCGATCTAGGAACGGCGAACAAGGTGATCGCCCAGGCTTAACTCGCTTAGGACAGTTATGATGCACTGAGCCGAATTTTGAGTCTTGTTTTACCCTAGAATTTGAGTCTCGTTTTACCCTAGAAAGAGCGGTGCTATCAAGTTTGGAAAATATTCATGAGGAGAAGCTTTTGGCTGCTGGCCTGGGGAATTGCGATCGCGGTCGTCCTGCTCTGGGGCAAGCCCCTGGCGAATCCCAACCGTCTGCTGGGGGCCGCTAGCTTCGCGTCGATGCCCCGGCCGGTAGTAAAGGTCGATGCCGAGCGGCTGATGGCGGATGTGAGCGCGATCGCGGTGCCGCGACAGACCGCGGACGCGCGGGCCGCAGCACGGGCCTACCTGGTCAGGCAGCTGATTGAGGCAGGCTGGGTTCCCCAGCTCCAGCCCTACGAGAATGGCGATACCGGTGATACGGGTGTCAACCTGATCGCGACTCGGCCCGGTAGTCGCACCGGTGCAGGCAGTATTTTAGTCGGCGCCCATTATGATAGCGTCGCCGACTCTCCCGGAGCCGACGACAATGCCAGCGGCGTTGCGGCGGTGTTAGAGATTGCCCGCCTGCTGGCCAACCAGCCGACGCCGAGAACCCTCCAAATCGCCCTGTTCGACCAGGAAGAAGAGGGGCTAGTCGGCAGTCTGGCCTACACGGCCGCAGCAGACCTGAGCCAGCTGCGGGGCGTCGTTATTTTAGAAATGCTCGGCTATGCCTGCAATACGCCCGGCTGCCAGAAGCTGCCTGCGCGGCTGCCGCTGCCCAATCGCCCCGACAAAGGTAACTTTCTCGCCGTCATCGGCCTGCGAGAACAGTCCAATCTGATCGACGCCTTTCGCAGGGCGGCCCTGCCTGTGATGACGCTGCCCGTCCCTACCAGCGCCCTACGATTTGTGCCCGACCTGCTGCGCAGCGACCATGCCCCTTTCTGGCAGGCTGAGGTGGGCGCGGTGATGGTGACGGATACGGCCAATTTCCGCAATCCCCACTACCACCAGCCCAGCGATACGGTCGATACGCTCGACCCCAGCTTCTTTGCCAAAGCCACCCAGACAGCAGCCGATGCGGTGGTCACGCTGCTGATGGAGAACTGAGTGCGTCTGCTGGAGCTGACGGCATCATTTCGCCTCAAACGCCATCTGCCAGAAATCGGCTTCTTGCTGGGCAACCTCCAGAAATATTGCTTCGGCCTGCTCGGTAGTCGCCGCATCGGCCCCTTGCAGCGCCTGGTCGGCCTGCTGCGCCAGCAGCTTCACATAGTCGGTAAAGGCCGGATTGCCCCAGCGATCGGCAAATTCGGTATAGGGTTCAGGCATGGGGCTGTGTTTTTGCCAACCCTGATTGTAGGACAGCTCAATGGCCCAAAAGGCCGTCGCCTGGACGGCATAGGATTGGCTCGCTAGGTCGGTCATCAGCTGGCAATAGGCCTGACAGTTGGGCTGGATCGCGACTGCCAAATCGAGGCTGCGCTCTGCCGCCTTGGCCTGAAACCAGTTGAGCTCATCTTGCAGCGCGGCTATCCCACTCAGCAGCGGATTGAAATGGTCGGCGGGCGCTGCCGCCAGCAGCCGCCCTGCCATTCGGGTAAAGCCAATTACAAAATGATAGTCCTGCACCAGCCAGGTATTAAACTGTCCCGGCTGAATCGTGCCCGCCTGGCAGCGCTGCAAGAAAGGATGCACCGTCGCCGCCCGCCAGGCGTCGGGATGCTGGTCGATCAGCTGTTGACAGGTCAAAGGCATAGGGTTTGCTTGTAGGTCTAGCTGAGTTTAACAGCCTAGCAGGTCACCACTGGCTGAGACCTAAGCCATTGTACGGATTACGGTAGAACTGGGGCAGAAGGTTAACCTAAAATTAAGCGAGTCACCTGTAGGCTGTTCACCATGACCTTCAAACTCGACCTTAAACCAGAAATTGAAGACCGGTTGATTTCTCAGGCAGCTGCGCAGAGGATTTCTGTCAGCCGCTATCTCGAACTGCTGATCGAACGTCACTTTGCAACTCAGGAAGAGCCCCACTGGAGAAAGGTTCTCGATCAGTTGGGTAGGAGTCCTTCTTTGACAAGAGCACCGCTGCTGTCGGATGAAGCGATTAGCCGCGAAAGCATCTACCGGTAATAATTATGAAAATTACCATCGAACTAACTCCAGATAGCGAAACTCGCCTGATTGCCCGTGCAAAAGCCCAAGGGGTTTCCATAGAACACTATCTCAATGCACTAGTTGAGCACAATTTGGCGACTGAAGAAAAGCTTTTCCATGAAACTGCAACGACTGAGGCATGGGTAGATGCCTTTACAAGTTGGGCAAGCGGACATTCGACCAACGTTCCGCCACTTTCAGATGAGGCAATCAGCCGTGAGAGTATTTACCGTGGCTGAAATTACCGCGATCGCGCCGGGCGAAATTCTGACAGCGGACGCGACCGAATAACATCAATCCGACGGAAGCGCTGACAGATACTCATGCGTTGTCCAAATGCTGATCCAGCCAGGCCAGCAGGTCGTGGATCACCTGCTGGGCGTCTAAGTCGTTGTGGGGCTCGTGGTAGGCCCCTGGATAGAGGCGCAGGCATTTGTCAGAGAGCTGTATCTGCTGAAAAATTTCGCGGCTGCCCTGGGGGCAGATAATTGGGTCGGCTTCACCGTGAATCAGCAGCATCGGCAGGCCCAGCTCGGCGATATGCCGCTTCACCCAGGCAATCGTCTTCAGCGTTTCGCTACCCCAGCGCAGCGTGGCGTAGGGATGCACCAGCGGGTCGGCTGCCGCTTCCCGATTGACCTCGGGATCGCGGGTCAGGCCGCTGGTATCAATGCCCACTTTTAGCGAAAAGCGGGGAAAGATGCCTGAGAGCAGGCGCGCGATTGCAACCCGATAGGGCTTGGCCACGCCCACCGGGCGAATCGGCGGCGCGCTGACAACCAGCCCCCGCAGCTGGCTGACTTCTGGCGCATCGGGATAGCGTAAGACATAGTCCAGTACAATCAGGCCGCCCAGGCTGTGACCCATCAAAAAGAGCGGTGCCTGGGGCTGCCGCTGCCGCACTAGCTGTAAGAACGCCCGCAGATTTTCCTGATAGTCCTGCCAGCTATCAATATGGCCGCGCTGCCCTTCGGACTGGCCGTGGCCCTGATTGTCGAAGGCGCAAACCGCATAGCCCGCCTGGGTAAAGTCAGCCGCGATCGCGGCATAGCGACTAGAGTGCTCACCCAGACCATGCACCAGCGCGAGAATGCCGAGCGGCGTTCTCGCCGGGCACCATGCCTGATAGTAGAGTGACAGCCCATTCGCGCCGGTGAAGGTGCCTTCAGTCTGAGTCAGCTGAGTTGAGGTCATTGGGAGCTAGAGAATAGCAAACCGAGCCCTAGCTCCAGCCGATCGGGACGGCAAAGCTCAAGGACAGGTCGCCGGAGTGATTTGGACGACTTAAACTGTTTGTATTATCTCATCTAAAGAATTTCGATGGTACCGTGCCAGCCATCTAATCGTACCCGCTGGCCGTCAGTCAGGGACTGGGTCGCTGCCGTCACATCCATGACCGCTGGAATGCCGTATTCCCGAGCGACGATCGCGCCATGGGAAAGCTGTCCGCCCACCTCAGCGATCAGGCCGCCCGCCCGAGCCAGCAGCGGCACCCAGCCGGCATCGGTATAGGGCACCACCAGGACAGTCTGGCGATCGACTTCAGCCGTCATATCAAGCCGGGTGAGGATGCGAATCGTTCCCTCCACCAGACCGGGGCTGGCGCCAATGCCTTTGAGGCTGCTGCTCGGCAGCGCCGCTAGCGATTCATCAGGCGTAGGTGGATGAGGACCAGATGAATCGCCATAGACCAGGTAGGGCACCTGAGCCAGGGCCGCATCGCGATCGCGACCGGCCCGGCGCTGAGCAATCTCAGCCTGAGCGGCAGGCCAGTCTGGCTGAGTTACTAAGCTCTGAACTTCGGCCCGGGTCAGAAAGAAGATATCTCCCTCAGCCTGGAATTTCCCCTGCCTCAACCAGCCCTGCTCTAGCTCGATGAAACAGGCCCGCAGCGCTGCCAGCAGGCGGTTATAGACTTCGGCGACGCGGCCCTTGAGGTCGAGCCGGGTCTGGACCTGACGGACTTTCCAACGAGCCGCCACCGGTTGAGCACTAGTATCAGAACTGCTATGAGAACTAGCATCTGCACTGACCGTTGCTTCGGCGTCTGGACCTGAGGCCATCTGCACCAGCAGGGCTCGAACCTGGTGGGGTGCTTCTCGCCAGGTGGGAACTGAAATATCGGTTGCCACTTCGCTGAGGTAGCCGTAGCGGTCCAAAAACCGATCGACCTGCTCAAACACCGGCTGAGCTTCTGGCTGCTCTGACAGGGTGGCCCAAGCCGAGCTCGGTTCGGGGGGCGAGTCGAGCCGACTGAGGAGCGGACGGAGCTGGGTCGCGATCGCGCTGAGCTCTGTCATCGACTGGACTTCAGGATTGCTGCGGCTGCTGAGTTCGCTGGCGTCTACCTTGAGCAGCGCCTGCCGCAGGGCCAGGCCGAGGGGTGCCAGAATGTTGAAATAGGTCGCCTGCTCTAGCAGAGCTAGAATCGTTTCGACCCGCTGTAGCCAGTCCTGGGGCGATGTTTCCCCAGCCGCTTCTATCCGGGCTAAGGCTGGCCCAAACTGCTGCTGGTCAGCCCGGGCAAAGTCCTGGGGTAGCCGCCATTCCTGTCGGGCCAGCCGTAGCAGCCCTGGCAGGTTGCGCAGCGTTGCCGTCAGCGGCGGGCGGCTAAACCCAGCGCCGCGGGTGAGAAAATCTAGACTTTCGGGCGGCAGCCCCATGCGGCGGAAGAGATCGCCCAGCAGGGTGGCGTTGAAGTAGGCTCGGGAATAGCGCAGGCTGGCGGTCTGCTCAAAGTCGATGCCTGCCGCCCGCTGCTTCAGTACCAGGGTAAACAGCTGCCCCCAGACGCCACAGGTGAGGGGGCGGTTAATCGACCAAGTGAGGGGCGGGATGACGCCGGGAATCACCTCGGCGGCAATCTTACGGGTCCAAATCGGCGATAGGTTAGTGATCGGTCGGCTTTGCAGCACCCAGAGCTGCTCGCCGTCAAAACTCCATTCCACGTCCTGGGGCAGGCCGTGATACCGGGCTTCTAAGTGACGGGCCAGAAAGGCGACCTGCTGTAGCAGATTGGCAGGAACCTGGCCGTGGCCCTGGATTGCCGGAGTTTGTTCGGCGGGAGGCAGCCAGGACTGGTCGGGGTCGATCAGCCGGTCATCGATGCTGACCCGGTAGCGTTCTGGCGTCACCTGGCCAGACACCACCTGGGTGGCAGCCCCGGGCAGAGCCTCGATCACGACGGCATTGCCGGCCTGGGCAACCGGATCGCGGCTGAAGGCCACGCCGGAAAAAACGCCCGGCACCTGCCGCTGTACCAGAACGCTCATGCCGCCCTCTGGCAGTCCTCGGTCTCGGCGGTAGCGGCGGGCGGCGGGGCGGTTATAGGCATTGAAGCAGGCCGCGATCGCGGCTTCCAATTCTTCTCCACTGGTCAAATCCAGTATCGACAGGTACTGACCCGCCGCCGAAGCGGTCAGCAGGTCTTCCCCTACTGCTGAAGACCGAGCGACGACGGGCTGGCTGGGCAGCGGATTGATCAGCTCAACCAGCAGGGTGGGGTCGTCTCCAGCGGGCAGCACGTAGCCCGGCGGCACCGGGTAGCCCCAGGCCGTGAGCTGAGATAGCGTCGCGGCCTTAGTGCCCACTTTTTCAGGTCGAAGCTTTTGACTCAGCGGCTGCAGCGCCCGCCCGCCGCGAAAAAATTGAAACATCCGCCGTGACTCTCCAGCTTGTTCGGGCAAATCTAAATCATCGGACAGCTGCTGATAGATCCAGGCCAGCAGCCCGGATAGGCAGGCGACCGCTAAGACTCGCGAGCCATCGCCATACCGCAGGCCGGTGAGAATTGGGAGTAAAATCAGCGGCACCAGCCGTCCCTGATGGCGGAGGCGAAACAGCGTAAAGCTGACCAGGCTGATCAGCAACGTCAGCCCTGCGATCACTGGGTCGTAGAAGATGAATCCCCAAGTCACGTTAGTTGCCCCCGCACCGCGACCCATCCAATAGCGGCCCATGACTAGAGCAATCAGCGCCAGTATGGGCCAAACCGGGTCAGCTCCAAAAAAGTATTGCGCGATCGCAACCGCCCCAATCCCCTTCAGCGCCTCAGCCACGACCGATATAACGCCAACCGCCGTCCCCCCATGGTAGAAGGCTGCCGAAACGCCCACATTGCCAGTCCCAATCTGAGCCAGCCGTTTTCCTGTCAGCCCGCGCACGATCCAGCCGCTCAGAGGCAGCCCCCCTAAGATCGGGCAAAAGATAAAAATCAGCAGCGCGCCATACACCTGAGCCATATTCAAGCCTACGCCATTCCCCTCAGATACCCACCCCATCACCCCTAACGCCTAAGGAGCGCTTCGCGAACACCCGATCACTCGATCACCCCATCACTCTCCCATTCTCCTCGCTCGGGCAGCAGCTCAGCAGCCCTCTCCGAATTTGCAGCCAGATAGTCCCGCAGCCAGGTCCGCCCCTGCTGAATCAGTGATTCCAAGCATCCATTCCAGATCCAAATTGTATTGTCACTCGCTACGGCCAACCGTTCACCCAGCGGGTCAAAATCGATATCCGAAATCGGACTGCGATCGCGCTGAATCACCTGAATTGACTTTCCGTCTCGGCTCCACAGCCGCACGGTCTGGTCGTCACTGGCCGAGGCTAAGACCTGGCCGTTTGGGCTAAAGCAGAGGCGACGGACGCGATCGCGATGTCCATGGAGCTGACGCCGTTCCCGCCCGGCCAAATCCCACAGCCGAATGGTGCCGTCGCCCCTCGCTGTCGCAATCCGCTCGCCGTCCGGGCGGAAGCGAGCGCAGCAGGCACCACCGTCGTGTCCGCCAATGGTCCGTATTAGACCCTGGGCGAGCTGCCACAGTCGCACCGTACCATCTTCACCCGCTGAAACCAGGTGCTGACCGCTGGGATCAAAGGCAACATCCCAAACCGTGCCGTCATGTCCAGTCCAGTGGCTGACTAAGGTGCCATCTCGCTGCCACAGCCGCACGGTGCCGTCGGCTCCCGTCGAAGCAATCAGCTGGCCGTCGGGGCTAAAGCAAACCTGCCAGACTGCGTCGTGGTGGCCGTAGAAGGTGCGCAGGAGCTGGCCGTCTCGCTGCCACAGGCGCACCGTATGGTCGGCGCTGGCGGAAACCAGCTGCTGACCGTCGGGACTCCAGCTGAGGCTGTGAATGCTGCGTCGATGGCTGCCTAGCGTCTGAAGTAGCTCGCCATCCGCATTCCATAGCCGAATGGTGTCATCCTCACTGGCGCAGATCAGTCGCTCTCGGGGATGCCAGCAAATGCTGTGAATGGGGCCGCGATCGCGCTCATAGCGGGTCGGCGGCAGACCGACTAGATCCCACAGCCGCACAACCGGGTCTTCTCCGGCGGAAACTAGGTGACGTCCGTCCGGATGCCAATCTAGACTCGAAATGCTGCTAGGGCTGCGTAGGGTTTGCTGCGTGCCCCCGTCGAGATCCAAAATGGTGACCTGCCGACTGGCGCTCACTGTGCTCAGCCGCTGACCGTCGGGGCTAAAGCAGAGGTCGCGAACGCGGTCATGACCGACTTCAAAGGTCTTCAGCAACGTGCCGTCTAGCTGCCACAGCCGCACCCTATGGTCTTCGCCACCGGAGGCAATCAGCTGGCTATTGGGGCTAAAGACGGCGATTGAGATGCCGCCCCGGTGACCTTTCAAGGTCTGAACAGTTTTGTCTAGCAGATTCCAGAGCCTCAGTCTGCCGTCTGTACTCGTGGCCAACAGCCGCCGCCCGTCAAGGCTAAAGCGAACCCTCTGCACCTCGCTCTGGATTTCTAGGGTTTTGAGCAGCTTGCCCTCCAGGTTCCAGAGGCGAACGGTGCGATCGCGGCTGCCCGAGACTAAAAGTGCGGCCTTGGGATTGAAATGAACGCTGCTGACGCTGTCGGTATGGCGGTTGAGCTGATGCAGTAAGGTGCCGTCACGATGCCACAGGCGGACGGTGCGATCGCGGCTCGCGGTTGCCAGCTGCTCTCCATCGGGGCTAAAGCAAACGTCCAGCACCGCTTCCCGATGGCCGGTTAGGGTTTGTAGCAGTCTGCCCTGACGGCCCCAGAGTTTGACCATCCGGTCTTCACTCGCGGAGGCAATCAGCTGACCGTTGGGACTGCAGCAGACTCGATGTACTCGGCCCCGATGGCCCACCAGCCGATTTTTCTCGTGAATACCGCGCAGCACCTGTTCCAGTGCCTGGCTGATCTGAAGCTTCACCGTCGCACCGGTCTCTGTTTCTTGCTTCGCATCCACAAATGTATCGGACGCAGCCTGTTCAGCCCCCTGAAGCGCCGCCATCAGCGCCCCCAGCCCGTCGCCAGACTCCATTAGCGCTTGGGCCGCGATCGCCCAGGCCCGCACCGCTGCGATTTTCGTCTGCTGGCAGGACTGACCAAGCTGGGCCAGTGTTTGAGCCTGTTCGCATAGGGTGCTTTGCAGCTGGGCCTCAGGGCGGGGCTGCCGTCGCCGCTGGGTGGGGAGAACTTCAGCTAGACCGGCCTGCGGCGGGAGCAGGTCTCCCAAGGTACCGTGAACAAGCTGATAGCGTAGGCCAGACGGCTCAGATAGGATAAACAGCAGCCCAGACTGGGTGAGGATTTCTAACACCAGGTCCAGCTCATCGGCAGAAATGCCTGCTAGGGCAAGGGCGTCTTCCAACTCAGAACGAGTTTTGCAAGATGGGGGGGCATCTTCGCTCAGCAGATAGAGAATAGCCTCAGCCAAAGTTGCGTTTTCTGGTCCACAGTCCTGGATCGCCGCTTTGAGGAAGGTCTGTAACAGTATGGCTTTTGGCGCTTCGCCCAGCTGCTGATACTGACTTAAGGTGGTGATTCCCTGCCGCTGGAGCTGGGTTCCGATAGTCTGCATTGTCAGCGGGTGAATCTGCCCGTTGGCGTCGGCCAGGTCCGCTATCAGGGCCGAAATCAGGTCGTCCTCCAGGTAGACCTGAGCCTGGTCTGTAAGCTGACGGATGGCAGCAGCAGCGGCGTCCGGCTGAAAGGGGCGCAGCTCGTATCGAATTTTTCGGCTCAGAACGTCACTATTGATTGGGTCTACAGCAATCTGGCGACCCCACTCTAGCAGCTGGGGCAGCGTGTCCTGCCGCAGCGAGAGCAGCACTTTGAGATAGGACTTTTGCAAACCGTCGCTCAGAAATTGATAGAAGCTGAGCCGCTGGGCCAGCCGCTGCTGAAAAAAATCTTCAAACTGGTCGAAGATCAGCACGATTTGGTCATACTGCTTCGCTAGCTGCTGTAGCCGCTGCTGTGGAGTTGAGGTATCGTTTTCGAGGGCTTTGGGCTGGCTTAGGGCCTGCGCGATCGCGCTTTCCCAAGGGTCATACCAATCGATCAGGATCGGCAGCAGCGTCCGGCGGCTGTCTGCCGGCGGGGTTCGCAGCTGAGGCAGCAGACCGGCTCGAAGCAGCGTACTTTTGCCCACGCCCGGCAGCCCGTGGAGCACCGTCAGGGGATGGTCTGAGCGCAGACGGGCGACTAGCGCCTCTACTTCTGCCTGCCGCCCTGCTGCTGAAGTCTCTAAAGTGGGGCTGGCGTCAAGTCCTGAGTTCCAGCTGGGAGGTTGCAGAGCGGGAAGCGGTGAGGCTCCGATGAAAGCCTGCTGCCCCAGTTGATACTCCACCTGCTGCTGCTCTCGTCGCAGCTCAAAAGCGCGGCGGTAGTCCTTTTGATCAACGTATAGCTGCCGTAGCAGCTTCAGGATCTGCCGATACAGAACCCGATTATCGGCGGGGTTAGTCTGCTGCTGAGCCAGTTCGAGCTGTTCCTGGGCGACGCTGGTTTTTCCCTGGAGCAGCAGCGCCCGGCCCAGCAGTGCATGGTAGGAACTGCGGTGTTGAGCAGTTTCAACCCCCGTTTCGGAAACGCTGCGGTCTTCCGGCCCAGAGAGTTGTAGAGCCTGTTGAGCATAGGCTTGAGCCGCCGCCGCCGAAGCGGGTGCGGAGTCGCCCAGCTCGACCCTGGCCAGATAGCCATAGTCTCGCGCTAGCCGAATCGGGTCTGACTGATGCAGCGCTTTGCCCTCTTGGGCTACCTCAGCTAGGGCAGGCCAGTCCTCTAGAATTTGCAGCACCTCGGCTAAGGCGTGGATAAAGCGTCCCATCCGCGACTTCTGGCCCAACTGCCGCAATAGCGTCAGGCCGTCGGCAAAATAGTCCCGCGATCGCTGATAGGACGAAACCTCAGTGGCCCGTTTCCGCGCTGCCTGACTGCACCACCAGAGCCCCAGATGAAACAGCAGAACAGCCCGTTTGGCCTGGCCCGATGGCGTATCCTGCGATCGCCAGTAGAGCAGGCTGCGTTCGTAGCGATCGCGGGCCGCCTTTTGCCGCTGACGATGTGCCTGGCGGCCTTCGGCCAACAGCAGGCTGGCCCGCAGGTCTTCATCGATGGACGAGGCAAATTTTTCTAAATCGGCGAGGGCGAACGGCAATTCTGCCTGAAGCAGGGGCCGGCCGATGTCTCCGGGCCACAGTGGCGCATTCGGCCAGACCGGGGCATTGTCGAGAAAATGGCCAAATAATGTCTCCAGCTCCTGCTGCAAAGCTGACCTTAGGGCAGCCTGCGGATATTCAAACCGAATGGGCGCGGCGGCCAGCCGCTGGAAATCCGGCGCATCCTGACTGAGCTGCTGGATTTCAGCGTCGTTTACCCACAGCACCAGGGGATATTTGAACGTATGGGGCCACTGGTGGCGTTCTTGGTTAGCTGCTTTTAGGCTAGACGACAGCTCGGATAGCTGCTCCAGCCCGGTCACCAGCACTAGCTCGGGCTGCGTTTCGGCAGTCTGTTGAACAATGGCCTGCCGCAGCCCCGGCCCCAACGGCGACAGCGTTACCCTTTGAAACTTCAGGGTTTCTTGCAGTTCGGCGATGAGAAACTGCCGCAGCTGGCTGTAGTTCGCCCGCGCCAGAATCAGCGAAAACTGCCCCGCGCCGATGGTCGCTGCCCGCCTCAGACTGTGCAGCGCGTTTTTGTTGTAGGTAATGATGTCAACGGATTTGGCAGACGGCATCAGGAGACCGATCGGCTGACTCAGCGTGGCATCTTAAGATACCGCCCTGACCGCAATCCTTCAACTTACTGGGCAACTGATCGAGCCAGCCTGCTGTTGTATCTACGAGCCAGCCTGGGGCGGGTGCTCCGCTAAGACAGTCTTCAGGTACTGGCCGGTATAGGATTCGGACGACTGGGCAATGGTTTCGGGTGGGCCAACGGCGATCACTTCGCCGCCGCGATCGCCACCTTCCGGTCCCAGGTCAATCACCCAGTCGCAGCAGCGAATCACATCCAGGTTGTGCTCGATCATGATCACCGAATTGCCCTTGTCCACCAGCCGCTGCACGACGTCCAGCAGCTTGTGCACGTCGTAGAAAGACAGGCCGGTGGTGGGCTCGTCAATCAGATAGAGGGTCTTGCCGGTGGAGCGGCGGGCCAGCTCGGTGGCCAGCTTCATCCGCTGGGCCTCGCCACCGGAGAGAGTCGGAGCCGTCTGGCCCAGGCGCACGTAGCCCAGGCCCACATCCACCAGGGTCTGGAGCCGACTGGCGGCTTTGGGAATATTTTGGAAGAAGTCGAGCGCTTCCTCCGCGGTCATCTGGAGCACGTCGGAGATGGTCTGGCCCTTGTACTTCACCTGGAGGGTTTCACGGTTATAGCGAGCCCCCTTGCAGACCTCGCACTGCACATAGACATCGGGCAGAAAGTTCATTTCGATCACGTTCACCCCCTGGCCGCCGCAGGCCTCACAGCGTCCGCCCTTGACGTTGAACGAGAACTGGCCGCGCTTGTAGCCCCGCGCCTTGGCCTCAATCGTCTCGGTGTAGAGGTCGCGGATCACATCGAAGACGCCGGTGTAGGTGGCCGGGTTGGAGCGGGGCGTGCGGCCAATCGGCGACTGGTCGATCACGATCACCTTATCCAGGGCCTTCAGCCCCTTCACCGGCTCCATTTCCTTCGGTTGGGGAATCTTACTGCCGAAGTGGTGGCGCAGGGCCGGGTAGAGCAGCTCGTTAATCAGAGTCGATTTACCCGATCCCGAAACGCCGGTAATGCAGACAAACTGCCCCAGGGGAATCTCGACGTCGATGTGCTGGAGGTTATTGCGGTGGGCGTTGCGAATCAGCAGACTGCGACCGCTGCCGGGTCGGCGCTCGGCTGGGGTAGCGATCTGGCGACGGCCCGAAAGGTAGGCCCCCGTAAGTGACGCTTCGGCGGCGAGAATGTCGGCAAACTGACCCTGGGCGACAATCTGGCCGCCGTGAATGCCCGCTCCCGGTCCAATGTCTACCAGGTAATCCGCCGCCCGGATGGTGTCTTCATCGTGCTCCACCACGATTAGCGTATTGCCCAGGTTGCGCAGCCGGGTCAGGGTTTGCAGCAGCCGCTCATTATCGCGCTGGTGCAGCCCGATGCTGGGCTCATCCAGCACGTAGAGCACGCCGCTTAGCCCGGCCCCGATCTGAGTCGCCAGACGAATCCGCTGGGCTTCGCCGCCCGACAGGGTCATCGCCGTCCGGTCGAGGGTGAGATAGTCGAGCCCCACATCGATTAGAAAGGTTAGTCGGGCCTTGATTTCCTTCAGCACCAGCTCGCCGATCTGGATCTGGCGCGGGCTCAGCTTGGGGGCCGCACCGTTTTCACCCACCAGGTCGTAGACGCGATCGCGGCAGTCCCGAATCGAAACGCAGGTAAAGTCGCGGATGGTGTAGGGACCGATCCGCACCGCCAGAGACTGGGGCAGCAGCCGCGCCCCGTGGCAGGTTTCACAGGTCTGGTCGATCAGGTATTTTTCCAGCTTTTGCTTGTAGGTTTCCGAGGTAGACTCGCGATACTGCCGCTCCAGCATTGGCAGGACGCCCTCATAGCGGCGGCTATAGCTCTTCGTCTGGCGGTAGCGAGAGTCGGTTTCAATGTGAATTTTTTCTTCTGAGCCGTGCAGGATGATCTGCTGCTGCTCTTCGGTGAGCTTTTCCCAGGCGGTTTGCAGCTCAAAGCCGAAGGCCTGACCGACGCTGTAGAGCAGCGAGAAATAATAGGTGTTGTCTTTTTCTGACCAGGGCGCGATCGCGGCATAGACCGGCAGGCTGGGGTCGGGCACGACCAGCTCGGCAGCGAAGGTGCGCAGGCTGCCCAGGCCGTGGCAGGTGGGGCAGGCCCCGTAGGGCGAGTTAAAGGAAAACAGCCGGGGCGACAGCTCATCCATCACCGCGCCGTGCTCGGGACAGGCGAAGTTCTCTGAGAACACGAGCTGCTGAGGCACTCCGTAGCAGCCCTCGGGTTCGGCGGCCATGGGCATCGGGTCAGCATTACGGTCAGCTCTGCGGCTAGACCTGCGGTCAGACTGGGACTGCTCAACCACCCGGGACTGGGGCAGCACGTCGATCACGGCAATGCCGTCAGAGCGTCTCAGGGCAGTGCTCAGGGAGTCCACCAGCCGCTCCTGCAAATCGGCTTTTTTGACCAGCCGATCGACGACAACCTCGATGTCGTGCTTTTTGTTTTTATCCAACTCCACCAGGTCGTTCAGCTCGCGGGTTTCGCCGTCGATCTGGACTCGCACAAAGCCCTCCGCCGCCAGTCCCGACAGCAGCTTTTGATGGGTGCCCTTCTTGCCGCGCACCACCGGGGCCAAAATCTGAAAGCGAGTGCGGTCCGGCAGCAGCATCACCTGATCGACCATCTGGTCGATGGTCTGGGGGGCGATGGAGCGATCGCAGATCGGGCAGTGGGGCTGCCCGGCCCGACCGTAGAGAAGCCGCAGGTAGTCGTAAATTTCCGTCACCGTACCCACAGTCGAGCGGGGGTTGTGGGAGGTCGATTTCTGATCGATCGAGATCGCCGGGCTGAGCCCCTCAATCGCATCTACGTCGGGCTTATCGACCTGGCCCAGAAACTGCCGGGCATAGGCGCTGAGCGACTCGACATAGCGCCGCTGGCCCTCGGCAAAAATCGTATCGAAGGCCAGAGAAGACTTGCCCGAGCCCGACACGCCGGTAAACACCACCATCCGATTGCGGGGCAGCTCCAGGTCGATATTCTTGAGATTGTGCTGACGCGCCCCCCGAATCTGAATCAGGTCGTCTGAGAGATTGGGGAGATTGGGGAGATTTGGCAGCTTTCCCGGCAGTTTGCCATTGCCCCCGGCGAGGGACGTCGGCTGAGCGCGGCCTGGCATTTTCGAAGGTTTAGATCGGGGCATGGGGGAATCGTTTAGTCGCTGGGCCTGCTCGTCATATTTTTTAATGATAGTAAACCAGTTCGCGCCTGGCTGGGGCTAGGTGACTGGGGCTGGCTGGGCAAGCGGGCTGGATAGGTAGGGCTAGGTCGATGAAGACGGCCAGGTGACGGCGGGCGGCGTGGTTTCGACCAGCAGCTGGCCGCGGGAAATGACGTAACGGACGGTGGCCCGCCGCTGGATCGCCTCGTAGCAATTCTGGGCGTCGAGCACAATCAGATTGGCGGGCTTACCCACCTCAATACCATAGTCTTTTTGCATCCCCAGCGTCCGAGCCCCGCCCTGAGTCACCATCTCGTAGCAGGCGTCGATCTCATCCGGGCCGGTCATCTGACAGACATGCACCGCCATTGCCGCTACATCCAGCAGGTTGCCGGTGCCCAGGCTATACCAGGGATCTTGAATGCAGTCGTGGCCCAGGCTGACGTTCAGGCCGTTCTGCCAGAGCTCCTTCACCCGGGTAACGCCGCGACGCTTGGGATAGGTGTCGGTGCGGCCCTGGAGGGTGATGTTAATCAGCGGATTGGCAATGAAGTTGATGTCGGCCCGGCGCAGGGTGCCCATCAGCTTCAGGGCGTAGGCGTCGTTGTAGGAGCCAAAGGCGGTGGTGTGGCTGGCCGTCACCCGCGAGCTGAGGCCGCTGCGAATGGCGCAGGCCGCTACGCTTTCTAGAAAGCGGGACTGGTCGTCGTCGATTTCATCGCAGTGGATGTCCACCAGCCGCTCGTACTTCTGCGCCAGCTCAAAGACCTTTTGCACGGAGCGCACACCGTCTTCCCGAGTCAGCTCGTAGTGGGGAATGCCGCCGACCGCATCGGCACCCAGCCGCAGCGCTTCCTCCAGCAGCTCCAGATTCTGCGGGCTGCCGTAGACGCCGTCCTGGGGAAAGGCCACCACCTGGAGGGTAATCCAATCGCGCACCGCCTGGCGTACCTCCAGCAGACCTTGCAGCGCCGTCAGCCGGGCCTCGCTGACGTCGGCATGGCTGCGGACATACAGTACCCCCTGGCTGGCCTGCTGCCGCAGCGAGCGGATGGCCCGCTGCTTCACGTCGTCAAGAGTTAAAGACTGTTTGCGATCTCGCCAAATCTCAATCCCCTCAAACAGGGTGCCGCTCTGGTTCCAGCGGGGCTGTCCGACCGTCAGGGCCGAGTCTAGGTGAATGTGCGATTCTACAAACGGCGGGCTGACTAGCTGGCCGTTGACCGCGATTTCCTGAGGGGCGCTGAGGTCGAGCCGGGGCGCGATCGCGGCAATCGCACCGTCGGCGATCGCGATATCGACTTGCTCGTCTGGCTTCAGAGTAGACAGACGGCACTGCCGCAGGATCAGCGTTGGAGTAGTCATGGACTGGCCATAGCCGGATAGACGACCTCAGCCAATCTTAGTGCAAGCCTTGCGCTATGTGACATCTGGTGAGCGCGATCGCGTTCAGGGATAAAATGTGCTATGGATTGCAGAGACAGCAGGATTGCAAAGTCAGAACTGCAACGTTCAGACCTAAAAGATAAAGATATAGATATAGACGGGCAACGCCATGGATCTCCAGCAGCGCCTCAGCCGCCAGCGCATTCAGCATATTGTAGACAGCTACTCGCTGACGGCCGATCCGCCGGCCCGGGCCTATCTCGAAGCGCTGATCGGCCAGTATCCCCATCCCTTAGTTGAGCTAGCGCTGGCTGAGACGTTGGCGCAGCAGTGGCTCACCGTACCGATGGTCAAAGGGGTCAGCTTTCTTCAGCGGTCCCACGGGCGGCTTAAACAATGGCAAACCCAGCCTATCTTTAGCGCCATCACCCCCCGCCAGTTCGAGCAGATTACGGGGCTGGATGCCAGGCCAGTCTTTGGTCCGAATGCGGGGCTGGAGACGCCGATCAAGCCTGCGGGCGTGACGCCGCAGCCCGGTCCAGATTAGCTCTGGCAACAACGCCTATACCGCAAACTTGCAGTCCGGCCTGGTTAATGGCAAAGGTAGCGGCATGGGCGGTGGTGCCGGTGGTGTAAATATCGTCGATTAGCAAAACCGGTCGGTTTCGCTGCTGTGCTGTCCAGGCTGGCCCCACCTGAAAAACGCCCTGGAGGTTTTGCTGGCGCGCCTGCGGTCCCAGCTGGTATTGAGCGGTCGTGGCCTGGGTGCGCAGCAGCCCCGTTGCCAGCAACGGTAAGCCTGTCGCCCGGCAAAAGGACTCGGCGATCAGGGCCGCCTGATTGTATCCCCGCTCTCGCAAACGGCTGGTATGGAGGGGAATGGGAACGACCAGCGGCAGTGAGCCACTCGACAGCGATTGGGCCTGCCAGTGCTGTCCCAGTCGCCAGCCTAGCGGAGCCGCTACGTCAGGGCGATTGCCATACTTGAGGGCGAGGATGGCCCGCTTCAGAGCACCGGTATAGGCTCCCACAGCAATCACAGGTAGGCCAGAAGTCGGGCCAGAAGTCGGGCCAGAAGTCGGGTCGGAAACTGGGCTAGCGGGTAGGGCCGGCTGGGCTGGCTCAAGCTGGCGATCGCAGTCTAAGCAAAAAACCTGACGGGTCGCCCGCTGACAGATTGGACAGGGGCGGGTTAAAAAAGTGCTGAGTAAGGGCTGGCAAACAGCCTGAGGCCGCTTTAGGAGTCGGGTTAAAAGGGACATGATGCTCAGTCCGCCGGCTGCTGGACGACGTGACCATCGGGGTAGACCAGGCAGATGTTTTCGGGGTTACGGCTACTGCCTGAACGGCTGGAGCGCCGGGTGTGGGTTTCATCGTGGGCTGGATCTACGGCTGAGGGCTGTGCAGGTCGGTCGGTATTCATCGGTTATGCAGGTTTGGCCTGATCGGCCGGAGAAATAAATCATTTGCTTACGCTGATCTAACTTTCCGCGATCGCGGCGGCCTCTGCCGAGCGTAGAAGCAGCGAATTATGGAATTGAAATTTGATGAAGCGCCTCCCCCTGATTCAGTAGTTTTAGGCCAACTTGGTAAAATTTGTTTAAAGCGACTCGCAAATCGCCTACGCCAGATAGCCCAGTCCTGTCTCAATTGCTGCGATTGAGACAGGACGATGGCGGTATACTGATTGAGCCCGTTCCAGATCCGTATAAACGCGACAGTCCGGTCGGCGTCCTAATTCTTAGCAAGCATTTTGGGTGTAGAACTTCGCAGCTACGTTTACATTGACAACCTCCAGCCGCAGCATGCCGCCTATATCGGTACCGTCTCCATCGGGTTTTTGCCCCTCCCCACCAACGCCTCCCTCTGGATCGAAATCTCGCCCGGGATTGAAATCAACCGGATTACGGACGTGGCGATGAAGGCGGCGGTGGTGCGACCCGGCGTGCAGGTGGTCGAGCGGCTCTACGGCGTGCTCGAAATTCACGCCGACAAGCAGGGGGAGGTGAAAGCCGCTGGGCGGGCTATCCTCGATATCCTGGGCGTGAACCGACGCGACTGCCTGAAGCCGCGGCTGATCGCCAGCCAGGTGATTCGCAACCTCGACCCGCACCATGTTCAGCTGATTAACCGCACCCGCCGCGGCCAGATGATTCTGGCCGGGCAGACGCTCTACGTGATGGAGGTCGAACCGGCGGCCTATGCGGCCCTAGCGGCGAACGAAGCAGAAAAGGCGGCGCTGATCAATATTTTGCAGATTTCGGCCATCGGTAGCTTTGGCCGGCTCTACTTGGGCGGTGAGGAGCAGGATATTCTAGCGGCGGCCCGAGCCGTAGAGGCGGAGCTAGGTGCGCAGCCCGGGCGCAACCACGACGATGACCGCCAGGAGAACGAGTAGCCGCGATGTCCTCCCCGCGTCTCCACCCCGATACGATCGACGCCGTCCGCCAGCGGGCCGATATCGTCGATATTGTTTCCGAACGGGTGGTGCTGAAAAAGCAGGGTAAGGACTTTGTCGGGCGCTGTCCCTTCCATGACGACCAGTCACCAAGCTTTAGCGTCAGCCCCAGCAAACAGTTTTACTACTGCTTTAGCTGTGGGGCTGGGGGCAATGCCTTCAAATTCATGATGGAGCTGGGCCAACGGTCGTTTGCCGACGTCGTGCTGGATCTGGCCCACCGCTACCAGGTGCCGGTCAAAACTCTGGAACCGACTCAGCAGCAGGCGCTGCAGCGACAGCTGACGCTGCGTGAACAGCTCTATGAAATCGTTTCGGTAACCGTTAAGTTCTACGAGCATGCCCTGTTCCAGACCGACGGGCAGGCGACCCTGGCCTACCTGCGGCAGCAGCGCCAGCTCTCAGACGAGACCATCCGCCAGTTTCAGCTCGGCTACGCGCCGGATGGCTGGCAGACCCTATACGGCTATCTAGTCGAACAAAAGCGGTACCCGGTCGAGCTGGTTGAACAGGCCGGGCTGATTGTGCCCCAGCAGAAGAGCAGCGGCTACTATGACCGGTTTCGCGATCGCCTGATGGTGCCGATCCACGACGGCCAGGGGCGGGCGATCGGCTTTGGCGGGCGGGCGCTGGGTGAAGCCAAGCCCAAATACCTGAACTCACCCGAGACGGAGCTCTTTGATAAGGGCCGTACCCTCTACGGACTAGACCGGGCCAAAGCCGCGATCGCAAAGCGGGACCAGGCCATTGTCGTCGAAGGCTATTTCGACGTGATTGCCCTCCATGCCGCCGGCATTCTCCACGCCGTCGCATCCCTGGGAACGGCCCTCAACGTGGGGCAGGTGCGCCAGCTGCTGCGCTACACCGAGTCGAAGCAGATCGTGTTTAACTTTGACGCTGACGCGGCGGGGGTGAGGGCCACCGAGCGGGCGATTGGGGAAGTGGCTGAGATGGCCTACCGGGGCGATGTGCAGCTGCGGATTCTGAATATTCCGGCGGGCAAGGACCCGGACGACTACCTGCGCAGTCACCTGGCCGAAGAGTATCTGGCCCTGGTCGATGCCGCTCCGCTCTGGCTCGACTGGCAGATTACCCAGACCATTCGCGATCGCGACCTGAAGCAGGCCGACCAGTTCCAGCAGGCGGCCCAGGCCGTCGTTGACCTGCTCAGCAGCATCGCCAATGCCGACAGCCGCACCCACTACATTCGCCACTGTGCCGAAATTTTCAGCCAGGGCGACAGCCGCCTGGTGCCGCTGCTGGCCGAAAATTTTCTGGCCCAGGTGCGTCGCAAGCGCCGTCCGCAGGCGGCCAGCGGTTCTTCTCCAGAAATCCAGATTAGACAGCGCAGCTTTCTGGAAGAGGCCGAGGCGGCCCTGCTGCGCGTCTATATCCACGCTGAGGAGCAGCGTCAGGCCGTGCTAAGGGGGCTGGAGGAACGCGACCTTCAGTTCAGCTTTTCGCACCACCGCGCCCTCTGGCGGCTGCTCATCCAGCTCCAGCCTGCCCAGCCTGCCCAGCCTGCCCAGCCTGATAGCCAGAGCCTGCTAGAGACGCTGCGCAATCTGGCTGCCGAGGGCACCGGCCCCTGCTCCCAGGTGCAGCATCTGCTCTACCTGGACGAAAAGCACCAGCGCGACGTGCTGCGCGGGCCGCTGGTGGTGCGCGCCGCGATCGCCTGCCTAGAGAAAAATATGTGCGAAAAGCGCTATCGTCATTTTCTCAATCTCTGGGCCCAGACCGAAATGGCCGACCAGCCCGACCAGCACGCCTACTACCAAAAGCAGATCTATGCCGAAAAGCGCCGCATCGCCGACCTAGAAAAAGAGCGCACCGTCGATTTCAAAGACCTGGCCGAAGTCCCCTGGGTCGGCGAATTTTACGCCACCTTAAAGCTTTAGAGCACAGCTAAGGGACTCTGAGGGACAAGACCTGGGAATCCTAGAGCAGTCCTAAACGGCTTTACCCCATGACCGATCGCGACGCAGCCGAACTGGGCAGCTATGGCGAAGACCTAACCGCAACCTGGCTGATGCGGCAGGGCTGGCGCATTTTGCAGCGGCGCTGGCACTGCCGCTGGGGAGAAATCGATCTGATTGCCCAGGGCTACAACGCCCAGGCAGGCGGACGGTTGAGCAGCCCGATGCTTGCCTTTGTTGAGGTGAAAACCCGCAGCCAGGGCAACTGGGACGCCGACGGGCTGCTGGCCGTATCTCGCAGCAAGCAAAAAAAGCTCTGGACCACCGCCCGCTATTTTCTAGTCCGCCATCCCCACCTAGCCGAGCTGCCCTGCCGATTTGATATTGCCCTGATTGCCTGCCTGCCAGAGCCCCCACTCACAGCTCAGGCCAGCCGTCAAATTCCCAATCGCCAGCGCTATATTTTCATTCAGGACTACCTGGTGAATGCCTTTGACTATACCGGGCGCTAAGGGGGGGTGGGCGCTGGAAAGGCAGCCTGACTTCAGGCCAGGGTCTCGGGACAGTAGCCCAGCCCCGTCACAAACTGCTGCCTGAATTCTTCAATCTCGTGGCGGTCGGGTTTGCCATGGGAGACGACGGCAATCTGATAGCGGCGCATCACATCCACCGGCGACTGGCCAGTCTCTAGCCCCCAGAGCGCCATCCGCACCCGAATACCGGGCTCATAGACCACGCCTAGCTCACGCAAAAAAGCCTCAAAGTCACCCGCCGCCCGCGGCGTCACGCTATCGTGCAGTTTCACCTTAACAATCCAACCGTTAATTTGATGAATGACCGTAATAAACTCCAGGGGGAGCTGTGTCGGACAGAGCAGCCGTTCGACCGTACGCAGGGTTAGACTGGCGTTAGCAAGGTAATAGAGGTATTCCATCGTCCATGATTGAGCGAATGTGATAAGCCTTTTGTCAGGCTACCAGCGTGCAGCGGCGTAAATTGTTGAGCTAGGTAAAAATTTCCTAAAGCGGCTTAGGCAATCGGTGCAACAGGCTATCCGGGCTAACATTCTAGCTAATGCCAGACAACTCAGGTTTCCCCAAATGAACCGTCTTTGAAGCATTTTCTCATCCTCAAATTGAACGATCCATGTATCCGACTGCTTCTAGCTCAGACCTTTCCCTCGCTGCCTATCGCTATCATCTGCCCGAGGCGCTGATTGCCCAAAATCCAGCGGCGCCTAGGGATAGCGCTCGGCTGCTGCTGGTCGATTCGCCCAAGAGCTATCAGCATAGACGCTTTAGCGACCTACCCGATTTACTCCAACCGAAAGATTTACTGGTTCTTAACAACACCCGGGTCATGCCCGCGCGCCTCCAGGGGCGTAAGCCCAGCGGCGGTGAGGTCGAGGTACTGCTGCTGGAACCGGCTAGCGCTGACTGCTGGCTAGCGCTAGTGAAGCCGGGGCGGCGACTTAAACCGGGCAGCCTGATTGAGTTTGGCGAGTTGCCTGAGGTTCCCTTGCTAGTCGCTCAGGTGGAAGACTGCGATCGCGCTACCGGTGGCCGCATTCTCCGCTTTGAATCGCAATGCAAGTCTGATGTAGAAAGCCTGCTCCACCAACTGGGCACCGTGCCGCTGCCGCCCTACATTACCCAGTCTCAGTCTCAGCCCGAGCAGTATCAGACCGTGTTTGCCCAGCGGCTGGGATCTGCCGCCGCCCCGACGGCGGGTCTGCACTTTACCCCCGCCCTGTTCGACCGGCTGAAAACTAAGGGCATTCAGACCGCCTTTGTCACGCTGCATGTCGGCGTCGGCACCTTTCGCCCGGTCGAGACCGCCGACATTACCGCCCACCAGATGCATCGAGAATGGGCTGAAGTCCCGGCTGAAACCGCTGCCCTGGTTCAGCAAACAAAAGCAAATGGCGGCCGGGTAATCGCTGTGGGGACGACTTCGACCCGAGCTTTGGAAGGCGCCGCTCACCAAAAGCCGATGGGTCAGCCCTTCCGGGGCCGAACCGATTTATTTATCTATCCCGGCTATCGATGGCGGGTGGTCGATGGGCTGGTTACTAATTTTCACCTGCCTGAATCTAGCTTACTGATGCTAGTTAGCAGCCTGATTGGTCGAGAGCGGCTGCTCCAGCTGTATCAGGCGGCAATTGAGTCTCAATATCGGTTCTATTCCTTTGGCGATGCGATGCTGATTCTGCCGGAAGCCGTTCTGTCGCCCCAGCATTAGCTCATGACATCAGAAAGTGATAGGGAACATGCGCCTACTCGACCCCGTCAAATGTTACGTCCCCCACGGAGAATCCGGTATTTCTTCCTGCCTCGTACAGCAGAAATGCCGTTCTCCCTTCCTCACAGTGATGCATTGCTCTTTGGGGAGACGCCACCTCAATTTTTCTACGAATGCAAAAAGCCCTCCCTGCTTTAGGGAGGGCTTTACTTTTGCTGATTCAGTCTTCAGAGGAAAGCCTTTACTAAGACTCCATCACTTGGCCCTGCAAATCAATTTCTAGTAGGCCTACTCGTATTACAACTGCAGTAGCACTTCAAGTCGGAACGAAACTAGAGACCTAATCTGTAACCCTACGGATGCCATTGGCTGATTGGGCTGCAATGTGTTCTGTGCGACCTTATTTTGTTCAATATTGCAACATAACTTGATGGAAACTTGCGTACAACTACCGAAGGGAAATTGCTGAGTTAGGCCGTAGCATTATCAGTCGTAGGGCAGCGTTTTCCCCATTTCAGCCCGCTGCTGCCCTTAGTCTTCTACCGAACTATAACCCCCTGTTCAACAGCTGTCTGCTGTTGGACCTAGAGCCTACTGGTAAAGCGAGTGGTTACCCATGAATCAGCCGTTGCGTGCAGATAGACAGGATTCCTTTGTTCCTGGTCTTCCCTGGGAAGAGGGCAACTTCCTCTTCCCCACTCTACAACCTGCTGGCCCCACCCTAGGACAAGACCAGATCGGTTTAGCCGCTGCGCTCAGCACTGTAGAAAGTCAGCTGCACTCTGACCTCGAGGTATCCAAAACGGCTTGGGTTAACTCAAATTCCAGCCCACTTAGGCAGACGGTTACCATACCAGACATCCTCACCGGCAGCGTAGCGACCGTGGACGCTTTGCTCAGTCGAGCGACCAACCCAAAAGCCCACTCAAACTTACCCGACCTCGTCGATGCCGCTGGCGACCTAAACTTCGATAAGGACACTGCTAATAAACCCGGTAAATCCAGTAAGTTCAAGGTAAAGACTACCAGTCAAGGAGAGGCAGAGACTGCTGGAACGAGCAAGCTAAAGCTCTTTTCCTCGTCAAAGAAGACACTAGATTCTACCGCTATTGAAGTTGGTGAGGTGTCAACCCAGCTGAAGCTAAAGCCCAAACAGTCCAAAACAGTTTCAGCGGATATTCAGCTTCCAGATACCCTCTCCGACAGCTATACCCTCTTTGCCGCTGTCGATACAGATGACGCCATTTCAGAGACAAATGACTTTAACAACATTTCCATACCGTCTGCGAGCCTGCTGTCTGAGCCGAGGACAAACTCAGATGGGTCAGGCAGTAGTTCCTCTAGCAACGCTTTAATTAGCGGATTGGGTACGCCTGCGGCGTTTCAAGGTCAGGCCAATCCGCCTGAGTTTGGCGAAAACTACCTCGATAGAAACGATGATGACTCCAGCGATTTTATCGATATCACCTCTGTTTTTGAGTCTGGTATCAACTTCTTTGGCACCACCTACACCGGCTTCTATATCAACAATAACGGCAACATTACGTTTAATGAGCCGCTATCTTCATACGTCCCCTTTGCGCTGACGGGAAATACGGGTGTTCCTATCATTGCGCCGTTCTTTGCTGATGTGGATACTCTAGGCGGCGCAGTTCCTCCTTCAGCAGGTGGAACTTCCACCGGTTCAAACCTGGTCTACTGGGACCTAGACCCAGTCACAGATACCGTCACCGTGACTTGGGATGACGTAGGCTCCTACAGCTTAGGAACGGTTCCAAATGCGTTTCAGGTACAGCTCAAAGACCGGGGTAACGGCAACTTCGATATGGAGTACATCTACGAAGCCATTGATTGGGTTTCGGGTGATGCTTCCAATGGGGTCGTCGCCCTGGCCGGGTATTCCGCTGCCAACGGCGTTAACTTCTACGAGCTGCCTGAGTCAGGTAACGCCTCAGCCATGCTGGAGCTTGATACAAACGGCAATAGCTACCAGTTCTCATTCGAAGCAGGCTCAGATAATCAACCACCCGTTGAACCACCCAGCACCCCTTTGATCTCTGGATTAGGTACGCCTACTGAGTTTCAAGGTCAGGCCAATCCACCCGACTTTGGTGAGAACTATCTCGATAGAAACGATGATGGCTCCAGCACGCTCATTGATATCACCTCTGTTTTTGAGTCGGGCATCAACTTCTTCGGCACGACCTACACCGGCTTCTATATCAACAATAACGGCAATATCACCTTTAACAGTCCAATCAGTACCTATACGCCCTTTGCGATGACAGGGAACACGAATGTCCCTATCATTGCACCGTTCTTTTCCGATATCGATACCCAGGGTGGCCCAGTCACGCCCTCTGCTGGCGGAACTTCGACCGGCTCGAACTTAGTCTACTGGGACCTAGACCCGCTCAGCGATACGGTGACCATCACCTGGGATGATGTGGGTGCCTATAGCTGGGGAACTGTTCCGAACGCCTTTCAGCTGCAGCTGAAAGACCGGGGAAACGGTGACTTCGGCATGGCGTTTATCTATGAAGCGATTGAGTGGGTTTCTGGCGATGCCTCTAATGGCGTAGCGGCCCGGGCGGGCTACTCGGCAGCCAACGGCGTTGACTTCTACGAGCTGCCCGAGTCGGGCAACGCTGCCGCCATGCTGGAGCTCGATACAAACGGCAATCGGATCTGTTCTCGTTTGGAACTAGCCCCGATACAGAGGCCCCTATTGTCGCCCTGGACCTACAGCAGGATACGGGCGCGGATGCCAGTGACGGTCTGACCGCGAACGCTACTATCGTTGGCACTGTCACTGACGCCAGCCCGGTTACTGTGCTCAAGGCAGGCTTTGGTGACACCTCTGCTGAGCAGTATGTTGACATTCTCAGCTCCTTGCAGGACGGCAGCTTCACCCTCGATGCCGCAGCCCTAGAAGGTATCCTGGGCCAGCCGCTGAGTGATGGTAGTTATACCCTAAACGTCATCGCTGAAGATAGCGCCGGCAATGCTTCTCAGCCGGTGTCCTTTCAGTTCACACTCGATACGACTGGCCCGGCTGCCCTATCGCTGGTGAGCCCAGTCGCAGGCGGTACCCACAGCGGTCATGTCCATCTCGTTGGCTCTGCAGAAGAAGCCGTTACTGTTGACGCTAGCTTAAACGGCGCAGCGGCTGAAACGTTTACCCTAGCCGCTGGTGAGTTCGACCAGCTGCTACAGGCGCTGCCGCTGTCGGTGGGGGGACACCAGCTGGCGCTGACGCTGAGTGACGCCGCAGGCAACATAACTCAGACCACCGTTGCCTTTGAAGTAGCGGCAACGCCCTTTGTGACCGGGCCGCAGGCGGCAACCGGCTGGGCAGTGCTAAATGCCGATACGCTCTTGCTGGGTGAATCGGACAGCTATGTGGTGCAGGCATCGCTGCCGGTCGCCCTCGGCTCCACTGAGGGGAGCCGTACCCTGCGCTTCGCAGTCGATGCGGGCTTTGACGTTTCTGATACGACGGCGGGGACAGAAGATCTCTTTGCCCTGTACTTAGTCGATGCGGCAAACCCGGCGCAGACGCTGCTCGATGGCGGCACGCCTGGGACGCCCCTATTCTCTCTGCGAGGAGAGACGGCTGAGTTTACGCCGGGCCTGGTGCGCTATGACGGACGCTTTGTCGAGGTTGACCTGAGCGGGCTGACGCAGCAAAGCGAAGGGCGACTGGTGTTCCAGCTGCTGAATCAGGATGGCGATACCGGCAGCCGGGTCCAAGTCAGCGAGCTCACCAACACGCTTGACCCAGAGGGCATCTCCGGGCCGCGCTTCCCGGTCGATACCCGGCTGGCGACTATCGCAGGCGAGGTGGACTTCTCCAAGCTGAGTGTCAACAGTCAGGTTAAAGCGCTATTCAGCCAGGTGCGCTTCAATCCGGCGACGGGTGAATATACCGCTGAGCTGCGACTGCACAACACGGGCACGACCGCGATTGGACGGCAGGCGGCGGTGGTCTTTGAGGGACTGCCCACTGGCGTGACGCTACAAACCCAATCGGGAACAGACGCGAACGGCAATGGATATGTCAGCCTGCGCAATGCGATCCCGGCAGGTGGACTGGCAGCCGATGCAAGTACCGCTGCCATCTCAGCTACTCTCAGCAACCCAGACCAGCTACGGCTGGCACTGACGCCTCAGGTCTGGGTGAGCGGCCCCAACCAGGCTCCGGTGCTGCCCGAGCTCGGACCGCTGACGGCAACGCCGGGGCAGAAGCTGGAAATCTCCCTCGTGGCCACCGATGCCGACGGCGATCGCGTGACCTACTCCCTGCGCAGCGACGGGCCGCTGCCCAAGGGCAAGATCAGCGGTTCCGGGAAGTTAACCTTTGAGCCGACGCCAGAGCAGATTGGTGAGTACGGCTTTACCCTAGTCGCTACCGACGGGGCCGCGGAGGTGACCCAGTCGGTCTCGCTGACGGTAGCGGCTGACCCGCTGACGACAACAAAGATCTCAGGCCGCATCCTCGACATCGACGGCAACTCCCTGGCTAACCTGCCGCTCGCCCTCGGTCGCTTGCAGGCAGTGACCGATGCCAACGGCAACTTCACGCTGACGATTCCAGCCACCAGCTTCCCCACCGAAGAAATCAATATCCAGATTCCACTCGGCGATCCGGCCTTTGACCCCTTCCGCACTGGCACCAGTGAGATCAACCTCAGACGCACCACCTTTGACGGGGCGACTGGTACCAGCACTAGCAACCCGCTGCGCCATCCCAACCTGGTCAGCACCTTCATGGATGCCAGCATGGTCTATGGCACGGACGCGGCCCGGGCCAGTGCGCTGCGGACAAATGACGGCACCGGTCGGCTCAAGGTCTCAGGCGCTGACCTGCTGCCGGTGAACAACGTGCAGACCTTCCCCAATGGGCCGCTGGCTAACAACAACCGGGGACTGACAGCACCGGCTTCGCTATTTGCCACCGGCGACGTACGCGCCAATGAGAACCTGGGCCTGACGGCGCTGCATACGGTCTTTGTTCGAGAGCACAACCGGCTGGCTGATGAGATCAGCTTGGCCAATCCGGGGCTGAGTGGCGAGGAGCTCTATCAGAGGACACGGCAGCTAGTTGCGGCGCAGATTCAGCAGATTACCTACGCTGAGTTCCTACCGCAGTTCGTGGGGGCAGGCGCGATTGGCACCTACTCGGGCTATGACGCTGCGGTGGACCCGTCGGTGAGTCATCTGTTTTCGGCGGCGGCGTTCCGGCTGGGTCATACCCAGAGCGCCGATTCGTTCTTGATGATTGGCGATGACGGCCAGGCGCTACCGACGGTGGCGCTCAAGGACAGTACCTTCAATCCGGCGATCATCCAGCAGTACGGCATTGACCCGGTGCTCAGAGGGCTCTTTGCCCAGTCGGCCCAGGCGGTCGATACGAAGGTGATTGACGCGCTGCGCGACGCGCTGTTTGGGCCGCCGGGGGCGGGCGGGATTGACCTGGCGGCAGTCGATATTCAGCGGGGCCGTGATGTCGGGCTGCCGGACTACAACCAGGCCCGGGTGGATTTTGGCCTAGCGCCAGTGTCCTCGTTTGCTGAGATTACTTCGGATGTGAGCTTGCAGCAGGTGCTTCAGCAGGTCTATGGCAGCGTCGATGACATCGATGTGATTGTCGGCGGCCTGGCGGAAGATAAGCTGGCGGGCAGCATGGTCGGTGAGCTGTTCCAGCAGGTGATTGTGGACCAGTTTGAGCGGCTGCGCGATGGCGATCGCTTCTGGTATGAAAACAGCCAGCTGAGTGCCGATGAGCTCGCCTTTGTGCGGGGGACGTCGCTGAAGTCTCTGATTGAGCGTAATACGGGCATTGATGACCTGCCGGGGAACCTGTTCTCGACCGGGGCGGCTCTGTCGGGGCCGGGGGCAGGTGGAGCAGCGGCGGCTCAGACGACGAGTGAGTACCGCTCAATTGACGGTTCGGACAACAACTTAGCCAATCCTGAGCTGGGCAAGACGGGGACGCGGCTGCGGGTGGACTATACCCAGGCGTATGGCGATGGTATCCGCTCTCTAGCCGGGGCGAATCGGCCCAACGTACGCGAGATTAGCAACGCTATCTTTGACCAGGAGGGCTCGATTCCTGACCCCACCGGAGCAACGGCGTTTATGCTGGCCTGGAGTCAGTTTGTCACCCACGACATGACCTTTGCCCCGGACGGCGCTGCCGATACCCTCAAGGTCTATGGCAATCAGTATGTTTCCTCGCAGGGCGAGCAGTACCCCTTTGTGGCGGAGAAGCTGAAGCTGATGCTCGGCCATGAGGTCTATGCCGGGGTGAACAACGTCATTGAGCGGCCTATCTATCTGCCTGCCCTCGATGTGGCTAACAATGTCCAGACCACCGATAGCAGCGGTAACATCACCATCACCAACGCGGCGATTGGCTCGCAGGTGCAGGTGGCGGCCAATTCGATGACGGACAACCGGGGCAATCCCTTCACGGGCTCGCTCTCAATTTCGAAGGTGCCGACGGACCTGACGCCAGCGGCGCTGCCGGAGGGGCTTTCGCCTGACCTGGTGGTGACGATTCAGCCGGGGGAGATGCTCTTTACTCAGCCGGCGCAGCTGACCATGCCGAATGAAGCGGGCTGGCCAGCAGGGATGGAGATGGACCTCTGGTCAATCAATCCCATCACCGGCGAGTTTGAAATCGTCGGTAAGGGTGCCGTTTCGGCGGATAGACTGTCCATCAACACCATCGAAGGCGGTATTCGCAACTCATCCTGGCATTTCTTTAGTCCACCTGCGCTCGTACCCGAGCTCCGAGTTGAAGACAGAGGCTGCGTAGACTGTGCAACAAAGAAAGGGCTGACCTCGCAGGTAGAGCTCCATACCGGCGGCGTCACCGAAACTCATGACCTCTTGTCCTATCAGTCTCTAGGAGAACAGAGAGGGCTGCGGCTCACCTACGACTCCCTGCGCGCCGATGCTCGGCACATCGTTCAGTTTGGCGGTCAAATCACGGCCAATGGCGGCGCCATTCCCAGCAGTGCCCGGCTGGTTACCACCATGACCGTTCATGATGGCAACACCGGGATTGACTATCAGGTGCCCGGCTATACCGGAGATAAGAAAGGGCTCGACGGGGGCGAGCATATCTGGGATCTGCCCGAATCTGGTGGCGAAGTGAACGCAGCACTGCAAGCCGACTTGAGGGATTATGCCTCAGGCGTTTACGATTTTTCTTTGGAGCTAGGCGCTTATCTGGATACAGCTAATGGCTTTACTGGGTCTTCAAGCAGTCAAACTGGAGAGCTCGTCCATGTCAACACGCTAAATAGCGCCTTTGGTAGCGGCTGGGGCATTGCCGGGGTGCAGGAGCTGGTTGAGACCGCTGGCGGTTCAGTGCTGCTAATTGACGGAGACGGTAGCGAGCTGGTCTACAAACGCGAAGGTGTGAGCTACAAACCCTCAGCCGGGGATATGTCAGTCTTCGAGAAGCTCGCAGATGGCACCTTCCGTCGTACGACTAAGGAAAAGACCGTCTATTCTTTCAATGCGGACAATCGTTTGGTTTCCATTAAGGCAGCTAGCGGTAACGAGACCCGGCATATCTACGTCAACGGTCAGCTCACGAAGATCGTCGATCCGGTTGGCTTAGAGACAACCTTCACCTATACCGGCGACCGGGTCAGCGCCATCACCGACCCCGCTGGCCGCACAACGCAGCTCAAGTACGATGCTGCCGGGAATCTTACTCAGGTGATTGACCCAGATAGTTCAAAACGCACCTGGTCGTATGACGCGGAGCACCATATGACCGCAGAAGTCGATCAGCGCGGCAGTCGGGAAGAAACGGTCTACGACTTTGCTGGTCGTGCGACCCACGGCATTCGCAAAGATGGCTCGATGATTCGGGTGCAGCCGATTCAAACTCAGGCTCTGCTGCGGCCTGAGCAAACGATTAGTGTCCTCAAGCCACCAGCTGTCAGCACTAAACCCATTGACCGGGCAACCTATGTGGATGCGAACGGGAACGTCTCAACCTATATCCTAGATGATTCCGGCCATCTTCTCTCAGGCGTTGACGGCGGCGGTTCGACCGGCGTTAGCGAGCGTAACTTTGACAAGATGGTCACCCGTCGAGTCAATGGCAGAGGCAAGGAGACGCGCTATACCTACGATGAGCGCGGCAACCTGCTAACCGTAGCAGACGAGTTCTCTCGGGGCACGGGTGAAGGGGCTGGGGGTAATCCCATCAAGACGGATTTCTACTCGGGGCGCATCGTTACGTCTATCAACCCGGTCAGTATCAGCACGGGTGACTTCAACAACGATGGCCATTTGGACTATGCCACCGCCAATGCCAGTTGGCAAAATGGGAACCAGTCTATCTTCTTCGGGGACGGTCAGGGAGGCTTCAGCAGCGCTCTGCCAATCCATGGCTGGGATGACAGCAGCAGCGTTCTGGCAGCAGACCTGGATCAAGATGGCAATTCAGATCTGATTGTCGTTGAGACCGGTACTGGCTATGGGTCTGAATCTTCCGTCCATGTGCTCTGGGGCAGTGGCGAGGGTAGTTTTGAACGGGTCACTATCAGCAGCGATGTGTGGAGCGGATATCGTTCCGTGGTTATGGGCGATATTGATGGCAATGGCTATGGCGACTTGCTGGTTAAGGACTACACCTACGTTGACGGAGAAGGCAGTAAAAAGCAGGTGAAGGCGCTATTCAACGACGGCAGCCGAACCTTTGTCGAAACCCTCGTTATCTCTAACGATGAAGGCAATGGTTTCCCTGAAATTGAGCTGGGGGATGTCGATGGCGACGGCGACTTAGACGCGATCGCTTATTACACCTACTACGATGACAATTACAATCGGTCTTCCCTTATCCAAACGTTCCGCTACGAGGGCAGCTATGCCTTCAGCGCACCCAGCGTTGCTTTAGATGACAGGAGCTACGATTCCCCAAAAACACTGGTTTGGACTGTTGACGTCAACCAGGATGGCTACGACGATGTCATCTTCCCAAATGGTTCGCAAAACCTGAGTATCGCGCTCAGCGCTGGCGATGGCACCTTTGGCAGCAGCTATAGCCATGACCTGGGCCTATATGCAGCGCAGGTGCTGTTTGCAGACGTCAACACAGACGGGAGGCAGGACATCATCGGGGTGAGCGAAGACGATGCCGTATCGGTATCTCTAGCAAACCTGCAGGGCGGGTTTGGAATCGCTTCGCTTTACGACATCGGGGACTATGACTTAAGCTTCACGTCCAGTGACTTTGACCTCTACGGGCTACATATTCCCTCTCTCAAAATTGCAGATGTAGACCGAGATGGCGATGCCGATATTGTTACGGCCAACTACAGTGGGAACAGCATCACAGTTCTCTATAACGATGGAGCTGGCGCTTTCGGCACCAGAGCTGACTATGTCGCCAGCGTGCTACCCGCTGCTGTGATTGTTGACGACTTCAATCAAGATGGTCTACCTGACATGATCAGCGCAGGGGATACCAATGTCTTTCTCAAGAATACGGGCGGGCAGTTTACAGCAGAAGGCAATCAGCCTTATCAAGCAGATTTTCAGATTCCGGTTGAATCTTCCGCTTCCGCAAACGCTATGGCGCTGGAGGATGTTGATGGGGATGGCTATGCAGACTTCGTCAGCCTAAATTGGGACGGTAGCTTGGTGGTTGCCTATGGTGGTGGCGGCTCGTTTACTCTGCCCATAACCCGGTCTATCGAAGATAGTGCCAAAGCGGTGAAGATTGGCGATATTGATGGTGACGGGACTGGTGATATCGTCTTCACCCGCTACGGCTCAGCAGCGGTGTCCCAAAAAGTTTGGATTCTCAAGGGGGGCAGCAATCTAGAGCAGGGCGCAACGGAATCTATCGATGTCGGCTTTAACCCAGGCTACTTGGAGCTCGGCGACTTCAATGGCGATGGTAAGCTCGATATCCTGCTTGCAGAACGGTATGGTCCGTATTCAAAGCTTTTGCTGAATGACGGACTAGGTAGCTTTACTCAAACCGGGGTGACCCAAATTCAGGGGACAACGCTGCCGCTTTCAGGTCTAATAGCCGTTGGTGACCTCAATGGCGACGGGAGAGATGAGTTCATCCAGAAGAGCAGCGTTTACGAAAATGGGCAAAGTCTAACCTATCTAGACGCGATCTCGATGAAAGCCGACGGTGGGTTTGAATCCATCGGCCAGTTTGACCTGAATAGACGGGCCGGCTCTGATGAGTTTGACGAGTTCTCTGGCAGTATCTCCTCAGCCAAAATCGTCGATCTCAATCAGGACGGTCGCAATGACCTGCTGCTGGCTCATGATGCAGAAATCTCGGTATTCATGACTCAGCCGGATGGTTCTTTCGGCGCGAAGGTTGACTACCCTGGTGTCTACGAAGCGCCGCGCCGGCTCAATGTCGGCGATGTCAATGCGGATGGCAAGCTCGATGTGGTTCTGGGCGGTCGTTCTCGTATCTTAGTGATGCTAGGTGAAGGCGATGGCACCTTTAAGCCCCAAGATCGCTTGGAATACGTTTTTCAAGCTGAGGACGGCGACTTGGTCTTTCTAAATGACTTGGACCAGGATGGCGACGCTGACCTAATTGATGTCACCGCTTCGGAGCTGTTTGTTCGTCTCAGCCGCGCTGCCAATAATCAGCAACCATCCGATCCTACTACGGTCGGCCCTCGCACCTATACCTATGACCTCATCTTTAATCAGATGACCAGTCAAACCGATGAGCTCGGTCGTCAAACGCGCTACGAGATTGATCCTACCAGCGGTATGCGCCTGTCGATGACTCAGGTGGTCGGGCAGATTGACTCGGCTGCTAATGGGGAAACCGATGATGTCGTCACCGCCTATACCTACACATCGCTGGGGCTGCTGGATGTTGAAACCGATCCGCTGGGCCGTCAAACCGATTATGACTACGATGCGCTAGGCCGGATGACTCGGGTCACCTATGCCAAGGGCACGGCGGATGAGACCATATGGCACTATGAGTACAATGCGGTGGGCAATCAGACGGCTATCGTTGACCCTAACGGGCATCGCACAGAGTATGCCTTTGATGCCATGAACCGGATGACTCAGGTGACCTATGCTAAGGGGACTGCCGATGAAGCGACTGAGCGCTACGAGTACGATGTGGCGGGCAATCAGGTGGCCAGCATCGATGCTAACGGCAACCGCTCCCAGTCCGTCTATGACGTGATGAACCGGGCGGTAAAGAGTATTGCGGCTGACCCGGATGGAGCTGGGCCTTTGGCTGCGCCGGTTAGCTCTCAGACCTATGACAAGGCCGGGAATTTGACATCTACCGTCGATCCCCTCGGTCGTACAACCCGCTATGTCTATGACAGCCGCAATCGGCTCGTCAAAATTATCCGGCCCGATGGCGCTGTCCAGACGACGCGCTATGACTTTGACAATAATCCCGTCAGTCGCATCGATGCTAAGGCGCAATCAACTAGGTCCGTCTACGATGCTCGGGGTCGGTTGGTTGAAAGGATTGATGAAAACGGCGATCCGACTCGCTTTGAATATGACGCCGCGAATCAGCTGATCGCTCAAATTGACGCTAACGGCGTCCGCACTGAATTCAAGTATGACCAGCTGGGGCGGCAGATTGCCGTAACGACTGCCGCCGGGTCTGCTGAAGCCATTACCACTCGCACCGAATATGACGCGGTCGGCAATGCGATCTCTCAAACTGACGGCCTCGGTCAGCGCTCTCAGATGAGCTATGACAGCTTAGGTCGCCTCATCTTGAGCCGCGATGCCGGTAGCCCGGTTGGCGAGACGCTTTACGCCTATGACGCGGTCGGGAATCTGCTCAGCCTGACCGACGCGGTCGGCAATACCACCTCATATGTCTATGACGCGCGCGACCGGGTGATCAGTGAAACCAACGAGCTGGGGAATTCCCGTAGCCAGAGTTACGATGCAAACGGCAACCTGATTCGGACCACCGACCGCAATGGGAGTTCTCGAAGCTTTGCCTATGACGGCCTCAACCGGCAAACCTCTGAATCCTGGCTCGATGGACTGGGGAATGCGTTCCGCTCTTCGACTATGGTCTACGATGCGGCCAGTCAGCTGGTTGCGGTGCAAGACCCCGACTCGGCCTATCAGTTTGGCTATGATGCGCTCGGTCGCCAGATTCGGATCAGCAATGCGGGGACGCCCGGTGTGGCGACAGTGGTACTCGACTATGCCTATGATGCGGATGGCAACCTGATCTCGGTACGTGACAGCATCAATGGCGCGGCGGCTGGGGTGACCTCCTATGCCTATGACTCGGAAGACCGGATGACCCAGGTGACGCAGTCTGGCGCGGGGGTCGATGACAAGCGGGTGGACTTTGCTTATGACGCCATTGGTCAGTTTGAAGCCATCAGCCGCTACAGTGACCTAGCGGGAACGCTGCCGGTGGTCGCTTCAGCCTATGACTATGATGAACTCAACCGCCTCAAGCGGCTTAGCCATAGCAACACGTCTGGGGAGCTAGCGTTCTATGACTTTGCCTATGATGCGGCCAATCGCATTACTCAGATCTCCGATGTCGATGGTAATACGGACTATAGCTACAATGCCCGCAATGAGCTGACGGGGGCTGACCATACTGATGGCAGTAACCCGGATGAGAGTTATGACTACGATGCCAATGGCAATCGCATAGAGTCGCATCGGCACGGCTCAGGCTATGTCACGGGGACGAACAATCAGCTGCTCTCTGATGGCATCTATACCTATGCCTATGACCCAGAGGGCAATCTGGTGCGCCAGACGGAGATTGCTACAGGAAAGGTTAGGAATCTCACCTGGGATTATCTCAATCGGCTAGTCATTGTCGTGGATGTGGACAGTACAGGCGCTGAGGTGATGCGGGTTGAGTATACCTATGATGTCATAGGGCGGCGTATTGCTAAGTCCGTTGACAGCGACGGAGCTGGCAGTGCTGTGGCCCAGACGCTGCGCTTTGGCTATGACCGTGACCATGTGCTATTGGAGTTTGCTGGGGCTAGCGAAAGTCCTAGTATGCGCTATCTCTACGGGCCTCAGGTTGATCAGATAATCGCTCAAGAAGATGGGTCAGGGACGACGCTTTGGCTACTGAGTGACCATCTCGGCACTGTTAAGGATCGGGTTGATGATACTGGAAACTTAGTCAATCATCGCACTTTTGACTCCTATGGCAACCTAATTGCTCAAAGTAATACCAGCTTCTCCAGTCGCTATGGCTTTACAGGTAGGGAGTTTGATGAAGAGACTGGGCTGCATTACTACAGAGCTCGTTACTATGACGGGCAAACCGGACGCTTCATTAGCCAAGACCCAATCGGGTTTGAAGGTAACGACGCCAATCCTTATCGATACGTCTTTAACGTTCCTGTCAGCAACGTTGACCCACTTGGTCTTTTCGTTCCTCCAGTGACCCCTCCTCCATTGCCGCCAGCCCCGCCAATTATTCCAAACCAGACTATTCCATCACCTTATACGACGCCTGTACCAGTTCCTCAAACCATACCAAATATTCCGCCTCGGCCTTCACAACACGGTCCTGAAGATCCAAACAGCTGTGATGAGCCGTGCGAAGGATGGCCGCAAGGTGGGGCCTATTTCCAAGTGCGTGAAGGCAATCGCAACAGAGGTGCTGTGGCAAACCATACACCTGCATGGAACTCAATACAGCTGAGCGGAATTGCACTCGCAGGAATACAGAGTAGGACTGTAGTAAACAATCCAAATATTCCAAATTTCATTAATAAGCGGAACCCTATCAACGATGGATACAGAATATCTCCTGCAATCTGTATGGACCGAGATGATGACGCAAGACTTTCTAGCAGAGGAAGTAGTGCCAATGCCAGAGAATATCGACGACAGCAAGCCTTCTGGATAGCTAATTACCAGTTTGAGACTGCGCAAGCGATGGATATCGTCGATATTAGAACTACGATAGGCTATAAGTATGAAGAGGCTATAATTCAGATGCAAAGCTACACTACCAGACTGAAAGCACAAAGTCCTTATCTGTTTCGGTCATGGAGTGCTTACACGTAGAACTATCGAATCCTTAGTACATAATCGTCAATTAGCACTCATTAGAGCGTTTCAATATCAACTCAGCTCAATCTACAACTTCGATGATTTTCGATATTCGTCCGCCAAAGCGCGTTGGTCCAGTGCAATTAGGTATGACACCTAGTGAAATACGTCAGATACTTGGGAGCGGATTTAGCACCCGCTCTCGTCGAAGCGCAATGTTCTTTATGAGTAACACTCAACAAGAAAACAATCTGGATTACCCAGAAAGAGATGTTTTTGGTTCACTTGGTCTAGTAGCTTTCTACAACGAATCTAGCGTCTGTCATGCAATACGACTTTACGAGCCTGCAGAGCCAATCTTTCAAGGGAAGAATCTTCTGTCGTTTGAGAATTCTTTAGAATCTCTTAGAGTTTGGTTGAACACTATGAATGGAGAATGTAAAATCAAAGATGAAGCTTTAGTAACTTACAACTTTAGATTAGAATTAGGTTTCATGTACAAGTTGTCTGCAGAAGACTATGATTCCATCATGAATTTTCCACCGAGTGAAATTGTAATCTTTGCGAAGGGATACCGTTATGATTGGTAACACTCATCTATAGCATATGCTTTGTAAATGTCATCAGAGCATATGAATCAAAGATGACCCAGGTGACGCAGTCTGGGGCGGGGGTCGATGACAAGCGGGTGGACTTTGCTTATGACGCGATTGGTCAGTTTGAAGCCATCAGCCGCTACAGTGACCTAGCGGGGACAAGCTCGGTGGTTTCTTCGGCCTATGACTATGATCAGCTCAACCGCCTCAAGCGGCTCAGCCATAGCAATAGCACCGGTGAAGTAGCCTTCTATGACTTTGCCTATGATGCGGCCAATCGCATTACTCAGATCACAGATGTCGATGGCAGCTCGGACTATAGCTACAATGCTCGCAATGAGCTCATTGGGGCGGACCATACCGATGGCAGTAACCCGGATGAGAGTTATGACTACGATGCCAACGGGAATCGCGTTAGTTCGTCTCTCCATGGCTCGGGCTATGTTACGGGTGCGAATAATCAGCTGCTCTCGGATGGCATCTATACCTATGAGTATGACAAGGAGGGCAATCTGATTCGCCAGACGGAGATTGTCACGGGCATAGTTAGGAATCTCACCTGGGATTACCTCAACCGGCTGGTGAGGGTCGTGGATGTGGACAGCGCGGGCTCTGAGGTGATGCGGGTGGAGTATACCTATGACATCGTGGGGCGGCGTATTGCTAAGTCCGTTGACAGCGATGGGGCAGGCAATGCTGCGGCCCAAACGCTGCGCTTTGTCTATGACCGCGACCATGTCCTTATGGAGTTTGACGGGGCAAGCTCAGTCCCTAACATGCGCTATCTCTATGGGCCGCAGATTGACCAGATCATCGCTCAGCAAGATGGAATGGGGATTACTCTATGGATGCTAAGTGACCATCTCGGCACTGTTAAGGACCTGGTTGATGATGCGGGTAACCTGGTCAATCACCGCACGTTCGACTCCTATGGCAACCTGGTAGTTCAGAGCGATGACAGCTTCTCTAGCCGCTATGGCTTTACGGGCAGAGAGTTTGACGAAGAAACTGGGCTGCACTACTACAGAGCTCGGTATTACGACGGCCAAACCGGACGCTTCATTGGTTAAGACCCAATCGGATTTAGGGGCAGTGACGCAAACCTTTATCGATATGTCTTCAATGTTCCTGTCAGCAATGCTGACCCCTTTGGACTACAATACGTCGTCCCGCCGACAATTGCCCCGCCAACAACGCCGACAATACCTATCTATCCGCCGTACCCACCAGTTTTACCAGGGTCAACTCTCCCATTGCCCTATTCGACGCCAGTCCCTGTTCCTCCAACGTTACCAAATATTCCACCTCGACCTTCACAACAAGCTCCTGAAGATCCAAATGGCTGTAATGAGCCGTGCGAAGGATGGCCACAAGGTGGGGAATTTTTCCAGGTGCGTGAAGGTAATCACAACAGGGGTGCAAGGGCAAACCACACTCCTGCATGGAACTCGATACAGCAGAGTGGAATTGCGCTCGGAGGGATAGAGACCGAGAGTGTAGTTAATTATCCAAACATTCCAAGTTTCATCAATCAACGCATTCTTGAGAATGATGGCAGAAGAATATCACCCGCAATCTGTATGACAGTGGCTGATGATGCTAAACTCTCTAGTGGAGGAAGTGGTAGAAATGCCGTAGAATATCGGCGGCAGCAAGCTTACTGGATTGCAAATGGCCAATTTGAGACAGCTCAGGCTTTGGATATCATCGATATAAGGAATAGATTAGGCTACAAGTATGAAGAGGGTATTATCCAAATGCAAAACTATACGGCTAGGCTGAAAGCACAAAGTCCCTATCTGTTTCAGCTGCGAGGGTATGCTTATACATAAAACCATTAAATTCTCAATGCTTAAAAGTCAGTTCAGCAAATTTTGCCAAACCCGAAACTTAGATGATTTTCGAGATTCAGCCGCTTGAGCATGTTGGCCCAATTCAGTTGGGTATGACACCTGATGAAGTTCGTCAGATTCTTAGTAGCGAATTCAGTACCCGCTCCCGTAGCAGTGTAATGTTGTTCAGAGCCACACCGCAACAAATATCTAATGCGGATGCTCCTGAAAGAGATGTTTTTGGTTCACTTGGTTTAGTAGCGTTCTATAACGAATCTAGTATCTGTCATGCAATAAAGCTTTTTGAGCCTGCTGAACCAGTTTTTCAGGGGGTGGAGCTTTTATATAAGAATTCTATAGAATCTTTAATAGCCCTATTGAACTCAATGCATGGGGAATGTGAAGTACAGAATGAAGCTGTTGTATCTTACAACCTCAGAATAGAATTAGGTTACTGGGAAAAGATGACTATAAAAGACTCTGACTCTGTTATGATGCTCCCTCCGAGTGAAGTTGTTGTTTTTACCAAAGGATATCGTTATGACTGGTAAAAAATCACCCATGGTAACCGCCCATAACATATCGCGGTAGATTGATTGATAGGGATGAAACGCTCAGATGCCACCATCTCTTTGCCTGACCCCGCTGTGTCTTCATGTGATAGTTGATGGCACAGGAAACAACCTTGGGGATTGCTAGAAACAAACTTATCCATCGCAGTGCGATCTCACACTCTTGCCGCAATTTCCTACGCAGCACATACAGAACGATCAGTGTAGACTTACAGCAGAATATACCCTTACCATAAGCACCTATAGTTACACAAACCAGACTCAGCCCATGACACTTCCCCTCATCTCCCTCGTCATGGCCGTCTACAACCGCGAGCCCTACCTCGCCCAGGCCCTCGATAGCCTCCTCACCCAAACCTACCCCCACTTCGAAGCCATCATCTGGGACGATGGCTCCACCGATAGATCCGCTGACATCGCCCATGCCTACGCCCAAAAAGACCGCCGCATCCGCCACATCGCCGCTAAGCACCAGGGCCAGGGCTATGCCCTCCACTCCGCTTTCAGTTTCACCCAGGGCCAGTTCCTCGCTAGCCTCGATAGCGACGACTGGCTCGCTCCCACTGCCTTAGAAGAAACCAGCCAGCTCCTGAATGAAGAACCCGATGTAGGGATGGTCTACACCGACTACACCGACGTCAACGCCAGCGGCAAACCCCTTGGGCTAGGCCACCGCTGCGCTATTCCCTACTCCCAAGACCGGCTGCTGCTCGACTTCATGACCTTCCACTTTCGCCTAATCCGCCGGAGTACCTTCGAGCAAGTCGGCGGCATCGATCCCAAGTTTGCCTATGCCCCAGACTATGACCTCTGCCTCAAGCTCTCAGAACTCACCGACATCGTTCACCTCAGACGCCCGCTCTACTTCTATCGTCGTCATAGCGGAGCGATCTCTAGCCAAAAGCAGTGGCAGCAAATTGAGTTCAGCCATCGGGCCGTCAGCGATGCGATTGAGCGGCGCGGCCTGGCTGAGAAGATTGCAGTCAGCGTCCAGCTTCAGCCCAAGTTCATCTTCAGCCGCCGTTCCCAGCCAGAGTCAGCAGGCAAGGTCTTTGGCATTGGCCTGGACAAAACGGGCATGGCCTCACTGGCTCAGGCGCTATCGCAGCTAGGCTATCGTACCCTTCAGTCCCAGAACGAAGCTGACTTAGTTATCTGTGAGGCTGCTGCTGATCCAAGTTTTGCAACTTCCTTCAGAGCGCTTGACTGGCGCTATCCGGGTTCTAAGTTCATCCTAACGGTGAGAGAGATGGAAAACTGGCTCACCGCCTGGCAGCAGGAGGCTCAGGCTCAGAAGGATGTATCTCGCGAGCTTAAGTCGCTCAGACGGCAAACGTTCGGCCAGTGGCAGTTCGAGCCTCAGGTTTGGCAGCAGGTCTATCAGGCTCACCTCAGCGATGTGGTGGGTTATTTCAAAGGCAGAGAACGAGACCTGCTAGTCTTTCAGCCCTGGGCTGGTGAAGGCTGGAATAAGCTATGTCCCTTTCTTGGCAAACCTCTGCCAGCAAGAGCCTTTCCCATCCCCAGTCAAGATGCTGACCCAAAAAAGTTTCCATGTACCGCGATCGCGTCCCCATCAAAATCAGAACGCGCGATCGCAGCACCCCCATACAAAAAGCCTTCCCGTATGGGGAAGGCTTTTCTGCTTATTCAGACCTCAAGAAGAAGTCCTTACGCGGCTTAGGCGTCGATAGCAGGAGCCGTCAGTGCCACCGGCGTTGCCTCGCCTGCCGCTAAGTCCAGCGGGAAGTTATGCGCATTGCGCTCGTGCATTACCTCAAAGCCGAGGTTCGCCCGGTTCAGCACATCCGCCCAGGTGCCAATCACTCGGCCCTGCGAGTCAATCACCGACTGGTTGAAGTTGAACCCGTTCAGGTTGAACGCCATCGTGCTGATGCCCAGCGCCGTGAACCAGATGCCAACCACCGGCCACGCACCCAAGAAGAAGTGCAGTGAGCGGCTGTTGTTGAAGCTCGCATACTGGAAGATCAGCCGACCGAAGTAGCCGTGCGCTGCCACGATGTTGTAAGTCTCTTCCTCTTGGCCAAACTTGTAGCCGTAGTTCTGAGACTCAGTCTCGCTCGTCTCGCGCACCAGTGAGCTGGTCACCAGTGAACCGTGCATCGCCGAGAATAAAGCACCGCCGAAGACGCCCGCCACGCCCAGCATGTGGAACGGGTGCATCAGGATGTTGTGCTCCGCCTGGAACACGAACATGAAGTTGAACGTCCCCGAGATGCCCAGCGGCATCCCGTCAGAGAACGAGCCCTGGCCTAGCGGATAGATCAGAAATACGGAAGTTGCCGCGGCTAGCGGTGCGCTGTAGGCGACACAGATCCAAGGACGCATCCCTAGCCGGAAGCTCAGCTCCCACTGGCGACCCATGTAGCAGAAAATGCCAATCAGAAAGTGGAAGATAATCAGCTGGTAGGGACCGCCGTTGTACAGCCACTCATCGAGAGAAGCCGCTTCCCAAATCGGGTAGAAGTGCAGACCAATCGCGTTGGACGAGGGCACAACCGCACCCGAGATGATGTTGTTCCCATACATCAGCGAGCCAGAAACCGGCTCACGGATGCCGTCGATGTCTACTGCGGGAGCAGCGATGAATGCGATGATGAAGCAGGTCGTAGCAGCGAGCAGGGTCGGGATCATCAGCACGCCGAACCAGCCCACATACAGGCGGTTGTCGGTACTGGTAATCCACTGACAGAACTGCTCCCACATGCCCACGCGATCGCGAGTTTGTAATGTAGAAGTCATAATCAATGATTGCCTTTAAGTAACAGCAATTTGAATCGGCTTAGGTACGGCTTCTGACAGAAACCGACCTAATTACCTTTGTTACTCAGGTTAATGATGACTGCTGTAGCGCTGCCTGCCTCAATCACAAAACGTTTACCTTCGCAAAGTTCGTTTACAGACCCCTTTAGATAGACGAGTCAGGCAGGCGAGCAGCTAGCCGGGAGGCCACTTTAGATGCCGCCCACCGAGCAGATGCAGATGTAGATGAAAGACGGTCTGGCCGCCGTCCTGGTCGGTATTGATGACGACCCGATAGCCATTACCGAGCAGCTGCTGCTGAGCGACTTCCTTGGCGGTGAGCAGTAGGTGACCCAGCAGTTCCTTGTCGTCTGCGCCAGCCGCCGATAGCTTGGGGATTGGCTTCTTCGGAATAATTAAAATATGAGTCGGGGCCTGCGGCGTGATATCGCGAAAGGCCAGACAGAGATCGTCTTCATAGACAATGTCGGCTGGGATTTCCTTGCGAATAATCTTCCCAAAAATAGTATCTTCACTCATGCATAATTCCCAAGGTACGGGCCACTTTAGCCAGGCGGGTATCTGCTGTAGCCAGCGAGCATTTCTGCCTTAAAGCCAGCTCCAAATAAGCTGCATCGTAGACGGCCAGATCCTGATGCCGAGCCAAACTCAAAGTTTGGTCTAGAGCTTGCTCAGAGGTCGAATCGTCAACGCCAATCGGCAGCGCTTGTAAAAACAAGATTGCTTGCTCTGCCTGAGACTGACTGAGTCGCCCTCGACGCTCAGCGACCAAAAGACCATTTGCGACTTCTAGGGACCATAGCTCAGGCACTATAGCCTCTACCTCAGCCGCTGACTCGTCTGCGGGATTCAACTCATCTAGCACAGCATCGGCATAGATATTGGTTTCATCCAACAATACCCAGCTTAAAGCAACTGACGCATCTAGGACAAAGGACTTCAAAACCGTCGCCCTTCCGCAATCAGCTCCTGAATCGTTCCTCCAGGCTGGGTAGTCGATCGCAAGGAACGCAAGCCGGAGATTGCCTCCTGTACCGATAGCTTCTGCCGAATCGAAATTGGCACCAGCATTGCTACGGGCTGTCCATGTTTTGTAATCACCACCTCCGCTCCGGCAGCAACGTCCTCTAATAGCTGAGGTAAATAAGTTTTTGCTTCGTCAGCTCCTACCGTTTTCATTGCTACCGCCCTGAACGATCTAAGTCCAGTATGGATCAGTCTGACGTTAGGGATTGTCAATGATCTGCTCGGGGTCGGTGATCTGCTCGGGTACGACGACTTTGGTGGGCGAGAAGTTGACCTGCGATCGCAGCCATTCCGTAATCAAGTGTGGGCAGTTTTTCTTAACCCAGCGGACGGCAAAAAATTGAAAGGCCGGTTTCGTCATCCGGGCAATCCGTTTGGAAAAGCGATTGAGCGTCCGGTTTTGCACCCGCTGGTTAACTAAGTTAACTGCGCCCACATCGTAGAGGCAGGCAAAAATGATCTTAACGGTTGCCTCTTCACGGCTAAATAAGTTTTCTAGAATGATTTCTACGTCGTGCATCCGCTCATCTTCAATGAGCTTTTCTCTGACGACGATGGAAGTTTCTGACGAGCTGGGAATGGTTAGCATTGAGCACCGAGTCTGAATACAGGGCCTAACTGCAAGTCCAGTCAAGGGGGCGCTGTTGAGTCGGAAGTTAGGCAATGGGTCAATATTAGGATATCAGCATTCTCTAGCTGTGACCTGTGCCCCTAGCAGGATATTCCTCTGACAAACGTTTTATTGACCCTTCAAACGCCCCCTTTAAACGCTGTAGACGTTATCGCCGCTTCAGCGCCGGGCAAGCTAAGTCATTGGCCTAATCTAGGGTCTTGAGGAGTCGCGGATGCTGGCACGGATCTGGAGCGCATCGCTAATTGGGATCGATGCGGTGAAAGTGGGGGTTGAGGTCGATCTGTCCGGTGGGCTGCCTGGGGTCGTAGTGGTGGGCCTGCCCGATACGGCGGTGCAGGAATCCCGAGAGCGGGTGCGGGCGGCGCTCAAAAATGCGGGCTTCCCCTTCCCCATGCGTAAGGTGGTGATCAACCTGACGCCCGCCGATTTGAGAAAGGAAGGGCCAATCTACGACCTGCCGATTAGCGTTGGGATTTTAGCCGCCTCAGACCTGGTCAGCCATGAAAGCCTGGATGACTATTTATTTTTGGGCGAACTGTCCCTGGATGGCAGTCTGCGTTCGGTCTCGGGGGTGATGGCGATCGCGGCTGCCGCCCAGCGGCTCGGCGTGAAGGGACTGGTCGTACCGGAAAACAACGCCCATGAAGCTGCCGTAGTGCCGGGGCTAGCCGTCTATGGCTGCTCGCACATCGCCGACGTGGTGGAGTTTCTGAACCAGCCGGGCAGCCGGGTACCGATTAAAGTAGACGGGCCAGCTACCCTGCAAAACGGCCCGGCCAATGCGCTCGACCTGCGCGATGTGAAAGGCCAGGCCCAGGCGCGCCGGGCTTTGGAGATTGCCGCTGCGGGTGGTCATAATCTGATTTTCGTTGGGCCGCCGGGCAGTGGGAAAACCATGCTGGCCCGACGCCTGCCCGGCATTCTACCGCCGCTCAGCTTTTCCGAAGCTCTAGAGGTGACCCAGATCCACTCCGTCGCCGGGCTACTGAAGGAAAAAGGCACCCTGGTCACCCAGCGCCCCTTTCGCAGCCCCCACCATTCGGCCTCTGGCCCTTCCCTAGTGGGCGGCGGCAGCTATCCCAAACCCGGTGAAATTTCTCTGGCCCATCGCGGCGTGCTTTTCCTGGACGAGCTGACCGAATTCAAGCGCGACGTTCTGGAATTTCTTAGGCAGCCCCTCGAAGATGGCTACGTGACGATTGCCCGCACCCGCCTATCAGTGGAATTTCCGGCTAAGTTCACCCTGGTTTCCAGCACCAATCCCTGCCCCTGCGGCTACTTTGGCGATTCCGTCCAGCCCTGTACCTGCACCCCGCGCGGGCGCGAGCAGTACTGGGCCAAGCTCTCGGGGCCGCTGATGGACCGGATTGATCTCCAGGTCGTGGTCAGTCGGCTGAAGCCTGAGGAAATAACCCGTCAGCCGCAGGGCGAAAACTCTGCGGCAGTTCTTCAGCGGGTTCAGGCAGCCCGCGATCGCGCCCGCGATCGCTTCCAGGACGAATCCACTCTCCAGTGCAATGCCGATATGCAGAGCCGCCACCTCCGCACCTGGTGTCCGCTGGATGACGATACCCGCAGCCTGCTTGAGGCCGCCGTCCGCAAGCTAGGGCTCTCCGCCCGCGCCACCGACCGCATTCTCAAAGTCGGACGCACGATTGCCGACCTGGAAGACTCAGACAGTCTCAAGACACCCCACGTAGCAGAGGCTATCCAATATCGCACCATCGACCGAATGCAGTAGGCCAGTGTGAAGGCATTTATCTATTCCTTTATGTAGAGGGACGGGGGATTGGGATCGCTCACAATTCAGGCAAATTGATATGGCCTATTCAGGCGAAATCACTGTGAGGAGTGAGTAGATATGACGTTATCAAGTAGATTTCTTGGAGCGACGGGCTTTGTATTGCTAACTGTCGTCGGCAGTCAGCTAGCGGCAAATGCTCAGGTTGCAGAACCCGCTAGCCCTAATCTGTCAGCGCTAGACCAGCGACTTTCAGCTTTCAAAGAACCGACAAAACCGGCCCAGTTGGCTCACCAGCCCGTCTCAGAACCGCTCGATCTAGAGCCAGCAGCGGCTGAAGCAACGCAGTCAGGCGAGCCGCAGGTCGCAGAACTCCCTGCTGAGCCAGCGGAAGCCGTCTCTGTTACCGCTGAGCCGCTGACGCCAGCCGAAATAGAGCCGCAGATGGCAGTTACCGATTCAGTGGATAGGACTGTCACTGAAGCGAATGAAGTGGCTCAGCTTCCTACTCCTGCAGATGAAACAGACGAAGTGGCTCAGTTTCCTGGCCCTATCGCCGGTGGAAACACTAGCTTTGTTGGGATTGGTGGCAATATTGGCCTCGGAGATGACGGTGCGCCCGGTGGCGATCCCGCCTTTGCCGTGATCAGCAAAATAGCCTTTACCAATCGGCTAGCGGTGCGTCCATCGGCGCTAATTGGCGATGATGCCTCTTTTTTAATACCGGTCACCTATAGATTTGGTCAGGTACTGCCTGATGTTGGACAGTTTGATCTACAGCCCTACGCTGGGGCTGGGGTTGGTTTTTCCGTTGGCGATGATTCTGAGATAGCTGGGCTAATTAGCGCTGGGCTTGATGTCCCCATTTCCAATCAGTTTACGGCGAATGGTCAGGCAAACTTGTCCATTGGTGATGACACTGGGTTTGGGGTCACGCTAGGCGTTGGCTATAACTTCAGCAATCTATTTCAGTAGCCTGTGTTGGACAGTTGTTTCTCTGCTCGAGATCAGAATATTGAGGAAGATGTTAGGATTGCTCGCAATTCATGCAAAATGAAGACGCCTAACCAGGCATCATTATCGTGAGGAGTGAGTGAACATGACTTTACTAAAGCAGCTGACCGGAACGACGGGGCTGGTGCTGCTGAGCGCGATCGCGACTCAGCTCGCCGCTAGCGCTCAGTTTGCAGATCCCGCTGTTGAATCGGCTCTGGATCGGCAAATTCTAGAAATTGCCCAGCCGTCCGAGCAGACGCAGCCCGTAGATCAGCAAACTGTCTCCGAAGAACTCGACCCGGCATCGTTAAAAATGGCTGAGGTGCCTCAGCCTAGCCAGCCGCAGATTATTTCAGAAATGCCTGTTGAGCTGGCTGAACCGATCTCTGCTTCGGCTGAGTCGGGTGAATTCGCCCAGGTCCGTCGTCGCCGTCCTCCCGTTGGCGCGCCTTCTAGCTTTATTGGCATTGGTGGCAATATCGGCTTCGGCGATGACGGCGTGCCCGGCGGCGACCCGGCCTTTGCCGTAATTAGCAAATTGGCATTTTCCCGCCGGCTCTCGGTGCGCCCCGCCGCCCTGATTGGGGACGATGTTTCTTTTCTGATACCGGTGACCTATAGCTTTGGTGCCCTGCCTGGCCCAGGACGGTTTGCTTTACAGCCCTATGTCGGCGGTGGTGCGGCCTTTTCTACCGGTGATGATTCCGAAGTGACTGGGTTGGTCAGTGCTGGATTAGACGTGCCCCTTTCCCGTGATTTTACGGCGAATGGTCAGGCCAATTTGAGCCTGGGGGACGAGTCTGGCTTTGGTGTGACGCTGGGCGTTGGGTACAATTTTGGCCAGGTGTTTCAGTAATCCATACCCTGGCAGACCTGATCTCTGCCAGGGCTCTCAAAATCGCGGTAGGGCTGACGCAATCTAGGTCTCCATTCTAGATCTGCTTTTGGGCATCCTTTGGCAGTCAGCGAGAGGTGACCCAAGTTGACCGTCAGCCCGCCCGCCGCAAAAGCGCTCGAAGCAAAATTTCAGCAAATCTGGGGCTATTCCCGCTTTCGCCCGCCCCAGGGCGAGATTGTCCAGGCGCTGCTAGCCGGGCAGGACCTGCTGGTGGTGATGCCCACCGGCGGCGGCAAGTCGATTTGCTTTCAGCTGCCGGCGCTGCTGCAAACCGGAGTGACGCTGGTGGTTTCGCCGCTGGTGGCGCTGATGGAAAATCAGGTGCAGGAGCTGTGCGATCGCAGTCTCCCCGCCGCCCTCCTCCACAGCGAGCTCTCCCGCACCGACCGCCGGCAAACTCTCCAGGCCCTCAGCCAAAACCGCCTGCGGCTGCTCTACCTTTCTCCCGAAACGCTGCTGAGCCCGGCAGTCTGGCAGCAGCTCTGTCAGCCCCAGGTAAAAATTAACGGCCTGGTGCTGGATGAAGCCCACTGCCTGACCCAGTGGGGCGATTCCTTTCGCCCGGCCTATCGGCGGCTGGGGGCGGTGCGTCCGGCGTTGCTAAAGGCTAAGCCAGCGGGAACGAAGATTGCGATCGCGGCCTTCACCGCCACCGCCGACCCGCACACTCAGCAAACGCTTCTGCAAGTACTCCAGCTCCAGCAGCCTCGGGTGATTCGCCTCAACCCCTACCGAGCCAACCTGCACCTGAGGATGCAAACGGTGTGGACGCCGCGCGGACGCCGCCAGGCCCTGCTCAAGTTTCTGCAAAATCATCCAAATCAGCCGGGACTGGTCTATGCCCGCACCCGCCGCGATACTGAGAATCTGGCCCAGGTGCTGAGCCGCCAAGGCTACTCCGTACAGGCTTACCACGCCGGGCTAGCGCCCCCACCCCGCCGCCAGATCGAGTCGGACTGGCTGAGCGGACGCTGTCAGTTTGTCGTCTGCACCTCTGCCTTTGGCATGGGCATCAATAAGCCAGACTGTCGCTGGGTGGTCCATTTTCAGCTGCCCAGCCTGCTGGCTGAGTATGTTCAAGAAGTGGGTCGGAGTGGCCGCGATGGCGCTCCGGCCCAGGCCCTGTCGCTGGTCAGCGAACCTACCGGACTGCTCGACCCGGCAGATCAGCAGCGCTGGCGGTTTTTCGCCCAAAAAGCCCAGCAGCAAGCGCGGCAGGCCCAGCAGCTCGCCCGTCAGCTGCCGCGCCAGGGGACGCTAGCGACAGTCCGACAGCAGCATCCCCAAGCTGAGCAGGCCCTGGCTTTACTCCACCGCAGCGGTCAGCTCAGCTGGCTCGACCCGTTTACCTATCGGCTCCAGCCCGCGATCGCGACTAAATCCCAACCCACCCCTTCCGCCACCGCCGTCATGCAGAAATACCTGCGCAGCCGCCAGTGTCGCTGGAAATCGCTGCTAGAGCAGTTTGGCTTTCGCCGCGAGGCTGAGGAAATGCGGTGTGGAAAGTGCGATCGCTGCACAGCGAAACCTTGAAGTTACGAGCTTGAATTCCGAATAGCTAAACAGAAGGCATAAAAGCTATGCTTTTAACAAAACCATGCAAGAGCATATAGAAATATCATCATTTAAAACCTGATCGACCGCTATGGAAACTAAAACCATCTCAATTCGCGTTAGAGATATTAGATTCAATCCTCAATGAATAAAGCGCGGTGCGTCTTTGATGCAAAAGCAAGGTGTTTATCCATGTCAATTTCTTTAGAATCGTCTACTCAGATGCCTTCTGTGATTCAGCAAGGCGGTGCAACTTGGCAAGATTACAAGATAGTGCGCGATAGTGCGGAAATAGACTGGCACAAAATTGCTTTTAACCAGGGATGGCTGTGGGTTGATATGGGCAAAGAAGGTCCAAACCACGCCTCTTTTAGCGACCTGATGACGATAATTTTTGGGTTTTGGGCGTTCCTATATCCCGACGTGCCGCTCCAGTCCTACGGGCGATGCCTGATTGAAAAGCCTGAAACGCAAGCCTGTGCTCCAGATCTAGTGCTGTATAAAGGCGAAAATTTTCCCCGATGGCAGCCAGGTGAGCCGCGCCGGATTAGCTTCCCCCAGCATCGTCTGCCCGATTTAGTAGGAGAGATTGCCGATACCTCCCTGAGCCTGGACCTGGATGAGCAAAAGCAGCTCTATGCCAGCTTAGGAATTCCCGAATACTGGGTGATTGACGTAAAAGGAACCCGGCTCTTTGCCTTTGGTCTGTCCCCAGCCGGTACATACGAACCCATCCAAGTTTCGCAGGCGTTAGCAGATTTGCCCATTGCGCTAATAGAACAGACGCTAGAACGATTGGCAACCGAAACAAACACAGCAGCGGCCAACTGGCTGATGCAGCAAATACAGGCTCAGGTCTCACCTGGTTTTCCAAACGACATTGAACAATAGCTTTTTGTATTCCGCAGGCAACCTTTCAAAGCTTCTAAGTCCCCGGAATCCAATCAGTTCCGGCCAAAGGAAGTCGGGCCATAGCAGCGGCCTCGATGGTGAGGGCAACTAGGTCTTCTGGCTCCAGGTGGTGAACGTTCTGCTTGCCGCAGGCGCGGGCCAGGGTGGTCAGCTCCATATTCAGGGTTTGCAGATAGTTCTTCAGCCGTCTGGTGCCCACGTCGGATTCCAGGCGCTGCTCTAGAATCGGATCTTGGGTGGTGACGCCGACGGGACATAGGCCGGTATGGCAGTGGTGACAGTAGCCGGGGGCGGTACCGAGCTGGGCGTAGTCGGCTTCAGCAGAGTGAGCCTCGCCCTGCTGGATGTAAGTTGAGCTGTTGCAGCCCAGCGCGAACAGGACGCCTTGACCGATGGAGACAGCATCTGCGCCGAGGGCCAGCGCTTTAGCCACGTCTGCCCCCGTACGCACCCCGCCCGAAACCACAAGCTGCACCTCGTCTTTCACGTTCATCTCCATCAGCGCGTCTACCGCCTGACGAATCGCAGCTAGGGTCGGAATCCCTACATGCTCTATGAAGACGCTCTGGGTCGCGGCGGTTCCGCCCTGCATTCCATCCACCACGATCACATCCGCCCCGGCCTGGACGGCCAGCTTCACGTCGTTATAGGGCCGAGACGCGCCGACCTTGACGTAAATCGGTTTCTCCCAGTCCGTCAGCTCGCGCAGCTCCTGAATTTTAATTGTCAGGTCGTCTGGCCCCGTCCAGTCAGGATGGCGGCAGGCCGAGCGCTGGTCTACCCCGGCAGGCAGCGTCCGCATTTCAGCCACGCGGGGATTGATCTTCTGCCCCAGCAGCATTCCCCCGCCGCCGGGCTTAGCTCCCTGGCCGATCACAATCTCGATCGCGTCGGCCTTTCTTACATCGTCGGGGTTAAAGCCATAGCGCGAGGGTAGACACTGATAGACCAGCGTTTTGGAAGCGGCTCGTTCCTCGGGAGTCATGCCACCATCGCCGGTCGTTGTCGAGGTGCCTACCTCAGTCGCCGCCCGACCAATCGCTTCCTTCACCGTTGCCGAAAGCGAACCAAAGCTCATCCCGGCAATGGTAATCGGCGTCTCTAACTCAATTGGCTTGCTGGCAAAGCGCGTTCCCAGCAGCGTCTTGGTCGTACATTTTTCGCGGTAGCCTTCCAGCGGATAGCGGGTCAGCGAGGCCCCAAGGAACACCAAATCGTCAAAGTGGGGCAGGCGGCGCTTGGCCCCGAGTCCGCGAATTTCGTAGAGCCCGTGGGCAGCGGCGTTTTGGATATAGCTAATAATGCGGTGGTCGTAGCCTGCTGAGGCTTCTAGATGGGTTGAGGGTTGAGGGTTGAGAGAAGGCATTAGTAGTCCTGCTGAGCGTTGGCGTTCCAGTGGTAGAGCTGTTTGGCTGAGGCGATCCGGCGAAAAGAGCGGGGATCGTGGGTTAGATCTGCTTCAGATAGCAATTCGTGGAGGGCTTCGTAATCGCGATCGCGCATTTCCTCAAACTGGGCATCGGCCCCCAGCGACTTGGCCTCACCGCGAATATAGATCACCGCTTCATAGAGCGAATCGCCCAGGGCATCCCCCGCGTCGCCGCAGATTACCAGCCGCCCGGCCTGAGCCATAAAAGCCGAAAAGCTGCCGACGCTGCCGCCCACGACAATATCCGCCCCCTTCAGCGAAATGCCGCAGCGCAGACCCGCATCGCCGTCGATAATCAGCCGCCCGCCGTGGGCCGAAGCCCCCGCCGAGACCGAGGCAAACCCGGTGACGTGAACCCGGCCCGACATCATATTTTCCGCCACGCCCGGCCCGGCATTGCCCCGAATCGTCACCCGAGCCTGCTGGTTCATCCCGGCAGCGTAATAGCCCACATGGCCTTCAACATTCACCTCAGCCGGGACGGTCAGCCCCACCGCCAGACTATGTGCCCCGTCCGGGTGAGCAATCTGAACCGTCTGCCCGGCGGTTAGCTCGCGGTGGAGAAACTGGTTGACCTGTCGCAGTGAGGTTTGGCGCAGGTCAAAGCTTAGCGGCTTCGAGACAGTCGCATCTAACGTTAGACGTTCCATACATAAATCTCCTCGGGGGCGGGTTCAAACAGCTGGGCCTGATCGATATCCGGCAGATGGGCCAGGGCGCGGAATTCGGACGCGATCGCGACATAGTCATCCGTCTCAGCCACCAGGGCAGGCTTGCAGGCAAAGGCATCGCGCACCAGTGCTAGCTGATTTGCCGTCCCCATCAGAAAGGTGTAGAACCCGTCCAATTCTTCAAACCCTTTTTCCAAAGCCGTTTTCAGGTCATCTCCCTGGCTCATCCGCCATTCCAAAAACCGACAGGCGGCTTCCGTATCATTGTCCGTTTCAAAGTGAATGCCCTGGGGCTCCAGCTTGCGGCGAATGGCGTGGGGGTTCGATAGCGAGCCGTTATGCACCAGGCAAAAGTCCTCCCCAGCGGTGAAGGGATGGGCATGGGCTGGCGTCACCGCCGACTCGGTTGCCATTCGAGTGTGGCCGACTAAATGAGTGCCTTTCAGAGTCTCAAACTGATAGCGCTGAGCCACCGCCGCCGGGCCACCGGTATCTTTGTAGAGATCGAGCGTCCGTCCCGCAGACAGCAGATGCAGCTGGGGATAGCGCTGAACCAGCCAGGGCTTAAAGACATCAGGAGCAATTTGAGCTGTAAGAATCGCGTGGTTACCGTTGTCCTGTAGGGTCGCCTGGTCAGACAGCTCGGCCTGCGCCGTTGCCAGCAGCACCGCCCAATCACAGACCTGGCGTCCAGAGTAGAGGCTGTATTTGAGTTCGCCTATCGGCAGCTGTTCAGTGAACACGGCTAGACCGGCGGAGTCAGGGCCGCGATCGCCCATACCGACAAGCATGGGGACCATGAGTTCGCCCAGGGAGGCGTGAAGGGTGGGGGTTTTGAGGAGAAGGCCGACGATGCCGCACATAGGGGTAGATGGGAAGGGGTGGATGGGGTATGGGGTGTTCGCGAAGCGTCGCCGTAGGCGTTAGGGGTGGATGGGTAGGGGCTTGGTTCCCAAGCCCACACAGCAAGATTAATGGGCTAGGGCATTTGGCCGGTATAGGGGATGAAATCCTGGGTGCCGATGATGGTGCCGCCTAGTTCGGTGGTGATTTCAGCTAGGGTTTGCCAGAGGTAGGGGGCGAAGGTGTTGTCGCACCAGATGCGGTAGATGGGGTGGTGGGATTTGGGTTGAGGGATAACGGTAACGGTGACGCCGACCATAGTGGTGAGAATGACCGGATGCTCGGTGAGGTTAAGGGACTGGAAGTTGAAGCTACAGGTTTGGCGGAGCAGGTTTTGGGTGGCCTGGCCGCAGAGCGCGATCGCGGCATCCTGCCTCAGCACTGGATAAACCTGAGCGGGTGGGGAATTGCAGGCGGCGGCGAGTCGCGGTACGGTTTGGCTATCGGGGCCATCTTCAATCAGAAATTCGCTGCGTCCCAGGCGAGCGATTAGGCCGCCTTCGGGTAGGGCTGCCCAGGTGTTGGGCTGCTCTGGGATGGGTATTGACTGAGCTGATAGCCAGCTGGCGCTTTGGGGGCCTTTGACGCCGAAGCGGGTGAGGTAGGAGAGGTCGGCTAGTCCTAGAGTTTCAGCCGGTTTGGGATCGGGTACCTGGGTTAAAACGGACATTTGGTTCAGTTCCTGCCGGGTGCCGGGGCGCGATCGCAAAACATCCGCCAGCGGGCTAGTGAGTAAGGTCATTAGACAGCCTCCGTGAGGAATGATTCTTTCTGCCGTCGATTGTCGGGGTCATAACAGGGGGTAGAGCTGACTGTTGCTGGAATCATCGCGCCGTCTGAGTTACGAATCGCCAGAGAAGTACCGTCTGCGCTCTGAGCTGGGGGAACGTAGGCTAGGCCGATGTAGCGCTCTAGGCTGGGGCTAAAGGCAATGCTGGTCACTCGCCCAGCAATTTCGCCCTGGTCAATTACCAGGTTGCATTCTTCTGGTGGCTGGCCGGTGAAGCTAGCGGGTAGGGTGAAGCCGACGAGAGTTTTGGACTGCGATCGCTGTCCTACAATCGCCAGACTCCGCTGCCCGAGGAAGAAAGGCTTATCGGACTTGACCGCCCAGCTCAGATTGGCCTCAGCGGGGGTGGTTAAACCGTCCGTATCCAGACCGACAATCACATGGCCCTTCTCCAACCGCAACAGTCGCTGAGCCTGAAGGCCAAAGGGGCGAATGCCGTCAGCTGCCCCGGCCTGCATTAGGGCATCCCATAGCGCGGGCGCGGACAGAGCTGGAACATGGATTTCGTAACCCCATTCGCCAACAAAGCCGACTCGCATCAGAATGGCGGGAATTCCAGCAACTTCAGCTTCTCTCACCGCCAGATAGGGGAACGCTTCGGCGGAGAGATCTGCTGAGGTGAGCTGGGATAGGACTTGTTGCGATCGCGGACCGGCCAGATTGATCGCCGCCCTTGCCCCGGTGAGGTTAACAATGCCGCAGTTGAACCGCCACTGGAGCGCTAATCGGCTGATTTCACGATAGATTCGACTCGATCCAGAGGTTGTGGTGGTGAAGTAAAAGTGCTCTGGCCCCAGCCGGGCAATCACCCCGTCATCCATGACGACGCCTGACTCATCCAGCATCAGGGCATAGCGCGTCCGCCCCGACTTCAGCGACTGGTAGCGCCCGGTATAGAGCCGCTCCAGGAATTCTGCCGCATCGGGGCCGCGCAGCTCTAGCTTGCCGAGACTGCTGACGTCAATTAAGCCCACCCGCTGGCGGACGTTGAGGGCTTCCTGGCGAATGCAGTCAGCTCGGCTGAATCCAGACTGCCGATAGAACTCGGGTCGCTGCCACAGACCAGCCTTGACCATTTCGGCGCTCAGCGCCAGATGGCGGCTGTAGAGCGGCGTGTGGCGCTCGGGGGTGAAGCCGCGACCGGCCAGATGGGAGAACGGTACCGGATGGAAGAAGGGTCGAGCCGTTGTTGTTCCTACTACTTGAGGAGATTTGTTATTGATGTTCGCCAGAATACGCAGGGCGTTCATATTGGAATGCTTGCCCTGACTGGGTCCCATCCCTACCGTGGTATAGCGCTTCAGCAGCTCAATGTTGTCAAACCCCTCTTGGGCCGCATGGTAGAAATCCTTCAGCTGGAGGTCTTCATCGAAATCCACAAAGTTTTTGCCCTTCGGATGGCTGACGACCGGCCAGGGATGAGAGGGCGATTCGGACTCAGCTGCCGGTACTGGGCTAGGGACAGATTGGGCAAATCCTAGATAGGCAGCCGCTTCCAGACCGGCCCTACGGCCATCGATCAGCTTTTTGTCAAACTGGTAGACCCCATTCACCCGACCGCAGGCAAAGACGCCTTCAGGCAGCCGATCTGGCACAAACTGTTCTACCCTTTCCTCAAAACGCATCTGGGTGCCCGTCTGGTAGAGCAGATTAGCTGCCGGCGCCCAGCCCACGCTGACCACGATCCCATCGCAGTTAATCGTCTGACGCTGGTCTAACCGGGGTTCTCCCGTATCGGAAAGAGGGCAAATCACCGCTGCGCAAACGCCATCCTGAGCCGGATTTGTTTCAGCAGCGTAAATTCCGTACTGGGAGAAAATGGGGATACCCTGGGCGCGGATAGCGTGAGCTTCTGGAGAAACTTGAACAGCCCGCAAATCGACTACCGCCATCACCTCCACGCCATTCGCAGCCAGATCTAGCGCCGCCCGGTAGCCGTCTGAATTTCCCACCAGGACGACAGCCCGACGCATCGGCTTCACGGCATAGCGATAGATCAGCCGCTGCGCCGCCGAGGCCAGCATTACCCCTGGCAAATCATTATTGTGAAAAACGGCAGGCTGCTCAAACGCGCCACTGGCGACAATGACGGCCTTCGCCCGCAGCTTGGTCATTCGTTCGGGTTCGACCAGCGGCACCCAGCCATCGGCATAGTAACCCGCTGCCTCTGTCTGTAAATGCTGCCGGATGCGAGGCTGAGCCGCTGCCATCTGAATCAGCTCGGCGGTCTGTTTTGCCTGATCGAGGTCGCCGCCCAGCTGATAGCTACCCGAACCGCCCGCGCGGGCATTTTCATCTACTAGAACAACTTCGGCCCCGGCCTCAGCCGCCGCGATCGCAGCTGCCAGCCCCGAAGGCCCTGCCCCAACCACCAGTACATCGCAGAAGTCATACTGCTTAGGCGTCCTCAGTCGGGGAGCGGTCGGGTCGATCGCGCTCAGACCGCCCAGCTTTCGGATAGTTCTCTCCCAGAAGGGAAAGAACCTACCGTGAAAGGTTTTGTAGTAAAAGCCTACGGGCAAAAAGGCGGAGAGCGCATTCAGTAGGCTAGCGCGATCGCGACTCACCCCGCCCCAGGTATTCACCGCAGCCAGATTCAGCCCTGCCGTCACCGGCGTCACGTCCGCCCGGACGCTGAGTTGCGAGTCGGCCTGCATCAGCGTATTCACATCATGGTTCGCGAAACTCAGCAGACCGCGCGGTCGATGATACTTAAAACTGCGGACCAGCACTCGCTGCCCCGCCGCCCACAGCGCACTGCTGACGGTATCGCCCGCGTAGCCCGTGTAGCGGCTGCCTTCAAAGCTAAAGGGCACTAAGCGATCGCGCTCGATCCATTCGGTCGGCAGCGGGTCTAAACGCTGACTCATGCGGCCTCCCAGAGATAGGTGCGGACAATTTCGTCGGTTCGGGTATGGCGCTCGGCTATAAACCAGGTATTGCTGGGCGTATGGCACCACCATTCCCGTTTCACGCCGGGGACGCTGTCGTGGTTGAACACATAGTCGGCCCAGGTCAGATCGTCAGCGGTCTGCGGATTCGGCATCGGCTTGACCGCGCCAGCCGTGATGAATTCTGATATGGGTCTTGGCCCGTTAATCGGGCAGGTCATAATTTTCATAACTAATGCCCCACCGAGGCTGCGCCTTTTTCGCCCACCAGAGCGTATTTGCTGAATCGATCCAGGGAGAATTCTCGGATTAGCTCATGATTGCGATCGCGCGCCACCGTCTCAGCCATCGTCTTTCCGCAGATCGGCGTTGCCTTGAATCCCCAGGTGCCCCAGCCCGCGTCCAGATAAAAGCCCTCAATGTCGGTTTTACCCATAATCGGCGCGAAGTCCGGTGTCATATCGGCCATCCCGGCCCATTGCCGCACCACTTTCGCCTGGGAGAGGAAAGGAAACAGATCCAACATCCGAGCCGCCAAACCTTCGGCAAAATCTAGCGTCGAACGAGTCGAATGCAGCTCGTAGGGATCCAACGACGCCCCCATCACCAGCTCGCCCCGAGCCGTCTGGCTGACGTAGACATGCAGGCTGCTGGAGACAATAATCGGGTCCAGCCAGGCTTTCATCGGCTCGCTCACCATCGCCTGAAGCGGATGGATTTTTAGCGGCGATCGCAGTCCTACCCAGTCCAAAATCCGAGGCGTAAACCCGGCCACGGCGCAGATGACCTTAGGAGTTGCGATCGCGCCCCGAATCGTCTCCACCCCAGTCACCCGACCACCCTCTACCCGAATCCCCGTCACCTCCGTCTGCTGGTGAATCTCCACTCCCTGCCGGTCAGCCTCACGTCCGTAGCCCCAGGCCACCGCGTCATGGCGGGCGATGCTGCCCGGCGCATGGTAGAGCGCCCCCATCACCGGCGCACCGCCGCAGTCCAGGTCCATATGGGGACAGGCCGCCTGCACCGTCTGGGGGTCAACCACTTCACTGTCAATGCCGTAGTGCTTGTTCACCTCGGCTCGCCAGCGCAGCGTCCGCAGGGAAGCTTCGGTATGGGCCAGGGTGAAGTGGCCCCGGTTGGTGTAGAACAGATTTAGGTCGAGGGTTTCCGAGAGAGCCTGCCAGAGCCGCAGCGACTGATCGTAGAATTTGACGCCTGCCGGGGTGAGGTAGTTGGAGCGAATAATGGTCGTGTTGCGCCCGGTGTTGCCGCCGCCCAGGTAGCCCCGCTCTAGCACGGCGACATTGTTGATGCCGTGGTCTTTGGCCAGATAGTAGGCCGTGGCTAAGCCATGCCCACCGCCGCCGATGATCACCGCATCGTAGGTGGGTCGAAGGCGATCGCGCTGCCGAAACATCCGCGATTCGGGATAGCTTTTCACAAGGCCAAATTTGAGCAGACGCAGCGGCATGGGAGACAAATCGCGATTAGCGAAAGACGATGGTCTTGTTGCGGTGCAGCAGCACCCGGTCTTCGACGTGATAGCGCAGGCCCCGGGCCAGAACCGTTTTTTCAATATCTTTGCCATAGCGCACTAGATCAGCAGTAGCGTCAGTATGGTCAATCCGCAGCACGTCCTGATCGATAATTGGCCCCGCATCCAGGGCTTCGGTGACGTAGTGGCAGGTGGCACCGATCAGCTTCACCCCGCGCTGGTAGGCCTGATGGTAAGGCTTAGCCCCAACAAAAGAAGGTAGAAAGGAATGGTGGATGTTGATAATTTGGCCGGGATAGCGATCGCAGATCTGCCGTGACAGAATCTGCATATACCGGGCCAACACCATTACGTCACCCTGCAAAGTATCGAACAGGTGAGCAATCTTCTCGTAGGCCAGATCCTTCTGCTCACGAGGCACTGGCACATGATAGTAGGGAATATCGTGCCACTCCACCAGTGAGCGAAAATCCTCATGGTTGGAGATTACCGCCGGAATATCGACCACTAGCTCACCGCTCTTCCAGCGAGAAAGCAGGTCATACAGACAATGACCCGACTTCGACACCAGAATCACCACGCGCTTGGGCTGAGCCGAGTCGCTAATCGCCCAGTCCATTTGAAACTGCTCGGCAATAGTGGCAAACCGCTGACGAAATTCATCAATCTCAAACGGCAGCGACTCGGCTAGAATTTCCTGCCGCATAAAAAATCGCCGCGCCTCCTGATCCGCATGATGCTGGGCTTCGATAATCCAGCCGCGATTATCCGCGACCAGCTTGCTTACCGCTGCGACAATCCCCACCCCGTCGGGGCAGGAGAGACTCAAGATAAATCGCCGATTGTCCGTCATTGATTCTTGACAGGAAACTTTTTTGAATCAAGTTCAATTATGCCAGCTATATTAGACCTGTCAACCCTGTTTTGAAAGCCGCTATGGTCAACCCGGCAGTTCACCCGACAAACCCCGATGCCGACCTGGATCATTCCTTAGAGCGCTATCTGGGCCATACCCTACGCGAGCTCAGGCAAAAGCACGGTTTAACCCTGGCTGAGGTCGCCGACCAGTCGGGCGTTTCGCGGGGAATGCTGTCAAAGATTGAAAACGCCCAAACCGCGACCAGCCTCAGTACGTTGGCTAAAATTGCCGCTGCCCTGGGCGTCTCGATGGCGGCACTGTTTCGTAACTATGACATGCCCACCGGCGGGGCACAGCTGGTCAAGCAGGGTGAGGGTATGGAGGTTGTCCGTCGGGGCACGAAATGCGGCCATACCTATCACCTGCTGGCCTACGGGCAGGGGCCAACCAAGCTGTTTGAACCCTTCCTGATTACCCTGGATGACGCTTCCGAGGTGTTCCCCACCTTTGAGCATCCCGGCGTCGAGTTTATCTATATGCTGACCGGCAAACTGGAATATCGTCACGGTCAGCAAACCTACCTGTTAGAGCCGGGCGATGCCCTCACCCTGCGCGGCGAGATTCCCCACGGCCCCGAGCGGCTGATAGAGCTACCAATCCAGTTCATCACCACTATCTACTATGGAGAGCAGATGGAAGATCAGACCAGTGAATCCGTCTCTACCCGCTGAGCCTGTAACCATCCCTTTAGCTGCTCCATGTCAGAAAAGCTAGTCAGCGCAACTGTTAGCAGATTTAGCTGTTCTAAAGACAGTGCCTGCACCTCATCCCTGACGTCAGTCGGCAGTTCGCCGAGTTGCCTGCTCAGGTTCTGAGATACTCTAGCCAACTCCGCCTGCTGCTGCGCCAGCCAGGTCTCTAGCTCTGTCAAAGTTGTGAAATCCAGCAGCGCTTCTCCCAGCCCCTCAATCTGCACCAGTGAAAGCACGGATATCTGAACCTGGATGCCCTCCGGTAAAGTACCCAGTCGGCGGGTGAGTAATCGATGGATGAGCGCGATCGCTTCCTGCCGCCGCCCTTCCTGCCGCCCTTCCTGCCGCCCTTCCTGTAGACCTTCCTGTAGACCTTCCTGCCGCCCTTCAGCTAAGATTTCCTGATAAATCACCGACTCCTGCATCGTTTCCTTCCTCAAAGCCTGCTGAATCAATCCTTTATCCAATACTAGCCCAGCTAAAATCGCCGTAGATGCAGCCACGTTGCTCTGGGTTCGAGCATCTGAAATCGCGTCAATCTGAGCCGCCACCTGCTGTAGCAGCTGAGGTCGGCTATCAGCCTGCGCCAGGACAGCCAGCGGTAGCAGACCAGATCGTCTCAAAAAAAGTGTGGGTGACTGCTCCCAGAGGCGAATCACCTCAAACTCGTGATGCATCCCCGAAATCTCAAAGCTCGTTTGATAAACTGCTTGCGACTGGGTCTGCTTCAGATAGATCACCACCTGCCGCATCGCTTTGTGGGGAAAGCGGCGGTAAACCCGCAGGCGATAGTCGGCCATGCGAAAGGCCATGTCTGGGTCGGGGCGAGACTGGAATTCGAGCTGAAGAACAGTCTCTTCCGATTGCAGCAGGATCAGGACATCGGCTCGAATCGGCTCTAAAGAAAGTTCTGAAGGGCTGAGCTTGCTCAGAGCAACTGGCTCTCCCAGCAGCCAGGTAGCGAAGTCAGCTGAAAAGGTCTCGGCCAGAAACTTGCAGACAGTGTCGAACATAAGCGCAATTTTATCATTGTGGGCTCCGTTACCAATACGCGAGCCGCATCGCCCTCAGGCTATGCCATCGGTACCGCTGCCGCAGATTAAGGCGCAGACCTGTTCTCCTGCTGCGGGCTGATACTGAGTGAAAAGGGCCGAGATCGCGGCTGCCCCGCTCAGCTCAGCCGCTACCCCCAGCTCAAACCAGAGCCAGCGAGCCGCCGTTCGCATGTCATCATCGCTAACGAGCACGATCTGATCGACGTTTTGCTCAATCAGGCCAAAGTTGATTGGGGCAGACCGGCGAGGAGCGAGCGTGTTAGCGGCGGTCGTAATCTGGTCGAGTTCAGTCACCCGGCCCTGGCGGCGGCTTTCGTAGAGGGTCGCTGCCCCAACTGGCTCTACCCCAATAATTTTAAGGCTGGGCTTAAGTGTCTTAGCAGCTAAGCTAATGCCGCTAATCAGACCGCCGCCGCCAATTGCTACGACCAGGGTATCCATCTGGGGCAGCGCCGCCAGCATTTCCAGGCCCAGAGTGCCTTGCCCGGCAATAATTTGGGGATCGGCAAAAGGATGAAGGTAGGCCAGCCCTTTCTCGGCAGCTAAAGCGGTCGCCGCCCGATTCGCCGCGTCCCAGTCGGCTCCTTCCATCACCACAGATGCGCCCCACTGCCGCAGCTTCTCAGCCTTCGCAGGCGGTGTGTTTTCGCCTAGATAAATCGTAGTTGGCACCTGAGCAATCCAGCCGGCATAGGCGACGGCGAGGCCGTGATTGCCGCCCGAGGCGGTGACAATGCCCCGCGAGATGAGGTCTTGGGGAAGCGAAAGCAGCTTATTAACCGCGCCTCTCGCCTTAAAAGAGCCCGTGACCTGGAGGCATTCCAGCTTGAGCCAGAGGTCATAGTCGCCCAGCGGCTGCTTCAATGCCTTGGCCGAAATCATTGGCGTTTGGCGAACGTGAGGCGAGATCGCGTCCCTGGCCCGCTCCACATCGGCCAGCGTCACCGTCGGACTGTCTGTACTGCCAGAATTCACCGGGTCTGGATGCATGACAGCCTACCGCACGGCCTCGGGGGTCGCCTCGGCAGACAGCATGGGCCTTGTCTGCTGCCCCGGCGACTGTTTCAGAGCGGCCTCGGCCAGCCCTAAGAACAGCGGATGGGGCGCATTCGGTCGGGACTGAAACTCGGGATGAAACTGGCTGGCGATGAAGAAAGGATGATCCGGCAGCTCGACAATTTCGACTAGGCGACCGTCAGGGGAGATGCCGCTGACGATGTAGCCGGTTTCGAGAAACAGGTTGCGGTAGGCATTGTTGAACTCATAGCGGTGGCGATGGCGCTCGTAGATCACCTCCTGCTGATAGAGCTGGCTGGCCAGGGTGTGGGGCTGTAAGCGGCAGGGATAGAGGCCCAGGCGCATGGTTCCGCCCAAGTCAACCACGTCTTCCTGCTCGGGCAGCAGGTTAATCACCGGGTTTTCCGTCTCCGGGTCAATCTCAGAACTGTGGGCGCTGGACAGGTTTGCCACATTCCTGGCCCATTCCACCACCAGGCACTGCATCCCCAAACACAGCCCCAAAAAGGGAATCTGACGCTCACGGACGTACTGAATCGTCTGAATTTTGCCCTCAATTCCCCGAATCCCAAAGCCGCCCGGGACGACGACGGCATCGACGCCGTTGAGATAGGCATCTGGCCCATCGACTTCAATATCTTCAGAGCTGACCCAGCGCACCCTGAGGTCGGCATGAACCGCGATCGCGGCATGGCGCAGCGCCTCAACCACCGACAGGTAGGCGTCATTTAAGCTGACGTATTTGCCAACGATGGCGACATCGAGCACCTTGTCCGGGCTGTACAGCCGCTCGACCAGCGTAGACCAGTTCGCCAGATTTGGCTCTCGCGGCTCCAGACTTAACAGCGACAGCGCCTCCTGGGCCAGCCCCTCGCGCTCTAGCATCAGCGGCACTTCATAAATGCTGCGGGCATCCTGAGCCGGAATCACGCAGCGCACGGGGACATCGCAGAAGTTGGAGACCTTTTCCTTAATCCCTTCACTCAGCGGCATCGCACTGCGGCAGACTAGAATATCGGGCTGAATCCCAATCGAGCGCAGTTCCTTCACCGAATGCTGGGTGGGCTTGGTCTTGAGTTCGCCCGCCGCTGGAATCCAGGGGATCAGGGTGACGTGCATGTAAATCACGTCGTTGCGGCCCACATCCTTGCGAAACTGACGAATCGCTTCCATGAAAGGCAAAGACTCAATGTCGCCGACGGTGCCGCCGATTTCCGTAATCACGACGTCCGGATTGCGATCGCGGGCCACCCGATGAATCCGCGCCTTGATCTCATTCGTAATATGCGGAATCACCTGCACGGTGCCACCTTCGTAGTCGCCCCGCCGCTCCTTATTGATTACGGCCTGGTAGATCGACCCGGTGGTGACGCTGTTGAGCCGGGACATTGATGTATCGGTAAAGCGTTCGTAGTGCCCCAGGTCCAAATCCGTCTCGGCCCCATCCTCGGTGACAAACACCTCCCCATGCTGAAAGGGGCTCATGGTACCCGGATCCACGTTAATGTAGGGATCGAGCTTCAAAATCGACACCGAATAGTCGCGGGACTTCAGCAGCCGACCCAGGCTGGCCGCCACAATGCCTTTACCAATACTGGACACGACGCCGCCAGTTACAAATACAAATTTAGTCATGACGCAGTTCAACCGGGGATGGAGCAACTTACCAATTGTGCCACAGCTTTCTAGGTGCGCTGTTCGTCAATAACCCCGTACAGCCACTAGGGATAGAGTCGTATAGATAGGAGCGCTGATGATTACAATACGGCTGTTTAAAGTTGAGGATGCTGAGCCAATCGCGCGACTGTTTCATCAGACGGTGCGGGAAGTCAACGTTCGCGATTATTCAGCCAGCCAGGTCAGAGCTTGGGCACCGGATGACATTCATTTTCGAGACTGGGCCAAAATATGCTCAAATCGGTTTACCTATGTCGCTGATGACAGCGGGGTGATTGCCGGATTTGGAGAGCTTGAGTCCAATGGGCATATCGACTGCTTCTACTGCCACAAGGACTATCAGCGTCGGGGTGTGGGCAGCCAGCTCTATCGAGCAATCGAAGCGAAAGCGGCTGAGCTAGCCGTGGACCGGTTATTCACAGAGGCCAGCATTAGCGCCAAGCCTTTTTTGAACGCATGGGATTTTCAGTGGTTAAAAAACAGGAAGTGAGCCGCCGAGGCGAAACCTTCACCAACTACGCCATGGAAAAGTCGCTGTAGTTTTGCTTCAGCCGCTCCAATGCCTGCTGCTCGTAGTCAGATAGCGGGTCTGCTGCCGAGAGCCAGTGATGAAAAAACGGATCGTCGCGATCGCGCACCAGCCCAACCGTTTCCCTCAGGTCGCTGAGGCTGAGGCTAGTCACCGGCTGTGAAGCCGCGGATGCATTCATCAGGAGTACCGATTAGTGGGGCTGACCTTAACCATTCGCGGGCTGCCCAGGCGGGGTTTCTTGCTTAATTTGCTGCGTCGTGGCGGACCACCCCTTAGTTTGTAGCGATACTATTTTCCTGGCGCTTTCAGATTGTCTCTTTTTCCAATCAGCAAATATTGCTTTGAAGTCGTAGTTGAAAGCCTTTGCGTGCTCTTCGCGGATTCGATACAGCTCTTCTAAAACCGGATCTTCCCACATGGGCTACTCCCCCATTAATTCGTAAGGTGTACAAACTGGTGCAAGCTGTTCCGACCTTTATGGCTAAGTAGGCGTGTTTTGCAGATCCGGTTTTTCCTCTGGGACGATCGCGCCTTCCACCGGGCAAACCTGGAGGCAGATGCCGCAGTCGATGCAGGTGTCGAAGTCGATCCAGTACCAGTCGGTACCCTTGGTATTTTTGCCGGGGCCTTCGTGGATGCAGGCGACGGGGCAGGCGTCTACGCAGTCGGCGACGCCTTCGCAAACGTTGGTGATGATGGAGTGAGCCACGGTTTCACTTGAGTAACGAGCTTCTCTAATCTAGCTCACGCCGACTAGCCGAGCGCTTCAATCTCCGGCAGGCCCTGGGCCGCAATCCAGGCAATCCGCCCAATCCGGCGTTTTTGGGCAATTTCCCGAACGGTCGGGGGCGGTGTTTCCGGATCCAGATGCAGCTCTACCCGCACCAGGTTGGCCGACTGGCGAATGGTTTGGGCATAGGCCAGGGCAGCCGCGATCGCGTCCGTCTGGGTCGCCACCACCAGCCAGTCGCTGGGCGGCGTTTCCGTCGGCAGCTGGCCGCTGGGTAGCAAGACCTGGTGCAGCGCTTCGACATTGAGGATAAAGCCAATTCCGGGCGAGCTCTCACCCTGGGGATGGTAGACCCCGAGCAGATGGTCATAGCGACCGCCCTGGCCCAAAATTCGCCGCTGGCCGACCACTTCAAAAACGATGCCGGTGTAATAGTCGTAGGTCCGAATCAGGCTGAGGTCGAGGATCAGCGCTGGGGCCTGCTCCACTGTCTCGAACAGTTCTACTAGCCCCTTCAGATGGCTGACGATTGCCTGCTGGTCAAGGTCTAGGTCAAACGCCTGGAGCGATCGCAGTACCGCCTGCGGCTGGCCGCGCAGATCCATTAGCCGCAGCGCTCGCTTCTGAAGCGATTCAGACAAGGGCAGGGCTTCTAGGGTGACCCGATCGAGGGTTGCGATCGCGTGACGCACCTGCTGCCGCAGCGTCTCTGGAAAGGCAGACAGCAGCGAATAGGTGAGGGCAGCTTCGCCGAGCACAATATGGGTATCCGTCAGGTTGAGTCCCCTGAGACAGTCGGTTAGCAGCAGCAGTACCTCGGCATCGGCTGTGAGGCCGTCTGCGCCCAGCAGCTCGACCCCGGCCTGATAATATTCCTGCTGGCCGCCGTGGCTGCTAGTTTCCGTATGCTGAAATACATTGGCGCTGTAGTAGAGCCGCTGCGGATAGGTGACTGCCGCCAGGCGCGTCACTGCCGTCCGGGCTATGGAGGCCGTCAGCTCGGGTCGTAGCCCCAGCCGTCCACCCTGAAAACGCTGGAGTTCAATCACCTCAGATTGCTCAATCGCTCCGCCTGCCATCAGCGTCTCCATCGTCTCGACGGTAGAGGTGATGATCCGGTGGTAGCCCCAGCGCTGAAAGACCTGCTCTAGGCGGTCCTCGATCCAGCGCTTCTGAGCGACATCGTGAGGCAGGAGGTCGCGGCCACCCGCGGGGGGTTGATAGATCATGGAGCGCTGGTTTATCAAGTGTGCTGTCTAGGGAGTATTATCTACTGTTTTTTGCCTCCGAAGAGACCGTTGAGAAAACCGCTGCCCTTCTTCGACGGCTCGGTCGAAACCCGAGCGGCCCGCTTTTCAGCGGCCTGAAAGCGCTCCCGGATTTCAGTCGCTATCGGGTCACTGGCATTAAACTCTAGCGACCGCTTGAGATGAATTTTAGCCATCGTTTCTTGCCCGGCTTTGAGATATAGCTTAGCGAGGTAGCTGTGGCAAGGGGCGCTTTGGGGATGAGCCGCGATCGCCTGCCGCAGTTCCAGAATACCCCGGTCGAAGTCGCGCTTGTATTCAAACTCCTTGGCCCGGTTGATATAGCCTTCAATCATCGTCTCGTGGTGACGGCGTTGGGGTGGCGGCGCACTGGCCTGCTCCGCTTCAGGCTCAGCGGTGGTTGGCGGCTTGGGCAGGGCGCTTTCCAGGTTGTCCTTACAGGCCAGATAGGCGGCATTGAGCTGGCTGATTTGACCGATCAGCTCCAGCGCCTGCTCCATGATCTCGTACTGCCGCTTGCTGAGCTTTTGCAGCACCGTCATGTAGTTGTAGTCCAGATTACTGCTGTCAGCGGCCAGGGCCTTGGCGGCGGGGCTGGTTAGCAGTAGGGAAGCGGGCTGGCAAGACAGCTGCTGGCCCTTCATCCGCACCAAAATATTGTGTTCGGTCAAGGGCTTTTCCTTGCCCAGCGTTTCGTAAGCCGGGTTAACCAGTTTTGAGAGCAGCTCGCTGGCCTGCTGTTTCTGGCTCTCGCTAGCGCCGCTCCAGCTGTCGGGGTGAAGCTTGCGGGTAATTTCGAGATACCGCTTCCGGACCTGTTTCGGCTGAGCCGTCAGCGGCAGTCCCAGTACCGCATGGTGGTCGATAATCTCTAGTTTGAATAGTCCCTGGTCGATATTCATGGCCACCTTCAATGCTGATGGCTTAAGAATGCCCAAAATCAATCCGGCGTTTTTACTTACAGCACGTTTTTTGATTGATAGGGCGCCGCGCTATGACTTAGGGATAAATCGCTCCAACGGCTTCACCTGAGCCAGCTCATGGCTGAGCTGGCTGTGAATCGGGCCATTGCTCGCCAGAATTCGCCCCGACTCAATGTCAAAGGGGCTCTGGTCATAGGCGGTTACCTGTCCACCGGCTTCCTGTACCAGGATCACGCCCGCCGCCACATCCCAAGGCGATAGCCCCCGCTCCCAGTAGCCATCCAGCCGACCGCAGGCGACGTAGGCCAAGTCGATGGCCGCTGAGCCACCGCGACGGACGCCGCGAGTCAGGTGGGTGAGCTGACAAAATTCGGCGTAGTTATTGTCGGCGGTTTCCCGGCGGTCGTAGGCAAAGCCGGTGACCAGCAGGCTGTCGGCTAGGCTATCGGTCTCAGAGACCCGGATGGGCTGCCGGTTGCAGGTCGCACCCAGCCCCCGCGCTGCTCGAAACAGGTCGCCCCGCACCGGGTCAAAAATTGCCCCTACGGCGGGTACGCCCTCGATTAGCAGGCCCACCGAGACGGCGCAGAAGGGATACTGATGGGTATAGTTGGTGGTGCCGTCGAGCGGATCGACCGCCCAAACCAGGGGATTGTCGTTGGTCCCTAACCGGCCTGACTCTTCGGCCAGGATAGCGTGGTCTGGCAGATGCCGCCGCAGCACCCCCAGCACTTCGACCTCAGCCGCCTTATCGGCTTCCGTCACCAGGTCGCCGGGTCGGCCTTTTTGCTGAATGTCGGACAGCTGGCCCCAGTAGCGCTGGAGCACCGCACCACCGGCTTGGGCCGCCTCGGTCGCGATCGCCAAAAAGCGCTGGAGGTGATCAGAGGAATAGGACATGGGCTAATCTTCGTCTAGGGGGAGGCCAAAGCGAACTTTGCCCTTAGCAAAATAGCGGCCAAACTGAAGCTCGTAAACCTCATCTTCGTCCTGGGTTTCGACCTCTAAGTCGCTGCGGGGATAGCTGACGCAGAGGAGGGCATAGCCCTGCTGGCGCAGCTTGGGCGACAGCCCCATAGCCTCGGGCTGATCCACCTCACCGGATAGGATGCGGGCGGCGCAGGTGGTGCAGGCCCCGTTGCGGCAGGCAAAGGGCAGGTCGGCACCCTGGGTTTCGGCCGACTGTAGGATGTAGCGATCGCGCGGCACCTGCACGGTATAGGTCTCCCCTTTCTGACGATGGTGAATGCGGACGCGGTAGGTGGGGGACATAAAGGCAAAATGCGGCTTGAGCTGACCGCTTTCTATGTTCGCACGAAAGTCCGGGAATGTTGGGCAGCCGTCCTGGAAACGGTCGTTTTTTGCTAGGATGGCTAAGCCATATTGCAAATATCGTGGCAGCTCTTTCTGAGCTTGGAGAGGTGGCCGAGCGGTTTAAGGCGCAGCACTGGAAATGCTGTGTAGGGCAACTTACCGAGGGTTCGAATCCCTCCCTCTCCGTTGTTTACAATTTAAACTTTTCTTTTTGAAATTTTTATGCTGAGCTTGTCTCATATATGAGACAAAATAGGGAGTAGGGTATAGCGTGAGCGCTGAGCAATGGGAAATTCAGAAATATGTCACCGAGTCTGATGTATGCCCATTTGATCGATGGTTTGAAACGCTAGATAAGCAAACTCAAGCCAGAATTGATGTCCGGTTCGATCGGCTGAGGCTTGGGAATTTTGGAGATCATAAGAGTGTAGGGGAAGGAGTATATGAGTTGCGATTTAGCTTTGGCCCAGGGTTTAGGGTGTACTACGGCTTTGCTGGAAGGCGATTAGTCCTTCTCCTTGCAGGTGGGTCAAAGAAGGATCAGAGTAGGGACATAAAAGCATCTCAAAAGTTTTGGAAAGCATTTCAGAGCGAAAGACGTAGAGGAACATAAAAAATGCCTATCAAAAATTACCGAGATGACTTACTAGTCAGGCTCTGCGATCCAGAGTATTCGTCATATTATTTAAAGGCTGCGCTGGATGAGACACTTGAAGACGGCAACACGGAAGCGTTTCTACTCGCGCTCAAAAACCTGGTAGATGCTAAGGGATCGGTACAGGAGGTCGCTAGTAACGCAGACATTTCCAGGCAGCACCTTCACCGTCTTCTCAGTGGTACAGGTAATCCTACGCTGGAAACGCTTGCTGCTGTGCTTCATGCTGTAGGCTTAACCATTGACTTCAGACCCGTTTCGGAAGTTAGAAAATAGTTAACTTCAGTTCTAGCTGGATGAGCTATGCGCTACATTGGCTTCTCAATCCGGAGTACAAATCGATGCGGGTACTGACATGGAACTGCCGCCGGGCCACCCGCCAAAGTCCGGTGTGGGAATACCTGCAGGAATGGTCGCCGGATGTTGCCTTGCTTCAAGAGGTGGCCAGTCTCCCAAGCCATTTTGAAAGCGAGTACAGTATTCGTTTTGAGAGAGCGATTAGCAAGCGCGGTACCCTGCAGCGCTTCGGTTCAGCACTCTTAGTTAAGGGCTGCATTGTTGACAAGGTAACGCTTCTGAGTGACTACGATTGGGTCAATGACGAATTAATGCGGTTCGCAGGCAATCTCTTCGCTAATGAGATTCAACTCCGGTCTGGGTTACGTCTGCTCGTGATTTGCTTGTACAGCCCAGCATGGCCGGTGGATAGCAAACGGCTGGCTGACATAGAGACGAACTCAGTCAGGCTATCGCTCAACCCGGATGTGTGGGTCGCGGATCTCCTCTGGAGTGCATTGAAGTCAATGGACTTGCAGGATACCAACGAAGCTGTCAGAGGCGGTGACTTCGATTTATCAGAGACCTTTGATGCTTGGCGCGGCGGCCCTCGCGGCAATCGAGAGTATCTTGACCGAATGACAAATCTAGGCTTGACAGAGTGCCTTCGTGCATTTCATGGCGTACTCACGCCTACCTTTAGGAATCCTCGGGTTGGCGAGGTTTGACATCAGATCGACCACCTTTTCGTAACACCTCACCTCGCGTCATGCCTGACTTCCTGCCTGACAGGGGATTCAGAACGTGTCTTCTCGCATTCTCCTTCTCGCATTCTCTAAGCGACCACCTCCCGGTCGTAGCAGATTTTGAAATATCAGCGCCGTAACTCTTTTAAAAGTAACCTATACAGGGGCTGCGCTAGCGATCGCTCTTGCGATTTAGCCGGTCTAATCCCAGCGCAATGCCGCCGATTAGGATCAGCAAGATTCCCGTCCACTGAATCACCTGCGGCGGGCCAATGGGCGTCAGCAGCGTCGCCAAAATGGCCGTCAGCAGCGGCGTCGCGGCAGCTAGCAGAGCCGTGCGGACGCCGCCGACCAGGTGCAGACTGCTGAAGTTAAACAGCTGAAACAGTAAGGTCAGTATCCCCAGACAGAGCCCGGCCAGCAGCAGCGGCAGCCAGCTCACCGCCCCAATCACCTGCTCCAGCGGCTGGTCTAGCGGCTGAAATAGCAGCAGCAGGCTGCTGAGAATGGCCACCGTGCCGAACTGGACAATGCTGGCCGACAGCGGATGGCACTGGCGGCGGAAGCTTAGATTGAGCAGCACGGCATAGATGCCAAAAGCGGCAGCGGCTAGCAGGGCAGCGCTAATCCCCATCTGGCTATCGGTGCCCCCCAGCAGCGGCTGAGCGGTGAGCCAGCCGCCCATCGCCACCGCTAGCATCACCACCAGCCGCAGCGGCGTCGGTTTCTCGCCCTGGAGCAGCCAGGCCAGCGGAATCGCCATCAGCGGATAGAGAAACAGCAGGGGCACAGCAACCGCCGGGCCAACCGCCGCGATCGCGTAGTACAGACAGACCTGAGCGATCAGAAAAGCCCCACCACTGCCCAGCAGCTGCCACAGGCGGCGATCGCGCGTTCCCAGCCACTGCTGCAGGTCGCCCCAGAGGCCGCCGTGGAGCTGTGGCGCTAGCAACAGCAGCAACGGCAGTACCACAATCGTCTCCAGCCAGACCAGAACCACCGCCAGCACCGGGCTGGCCCGGCTGACGTTGGTGAACTGGATCAGGCCCAGCAGCGGCAGCCCCTGGCCTACAGCGCCAACTAGCACATGGTGCAGGGCTAGTATCAGGGTGGCGATCGCGCCCAGCATCAGCCCTTTTCTTAGATTGCGCGATCGCTTGGGATGTGGCTCCTGACTGAGGTCAGGCGGTGGCCCAGGCGGCGGAATTGAGGCGGGTGGGCATTCGGGCAGTCGCTCGGATCGGGGCGGCAGGGTTTCCCCCGGCAGCCGCGGGCCGCTGCCCCAGGCGTCAGCGCTGCGGCTGTCGGAACTACGCAGCTCAGGCGGCAGCTCGGGCCGGGGCAGCGCCTGGGCCTGCTGCACCTGGGCCTGGAGCTGCTGGCTAAGACGGCTGACCAGGCTGTCCAAAATCGCTGCCCCCTGCTGCTCCATCGTCTGCATCCGAATCAGCTGCTGGGCCAGGGAACTCTGATAGCTGCTGAGGTCCTGCTGGAGCGATCGCAGCGTTTGACCCAGGGTTTCATCCAGGGAGCTGAGCAGCTGATAGCTAGTCTGGTAGTTGACCTGATGGCTTTCGGGAGGCAAGCTGGGCTGAAGACTGTCCAAGGAGGCCCGCAGGTCCTCCCGTAGCTTTTGGGCCAGGATCTGTGCCAGCCGCTTGGCCCAGCGCTGCTGCTGGACCTGCTGCTGCTGCGAGAGCGTGCCCGCGTGGTTAGCCTCCAGCGCTCGATAGCTGGTCTGGAGCCGGGCATATTTCTGCTGGAGCGTCTGCACTTCCCGCCGCAGTCGGGATTTTTCAGCTTTTAGATCGTCCACATCCTGAGTCAGCTGCTCGGCAAAATGCCGGTGCAGCTCCTCAAAATCCTGCTCTAGGGAGCTGAGCAGATCGTCATTGTCTGGGGAAGTGGGCTGCTCCATGGAGCGTTCGTCTCGCTGAGTTGCCGCTAAGTTGCCTTTATATAACACTTTGGAGTGAATCTTAGCAGGCAATTTGCGCTGTAAAGGGCTTTTTATACCGGATCAAGATTCCCGCCCGGCGGCCATGGGCAACGGGTAGTGGGGCATTAGGCCCAGCCGATTCGCCCCGTTTATCTATCTAAGGCAGGCGCGCGGGACCCATTCGCCAGATTTGCTCAAATCCTTCGGACAGGCTAGGCTGAGTGGCTACCAGCTGACGATGCATCTTTAAGATCACAGCTTCGGGAACCTGTCGCGATCGCGCCCGATTCCGCTCCAGGCAGCAGCTCAGAGGAAAGTCAAACCAGACAGCAGCAACCGTCGGATAGCCCAGAGCGTGGACAGTCTGGATAAAGCGACGGCGATCGCGGCGGCGAACATTAGTGGCATCGTAGACCACACCGGTCAGATCGCCCCGATGAATATCAGCAGCCCCCTGGCGCAGCTGGTCGATGACCCTAGCCCACACCTGTCCCCAGCTGCCCTGAATCGCCGCATCACCGTACAGGTCGGCCCGAATTTGGTCGGTCGAGACAGTCCGATAACCTGGCCGGCCTTCAGGACAATTCATCCCAAATTGGGCTGCCCAGGTAGATTTACCACTGCCAGGCAGCCCAATTAGGACGATCAGCGATGAATTTGGCTGCTGCTGCAAGCCTAGATTGTCATGCCGTCAGGGATCACGGCGTTCTTCAGCACCACAACGATGCCGCTGCGGATGTAGAAGCCCAGGTCTTCGCGCTCAGATTCTTCGACACTTTCCTTATTGATAATCTGCACGTTGCGGCCCACCCGAGCATTTTTGTCGATGATCGCATTCCGAATCGTCGTTCCTTCGCCGATGCCCATCGGGATTTTGCCCTTGGTGCGGTTCTGGCTACTTTCAGACATCGGCTCGTAGTAGTCAGCCCCCATCAGCAGCGAATCTTCAATCACGCAGTCAGCGGTAATCCGCTGCCGCAGACCCACCACCGAATGATGTACCCGGCAGTTCTTAAGAATGCAGCCCTCGCTGATGATGGACTCGGTAATCTGGCAATCTTGTAACTTGCTGGGCGGTAGGTATCGCGATCGCGTATAGATCGGGGCGTCTTCCTTATAAAAGCTAAAGTCGGGCGCGGGCTGCTTAGTCAGCGCCAGGTTGGAGGTATAGAACGCCTCAATCGTCCCAATGTCCTCCCAGTAGCCGTCAAACAGGTAGGCCTGAATATTGTGATCTTTAGCGCAGGAGGGAATGATTTCCTTGCCGAAGTCGGTCTGGTCTACATACTGCTTGAGCAGGTTGACCAGCACTTCTTTTTTGAACAGGTAGATGCCCATCGAGGCAATAAAGGGCTTATCCTTGGCCTGGTCCGGCGAAAGGCCCAGAGTCGTTGTATCGACTTCCATCTCGGTCAGGGCATCGCCCTTAGGCTTCTCCGAAAATTCGACCACTCGGCCATTTTCGTCTATTTTAATTAGACCAAAGCTAGAGGCGGTCTTGTAGCCAATCGGCACCACAGACAGAGTCACATCAGCCCCGGTCTCACGATGACGCTGGACAAAATGCTGATAGTCCATCCGGTAGAGGTGGTCACCGGATAGAATCAGATATTCATCGACGTCCCATTCCTCAAACAGCCACAGATACTTACGGACGGCGTCGGCTGTCCCCTGGAACCAGCTCGGGTTTTCCGGCGTCTGCTGGGCCGCCAGCACCTCGACAAAGCCGTCGCTGAACTGGGAAAAATTGTAGGCCTTGGAAATATGCCGGTTCAGCGATGCCGAGTTGAACTGGGTGAGGACATATATTTTTAGAATTTCAGAATTAATACAGTTGCTGACCGGAATATCGATCAGGCGATATTTCCCCGCTAGCGAAACCGCTGGCTTCGCTCGATATTTCGTCAGGGGATAGAGTCGGGTGCCAGCACCCCCGCCCAGGATAATAGAAAGAACTTTTTTCACAATTAACCTACCAACAACTGCCAATTCGCCATCTTAAGTGTGAGGCGGGATCCGTCCCTTGGCAAGGGGGAGACGGCAAATCGGTGGGCTTTATGTCGGTAGGAATACAACAGAAGAAGGAGGCGGACGGGGTGTAAGGCCAGCGGCGGTTAGCGCTGGGGGTCGGAGTCCAAGGGTCCAGCTTCTAAGAGGTGCGCTACGACGCCACGAATCACCTGCCGCAGGTGGACCTGGCTGGCGCTATTGTCAATGGCGACCGTCATCACATAGCGCTGCTCGCCGACCTTAACGGCCAGGCTGCTGCCGATCACCTTTGAGTTCTGTCCGGTTTTCTCGCCGATCCAGTGCACGGCTGGCCCCATATCCTGTAGCGCCTTGTAGCCAAAGTCCCAGTCATACTGGCCCACCAGCGCGTCTAGAATCTCATCGTCACCCGGGTTCTCAAAGCTGTAGATCTGCCGCATCATCTCCGTCAGCTCATTGGTCGTAGAGCGATTGGGGCCAGAACCCGCATTGTCAGGATAGGTACTATCTCCGACCAGCTTGGTGTTGATCTGGGTTTGGCTATAGCCTAGCTGGTTCAGCGTTTGATTGATATAGTCGCGGCCTAGATAGTCAACCAGCTGATTCGTCGCAATATTATTGCTTTCCTTGATCATTCGCACCATCACCTCTCGCAGGGTATAGGTCTGATCGACGAAAATCTTAGCGCCCTGGGCATTTTCCGTAAAATTGCCCGGGTCGATATAAACTTCGCTATCCAAATCAATATTTTCAGTGGTGACCTTGTGCATCAGCACCACCGCCATCGGTAGCTTGATCAGGCTAGCCGGGCTGGCTGGCGGGATATCGCCCTGATAGCTACGGCATTCGTTACTCTCAAGCTGGCAGAGGGTGATATGTATCCGCTCCCCCAGCCCCGTGGCCGCTGCAATCGGCTGCAAAAAGGCGGAATCAGCGCGGTCAGCTGCCGCCGCAATTGGGCTGACAATGCGCTTATACTGCTGGCTTTTAGCCGCAGCTTCGTCGGCGAATACTGAGTCTGCCGGAATTTCCTCCAGTTTGCCAATCGCGCCGCGCCAGAGAAATTCCTGCTTTTGCAGCGAGGCCAGCGAGTCATCTGGGCTTTGATGGGCCATGACCGCCTGGTTGGCTAGCTCCGTCGCCCGCTGGTAGATAGCCTGATGGGCTTCTTCGGCCTCGATATTGCGGGAAAGCCGAACCCGAAGCTGGGTCAGCGCCCGATAGGGTGTCATCAGGTCTGTTTTCTGAACCGTTTTCTGCTTCGCCTGGGCTGGGGTTTGAATCGAGGTCGAATCGTCCAGATGCACTAGATCCCGCTGGATGCGATCGCGCAGCCCATACAGGTCACCTAGGTCTTCGGCGGCAGCCATCTGGCTGAGGATAGCGTGCTGCTGGAGCAGGTCAGGCGCGATCGCCAGCCTGGGCCGTATCGCAGCCAGGCCCAGCGTAATCGCTAGCGCATTCAACACAACAGCAGTGGGGATCCAAAGACGGGGCATGGGGTTGGACTGTCTAGCGCAGAGTCAGAGGTAAGCAAGTCCTAAAATGGATTCGGAGAGACCTTAACACACCTAGCAACTGGGCACATGAAACTAGGGACTCTGAGTTAAGCAACCGCTTATCCTGTGATATTAACGGGAAAGGCTAGGGCAGCCCTGTCGAATAATATACAAAAAACCAGCATCTATCTCGCACAGACCCCCGACAAAGGGGACAGCCGTAGGATAAATTGCAGAACCTGCCTATACTAAAAGCCAGTCTTTCCACTGCCTACAGATAGCCCACAGGAGCCCGCATGTCCGCGATTCGCGAGCTGCATCGTCAGCTGACCCAAAAAGCCCGCAGCGCCGTTGAGATTACCCAAGCCCATCTCGATAGCGTTCAGGCTCTGGAGCCCACTCTGCACAGCTTCATCTCGGTCACCGCGGATCAGGCCCTAGCGCAGGCTCAGCAAATCGACGAAAAAATTGCTGCTGGAGACGAGATCGGCCCGCTGGCCGGAATTCCGGTCGGGATTAAGGACAACCTCTGCACTCGTGGTATTCGCACCACCTGCGCCTCTAAATTTTTGGAGCATTTTGTGCCGCCCTACGAATCGACCGCGACGCAGCGGCTGGCTGAAGCAGGCGCGATCTGCATCGGCAAGACCAACTTAGATGAGTTTGCGATGGGCAGCTCTACCGAAAATTCGGCCTTTCAGCTGACGGCCAACCCCTGGGACCCGGCCCGCGTGCCGGGTGGGTCGTCCGGCGGCTCGGCGGCGGCGGTGGCGAGTGGAGAATGCGCGATCGCGCTTGGCTCCGACACCGGCGGCTCGATTCGTCAGCCCGCTGCCTTCTGCGGCGTGGTGGGGCTGAAGCCGACCTATGGTCTGGTCTCTCGCTACGGTCTGGTGGCCTTTGCCTCATCCCTGGACCAGATTGGTCCCTTTGGCCGCACCGTTGAGGACGCCGCTATTCTGCTCCAGGCAGTTGCCGGGCACGACCCCAAAGACTCAACCAGCCTGAAGGTCGAAATTCCCGACTATACCCAATGCTTTAAGCCCTCGCTCAAAGGACGGCGAATCGGCGTGATTCAAGAGACCCTGGGCGAAGGCATCGACCCGGCGGTAGAAACCGCAGTGGCGGCGGCAGTAAAGCAGCTGCAAGAGCTCGGGGCTGAGGTCAAAACGATCTCCTGTCCGCAGTTTCGCTATGGGGTATCGGCCTACTACATCATTGCCCCGTCGGAAGCCTCGGCCAACCTGGCCCGCTATGACGGCGTCAAGTACGGCCTGCGCTCCGAGCAGTCTAGCCTGCTCTCGATGTATGCCAAGACCCGGGCAGAGGGCTTTGGCCCAGAGGTCAAGCGGCGGATTATGATCGGCACCTATGCCCTGTCGGCGGGCTACTACGACGCTTACTATCTCAAGGCCCAAAAGGTGCGCACGCTGATTAAGCAAGACTTTGAGCGCGCCTTTGGGGAAGTTGATGTGCTGGTCTCCCCAACTGCCCCGACTACCGCCTTTAAGGCGGGCGATGTCGATGACCCGCTCAGCCTGTATCTATTAGATCTGATGACGATCCCGGTGAACCTGGCTGGCCTGCCCGGGATGAGCCTGCCCTGTGGCTTTGACGCCTCCGGTCTGCCGATTGGTCTACAGCTGATTGGCAACGTGCTGCGGGAGGATCTGCTGTTTGAGGTGGGCCATGCCTACGAGCAAGCCACGGATTGGCATACCCGACGGCCTGCCATTTACGCTGCCCAGTAAGCCATGGCCGACTTATAGTACTAGCGCTTTTTCTTTGCCTGCCGTCGGGCTTCGCGCGCTAGCTTGCGGCCGATAATAAACTGCTTCAGCTGCTCCACGAGCGATATCGGCAGCACAATGGGCCAGCCGATTGCCGCGATCGCGACCACCAGCCAAGCATCCATATCGGGCTCATGGGTCAGGCCGTAGGCGGACTGTTGGGACTGCTCCTGCCACTGGGCACGGCCGAAAGCCAGTCCAACGACGACTGCGACCACCAGGTACAGCAGCCACAGACGCTGATCCTGAAAAATGTTCAAGTTTGCTATCTCCACGACGGATGAGCAGCTCTACTGAGCTGGGTTAGGCTTTAATCGAATCTGAATCTTTAGGTCAGACTCAGCTATCTACCATCAGCATTCAATCGCTGGACATTCAACCCTCACGTGCCGTTAAGCTGCCTCACACCGAGCTATGGATTTTTCTGCCCACGCAATTATTGTATCTTGCCCAATTAGAACAGGGTTATTCTCCATCGGGCATACGCTTTGGCTTGCGCTTTGATAGTATTAAAGACTGACTAATTGAGTATTTGTTTCACCCTGCAGAAGGAGATTTTCCCATGGCCCGCCTGTACTATGACACCGATGCCAACCTGCATTTGCTCAATGGCAAAACGGTTGCCATTATCGGGTACGGGTCCCAGGGACATGCCCACGCGCTCAACCTGAAGGACAGCGGCGTGAACGTGATCGTCGGCCTCTACGAAGGCAGCCGCTCGGTCGCCAAGGCCGAAGCGGCCGGGCTGACCGTAAAGCCGGTGGCTGACGCTGCTAAGCTAGCCGATTTCATCATGGTGCTGCTGCCCGACGAGGTGCAGCGCGCCGTCTACACCGAAAGCATCGAGCCCGGCCTGGCGGAGGGCAACGTGCTGGCCTTTGCCCATGGCTTTAACATCAATTTCGCCCAAATTGTGCCACCGGCTGGGGTTGACGTGGTGATGGTGGCGCCTAAGGGGCCGGGTCATCTGGTGCGGCGCACCTACGAGCAGGGGCAGGGTGTCCCGGCGCTGTTTGCGATTTACCAAGACGCTTCTGGGCAGGCCCGCGATCGCGCCATGGCCTACGCCAAAGGCATCGGCGGCACCCGGGCGGGCATTCTGGAAACCACCTTTCGAGAAGAGACCGAGACCGACCTGTTCGGCGAGCAGGTCGTACTCTGCGGCGGCCTCAGCGAGCTGATCAAGTCGGGCTTTGAAACCCTGGTGGAAGCGGGCTATCAGCCGGAGCTGGCCTACTTTGAATGCCTGCACGAGGTGAAGCTGATCGTGGACCTAATCGTCGAAGGCGGCCTGGCTACCATGCGCGATAGCATCTCGAATACGGCCGAGTACGGCGACTATACCCGCGGGCCGCGGATTATCACCGATGAGACCCGGGCGGAGATGCGCAAAATTCTCAAGGAAATTCAGACCGGCCAGTTTGCCCGCGAGTTTGTGCTGGAAAATATGTCTGGCAAAGCCGGATTCAACGCCGTTCGGCGGCGAGAGGCTGAGCACCCGATCGAGGAAGTCGGCAAGGACCTGCGGGCGATGTTCAGCTGGCTCAAAAAGGTTTAGGTAAGTCTAGCGGTAGGGATGTTATGGCTGGAATTATTCAATTCTGAATGTCAGGGGGTTAGAATCTTTCTTCGTAGGTTAATGGTTCCTTCATAAACAAGCGCTAACATGACCAGCAAAGCAAGCGTCTAGATTCCAGACGCTAGATCACCTGTAATTGCTGGTACAAAGCTCATGGTTGTAGCGCAAACGACAAAGACCTACCCCCTCTCAGCCGAAGAACTCTCTAAAATCAATGCCTACTGGCGGGCTGCTAACTACTTATCAGTAGGGCAGATTTACCTGCTCGACAATCCGCTGCTCAAGCAGCCACTCCAGCTGGAGCATGTGAAGCCTCGCCTGCTCGGTCACTGGGGCACCACACCAGGGCTGAACTTTATCTACGCTCATCTCAACCGCGTGATCAAGGCCCAGGACCTGAACATGATTTACATCACCGGGCCAGGGCATGGCGGCCCGGGGCTGGTGGCCAATACCTATCTAGAAGGAACCTACAGCGAGGTCTATCCCAATATTTCACCGGACGAAGCGGGAATGAAGCAGCTGTTCAAGCAGTTTTCTTTCCCCGGCGGCGTCCCCAGCCACGTCGCCCCAGAGACGCCGGGCTCGATTCATGAAGGCGGCGAGCTGGGCTATGCGCTGTCCCATGCTTTTGGCGCAGCGTTTGACAACCCCGACCTGATCGTGGCCTGCGTGGTCGGCGATGGCGAGGCCGAAACGGGGCCGCTGGCGACCGCCTGGCATTCCAACAAATTTCTCAACCCGGTCACCGATGGGGCCGTGTTGCCGATTCTGCACCTCAACGGCTACAAGATCGCTAACCCCACCGTGCTGGCGCGGATCAGCCATGAGGAGCTGGAGAGCCTGTTTGTCGGCTATGGCTACAAGCCCTATTTTGTCGAAGGCAGCGATCCCGAGCCGGTGCATCAGGCAATGGCGCGGACGCTGGAGGCCGCGATCGCGGATATCAAAGCGATCCAGCAGGAGGCCCGCAGCGGCGGCTCCAGCGAGCGGCCCCAATGGCCAATGATTGTGATGCGGACGCCCAAAGGCTGGACCGGCCCGGCTGAGGTGGATGGTAAAAAGACCGAAGATTTCTGGCGATCGCACCAGGTGCCGCTGTCAAACATGGCTCAGGAGGGCGACCATGTCCAGCAGCTAGAGCGGTGGATGAAGAGCTACCGGCCCGAAGAGCTGTTCGACGAAACCGGAGCGCTGATCCCCGAGCTCAAGGCCCTAGCGCCCGAGGGCGAACGGCGGATGGGGGCGAATCTGCATACGAACGGTGGCGTGCTGCTGCGCGACCTGAAGATGCCCGACTTCAGCGACTATGCCGTACCAGTCGAAAAGCCGGCTACCATCTATGCCGAAGCAACCAAGGTAACGGGCGGCTTCCTGCGGGACGTAATGAAGCTGAATATGGACAATTTTCGGCTGGTGGGGCCGGACGAGACCGCTTCAAACCGGCTGTCGGCGGTGCTGGAGGTGACCGATCGCACCTGGGCGGCCGAAATTAAACCTGAGGACGAGCACCTAGCCCCCGACGGCCGGGTGATGGAGATGCTCAGCGAGCACACCTGCCAGGGCTGGCTGGAGGGCTATCTGCTGACCGGGCGTCACGGCTTTTTCTCCTGCTATGAGGCGTTTATCCACATTGTGGACTCGATGTTTAACCAGCACGCCAAGTGGCTGAAGACCACCCGCCATATCGCCTGGCGGCAGCCGCTGGCCTCGCTCACCTATCTGCTCACCTCCCATGTCTGGCGGCAGGACCACAATGGCTTTTCTCACCAAGACCCGGGCTTTATCGACCATGTGATGAATAAAAAGGCCGAAGTCGTGCGGGTCTATCTGCCGCCCGATGCGAATACGCTGCTGTCGGTGACCGATCACTGCCTGCGCAGCCGCCACTACATCAACGTGATCGTGGCCGGTAAGCAGCCCTCGCTCCAGTACCTGGATATGGACAGCGCGATCGCGCATTGCACCAAGGGGGTCGGCATTTGGGACTGGGCCAGTAACGACCAGGGCAGCGAGCCCGATTTAGTCATGGCCTGCGCCGGTGACGTGCCGACACTGGAAACGCTGGCGGCGGTCGATATCCTCAGGCAAAACTTCCCTGAGCTCAAAATTCGCGTCGTCAACGTGGTCGATCTGATGACCCTGCAGCCCGAAAGCGAGCATCCCCACGGCCTCAGCGACAAAAATTTTGACAGCTTGTTTACCACCGATAAGCCGATTATCTTTGCCTTTCACGGCTATCCCTGGCTGATCCACCGGCTCACCTACCGCCGCACCAACCATCACAACCTGCATGTGCGCGGCTACAAGGAAGAGGGCACGACCACCACGCCATTTGACATGGTTGTGCTGAATGACCTCGATCGCTTTGACCTAGTGATGGACGCGATTGAGCGCGTGCCTAGCCTGCAATCGACCGGGGCCTACGTGAAGCAGGCGATGCAGGATAAGCTAATTGAGCACAAGCGCTATGTCACCGAGCGAGGCGACGATCTGCCCGAAATTAAAAACTGGCAGTGGCCCTATTAGCCGTTATGTATCGGATTGGCTTGTTAATTGAGAAGCTCTCGGTATACCTTAGGGGGCAGAGTATTTTGGCTGACCTGCTTTTAACGGCCAGGAACCAAACTATCTGCTCCCTCGCCTGACTGCCCTCTACTCCCGAAGATTCCTATGCAAGCTAGAGACGTCGAAACTTCCTTCGCCCGCAATTCTCCTCTGTCCGTTCAGGTTGAGGACGACCGCACCGGGCTGAGCCTGGAAACCCTGAAGCGCGCGTTTCTAGACAATTTGTTTTACGTCCAGGGCAAGTCGCCCGACATTGCCACCGCAAAAGATTACTACATGGCGCTGGCCTATACGGTGCGCGATCGCATGCTGCACCACTGGCTCAGCACCGGCCAGACCTACCGCAGAACCCACGCCCGCACGGCGGTCTACCTCTCGGCTGAGTTCCTGATGGGGCCGTATCTGGGCAATAACCTGATCAATCTGGGGCTCTACGACCTGTTTGAGCAGGCGATGGAAGAGCTGGGCCTGAACCTGAAAGAAATCATGGATCAGGAGCAGGAGCCGGGACTGGGGAACGGCGGCCTGGGGCGGCTGGCGGCCTGCTACCTGGACTCCATGGCCACGCTGGAAATTCCCTCCCTGGGCTATGGCATCCGCTATGAGTTCGGCATCTTCGAGCAGGCTTTTCACGACGGCTGGCAGGTGGAAAAAACCGATCAGTGGCTGCGCTGGGGCAATCCCTGGGAGGTGCGGCGACCCGAATGGGCCGTCCATGTCAAAATCGGCGGCCACACCGAAGGCTATACCGACCACCAGGGCCGCTACCAGGTGAACTGGGTGCCCGACAAAGTCGTCAGGGGAATTCCCTACGATACGCCGATTTTGGGCTATCAGGTGAACACGGCTAATACGCTGCGGCTGTGGCGGGCCGAATCACCGGAATCTTTTGACTTCGACGCTTTTAACCGGGGGGACTACTACGGCGCGGTCAATTCCAAAATTATTTCTGAAAATATTTCCAAGGTGCTCTACCCCAATGACGACAAGCTAGAGGGTAAGCAGCTGCGGCTGGAGCAGGAATTTTTCTTCGTCTCTTGCTCGCTGCAGGACATGATTCGGCTACTGATGTCAGAGGGGCTGCCGCTAGAGCAGTTCCCTGAGAAATTTACCGTACAGCTGAACGACACCCACCCGGCGGTCGCGATCGCCGAGCTGATGCGCCTGCTGGTAGACGACCACGAGATGGCCTGGGATCTGGCCTGGGAGATCACTCAGAAAAGCTTTGCCTACACCAACCATACGCTGCTGCCCGAAGCCCTAGAGCGCTGGCCGATGTACCTCTTCGGATCGCTGCTGCCGCGCCACCTGGAAATCATTTTTGAAATCAACCGAATTTTCCTCGACCAGGTACGGCTGAAGTTTGGCCCCGACAATGAGCGGATTGCCCGGATGTCCTTAATTGAAGAAACCGGCGGGCGCTATGTGCGGATGGCAAACCTGGCCTGCGTCGGCAGCCATGCGATCAACGGCGTCGCTGAGCTGCATACTGAGCTGCTCAAGGAAACAGTGCTCAAAGACTTCTACGAGCTTTTCCCAGAAAAGTTTGTCAACAAGACCAACGGCGTCACGCCGCGCCGCTGGATGGTACTGAGCAATCCGCGTCTGGCCAAGCTGATCGATCAGCATATCGGCACTGCGTGGCCGACCCAGCTAGACCAGCTCAGCAAGCTCGAAGCCTACGTGGACGATCCTGCCTTCCGCAACGAATGGCGAGAAATCAAGCAGGCCAACAAGCGCTTTCTAACCGCACGAATCGAGCGCCTGACCGGGATCAAGGTCAACCCCGACTCAATGTTTGACGTCCAGATCAAGCGGATCCACGAGTACAAGCGGCAGCAGCTGAACGCACTGCACATCATCACCCTGTACCGACGACTGAAGCAAAATCCCGATCTGGAGATTACGCCGCGCACCTTTATCTTTGCGGGCAAGGCGGCCCCTGGCTACTTCATGGCCAAGCTGATCATCAAGCTGATTACCGCCGTGGGCGACATTGTGAATCGTGACCCGGTGGTGCGAGACCGGCTCAAGGTGGTGTTCATCCCCAACTACAACGTCACCAACAGCCAGCCGATCTATCCTGCCTCAGACCTGTCTGAGCAAATTTCAACCGCCGGCTTTGAAGCTTCGGGGACGGGCAATATGAAGTTTGCGCTGAACGGCTCGCTGACGATTGGCACCCTGGACGGGGCCAATGTGGAAATTCGCGAAGAGGTCGGGGCGGAGAATTTCTTCCTGTTTGGGATGACGGCGGATGAGGTGACGGCGCTGAAGGCGAGTGGCTATCAGCCTTGGCAGTATTACGAAGAAAATGCCGAGCTCAAAGGCGTGATCGACCTGATCAGCTCTGGCTTCTTCTCCGGTGGCGATACGGAGACCTTCAAGCCGCTGATTGACAACCTGCTCCAGCAGGATCGATTCACTGTCCTGGCCGACTACCAGTCCTACATTGACTGTCAGGATCACGTGGGCAAGGTCTACCAGCAAGATCAGGAGAACTGGCTGCGGATGTCGATTCTCAACGCGGCTCGGATGGGTAAGTTTTCCTCCGATCGGGCCGTGCGCGAATACTGCAAAGAAATCTGGCATGTCGATCCGGTATCCATCGAGCTGCAGGAATACAGCAAAATGGTGGCCCATATTCAAGAGGGCGCAATCTAGCGTACTGGTATCGCCGTGAGTTTACAGATCTATTTCCTTCGCCATGGTGAAACCGAGGCGAGCCAGACCGGCGGCTACTGCGGCTCGATCGATCCGGCCCTGACCGAGGCCGGGACGGCGATGGCCGAAGCGTTTGGTCAGGTCTATCAGAAGCTGCCCTGGGAAGCCGTCTACGTCAGCCCAATGCAGCGTACCGTTGCGACCGCGAAGCCGCTCTGCCAGGCAGTGGGCTGCGCGATGGAGCAGCGCGACGGGCTGAAGGAGATCGACTATGGCGAATGGGAAGGCCAGACCCAGGCGGCAGTGCGCGATCGCTATCCCGAAGACTATGTTCGCTGGCTGGCTGAACCGGCCTGGAACCCGCCCACCGGCGGCGAAACCACGGTTCAAATTGCCAGCCGCGCCTCCCTCGTGATTGCTGAAATCGAAGAAAAGTATCGGGATGGCAATGTGCTGGTGGTCTCTCACAAAGCCACCATTCGGATTATCCTCTGCAATCTCCTGGGGATTGACCTGGGCCGCTATCGCCATCGGATCGATATGCCCGTGGCCGCGATTAGCGTCGTGCGGTTTGATAAGTATGGCCCGATGCTGCAACGGCTGGGGGATCGGTCTCATCTGCCGCCGGAGCTGGCGAATCGGGAGGGGACTTGAGGGAGTGATGGGGTGACCGAGTGATGGGGTGATCGAGTGATGGAGTGTGCGCGAAGCGTCGCCGTAGGCGTTAGGGATGGCCGAACGAGAGGCCTACGGTGATGAAAATTTTGGTGCTGAATGCGGGGTCGAGCAGTCATAAGTGTCGGCTGTATGAGCTGAATCAGCAAAATCGTGACCCCGCTCCGCCGCTGTGGCAGGGGCAGCTGGATTGGACCCATCAGCCTGGGCAGGTGGAGCTGTCGGTTGAGACGGCGGAGGGGAAGTCTCAGCAAACTGCTGTGGAGACGACTGACCGAACGGAGGGGTTGAAGGCGCTGCTGGAAACCCTGATTGAGGGGCCTACGGCAGTGATTGAGGCGCTGGGCGAAATCGATGCGGTGGGGCATCGGGTGGTGCATGGCGGTGAGGACTATCAGCAGAGCGTAGTGATTGATGCGGCGGTGAAGGACGCGATCGCGTCCCTAGCTCCCCTGGCCCCGGCTCATAATCCGGTCAATCTCCAGGGCATCGAGGCGATTGAGAAATTGCTGGGCAACGTTCCGCAGGTGGCCGTTTTTGACACTGCCTTTCATGCCCAAATGCCCGAGGCGGCGGCGACCTATCCGGGTCCCTACGACTGGCTCGACCAGGGAATTCGGCGCTATGGCTTCCACGGCACCAGCCATCAGTACTGTGCTGAGCGAGTGGCGCAGCTTCAGGGCGCTGACCTGGCTGACCTGAGGCTGATCACCTGTCACCTGGGTAACGGCTGCTCCCTCGCTGCTATTCGTCAGGGCCGCAGCGTCGATACCACCATGGGGTTTACGCCCCTGGACGGGCTGATGATGGGCAGCCGCTCTGGGGCGGTCGATCCGAGTATTCTGATCTACCTGCAGCGGCAGCAGGGCTATACGCCTGACCAGCTCGATCAGCTGCTGAATAAGGAGTCTGGGCTCAAGGGCCTCTCGGGCATTTCCAACGACCTGCGGGCGGTTTCAGAGGCCAAGTCAAAGGGCAATCCGCGGGCGCAGCTGGCCTATGATGTCTTTATTCACCGCCTCCGTCGCGGCATCGGCTCGATGCTGGCCAGCCTCGGCGGTCTGGATGCGCTGGTCTTTACCGGCGGCATCGGCGAGCACAGCCCGCCCGTCCGTCAGGCCGCCTGCGAGGCGTTTGGCTTTTTGAATCTCCAACTCGATGCCCAAGCGAATCAGCATACTGACGAATACCGCGATATCGCGACGGCTGAGTCGGCGGTGCGAATCTGGGCGATTCATACTCAGGAAGAATGGGCGATCGCGCAGGACTGCCTCAGGCTTCTGTAGCTCCTGAATTCGCTCTTGCAGCTTAGCCCGCGATACAGTATCTACTCCCGCTAAAAGCACTGATTCAATCTTGGACCGGCCCTTTGATTATGGTGCCATCATCCAGAACGGTATGATGGTACAAGCCTCTTTCACAGACGGGACCCCTAACCCACTTCAAAACGGCGTTGATGAAGTTAGCACCATCGCCTCGGCGGTATCTAAATTGGCTTCAGTGAGGTCGGCTCCAGTAAAATTAATTTCAAGCAGCTGAGCCCATTTGGTCAAACTGGCACCTCTCAAATTAGTATTGCTCAGGTTAGCTCTACATAGATCAGCCCCATCAAGCTTAGCTATGCTCAGGTTGGCCCCACTCAAATTGACTTTGTCCAACTTAGCTCCACTCAAGTCAACCCCGAAGAAATCTCGTTCCCCAGCAGCATAGCGCTCCAACAACTCCTCGACAGTCATAACTATAATCTCCAAAACACAACAATACCCACTTGGAGCTCATTCCTTCAGACTCTTCCATTCAACCTCAACCTCGTCATCAAGAACCTCCCCACCGGCCAGCTTGCCGAGGCCCAAATTGTCCACCTTGACAGCCAAGGCCACCCCATTGCAGGCACCATCCTCATAGAGGATGACGCCAACGGTACCGGCTGTTTCTAAGCGCTGCCGCGCCCGCTGCGCGAATGGCCCCATCCGAGAAAAGCTCCGAATTCAGCCTCCACACAACCGAGTATAACTTCCAAGCCACCTCAGACTCTATCGCCCACGGACACTACGACCTGCTCACCATCATCCTCCACGAGTTCGGCCACCTCGTCGGCTTCATTGCAAGCCAAGACCACTTCTAAGACTACGTTCACAACTATAGATGGCAACTTCAGCGTAGCCCTCACTGCCGACGGCAGCCACCTCGCCGACCCGCTGCGGCTGCAATGACGGTAAATACTTCATTAGAGGAGTGAGTTGTAGCAGTAGAAGCCGCGATCGCTAAGCTACAAGAACAAGCTTTAGTTTCCCAATCAAAAAATTGGTTTCAACAAGTTTCAGGGTCCTTCAAAGATGAGCCTGCCTTTGACCAGGTACTCGCTTACGGGAAAATGATTCGTCGGGGGGATGAGTCTCCTCTTGAAACGCAAGATGCTCCATGAAGTATCTGTTGGATACAGATCACTTGAGCATTCTCCAACGTCAAACAGGAAAGGATTACACCAACCTTTCGGCGCGCATGGTTCAACATCCGCTGTCGGACTTTGCCGTATCAATCATAACTTTTCATGAGCAAATTCTTGGCTGTCACGCATACATCAATCGCGTTCGCAGCTTAGATGATATTGTGAGAGGATATAACATGATGGAGCGTCTTATCAGCGATTATTAGAGTGCTGCCTCTCATTGCATTCGATGCTGATACAGCTATGGCTTTTGAGCAGTGACGGGTACAGCGGATTCAGCTAGCTACGATGGATGCCCGAATTGCAATGAAGCGCCGTCAGCCATGGCCACATGGCCGATGGCTCAGTTTCAGCGCTAGCGCCCGCTCAAAAACGATGCCGCTTGAACTTCGGAAAGCCCGGCTAAAACCTGGTCCGCAGTCGCCGTCCAGCCCAGCAGCGCATCCTGCGATCGCACCATTGCCAAAGTCGCCTGCTTAAACTCAGGAAAGTAGCTCTCAGTGGCGTCTTCGACCAGCAGACAGCGGTAACCCCGGTCGTTGGCCTCGCGTAGCGTAGACTGCACGCAGACTTCCGTGGTAACGCCGGTGATGATCAGGTGGGTGATGGCGTTGGCTTGCAGAATAATCTCCAGCTCGGTTTTATAGAAAGCGCCCTTGCCGGGTTTGCGAATCACCGTTTCACTCATATGGGGCAAAAGCTCCGGCACAATCTGGTTCCCCGGTTCGCCCAGCACCAGAATGCGGCCCATCGGGCCAAAATCGCCAATCCTGAGCTGACCCCGACCGCGATCTCGCTTCGCCGCAGGACAGTCCGACAGGTCGGGCTGATGGCCTTCGACGGTTTGGATAATCGGCAGGTTGCGATCGCGAAACGCCTGCTGCAAGCGCTGCACCGTCGGCACAATTGCCTGGAGCCGAGAGACGTCATTCCCCAGGGCCTCGCCAAAGCCGCCGGGCTCTAGAAAGTCTCGCTGCATGTCGATGATCAGCAGCGCCACCTGGGGATCGTCTGGGAACTTGTAGGGGTAGGGGAGGGCGGCAATCGTCGGCATGGTTTAGCTGGGTTCTAACTGTCCGGCCATCCGCTGGCCGATGGTGGAACGGTCGGCATCGGCGATCGCGCTTTCGTAGACCAGTCGGCCTTCGCTGATCACCAGAATGCGGTCGGCCAGGGTTAGCAGCTCGTCTAAATCTTCGCTCACCAGCAGCACGGCAACGCCGCGATTGCGGGCTTCGACCAGGGAGCGGTGAATAAACTCGACAGCGGCAAAATCCAGTCCAAAGCAGGGATTCGCGGCGATTAGCAGCCGGATTGAGTCCGACGACAGCTCGCGGGCCAGCACCGCCCGCTGCACATTACCGCCGGAAAGATGGCTGATCGGCGTCTCCACCGACGGCGTCTTGACTGAAAAGGTCTCTACCAGCTTGCGAGCCATCGAGCGAATCGCCCGGAAGCTCAGCAGCCAGCCCCATCTGGCCTGGGGTGGCTGGTCAAAGCTGCGCAGCGCCATATTTTCGGCGACGCTCATGTTTGGCAGACAGGCGTTGCGCAGGGGCTCTTCGGGCAGGGCAAAGACCTGATGCCGCGCCATTTCAGCCCGGGTGGCGTAGTAGGGTTCGCCCTGAACGCTGACGGTACCGCGACTCGCCGTGCGCTGGCCTGCTAGCACCTCGATGAGTTCCCGCTGACCGTTACCTGAAACCCCGGCAATGCCGACAATCTCACCGCTGTGAACCTGCAAGTCTATTCCTTGGATCGCGTCCAGGCCATCATTTCGCTGGACGTGCAGGTCTTTGACGCTGAGCACCGGGTGAGCGGCCAGGTCGATCAGCTTATCCACCGTCTGCGGCGGGCGAGACTGGCCTAGCATCATCTCAGCCAGGTCCTGATTGGTGAGATCCTGAACCTGCCCCTGGCCCGCTAGCTGGCCCTTGCGCAGAACCGTTACCTCGTCGGCAAACGCCTGCACCTCGCGAAACTTATGGGTGATCAGCAGAATGCTCAGCTTTCCCTGTTCTGTCTCAGCCTTCAGCAGCCCCAGCACCTCATCTGCCTCCCCCGGCGTCAGCACAGAGGTGGGCTCATCCAGAATCAGGATCCGGCTTTTCAAATAAATCTGCTTGAGAATTTCCAGCTTTTGCTTTTGTCCCGCCGCCAGCTGGGATACCGGCGTCTCCAGGTCAATCTGAAAGGGCGATCGCGCCATAAACGCCCGCAGTTCCTCATATTCCTGCTGCCAGCGAATTAACGCCTGTCCTTCATAGCGAGAGAGCACCAGATTTTCAGCGACGGTCATAGCGGGGACCGAGGTGAAATGCTGATACACCATGCCAATGCCGTGGGCATGAGCGGCTTGGGGACTGTGGATGGGCTGCGCCATCTGGTCAATCAGCACCTGCCCCGCCGTCGGCTGATAGAAGCCCATGACGCATTTTACTAAAGTGCTCTTACCCGCCCCGTTTTCACCTAGCAGCGCATGAATCGTACCGGGTTTAAGGGTCATCGAAACCTGGTCCAGTGCGACTAATCGGCCAAACCGCTTGGTCATGTCCACCACGTCAAGCTGGGGCGGACGGCTGGGCGGGTCGGCAGCAGTGGTTGGCGTCGGCGCGGCGGCAATATCCATCGCTAGTCCTGAATGGCCTGAATAAAATCGGCGGAGTCCGCGATCGCGCCAAACACCCCACCCTGCATCGTAATCATCTTCAGCGCCGCCTGATAGTTGCCGGAGTCGGTAGCGCCGGTGCAGTCCGAAAGCACCAGACATTCGTAGCCGCGATCGTTGGCTTCGCGCATCGTCGTGTGGACGCAGACATCGGTGGTAATGCCGGTCAGTACCAGGTTTTGAATCTGCCTGCGGCGCAGCAGCAGGTCCAGGTCAGTGGCATAAAAAGCCCCCTTCCCCGGCTTATCAATCACCGTTTCCCCCGGCAGCGGTGCCAGCTCGGGGATAATCTCCCACCCCGGCTCGCCCCGCACCAGAATTCTGCCACAGGGGCCAGGGTCGCCGATACCCGCGCCAATCTGCCGCGATCGCCACTGTTTATTCTCGGGCAGGTCAGACAGGTCGGGCCGATGCCCTTCCCGCGTATGCAGAATGCTATAGCCCAGCCGCCGCATCACCGCTAGCAGCTCTTGCAGCGGCTCAATCGGTGCCCGAGTCAAACTCAGGTCATACCCCATCGCATCGACATAGCCCCCGCGCCCGCAGAAGTCAGTCTGCATATCAATCACAACCAGCGCCGTATTCTCAGGCCGCAGATCGCCATTGTAAGGATAAGAATAAGGCTCTGACTTAACGGTTCTTCCCATCACCCCTAACGCCTACAGCGACGCTTCGAAAACACCCCATCCCTCTACCCTCTACTCTCCATCACCCCAGCCACCTCAGCCGAAATCTCCTCCCCCTCATACGTCCGACTCGGAACAGGAAACCCGCAGGACGTCCCATCTTTATGCACCACCTGTTCTTCCCAGGGGAGGCGATAGCTGCCGTCTACCAAATCTTTCATATAGGTATAGGGACAGTCCTGCGCCCCGCCCTTAACGGCAACATAGCCGCGATGACCGAACTGGTAAATGTTGTTCTCAACCGCCCAGTGCTGACGGGCCTCGCGCACCAGGTCGGGGCGCACTTCGGCAGTGATGATTTCATCGGGACGGTGGCTGCCCAGGGCCAACGGCACCCCGTCAAAGTTGACGATCATCCCTTCGCCCATGGAGTCGAAGCTGCCGTCGCTGCCGCACATGCAAACTGAGGCGGTCGCCATCAGGTTGCAGAAGGCATTGGCCTGGTTGGTAATCTGCCAGCTGTGACGAATTGGGGCGGTGTAACCCGCCGTCCGCAGCATAATTTCCGCCCCTTTGTAAGCGCATTCTCGCGCCATCTCGGGGAACATGCCGTCGTGACAGATAATCAGGGCCAGGGTGCTGTCGTTTGGACCTTCGCAGACGGGGATACCGATGTTGCCCGGTTCCCAAGGCTCAACCGGCACCCAGGGATGGAGCTTGCGGTAGTACAGCTTGAGTTCGCCTGCGCTGTCAATAATCAGGCCGCTGTTGTAAGGGTTACCCTGGGGGTTGTATTCCATGATCGAGAAGCAGCCCCAGATGCTGTTCTCCTGACAGGCCCGGCGAAAGGCGGCGACTTCTGGTCCGTCTAGCCGACACATGATGTCGGGATTAGTATCCATCGAGAGGCCGTGCAGCGCATATTCGGGGAAGACCACCAGATCCATCGAGGGCATGTTGCGCCGAGCCTTGGCCACCATGGCGCAGATCCGATCGGTCTGCTCGGCTAGATCGTCGGGCGTCACCACCTGGGGCAGCTGGAGCTGCACCATCCCCAGCACCACGCCGTTGGGAGATTTATTCAGGCCGCCAAGTCCACTCATGGAGTCATTACATCGCTACGGGTTTAAATGTGAGCGATCGCGCTTCCCCGATTCTGTGTCCTATGCTGCATCTTTAGGTATTTTTCTTAGCTGCCTCAACTGCCGCCCGATAGGCTCGCCAGCCGCCGTATTGGGTAATTTCTATCTGCCCTTCGACTGTCAGCGGCTCGCCAATCACGCCCAAGACGGTTTCCCCATCGGCCAGCGTCACCTTGCCAATTGCCAGCCCCGGCGGCTCCTGCACGAGAATTTGCCCTAGCCCCGCCGGGGGAACCTGCCAGACCTCCAGCGCGATCGCGCGTCCCCCGGCTTTGACTCGTACCATGGCGGGATAGCGATCGCCAATCGTCCACAGCCGATACGCGGGCTCCGTCTCGGCCTCTCGCTCAAAGGTCGCCCCCACGTCCACCAAATTTGGATTCAGCTCCAATCCTTTCATCAATGTGCCATTCACGGCCAGTTTCAAAAACTCCATCAGCAGTCTCCTAAACGTAGTCCCAATTTAACCACGAGCCTTGAGGAGGGCGGCCATGTTCTCGACAGCTTTCTGCGCCACTCAGGTCAGCATTCATGCCAACGGTATTTAACGATAATGGCTTTAGAGGCATGGTTTATCCTAACGACCACGATCCAGTTCACGTGCATGCCTATAAGAGGGGCAGCCAAGCCAAAATTAACGCTAAGACTTTAGAGCTCATAGCCGTCATGGGAGAATATTCCAAAAAAGACCTTAAGAAAGCGAAACAGTTAACCGCAAAGTATCAAGCGGTAATCTTTGAGAAGTGGGAGGAACTCTATGGTTGACTATCTTGATATAGATGCAGCGGTGGACGCCGAAATTGCGGCGGCCCGTGCCGAAGGCCAACGTCAACAGCAGACCCAGCACCACGCCCAACGAGCTTATTACAATCGTGCGACTCGACGGCTGCACATCGAGACAACAGCGGGAATACAGCGCTCGTTTGATGTAAACCTGCTGCAAGGCGTTGCTGGCGGCTCTGAGAGCGCGATCGCAAATATCGAAATCATGGGCAACGGCATGGCGCTGCATTGGCCCGAACTCGATGCCGATCTCTTGGTGCATAGCCTGATGCAGGGCGTCTATGGAACGGAGAAATGGATGAATTCATTGGTCAAATAGTAGTTTTAAATTTGGCTATCTCCGGAGATAATATTCAATGCAAAATGCGTCGCTGGCCAAGCGTCTAGAAGGCGCGATCGCAGATTTACTTCAAAATTGGCCGTGACTCAAGTATCCCAATTATCAAAAGCATGAGGCTCCAAAAGCAAACATAGCCCATCAAACTGACTAACTACCATTCGCCGTCTAAGCGTTTTCGATGGGCTTTGTTGCACAAATCGTTCGATAGGCAGTTGTGATGAGCAAGAATGAATCGATACGGTTGAGATAATAGTCGAAGTAAGGGAGAGCATGAAAAGCCGCTACCGCATCTGCAACTGGTCAGAGTATCATGCCGCCTTGGAGGCCCGAGGGAGCCTGACCGTTTGGATAGATGAAGGGGTGCTGAGCGCCTGGAAGAACAAGCAAAAGACTGGCAAGCGAGGCGCGTCGAATACCTACAGTGACCTAGCGATAGAGACCTTGCTGACGCTGAAGACAGTGTATCGCTTGAAGCTGCGCCAGACAATCGGGTTTGCTCGCTCTTTATTCGAGCTGATGTCAGTCGAGCTAGACCTGCCGCACTACAGCACGCTCTCACGCCGAGCCAAGGGTCTGAACATAGACTTGTCAGTGCAGCCTGCGAAAGGAGCCCGCCATGTCGTGGTCGATAGTACTGGGGTAAAAGTCTATGGCGAAGGCGAATGGAAAGCCCGTCAGCATGGCGTGAGCAAGCGCCGCAGTTGGCTCAAGCTGCACGTGGGGATAGACGAAGCGACAGGTGAGATTCTGGCGGCTGTGGTGACGCCGAACTCGACTCACGATGGTGAAGTGCTGCCCGAGCTACTTGACGAGATCGATGATGAGATAGACCAGGTCAGCGGTGACGGCGCTTATGACCAGAGCCACTGCTACGATGCGATTGACGAGCGCGAGGCGACGGCGGCGATACCGCCGCGCAAGGATGCCAAGATCTGGTTCCACGGCAACCGCAAAGGCCCGGCTCATCCGCGCGATGAGAACCTCAGACGCATCCGCAAAGTGGATCGCTCAGCTTGGAAAGAAGAAGTCAACTATCACCGCCGTTCGCTCAGCGAGACGGGGATGTACCGACTCAAAACCGTTTTCACAGGTGAGGTGTGTGCCAGAAAGATAGCAGCTCAAACCACCGAGTTGATGATTGAATGTAAGGCGCTCAACCGGATGACGCAGCTCGGAATGCCTGATAGCTACCGCGTTGCAGCCTAGAAAACGACCGAGATGGGAAACCCCTGTCCCTTTCTCAATTCATGCAACAAAGCCGTTTGAGAGCACAGCTGAATAAACTCAACGGCTCCTTGCCGATTCACTGCACTCAGACCATTGCCGATTTCAATCAAAATGGCTTCTGTAATCCACACTCCTGCGGCGGCTTCAACCAGAGGCAATAAAGCCAGTGCCTTAGCATGGTATTGATCGCGGGAATTGTAGAGGGCTTGAATAAACACGGTGTCAAGAAACAAACGCTCTTTGCTCATTGAGCGCGCTCTCGCTTCGGGGTGCCGTAAAGATAGTGGTCGTGCTCTTTTGACCAATCTTCTGGCATCTCTACTGTGCCAGCGTGGGCACGCAAAGCTGTCCAGGCGGTTCTAACAACTTCCGACTGTATGGTCAAATCTTCGCTAGTCGCTATGGTTGGTTCTGACAATGCTTCATCAATCACTACTACTGCGCGATGCGTTCCTGGTGGCAAGTCTGATGCTAGCTCAATCATTAGCTTTCCTTCATGGTTGACTGTGGCAATCGTTTCTATGGTTTTCATCGTTCAGCCTTTCCCATGTCCTGAATGCTACTTCTAGTATGGCACCTATCGCTTCCTAGACCGCTGGAATTTTGGCAACTTGTGCGGATTGCAGTGCTTTGGGAAACTGCTTCCAGGGGATGTCGCCGTTCTGGCTATGAAGGTAGAGTTCGCCGAACTGGAGCAGTGCTTCGGCTTCGGTGGGAGGAACCTGGGTGAACAGGTAGGTGGCTTTGTCTGGGGCGGAGAAGGCTATAGCACAGGGGCTAGAGCAGGCCCAGACAAAGCCGACGTCGCGAATTTCCAGTTCAGCTTGATGTGACCAGGTTTGATGCTGGGTCTGGAGTTGGTTGAGCAGTTTGGGATCGTCAGAGAGTTCGTTTAGAATGAGGATGGCATGGATTGAAATCTTACTTTGCTCGGGGGCACAGTGATGACTATTGCTGAACAGATTTATACTCTTGTCAAAAGTCTTCCTCAAGATCGAGCAAACGAGGTTTTAGCTTTTGCTGAATTTATTGGTTCCAAGCACTCGATCGAAAATCCATTAACAAATACGGCAAACACTTCGCTCCCCTGGACAGAACTGGTTGACTCTTTGACTGGCGCTTGGGCAGATGACTTTCCTAGTTTGGAAAGTATTCGTGCTGGAGAATGTAGTTCTTTTTGATCGGGATGCCGCTTTGACTGTGGCTACGATTCGGGCTCAATTGGAACGGCAAGGCACACCGATTGGAACGATCGATGTTTTGATTGCAAGGGTAGCACTTTCACTTCAGGCAACACTCGTTACCCATAATGTTGCAGAATTTTCTAGGGTTTCGGAATTAGCGATCGCAGATTGGTGCTGACAGATAAATCAACAAACTCAACCCTCAGAAACAGATGGGATTTTGGCGATCGCTGCGGATTTCAGCACTTCAGGGAACTGTTTCCAGGGAATGTTACCGTTCTGGCTATTCAGATAGAGTTTGCCAAAGTAGGGTGGGATCAGATATGGCTCATTGCTTCGGTAACCGTTGAGTCACATATTTCAAGACCAATACGGCCATTTCTAAAGCTTCTTCAGCGTCACGTCTTTCTGGCTCAATCAAACCTCCTGGATATCGAAATTCTGTTGCGTAGGGAGTCAAGATTTCTGCTGCTTCTTGCAGGCTTTGAAAATCAGGTTCGGAAGACGAACAAAGTCCTACTAAAACATCCACATCGTGAGTTTTCATAAACGCTTTGTTTTGAGATGCCAAATAGGCCTTTAACGCTTTTTCAGCAGACTGCTGACAATGATAAACAACTGCATCGAGTAAAGATTCCTTGTTATCAAGCAGTACTTGAGCGACTTTCAAATCTCGCTGGCTTTTGATCAACCACTGCTGAATTTCTTCGAGCTGGGCATCATCCATATAAAACTTTACCTTGACGAAGGGCTTGACTGACTAACGAGTTGGATACACTGGCCTGGCGCTCTACCTCTGCGCGAGTCATGACCAGGATGTCTTTAGGAATGCCCATCCCGCGCAGTGCTCTGTGGGCTTTGCGCGCCCGCCGGTAGCGAGGTTCGTCTGACTGAGAGACGATGACCAAGATATCAACATCGCTATCTTCAGTGGGTTCCCCGTAAGCGTGAGAACCAAACAAAATAATCTGCTCTGGTTTGAGTGCAGAGACCAATCGTTGGGTCATTTGCTCTAGTAAATCAAGGGTAAGTTGGGTCACAAGGCTAACTCATTCAGAGGCTTTGAACCATTCTACACTGCTGGGATTTTTGCGACTTCAGTAGATTTCAGAGCTTCTGGAAACTGCTTCCAGGGGATGTCGCCGTTCTGGCTGTTGAGGTAAAGTGCGCCAAACTGAAGCAGGGCTTCGGCTTCGGCGGCAGGAACATTGGTAAAGAGGTAGGTGGCTTTGTCTGTAGCGGAGAAGGCAAGGGCGCAGGGTTGGCTACAGATCCAAGGGCAACCGACTTCTTGAATGTCGAGGTCGGCTTGATGAGGCCAGGTTTGATTCTGGGCTTGGAGTTTGTTAAGTAATTGGCTGCCATCAGACGGGGTGCATCCCACTTTTGTAGACGTCCTGTCTGCCCTCACCCTAAATCCCTCTCCCAGGACGGGAGAGGGACTTTGAATCCGGCTCCCCTTCTCCTATTTTGGGAGAAGGGGTTGGGGGATGAGGGTCAATGCTGAGGGCTTGCATAATTGGGATGCGCCCTTCAGACGGGGCGTCGGCATCGGGCTGATCAGTTTTGAACTTGCAGGATTTGCAGATTAATAAAGTATGTTTGGACATGGGCTTATTTCTTGTCTACCAAATGTTTAAATAAATCATCGAGAACCAGGTTGGCTGCTTTTACGTTGTCGCCGATCCAATAGCCTGGTACCTCATAAACAGCGTTGTTTTTTACAGCATTAAGCTGCTGCCAGAGGGGATCAGTTTGGAGGTTGGTTAAAGCAAATTGGGCTGCTTTAGCCACAGTATTCTGATAGCCATAAGTCCACACAAAAATGACGTCGCCGTCGGCATCGGCAAGGCGTTCTTTACTGAGATCGAATAAACCGAAGATGTCTTGCTGCTGAGCTGAAGGACGTCTGAGGCCGACATCTTCGATAATTGTGCCGGAAAAGGATTGTTTGAGTTCTAAATCGAATACTTCTGGGCGTACTCGCATCACGGAAACCTCTATTTGATTTGGAGGAACTCCCAAGCGCTGGCGAAATTCTTCAATCCGCTGATAATAGGTGGCCATTAGTTGCTCAGCCACCTTAGTTTTATTGAGCAAGTCGGCATAATACATCAGCATCTCTTTCCATTGCCCAATATGTTGCCAATCTTTGAGTACCGTCGGCGCTATTTGGGAAAGCTGATTGTAAATCTCTTGCCCGCCCCAGCCAAAAATTAAATCGGGTTTGAGAGCAACCAGCGTTTCTAAATTGGGGGGATCGCCAATATTTTCAATGGCCTGAATCTGTTGCTGAATTCCTAAGATTTTAGTCAATTCGCTGTGCCAGATGCCGACGGGTTCTACCCCCAAATCCAGGGCAAAAAAGCCAGCACCGCCGATGCCAACTACTCGCTGTGGATTCATAGGTATACAGGTTTCCCCCATATCATGTTGGACAATTCGACAATCGGGGCTGGACGTTTCTGAAGGGCCAAGGATTGGCGATGGGCCTGGTGTACAGGCAAGGATGACCCCAATGGTAAACACCACCAGCAACAGCCATCGGAGTAGCCGATACATCTTACTGAGGGATGAAGGCATCATAGAGTTGACTAAAATTCGACAGAAATGGAACCGACAATCGTAAACGGAGTACCGGGACTGACACGGATGCGGCTGTCAGCGGATTCAATATAATTCACGTCAAACAGGTTTCTGAAATTGAGCGCAGCATTCCAGGTTTCACGCCGGTAGAACAGGCTGGCATCGGTACGTACATAGCCGGGGACGGTAAAGGTATTGCTGCGATCTCCCTCCCATTGGCTGGCAAAAAATAGCCCGATTCCTGCCCCTAACCCCTGTAAATTGCCTGATTGAATCTCATAGGTGGTCCACAAACTACCGGAGTTATGCGGCACGCCCGCCAGCTGATTGCCCTCATCGGGGCTTCAATTCGTTCCAGATTAGCCGTTTCCACTGGCGGCGAACTCAGTCCCCCTTCACGGAAGCCGTTGCGTAAAAAAGCTCCGCGGAACTGGTCAAAGCCACGAATGATGTAAGAATCACGCGACCCGCCAAAGGTGTTGGTCTGTTGAACACCACTGACATTGCGTAAGGCATCCTGAATCTGGATCACCTGCTGTTCTTCGATGACCTCGCGGGGAATCACCTGAATTGACTGGGGCATGTCCCGCAAGGGAGTGTCGGTTAGCGTAGCAGTGGTCGCCTCATCGACAGTGTATCCTGTGTCTAATTCCCCGGTGACGGTGACTTGAATCGCTTCTTCGGGGGTGGTTGCTGCCTCTATTCCCGGTAGTACAGTTAGCACCAAGCCCTGAGCTTCAGGGTTCAGAGTAGCTGTAGGCGGGGCATCCGTCCCGGTTATCGAAACCCGTACTTGCCCATTCGAGAGGCCCATTACACTTACCAGGGCAATACCTGCTGCCGGATTAGCCGTCTGAAACTCGTTACCTTCAGCCAGCGCCAGCGCTGCGTTGGGAATATCAGCGATCAGGGCATTGCCCACTACCGAGGTTATAGGAGCAGCCAACGCCTCAGATGACTCTAATCTCACTTCCAACCCGTTATCCGTGGCAGTCACTTGAACATTGGTGATCTGTACCGGCAATTGCGCCATCTGAGCAACCTATGCTCCGACGGTCGCTGCGGGCGGAGGCACAGCGGGAACGGTAGGGGTAAAGGGCAGAGCGTGAGAAGGGCTGTCTGTTTTTTGAGCATCTATTTCTGAGGCAAAACCGTTGGGCATCAGCAGAAATGGCAAAATACCCGATGCCACTACCAGACGCACGAATTGATTGGCCATAACTCCATACACCAGTTTGTAGATTCTCAGTTCCCGAAAAACTACTCGAGAACCTTTCTCAATAAAAGTACAGGGAGTGATGCCTGAAAAGTGCCTCTAATGATGGCTTGCCGGAGCTTTTTAGAGGGATATCCGGAGTATTGTGCTAAGCCCCCTTTGAGTTGTGTCGCCGCTGTCTGGCATACTCGCCGGGATTGAGCCCAAATTTTTTGCGAAAAGCTACCGCGAAATGACTGCGATCGGCAAAGCCAATTTTGTGGGTCACATCAATGACTCTCTCGCCTGCAGCTAATAAATGCTGAGCTTTCTCCAGGCGGTAGTTGTGTAAATAGCCAAATACTGTGGTGCCAAATACCTGGCGAAACCCCTGCTTCAGCTTGTGATCATTGATGGCAACCTGTCGCGCTAGTTCTATCAAGGTAGGGGGCTGATCAAACTGGTTAATCAAAATGTTCCTGGCCTGGTGAATACGCTCGATGTCATCTGGTTTTAGTTCTGATTTCTGTGTAGACGTTTGCGCCTGTTCTGTAAACTGGCAAAACCGCAGAGTTAACAGCTCCAGGGCTTTGCTTTCCAGAAAAAGTCGCCGCATGAGCCCCTGATAGGGACAGTGCAAAATCTGGTGAACTACCGTCTGCATGGCAGCGGTCATGGCCCCTTGGTAGTAGTAGGGCTGAATACGTTCGCCCGTGGCAGCCCGCTGAATCTCCACAGGCAGCGCTGCTAACTGAGCGGGAGAAAAACTTTGAAGAAATTCAGCCGGGTCAAAGCAAACTTGAACTCGGGAAATTTGCTGGTCGGCGGCCCAGTCTTCCATCTCGGAAACGCCAGTGATGCCGCTTAAATAAGTGTACCCAGGAGACTCGTAAACGGTGTCGGTCAAACCATGCAGATAAGTTCTGGCCGTTCCGGCAATAAAAAAACTCAGCACAGATTGAGCAACGTCATAATTCTGAGATTTTAACTTTAGAGAGTTGGTCAGGTGATGATCGTAGCCACATAACTCCAGGCTGTTTTGCAGCGGTAATGACCACTTATGAACAGCCCCAATTTTGGGGCAGTGACCTTTGCAACCCGTAATGACCCCGTCGGAATAGCGGCTGATCGCACCGGTCTCCTGCCCTTCGTACCATAGTTCGTCCCAATCTTGCTCTGATAGTGTTAGAGGCATTTGCGATCCACCTCACTGCACTGCACACAGTGTTTCTACAGTTGCGATTTATTATCATCTAACCTGGATTGCTTGTCAACAAGAAGACGATCGTGTTGCAACCCCTTGACCGCTAGAGTGACGGAGCCGGAGGAATCCGGGCAAGACGATGAGGACGAAGTTTGGCAGGTAGCTGATAGGCAGGCATCCTGCCGTCTTCACTGTCGAGATAGAGTTTACTAACAGACAGCAGGTCGGCGGCGCAGGTAGTGGTGTTGAGGTCGGCGCATCAGGTCAAGCCTAGAGGCAAGTTACTGTTAGGGTTTACCCTGGTAGTAGCCTTGGGTTGGGCAATTGTCACCAGACTCGTGCAGATTTGCCAAGGAGCTAGACCATAAAGTACTTGTTTCTCAGTACCTGACTCCCCTCTAAGGTGAGCTGCGCATTTTTACAGACCGCTAGCGGCGCGTCATCACCCGCAGCAGTTTCATCAGCGAGTCTGCCGTTCAGGTAGCCGTTCTCAATCACATATTGTAAGTGCTTCTGAACATCGGCTTTTTTTACGACCTTATCGTCAAAGTCGTCGGGATAGAAGCTAATATCCTGGGCCACTTCCTCAGTATGCTTTGCTTTGTTGAGCAGGTAGTAAATGATATCGTCGCGACGCTCATTGTCAGGGAAAGTCATGGTCAATCTCCTTTGTCTGTAAGTGGCTGGTATTCTTGAAAAACTCCCAAGGCAAACGCTCTGAAAGCAGCCTCTCTTGAGAGCAATCTAATGAGACAGATTCTTATCAAGAGTATACTAGTTGAGCAGCTAAAGAAAAATATCCCCCTAGAGACGTAAGGGGCGCATCTCATTCCTATGCAAAATCCGCAGACCTCCTTCTATACCGATTTCTGAACTGCTGAGAGCGGGCTCAAGTGTTTAGCATCGAGGTCAATAGCCAACTGAAAAGGATAAGAAAAAGCTCATCTCTCATTTTGAGAGATGAGCTTGACCTGGATTTGAGAGGATCCATCGATGAAACCCGAAGCGCTCTCGAAACTTTCTTTCAGAGAGCCGGGAAATGCTTACAGTCCGATTTCTTGCTTAATTTGAGCTGTCCAGGCTTGGATACGCTGCTCTGTTTGGTCAGATTCATTGTCTTCGTCTATCGCCAGCCCGCAAAATTTGCCATCGCGGATAGCCAGAGATTCGTTATGCTCATAACCGTCGGTAGGCCAGTAGCCAACGGTCTTGCCACCGAGCTTAGAAATCTTTTCTTCGAGTATTCCCATTGCGTCCTGGAAGTTGTCAGCGTACCCCACCTGGTCTCCTGTGCCAAAATAGGCGACAGTTTTACCACTAAAGTCGATGTCGTCTAGCTCGTCAATCACCCCCGCCCAGTCATCTTGGAGTTCTCCAATATTCCAGGTTGGGCAGCCAATAATCAGATACTCATACTCAGCCAGTGCGCTGGGTTCGATCTCGGCAATGTCTTTCAAGTCAACCACTGCGTCGCCACCAAGCGCGGCTTGAATTTGTTCCGCCACATCCATAGTCTTACCCGTGGTTGAGCCATAGATTAAACCTATTTTAGCCATAGTTGTCCTTGATCCCTACGTTATTCTTGCCTGCGTCATTCTTGGGAATTATTTTCAATAGGCCCAGTATACACCTATGAGTCAGCTGAGAGCAGCTTTTGCCAAGATAATCCGATAAGATCTTTCAATAGTAGGCGACTATTCACAGTACGACGCCCTATGACAACTGAATCTTTAAGTGTGTGCTGTTGTCCTAGATTTGAGTGTTCTTACAATTGCGACTTTGCCATAGCGGGGATCGATTTCAAGTCCCAAGATTTCTATCCGGTGGCAACCTGGCTGAATCTCGTAAGGGCTAGACTCTCCTGGACTTAGAGATAAACCAGCGTTGAATATCGCCTTGCGGTGCTCTAAAGGTAAGAAAGCCGTTTCTCCGGTTGCTAAAGCGGCCAGATTCCGAAACGAGAGTTGCCCTGTATGGGTGAGGATACCGGCAGGAGTAGGACATCGATCGCACCAGCTCACTGCTAAAAACCAGCGGGCATCAGCTATCCGAGAAAAAACTCGCTCTGAGTGGGGATGCTGTAGCACCCGATAGCCTCCTTCCACCGAGAGAATGGTTCCTCCCAAAAAACCACAGGCAACACGAGTAGATGGGTTCATGATCAGGCTCTGGGTTGTAGGTTTCTCATGTAGTTGACCGAACAACGATCGCAGCCATAGCGGTTACAAACCCCACCATAGCAAAGCGTCCGCTCCAGAGTTCGGCTCGTCTGGAAGGGCTCAAGGGCTGAACAACTGGTTCTTCAGGAGCGAATTGAATCTCGCTAACCCGTTCATGAGCTGTATTTGAGTGGTTTTTAGAGGGTTTCATGATAATCTGTGATATTGACAATATGGCTATTTTGGGGCAGCAACTAGGGCTAGGGTCGCTACCAGCAAAGCTAAAGACGTCGCTGGTACAAGGAAAAGGATTTTGCGGTAGACATTGGCACTGCGGTCAACTACGCCAGTACTAAATTTTCGCAGCTGTCCAGAGCGATACAGTCCATCCCGGTGATGGCGGTCATAGCGAGCCATCCGGGCAAAGGGCAGCTCACCCTGAGATCGCTGGGGCAAAATCCGTCGGCGCTGGTAGGGTACGGTGTAGTCGCCAAAGTGATCTAAATATTCTTCGCTGCCTAGCAGCGCCTTGACAAACCCCTGAAGCCCTTTTGTCGCCAGCACAATCGACCAGGCCAGTTTCTCCTGATTATTGTACACAGGGCGACCCAAAATCCGCTGAATACAGAGCTCCACGAAGCGGTAGTTATTGTTCGTTTCATAATTCAGTCTGCGAAATGAGTCAGAGAGCAGCAGGCCCTGAATAAAATCTCGCATTGTCAGCTGGCCGCTGCGCAGCTGAGATTCCAGCGCGACCTGCCGATGGGCCGCAATCAATTGCTGCTCGTTAAAAATCTGTCGATAGGCCGCCCAGATCACCTCATCCATTTCTGCCCGGGCGGGCAGGTTGTCCAGCGTGTACTGCCGGGGCTGTTCCTCCCCCGGCACTTCAAAGCCCTCAACCCGCTGGTTTTGGCTAGAGAGGGGATAGCCTAATAGAGGAATGGTCATTGTTAAGCATCTCCGCAAAATTTGAGTAAACGTTTGAGCAGAGGCAGGGCTTTACCCAATCCCGGCCCGTCCGATTTCCAGCAGAATAAAGCAGGCAAAGAGCACGCCGCCGATGCCGCCGATTAGGAAACCCGAGGTAAACAGGCTCCAGTCGCTGTAGGTTTTCAGATTGGTCGGCAGATTGCCCCTGGGCTGTTCCTGCCTCTGAAACACCGCGCCGCCGTAGATAAACAGACACAGGCTCAAAATCACAACCAGGCCAGTGGCGCTGCCCAATCCGGCTAGGAGGGCCTGGTCGCTGTTGCGAAGCGGCCCCAGCTTGAGGAACGGCCCCAGCAGCAGATAGCCGTGGGCCATGCCAATTTCTAGCCCCCGTGTCACCGGCGAGAGACCGGCGCGATAGATTGGCAGATTTTTGATCCAGGTGCGGCTGAGCGAGCTACTGTTCAGGGGAGTGGCCAGATTGCCCAGCTGCGGGTTGTTCTGCGCGGGCTGCACGATCCCTTCAAACAATGGCTCACGGTTGAACTGGGTATCGCCGTAGACGGCACCCGGATTGAACTTCATTTTGCTGAAGTCATAGCCCGCCGCGATCGCGCGCGATCGCAGGCCGTGCCAGAAATGTCCTGCCAGCAGCAGGCTGGCCAAAACCACGTGGAACAGCATCAGCCAGGTGCGCGGCGTGATCACCCCGTCGGCGCTAGTCGTGCCTAAAGGTCCGTAAAACACTTCCGGGTACACCGTGCCATTCACCCAGACAAAGTAGGCTGCCAAAAAGCCCATATAGGCCAGCGCGGCCTGACTGTAAGCCAGATAGGCTTCGCCTGACCAGACAAACAGCCCCTTGGCCCAGCTCGTAGGCGCAGTGCGGATATGCCAGAGGCCGCCCAGAATGCAGATTGTGCCAATCCACAGGTGACCGCCGACCACATCTTCCAGGTTATTGACGGCGGCCATCCCCTGAAGCGTCCAACCCTCGGGGGTAAGGCCGACCAGGTAGCCAAAAATTCTCAGCGGGTTGAGAGTGGGCTGAGTAATCAGCCGCACATTGGCGACGGCGGGGTCATACAGGCCCCCGGCAAAGACCGCCTTAATCACTAGCAGCAGCGCTCCGACCCCCAGCAGCACCAGATGGATGCCGAGGATCGTGGTCATTTTACGACCGTCCTGCCAGTCGTAGCCGAAGCCTTTTTGATCCAGCTTGGCCGGTCCCAGCACTGCGTGGTAGATGCCCCCCGCGCCCAAAACCGCAGAGCTGACCAGGTGAACCACCCCGATGGCAAAGTAGGGATAGACATCCACCACCTGACCATTGGCCCCGATGCCCAGACCCAACGTGGCCAGATGGGGCAGCAGAATCAGGCCCTGGTCATACATCGGCAGGCTGGGGTCAAAGCGCCACAGCTCAAACAGGGTCATCGCCCCGGCCCAGAAGACAATCAGCCCGGCGTGGGCGACATGAGCCCCCAGCAGCTTCCCAGACTGATCCACAAAGCGAAAGTTACCGGCCCACCAGGAATAGGGGTTGAGCGAATCAGCCACGTAGTTCCTGGCTGCAGCGGTGTCGGTCGAAAAGCCAAGGGGCTTGAGCGGATTGGTTTGAGCTGTGGTCATGGTAGGCTTACCTCGCCGCGAGTGGATTCAGTCACTTTGCCTGCGGTAAAGCTGTAGCCCGCCGCCCGCAGAGCGTGGAACAGGTGCCCCTGTAAAAAGAAGAATCCCAGCCAGAAGTGGGCATTGGCCAGCCAAACCCGAGCCGTCAGGGCTCCGTCGGGGCTGACAAACACCGGAAAGCGATTAAACACAAGGTTTAGCGTGGGCCCATAAAACTCGGGAGGATATACCACCGCGTTGACCGACACAAACAGCGTAGCGATAAAGGCCATTAGACTCACCGCGCCGATACTGTAGGACAGGTAGGCTTCGCCCGACCAGACAAACAGATTCTTTGTCCAGGGCAGGGGAGCGGTGCGAATGTGCCAGAGGCCGCCCAGTAGACACATTGCTCCAACCCAGATGTGGCCACCCACAACGTCTTCCAGGCGATCGACGCTGGCCAGCCAAAACTGGCCCTCGGTGCCCAACAGATAGCCGAAGATAGTGGCCGGGTTCAGGGTGGGGTTGGTAATCACCCGGACGTTTTGTACCACCGGATCATACAGCCCGCCGAAGGCCATCGCCTTGGCCACGAGCAGAAAGGCACCCAGCCCCAGCAGCACCAGATGAATGCCCAAAATCGTGGTCATTTTGTCGGTGTCGTCCCAGCGATAGCCGAAGAAAGGAAATTTATTCTCTAACTTCGCCGGTCCTCTAAGGGAGTGAAAAAGGCCGCCCGCTCCCAGAAAAGCAGAGCTAATCAGATGCAATGCCCCAATCACAAAGTAGGGATAGATATCCACAACCGCACCGCCTTCACCCACGCCAAACCCCAGACGGGCCAGGTTGGGCAGGACGATCAGCCCCTGTTCATACATCGGCAGGGTTGGGTCAAACTGGGCCACCTCAAACAGGGTAATGGCCCCGGCCCAGAACACAATCAGCCCAGCATGGGCGACATGAGCTCCCAAAAGCCGGTTGGAGAGGTGAATCAGACGAGCATTGCCCGCTCGTCGAGGAATTTGGGTATTGACATTGTCAACAGCAGCGATCATAGCGTAGTTCTCCGAATTGAGATTGAGAAAATTCAAATTGCAGATTGCGATCGCTCAGCGCTAGAGACAGCGATCAAACTAGCCTCAGGTGGCAGATCCCGTCACCGCATCTACCGTCACTGGCGCAGCATCGGCCATGACGTCAAAGAAGGTGCCCCGAGCGGCGGTGCGAGCCCGATAGGCATGCCACAGATGCCCCAGCAGGGCCAGAAAGCCTAGCCCGGCATGGACGCTAGCCAGCGCAGTGCGCACCGATTCGGACGTGCCAATGACGGGGCCATAGAAGACGCTGGGGTAGGCAATTTCGTTGACTGAGACGAAGACGGCTGCGCTCAGACCCGCGATCGCCAGAGCTCCCAGGCTGTAAGCCAGATAGGCTTCACCGGACCACACCAGCCGCTGTTTAGCCCAGGTCAGGGGCTTGGAGACAATATGAAAGATCCCGCCGCCAATGCAGAGCAGACCGACCCAGACATGGCCACCAACGACATCTTCCAAATTGTCTACGCTGGCCATCCCGGTAATCGTCCAGCCATGGGGGCTAAAACCCAACAGGTAGCCGAAGACGCGGGCCGGATTGAGATTGGGCTGCACCAGCCGTACCTGTTCTGTCAGCGGGTCGTAGAGACCGCCAAAGCGGGTTGCCTTGAGTACCAGCAGCAGGGCTCCGACCCCCAACAGCACCAGATGGATGCCCAAAATTGTGGTCATTTTACGACCGTCCTGCCAGTCGTAGCCAAAGCCCTCCTGATCGAGCTTTTCAGGGCCGAGCACCGCGTGGTAGAGACCACCAGCCCCCAGCACGGCTGAGCTAATCAAATGCACCATGCCGATGGCGTAGTAGGGATAGAGGTCAATAACCTCGCCGCCCGCCCCCACGCCCAGGCCCAGGGTAGCCAGGTGGGGCAGTAGAATTAAACCTTGCTCGTACATCGGCAGGCTGGGGTCAAAGCGCGATAGCTCAAACAGCGTCATTGCCCCGGCCCAGAAGACAATCAGTCCGGCGTGGGCCACATGGGCTCCCAACAGTCGTCCCGAGAGATCTTTAAAGCGGATGTTGCCCGCCAGCAGCGGTGCCCTCACCGCTGGCGTCGTCTGCACTGACCAGCCCAGCGATCGCAGTACCGGGGTCCAAAAAATTCCGTTACTCATCGTCAGATCCTTAAAAATGAATCAAATTCAAAAGCCATTTCTTCAGCGGCTTGGGATTGGGGGATGACCGCGATCGCGCCAAAATTTCATAGTCGCGGCAGTGGATAGCGTCCTCTGACAGCGCCTCCGTCGGATGCACCGGGCACTTCAGATGGGGACTGCGCGTGTAGTACCGACAGCGGTAGCAGGGAATCTGGTGCAGTCTTCGCAGCCGCTGATAGCCCTCTTCAATCGCGAATAACAGCGACAGCACAAACCCTACCAACACGCCCCAGATGACAAAGGGAAACAGTACGGCTAGCAGGTGTTCAGAGACCGGCATAGTTAGCGTTCCTCCAGGAAAGTGGGCAAGCGCCCAAAACCCGATCTGGGCGCTTGCGGTTGAGCAGAATCAGCTGATGGTGAGGTCAGACCTCAGTTGCGCTCAGCGCCTGTTCCACCCGACGGAAGTCAAACCCAATGGCCCGCAAAGCGTGCCACAGATGACCCTGGAGGAAGAAGAACGCCAGAAAGAAGTGGGCATTGGCCAGCCAGCAGCGAGAGGTATGGGTTCCCATCGGCAGCGCTATCGTATCGACGAAGTAGGGCGTAATTCCCAGCTTTATCTCCAGAGGAGGTCCGTAAAACTCCGGCGGATAGGCTAGCGTATTGACCGCGCAGAAGTAAGCGGCCACGAATCCCGCCAGGGCAATTCCTCCCAGGGAGTAAGACAGGATAGCTTCTCCAGAAAATATCAGCAGGTTCTTAGCCCACTTCAGCGGCGGCACCAGAATATGCCAAACGCCTCCGGCAATCAGCAGCACCCCAACATAGACATGGCCGCCGACCAGGTCTTCTAGACTGGTAATGCTGGCAAAGTGAGTTTGATAGCCGTAGATTACCAGCGGGTCGAGGGTCGGCTGGACGGTTCGCACCGTTTGAGTCGTCGCATCGTAGAGGCCGCCCCAGATCGTAGCCTTAGCCACCAGCAGCAGCGCTCCTGCGCCTAAAAACAGCAGGTGATGACCTAGAATCAGTCCTAGCTTGGCCGGGTCATCCCATTCAAAATGGAACCTACGAGCTGGCCCCTTGGCATCCTTCAAATTGGCAGGCGCTTTGAAGGTGTGAAATAGGGCTCCAGCCCCCAGCACTGCCGAAGAAATCAGGTGAACGACACCCACGACGAAGTAGGGATAGGTATTCACCACCTGACCGCCTTCACCTATGCCGAGGCCCAAAGTGGCCAGGTGCGGCAGCAAAATTAAGCCCTGCTCACCCATGGGCAACCCAGGGTCGAACCAGGACAGTTCAAATAGAGTAAAAGACCCTGCCCACAGGGTAGTCAGCGCGGCTTGAGCAACGTGGGCCGCAATAAACAAGCCTGACATTTCGGCAAAGCGAGCATTGCCCGCCCACCAGTCGTAGGTCACATCTCTCTGGTCGTAAGTTTGCATAAAGCTCTCATCCTCAATTCAGGAATATGCTTGGTCATGAATGCTTGTTGATTTCATTTCTCAACAAGGCTATTCAAACATAGATCGGAATAGATCTCAATAAGTAAACGATAAACTTATGTTGCGCAACCTACCAGTTCTGAGAAAAGCATCTTTCTTCCGATAGATTAGCTTCCGGAATTAGACTAATCACCCTTCCTCTAGGTGTCGGCTCCAGGCCCGATCCTTTAGTCCAGATCTATGAAATTCTATGAAATTCTAGGGAATTCTAGGGAATTAAGTCATTTCTCAGAACACAGTACGCTGCCAGGATAAAAATCTAATCTGGTGTCATGGGATACTGACGAGCAGAATTCTTGGGCTGCTAGCGCAGTCTACTTGAAAACGAAAATCATCTATCGCGGCTCACGGCTCAACGCAGACTGCCTATATGACCCGTTTGTTGAGAGCTAATATTGATTAAAATTTGTTAATTATCTCTGCTCTCCAGCAGTAACCAGGCTGGTAGAGAGCGAGCCGCCATCAGCCACCACGGGAGTCTCGGGCATTAGTCGGCTCCAGCGGCAAACAGGGCATTGGGAGTCAGAGATAGGTCGGTCAGCTGACGCGATCGCACCTGATCTTCGCCAGAAAATACGCCTATTTCGCTAAAAGTATCCCCCTCTAGCGCCAGTATCAGCACCGTTTGCGCTTGCGGATTCACAACCCAATATTCTGGGATGCCTACGTCCTGGTACTGCATCCGTTTAGCCACATAGTCTTGCTGCCACTGGAGCTCTCTGGGGCTGACGACGGGGCTGACGACTTCAATCACGACCAGGGGCGGGGGCATAGTTAGCCGAATGGTATTGCGTCGGGCCAAGAGCGCCACGTGCTCTGCGCTTAACCGACTCATCAAACCGCGTTAGAATTGCACAAGAATATGGCAGGTTTGGCGATGATGGCTCTCACCTTGGAACTTCAATCCGCAGATATTGACCTGAGTGACGAGCAGTTCTATCGACTCTGTCAGGTTAACCGCGACCTGCGGCTAGAGCGTACGGCTGAAGGAAAGCTGATTATTATGCCGCCGACAGGTTGGGAAACGGGCAACCGCAACTTTAGGATTGCTCAGCAGTTGGGTAATTGGGCGGATGCAGATGGAACAGGCATCGGGTTTGACTCTTCTACAGGCTTTCGGCTTCCGAACGGGGCGATCCGTTCGCTGGATGCCGCCTGGGTGCAACGAGAGCGGCTAGAAGCGCTAAATCCCGACCCGACAAGTTTTTGCCCCTCTGCCCTGACTTTGCAATTGAGTTGCGGTCTGCCAGCGATACCCTTTCAGATGTGCAGGTCAAGATGCAGGACTATCTGGAGAACGGCCTCAGATTGGGCTGGCTGATCAATCCTCAGAATCGGCAGGTGGAGGTTTACGGCTTGGGTCAAGCCGTAAAGGTGCTGGACTCGCCGACTGAGCTATCAGCGGAACCCGTGTTGCCTGGATTTGCGATGAGTTTGAGGCAAATTTTGTAGGTCACTCAGCTCTTGCAATATCTCCTTCGGGTTGAATTATCTGATAAGGATGGAATCTTTGCGACACTGGCGGATTGCAGCGCTTCTGGAAACTGCTTCCAGGGGATGTCGCCGTTTTTGCTGACGAGATAGAGTTGACCAATAGGATACGGGCAACCGAAATTCAAGATTGGTTCAGCGATTAGGAAACTGGGCCGATGCCGATGGTACAGGTTTGGTCTTTACAGTAAGTAGGAAGGACTCGATTTAAGCTCGACCCGAACACAGCAGGCTGGAGCCTGGAATCACCTCAATGCGCTCAACTAGGTCGGAGTCAAGGGTTGACAGCAGCTCTGCATCAGCGGCGACGGGTACGCCATCGATAAAGATGGTCACGGGCTGCCCGCGCAGGCTGGGGTGGCGATCGCCAAGGCTAGTATATCCCGGCACTTCGGATGTAAGGATGTCCTGCAGATTTCGAACCGTGCTGGATCGCCGCTCAATCTGCTCTCGGGCAATGATGCTCCCCTGAGTCAGGGGAGCATCGGCACCACCGGGAAGGCAAGAGGTTGCCAGTTGCACAGGGTTCGACCGGGCGGCGACGGGCGAGGTGAGGAGTAAGGTCATGCTGCCCCAGAGACTAAGGACGGAGAGCGATTTCAGGGTGTGGCGCATCATGGGCAGGCAGGGGTGAAGGGCTCTGAGTATCCACGTTTAGCTTAGCTAATACTGGATGATAGAATCTTGGCCCCCGGCGAATTTCCAAGCTTTCAAATAAATCCATCGGCAAATTTGCATATTGCTGCATAAGCTGCACAATTTTTTTCCCGTGCTTAATCTCTAGGTCAAAAACTGCGAAGAGGTTTTGCCTGTAGTTATCTATAAATTTCAACTGGGCCTGAATTCCTTTTCGATTAAGTAAAAGGTAACAAGTCTCAGTCATGACAGGCCAAGCAATAACCAACGGCTCATCATACTTCTGAAAAGCCTGATTAGCAGCTTGATGATACGTATCTTTCTGGTCAACGAGTGCCAGCCAAAAGCCTGTATCAACGATGATCATATTTTGCACTCAATTGCTCAGACAGCACTTGCTTGTAGTTTGTAGAAAGATTTTCTTCAACGGCAACACAGCCAATGAATCCACCCTCTTTGAATTGCTGACAGGGGCTTTTCTCAGACTTTGACTCTGGCTGAGTGGACTTGGAGTAGCGCTTTTTCAGAATCTCAATAAAATCTGCTAGTAGTGCTTGAGCGTCTTCGGGCAGCTCCTGAATGTCTTTTTGAATTTGTTTTAAACTAAACATAATAAATTCCGGTATGTATTATGTAATGACGATTAAAGGAGAGGAACGCGCGCACTTTGCTCATTGGTCGATTATTCGTTTTGGGGTGCCGTAAAGATAGTGGTCATGCTCCCTTGACCAATCTTCTGGCATCTCTACCGTGCCAGCGTGGGCACGCAAAGCTGTCCAGGCTGTTTTGACAAATTCTGGTTGTGTGGTCAAATCTGCGCTAGCTGCCGTGGTTGGTGCTAATAATGCCTCGTCAATTACCAATATTGCGCGATGGGTTCCTGGTGGTAAATCTGATACCAGCTCAATGATCAGCTTGCCTTCATGGTTGGCTGTGGCGATTCTCCGTTGGAGACACTGCGTGAACGTTTCTATGGTTTTCATCGTTCAGCCTTTTCCATGTCCTGAGTGCCCTTTCTAGTATGGCACTCATCCTTTCTAGACTGCTGGAATTTTGGCGACTTGGGCGGATTGCAGTGCTTCTGGACACTGCTTCCAGGGGATGTCGCCGTTGTGGCTGTTGCGGTAGAGCTCGCCGAACTGGAGCAGGGCGGCGGCGCTGTCGGCAAGGGGCAGGTCGGTGAACAGATAGGTGGGCCGATTGGGGGCAGAGACTGAAACCACGCAGGCTCTGCTGCACATCCACAGGCAATCGACGGGTTGAATGGTGATGGGTGAGTCTTGGGCTTGAAGGGTGTTGAGCTGCTCTAGCAGTTGAGCGCCCTGGGAGGGCTTTATGCGTTTGTGGGCAGCATCGTTGCAGGACTGGCAAACAAATAAGATGTGTTTGGACATAGATCTTACTGATCATCTACTATAGAAGTTACGCATTGACAAATGGTACAAGATAGTATCAGGCAAAGGTTGCTGCTGTGGCATGGTCTTGGATGAACTGACGAATGACCGGCACGAACAATTGCCGCGATAGCGCATAACAGTTCCTAATCACCCCCTGAATAGACAACCGTTGCAACTTGACAAAGGCCCGTATCGCGCAATAGACGTGATTCCGAATCGCATGTTGATCACGGACATAAAACCGCTCGATGTTACACACCTGCTTGATGACTCAATGAAAACACTCGATCTGCCAATGCTCGTCATGCAGCTGCTTGAAGTCAGCTTGAGACAGCTGCTCTAGGGCCTCTAGCTCGGGTCGATATAAGATGTAGTAACGCGGTTCGTGCTGGAACGGCTGACAAAACACCTTCACCCAACCAAACTCTTTGAGGTAAACCATCAGACCTGACTTGGGAATCTCTAAGGTCTTCACCTGCACGACCTGTCCCCGCACTAAGGAGACTTTGCGATTGGCAGCAATGCCGAATAGAAAGCCGACTTTCTCGTTTCTGAGAAACTTCAGATTCTCCAGACTTGAATACCAACTATCGCCTGTCACCCATCTCGGCTCAAGCCCCCACTGCTTGACTTCTAGCACCATCTCGCGAAAGTAGTCGTTCTTGGTTTTGCCCTCCCGTTTATCGTAGATGCGAAAGTTGACTGGGTAGGCATTGCCTGCTAGGTCGGTGTAGTACAAAGTGATCAGATTAATCCCTTTGACGCTGCGGTTGTGCTTGCCGGACCAGAAATATCCAATGAAGGCGCTCTTCTCTAGGTCTCGATAGGGCTTATCCTCAACACTATCGTCCACACTCAGGCTGCCGCCGACCAGGTTCACCTCCCCTTTGACTTCGTCAAATAAGTCTGCTGCGGTGTATCGCTCCCGCAGCAAAAACCGATTGACACTATCATGACTCACCGTTTCGAGGATCTCGGCTAAGCGTACACAGCTGACATACCTGGGCTCTGCCAGTAGATACAGGGTGTACAAGCTACAGTTACACTGAGCAGTAGACGCTTTCGTTAGCTGACGCATCTTGGTTAGCTCGCTGGCCGGAGGGATACCTGCATCACCTCACAAAGTGTCCGCTTTGTCAATGCGTAAGTCCTATACTAGATATTTGAATAGGTCATCAATTACGGAATTAACTGCAATTGGCCCACAGGACATTGAATAAAGCTCCATGCCATATACTCTATCTTCCTGAACTGCCTTCAATTGTGACCAAAGTGGCTCTTCTCTGAGTTGCTTTAATGCTTCCTGTGTATCAGGACTATTAACGTTTAGAATCAACAAGATATCACCGTCTAAGTCTGGAATATGCTCCTTACTAAGACCATGTAACTGACGATTCGATTCACTAGAAAATTGAGATTGACTTGGAGGGCGGGGTAATCCAGCATCCTTTAGTATTGAGCCAATATATGTAGATTCGGGGTAAAGATCGAAGCCAGTTGGATAAATAGCGATCGCTGAAACTTTGGTGTTCTGAAGCCGTTCACCCATTTGAGCTTTAAACTCCTCCAGTCGAGTATAGTAAGCTTCTACAATTTTCTTTGCTGCATCTCCTTTTCCCAAAGCATCTGCATATACCGCTAACGACTCTTGCCATTCTGACCCATTTTTATCTTCAACGATGACAGTGGGTGCTATTTGTGATAAGAGGTCGTAAATTGTCTCATCAGCAGCCCAGGCATTACCTAAAATTAAGTCTGGTTTAAGAGCAAGAACCTTCTCTAAATCAACTGGATGGCCTGTATCTTCAATTCCCTCAACTGTTTCATCTGAATGCAATCTCTTCATGTAATGATGTGAAGTACCTACAGGCTTAACCCCTAAAGCGAGCGCATGATCAAGTGAACAAGGTTCTATCGCCACTACTCGTTGTGGGTTGACTGGCACATTGGTTTTGCCCATAGCATGTTCAACGACTCGGGTTGAAGTCGGTGGTGAGTTGGATAAAGCAGGGCTGTGTCGGTTAGTTGTGCTGTCAGATATATTGCCACTACACCCTGACGCTGTAGCGAATATAAGTACACCTACTAGAAATAGATGAATAGCCTTATACATCTGCATTTTCAACAAGCTGTGTAGCGATGAAAATAAATTTTGGTTAATTGTCATAGATCTAATTTCAATCGAGAGGCTGAAAAAGAGAAAATCTTCTTTCTCAGCCTCTTACTCTTCATCGTGGACTAAAACGTAACGCGATAGCCAATGCTAATGGCTCTGCCTGGGGCAGCAAGAGCATTTTCTGTTCTACCTCCCCGACTTCTTACTTGATACAAAAATGGAAAATATTCGGTATCTAGCAAATTCTGAATGCCAATTTGCAGCGACCCTGGACCGATGTCAATGCTGCTAATGTAATCCAGCACAAAATAGCTATCAGTCTCTACAAGAGGGCCGCGATCGCGCCCCCCCACAAACAACGCCTGGAAGCGATTACGCCATCCGGGTAAGGTTTCATTTTCCACATAGGCGGTAATTTTGAGTGGCGAAATTGTGAATGAGTTGAGGGGTTCAAAATCACCATCATCGTCCGGATCAATGTCGCCTTCAAACCAACTGATGAGTCCACCAAGCTGCCAGATTTCACTGGGTTGCCAATCAACCGTTGCCTCAACCCCATAGATTCGCTCGGGAGCACGGATAACCTCAGTTCGACCATCGGCATCAAGCGCAAAGTTGACTCCAAGGTCAGATTGATTAAAAAAACCGGCCAGGGAAAACTGCACAGCTTGCCAGTCTCCGCGAACCCCCAATTCGTAGTTATTAACGACCTGCGGTGCCGTGAAGCCGAGATCATTTTCCACGGATGTAAAAGGCGGAAATTGCAAAATTCGACCAAAATCTGGCACGCCAAAACCTTGAGAAAAGCTAGCAAAGATGCCGAGTTCATTGGTCAGGTCGTAGACCGTACCAATGTTGAATACTACATCGTCCGCACTGAGGTTGCCCCCTTCTACATCAATCTGTTCTCCTTGAAACAAAATAGCGGTATAGTCATCCACGCTCAGTCCGATATTTTCGTATCGTGCTCCACCACTGAGTAGCCAACGGGGGGTGATATCCCATTGTGCTTGGGCAAAGACCCCCAAACTTTCAACCGTGTAGAGTGGAGTGAAGTTGACAACCCGATCGGCTCTAGCAACCCGAAATCCACTGGTGACAAATTCATCATCTAGGACGGTATAGGGCTGAACCACTTTATCATTGTTATAGTCAGCCCCCCAGAGCAAGTTAAAGGTTGTAGAAATAGGCGTTTCAATTTCAAGTCGTCCGCCAAAGCCCTCGAACTCTGCCTGACGTACAATAAAAGACCCTAAGCTCGATCCAGGAAAGTCGGCTGAAAAGGTATCTTCAAAAGGTGCGCCAAGTGAAGTAAAACTGTCACGATAAAATCCTTGCAGGCGAAGCTCACTGCCGAAGATATCGGCGTTGCTATAGTTGAGGTTAAGCGTCGTGAATCTCCGTGCATCTTCGCAAATGACATCAATGCACTCTAAGTCCACTGGTAAGGCGCGGGCTTTGTCGGCATCGGGATCATCTGCCACACTCGGATCGACGATAAATTCTATGGTATCGCTGCTTTCATCCAAGTGATTGACGCTGAACTGGAGGCGCTGATTTTCACCAATGTTCACGCCCAACTTGCCCAAGATGTTGATATTACGGGCGTCTTGTACGATTTGACCGTCGCCTGGGATGCGATCGCCGGCCCCATCAAAGGCATAGCCAAAACCTTCGGTTGAGAAGTTAAGCACATAGTCCACCGGCGACACATTGCCCGAAATGTTAAATCCGAGATAGTTGCCAAAGCTCTCGGCGACGAAGTCTCCCCGAGAATTGACGCGCGCTTCTACCGTTGCCGTTAATTCCTCCTCGCTAGGACGACGAGTAATGATGTTGATCACACCCCCCGTTGCCCCTGCTCCATAAGCGGCTGAGGGTCCCCGAACGACTTCGATCTGCTCGATGGCACCCGGTGGAATACTCCTGAAATACGAAGAAAGTGCATTGAAGTTGGTGCTTACCGGAACCCCATCAATCAAAACCTGTGGGTCTCGCCCCCGTAATCGTTCTCCGCCGCTATTGAAGTTAAAACTAGGGGGATTAAACCCAGGTACAGTCTGACCGAGAATGTCTGGCAGGTTGGTATTGAGGTTGGTTTGCTCCTCAATCTGCTCGCGGGTCACCACCGTCACACTACGCGGCACGTCCTGAATCTCTTCCTCCGTGCGAGTCGCCGTTACCACCACCTGAATCGCATCTGCATCATCAGCGTCGGCAGCCGTTGCCACTCCCGGCACCACGCTCAGCACCAAATTTCCGGTTTCTGTGCTCACCTCAGCCTGCGGCGGCGCCTCCGCCCCCGTAATTGAGACCCTGACACCGCCATCGAGCAGATTCATGACGCTGACCAGGGCAATACCTTCTGCCGGGCCAAACTGCTCAAACATCTCCCCCTCTGGTAGGGCCAGCACCGCATTGGGAATATCCGCCGTCAGCGCATTGCCGATCACCGAGGTTTGAGGCTCCGCCAGGGGGCCAGTTGCTTCCAGGGTTAGCTCCAGCCCGTTTTCCGTTTCGCTGACCTGGACTCCCGTAATCTGGGTAAGAGCCTGGGCCAGTTCCGCAGCCGCTGCACCCGTCTGCTCCTGAGCCTGAAACTGGCCCATCCATTCCTCAACGCTGGTGGCTGGTTCAGGTTCTTCGCCAAATTGGGAAGCCTCTACTGGAACGACCTCAGGCGCAGAAATGGTGGACGTTTCTGAAGAGTCTGCTCGGGCGGCTGACGCCAGCACCACCAAAAACATACCCGTAAGCCAAAATAGTCTTTGCAGTTGACGCATCATTCACTCCCACAACACCGGATAGGACTGCACATCTAAATCGGAATACTTCTCAAGAAGTTTACCGGAAGCAGGTGAGCGATAGAAGCTGCTCTAGAACGGTGGCGGGAGCTTTTTTGAACGATCGCCGGAGGTTTTTGGCTTAGGCTGAATAACCAGCAGTATCGGATTGGCTAAGTAGGTTGCCCTAAATCAACTTTCGAGACGTCATATCGAGTGGAGGGGAGCAGAATCGAGATATCTCAGTGCACTACGCAGGATTGAGATTCCTCCCTCCGGTCGGAATGACATCTTCAGAATATTTTCGACAACGTACTTATAGCGGCAAAAATTGAACCCAATTTTCAAGCTCATCTGGCCTTGCTAACTAAGCGATTATTTCCAGATCTCGAATACACGTACCAATCGAAACCCGTGACTGACGAGCAAATACGAGACCAGGGAAGCGAATGGATCTCGTCTGCCGAGACTTTGCTTCGGCCAGTAAATCATCATCCTGAGAAAAGAGAACCCGCTGTAGTTCGGTGGCACGGTTCAAAACTTCAGGATCCGAGATGCCGATGCGATCATCTTCTTGAACGGTCAGAACGACAATATTTCGCAGCCGCAGGCCGTTCGTAATTGCTCCATGAACATTTTCATCCATGTAGAATGAGATGCTCAAGATAAGAGCCCTTGAGATTTGAGACGAGATACAAAGGGCGAATCCTGATGTTCTTGCTCTGACTGTTTGACGTAATTTTCGCGGCGCTGAATGTCAGCGTCTAGTGTGCTGCGATGGTCCCAATAGTAGGCCAAGGCCGCATAGATCTGGCTCATACTCACGTTGCGATGATTGATTTGAATCTCTTCCGGAGTCCAGCCATAGGCTCGTTGTGCCATTACGAGTTCAACCACCTTGAGCGTCGTCCCCTCGATCACAGGTACCTGCTCCTGGGTCAGCACAACATGTGGATATTCCGTTGGCGTCAGATTTTGTGCATGAATCATTGTGGCTAACCCACTTGTAATATTCCTCATAGTACCAAGAGCGCTTGGCGTCAAGGTTGTCGATAACCAGCCTTTTTAGCTCGTCTGCCAAAAATGCGGCTGACGCTTGCGGTAAGCACTGGGGTTTATGCCGAACTTTTTGCGAAAGGCGATCGCAAAGTGGCTGCGATTGGCATATCCCACGGCTTGAGCGGCATTGGAGACTGACATCTCTCCGGCTTCGAGCAACTGGCGGGACTTTTCCATGCGGCAGTCATGCAAATAACCAAACACGGTAGTGCCAAACACCTGGCGAAACCCGGCTTTGAGCTTGCAATCGTTGATTCCTGCTAATCGAGCCAGCTCAATTAAGGTAGGCGGATCATTGAGTCGAGAAACCAAAATCTCTTTTGCGTAATGGATGCGCTCTACATCGTCCGGTTTTAGCGGCTTGGCGGTTTGGTGCGGTTCATCGGTATCTGGAAGTTGGGCGAGCTGGAGGGTCATCAATTCCCAAATTTTGCTCTCCAGATACATCCGCTGGGTAAAGCCTTGAAATGGACACTGCAAAATCTGTTGAATAACCTGCTGCATCGCTGAATGAGTCGTGCAGACCTGGGAGTAGTAAGTGCAATCGGATGGCTTGATGAGATGGCTGAGCGAATTTGGTAGTTCCCCAGAATAGCCCGTTATCCACTGCCCCAATAGCGTCGGGTCGATATGAATGCTGACCTCAAACTCACGACGATGGGCCGTCTTTTGATAAACTTCCCCTGGAGCCATACCGCTACCGCAAAAACCATGTTGTCCGGCCCTGATAGAGGTTAATTCTGATGCTGCTACCCCCGTCAAGACAAAGCACAGCTCTAACGGGTGCTCACGGTCTTCACTTGCGACTACTAAGTCTTCATGGGGGCGATAGTCGGCAATATCTAAAACAATGCCCTCCCGGATACGGACTGTCCGAAGATAGCCGCTGCCCAGTTCTTGGGGATAAGCCCAGGTTAAATCTAAAGGTTGCTGGGAATTCGGAACTGAGGTCACGCTTGCTTCGTATGAGCGCTCAATAATCTCCAGGTAATCTTCTTGAGAGAAGGTAATCGCCATGAGTCTAAGGTGGTGCAGATATGGTTAAGATTATACCTTAGATGAAATTTATTCTCAATAGGCCTACAGTTCATCCCTTCGACTCCGTTTCTCCTGCGGAGACGCTACGCAAACAGGGCAAGCCTATCCACCCTCTACGGTGCAGGCGGAATTCGAGCAATCCGGCGAGGACGAAGTTGGGCTGGCAGACGATAGGCAGGCACCATGCCGTCTTCGCTGTCGAGGTAGAGTTCGCTGGCGGTGAGCAAGTCGGCGGCACAGGTTGCAGGGTCTAAATCGCCGAAGAGGAAAGTGGGTTTGTGGGTGCCGACGAAGGCGATCGCGCATGGCCTCTCACAAATACACAGACAGGTCGTTGTCTCAATCGTCAGTTCATCCTTGCGCGGCCACCGCTCGTGCAGTTCCCTGAGCTGATGAAGCAAGCGGACGCCGTCCGTTTCTTGATTGGCATCCGCCTCAGAATGAGTACCGCAGGCTTCGCAGACGACTAGAACATGCTTTGCCATGAAATCAATTCTCCTCGAGCAAATATTTGAACAGGTCATCAATGACTAGATTGGCCGCAATTGGTCCATCGCCAATCCAATATTCACCGGGGACTTCGTACACTCGGTCTTGCTGTACCACCGATAGCGTTGACCACAGTGGATCTGCTTTGAGCGCTTCTTTTTCAGACTGTGCATTTTGGGCAATTTCATCGCGATGTCCAAAAGTCCAGAGAAAAAGGGCATCGCCATCCACATCCGGTATATTTTCTCGACTAATTGTGTATTGAATTTGATTGTCAAAGAGGTTTTTTGCTTCTGAGGCCGTGAAATCTTGAGATGCCGGACGAGATAAGCCTGCATCAGCGATGACTGTGCCAGGAAATGAGTCTTTGAGATAAAGATTGATCTGAGTTGGATATACCCGCACAATTGAAATCTCGGTCTCGGCGGCGCGAGTTCCCATGTGCTGCTGAAATTCTTGGGTGCGATCGTAATAATGCTCCATCACCTGCTCAGCTTTCTCCGTTAACCTGAGTGCTGCCGCGTACTGCATAAACACATCTTTCCACTGACCGCTATAGTCATATGGAATGACGACAGTGGGAGCGATATTGGACAAAAGCTTATAGTCCACGTTGGCATAGCTCCCGATAACAATGAGGTCTGGCTTGAGCTCTACAATCCGTTCGAGGTTGGGCGCATCGTATCCACCAACATTCTCAATGTCGTCAATCTCTCCTCGTAGGTAAAAATTAGCTTGAGCCGCACTATCACTGGCAATCGGTTTGACTCCCAAGCTCAATGCGTAATCTAGCCCAGCTAAATCTACAATTCTCTGAGGATTGTCAGGTACACAGGTTTTGCCCGCCGCATGGCTAACCATGTGACACGCCCCAGCCGCTTCTCCGCCTGCAATCTCTGGGGGAGTTGACTCTAATGAACGTCCCCCACAGGCGACGGATACAACCAAAGCAGTAATTGCAGCGATCGCCACTAGCCATCTACGATACCTTTGCCTCATCTGCAACTCACCTTCTATGCTCCCATTTTAAATCGTGACTTCTAAAACTCAACAGACACCCTCCCGATAATTGTTAGGGGTGCTCCGGGCTCAATGGCCACCCGGCCAAAGTTGTTGGATTTGAAATAGCGTTCATCAAACAGATTTTGCACATTGATGGATGCCCGCCAATTATCACGGTTGTAAAACACGGCGGCATCGGTGCGCCAATAGCCCGGCAAATCGAAGCTGTCGTCGAAGTTTCCGGCCCGCTCGCCAACATGAAATACCCCAGCCCCAAAGCCCAACCCCTGCAGGTCGCCCGCCTGAATTTCATAGGTGGACCAAAGGCTGAAGGTATTTTCCGGGACATTTTGCACCCGGCTCCCAGGTTCCAAACCAAAAAATTCCTCGGTGAATTCAGCATCGATATAGCCGTAGGAGGCGATCACATTCCAACCGGGCAAAATTTCACCGGCCACATCTAGTTCAATGCCTCGGCTGCGCTGCTCGGCAATGGGAAGATTAAAGTCAGGATTGTTAGGATCGGTGGTCGCCAGGTTGGTTTTGGTAATGGTATAGGCGGCTAGATTGGCAATTAAGTTGCCTTCCAAGAGTTCACCTCGTAGCCCCACCTCATACTGGGTGCCCCGTTCTGGATCTAGGAATGAGCCATCGACGGCGGTACCAAAGTTGGGCTGAAAAGAGCGAGCATAGTTGGCGTATAGTGAGAAGGACTCAATCGGGCCATAGAGTAAGCCAATGGATGGACTAAAGGCACTGGGAGACTGACTCGAATCCTCTCTCAAGTTGTCGTCGCTGCGCTGTTCAACAAAATCTAGTCGTCCCCCCAGCAGCAGCTTTAAGTTATCGGTCAAGTCAATCTGATCCTGGACAAAAATTCCGAGGTTATCGGTGCGGGAGACGCTATCGCGCACGACGACAGTCAAATCATCCAGATCGGGACGGGGAATTTGGTTATAAACCGGGTCGAAAATATTGATATCTGGAGTAAGCCCCGCCGGTAGTCGGCTTTGAGTTCCCCCAAAGGTCAGACGAGACAGGTCAAATCCCAACAGAAGGTTATGCTCAATGGCACCCGTAGAAAATTGTCCCTCCACTTCCGTTTGCAAAGCATAGCTCTCGCTGACATCGTCATTGGAGCGAAAATTGCGGGTCAAGATGCCGGTATCTTCATCCAACGACAGCGGCTCAGCTCGAAAGTCAAGGCTATCGGAAGAGACGATCCGTAAAGCATTGCGAATACTCCAGCGATCGCTCAAGTTATGCTCTAGACGATAACCCGCAGAAATTTCTTCCGTTTCCCTAAAATCTTCGGGTTCACCAAAAAAGCGACTGATAGGCGTATCCACAATGTCTCGCCCAGTGGCAATAAATCCCCGATCAAAGGGGCGTTCATCGTCGAGATAGCTGAAATCTAGAGCTAGACGAGTGTCTTCGCTAATATCCCAGGCAAGCACTGGAGCGGCAAAAAAGCGATTGACATCCTGATCAAAATCTCGAAAGCCATCCGAGTGCTCGTAGGCCAAATTAAGTCGATAGCGCAAGTCGGTCGATTCAGTGAGCGGCCCAGACAAATCGATCGTAGGGCGAACAAATCCATAGCTGCCCGCCTGGACATCAAACTCGTAGTTAGAGAAGGGTAAGGGCTGCTCGGTCACCAAGTTGATGATGCCTCCCGGCTCGATATTGCCGTATAGAACCGAGGCTGGCCCCTTAAGCACCTCAAAGCGCTCAACGTTGGAGGTTTCCAGGATGCCATTGGACGGATCGCGAAAGCCATCTCGAAAGAATTCAGAAACGGAGAACCCGCGAATATTCAGCTGATCGACGGTACCCGCAAAGCCGCCGTCCTGTACGACACTGCTGACGTTGCGCGTAGCATCGTCGATGCGGTTGCCCGCCTGATCCTCAAATACCTGCTGGGGCACCACCTGAATCGAGCGCGGAATCTCGAGTAGCGGCGTTTCGGTGCGAGTGGCTGTAGTTGCCTCGTTTACAACATAGTCATCTTCCTGCTCGCCTGTAACCGCAATTTGCAGCGCCTCTTCGGCAGCGGCATCCGCCATAGCATCGCCTGGCACGACCCCCAGCACTAAGCCAGTGCCCTCGGTATTGACCTCAGCCGCTGGCGGCGCGTCAGTCCCGGTAATCGAAACCTGCACCCGGCTACCGTCGAGATTGGTCAAAGAGACAAAGGCGATTCCCTCGGCAGGGTTAGCGGCCTCGAAGGTCTCACCCTCAGGCAGTGCCAGCACCGCATTGGGAATTTCGAGAATGAGCGCGTTACCAACCGTAGAAATGTCGGGTTCGGCCAGCGAAGCCGCGGCCTCTAGCGTCAGTTGCAGACCTGTTTCTTCAGGGGCTAACCGCACGCTGGTAATCTCTACGGGGGTAATCTGTACCGGCGCTTGGGCCAGATTCAGATCGCTGGCTTGAACACTCGCTTGAGCTGGGTCAATTTCTGGCAGGGCCACAGACTGGGCTCGGACTTCAGGGGCCGAAGCGATTGAGAGCAGTCCAACCAGCAGCACCACGCTTTGCAATTTATCAGTCATCACACCACAGTATAGATTTCTCAAGAATGTCGATCCTGAACTTGGGACAGTTAGGAACACTTCTCAAGAAGATTACTGGATAGAGGGTTCATGGCAATAGGGCTGGCGATCCGCAGCCGGAGTTTTTGCGATCGCACCCCGGAGTTTCGCGGCTAGCGAGGTCGTAAAAGCGAATTTGCTACGATAAGGCAGTATCTGGCAGTGCAGGACTTTCCCATGGTGCAAGAACGGGCACGCTCCTCCCAAACCGCAGCGGCAGTCAATCTACCTTGCCTAGAAAGCGGCGACCATCTAACCCGGCACGAGTTTGAGCGTCGTTATCATGCCATGCCCGATCTCAAAAAAGCGGAATTGATTGAAGGAGTTGTGTACGTGCCATCACCGCTGCGCTTTGAACCTCATGCTGAGCCCCATGGGCATCTCATCACCTGGCTTGGGGTTTACCAGGCCATGACGCCTGGGGTACGGATCGGAGATAACCCAACCGTGCGCCTCGATTGGGACAATGAACCTCAACCCGATGCCCTATTGCTGATCGACCCGATAGCCGGAGGGCAGACACGGTTAAGCCCCGACGGCTACATTGAAGGTGCGCCTGAACTCGTCGTTGAGATTGCCGCTAGCAGTGCCGCCATCGACCTGGGCAGCAAAATGCAAGCCTATCGCCGCAACGGCGTTTTGGAGTATGTCGTCTGGCAGGCATTCGAGAATCGGCTCAGCTGGTTTCAGCTGGTAGAAGGCGAGTATCAACAACTGATGCCTGATGCCGAAGGAATGATTCGCAGCCAGGTGTTTCCGGGGCTATGGCTAGCAGTAGAAGCACTCCTGTCCGGGGATATGAAAACCGTGCTGTCAGCTGTACAAGCGGGTTTGGGCTCTTCCGACCATGAGACTTTTGTAAAGCAGCTCAGGTCTAGATGATGTCGCTGAAACAACGGCTAGCCGAGGTGCAGGTTTAGAAGAGACTCTATCCTGTCACGCTCGCCGCTGCCGCATAAACATTCCCGGATTCACCCCATACCGGCGGCGAAAGGCGGCGGCGAAGTGACCCCGATTGGCAAAACCTACGGCATGAGCGGCGGCTGTGACGTTCATTTCACCCCTCTCTAGCAGCTGATGCGATCGCGCCATTCGCAGCTCATGCAGATAGCCAAAGACGGTCGTGTCGAACACCTGGCGAAAGCCCACTTTTAGCTTGTGGTCGTTGATGCCAACGGCGCGGGCCAACTCCATCAGCGAGGGGGGATTTAACAAGCGCTGCCGCAGAATTTTGCTGGCATAGTGGATGCGTTCAACGTCATCGGGTTTTAGCCGATGAGCGCTGGTTTGGGGAGGCTGTGAAGGACGAACTGCCTCGATCAGTAAGGCCATCAGTTCCCAGACTTTGCTTTCTAAGTACAGCCGCTGAGTCATTCCCTGAAATGGACAGGTGAGGATTTGCTGCACGGTCATCTGCATGGCTGCCGTGGGGGTACCGCTGTGCTCGTAATATTTTTCATCGGGCGATCGCATAAACGGCTTCAGGCCAACGGGTAGCTGCTCAGAAAGGCCCAGCCACTGCCGAAACACCACCGGTTCGATATGGACATTGACGCTAACGATCCGGGTGTTTCCTGGTACAAACCAGGGCTCTCCGGGGGCCAGGCCACTGCCGCAGAGGCTGTAGCGCTGCTGGGTTTTTCCAGCTGGGTAGAACTGGTCGAAGGTGTATTCGAGCGGATGAACGCGATCGCGGTGAGTCATTACCAGATCGTCTTTTAGGCAGCTATCAGAAACCGCCAGTTCCAGTCCCGGACGCAGCTCATTGGAATAACGATAGCCCTGCCCCAGCTGAGACGGATAGGATTCGCGCAGGCCAAGGCGGTCGCCTGGATCGGGCTGGACAGCCTGAAACAAATCCCAATAGTCAGCGTGAGCAAGGGTAAGCGTCATAGTTAAGTCAGGTCGCAGCTGCCTTTGAAATAGAGCTTGCAATGAGAGCTTCAGCCAGCTTACTATAGATGACACTTTTTCTCAATTAGTTTCTACCTGCGCTGGCGACAGTGATGCTGGATGCAGATCCCCATTCTTGCTGGGCTGTAGGTTCCTGGGGCAGAAGCAATTGGGCAAATTCGTCCAGGCTATAAGTTGGGTGATCCAAATTAAGGAGTGCAGAACTAATCGGGCAATTGTAATTTCACCCTCTGAGCTTCTGTCAAGTGGCATACCTGCACCACCTGAGCCACATCCATACCAGTAGCCAAGAGGTTTTGAGCTGTTTGCAAAACCTGAGCTTCAGCCTCTTCCCTGGCGCGTCGTTCTTGGTTCCTAGCCCGTCGTTCTTGGTTCTTAGCCCGTCGTTCTTGCTCTGTATCAGTCAAAAACCAATCGCCCGATGCATCACACCACCGCAACCAGTCGCCTGCCACCTCATCAAATTCCCCTTGCCATATCCCCAGGCCAATCGCCAAATCATCTAACCAAATCAGCGGGTTAGTGGGGCGTAGGGGCTGCTCCTGATATTCGCCATCAATCCAGCGAAAATAGCGCAATCGCCGGGTGTACCGGCTGTACACAATGTAGTGCGGCACCCTCAAATAGCGTTCATATACCTCAAATTTTCTAGGGGGTTTCTGCGATTCCTTGGCCTTCCCTCTCTCGGCCTCTACTAACCCAGGGGTCTCAACGTCATCTTCCCCACTGTCTGCCCGCCTCGCCTGATCGACAAACCGACCCAGGTCTTCGCCAGCGGTGCCCGCCGACAAAAACTCCACCACCACATCCGGCGATTTTCCTTCTTGCCACACCACATAGCTGCGGCGCAAATCTTCCCCATCGTAGAGCCGCGACACCCCCACCGCCAGGAACCAATCGGGTCGCTTGTGCCACTGGAGATGGCTTTCGTCGTAGTAAAGGTTGAGGTCGGAGCCGGTAAACCACTCTCGTCGAGCATATTGGCTCAGGTGCAGGGTGCGGCTGAGCAATTGGGGTTGTAAATCATGGTACTCGTCAGGCAATCCTGGCTCCTCGGGGGCTTCGCTGGGTAAGTCGTACATGGTGGGCAGGTCAGCCCGACGCGATCGCATTTCCCTAGATCGCACTTCCTCGCTTTGAGTGCGTTGTCCATTGGTCAAAGTGTCTGAGGAGGTTTGACTGACCTGAGAAAAAGACGGAGGACGACTACCCATCATGGCCTCGTTGATTGCCTGAAAGTTTATCTGCTCCAATCCTATCGCACCTGACTAAGCAATCCCTAGTAATGAGAGGAGCCTACTAGGGCAAAGCCGGGGGGCTTGCAAAAGATCAGCACGCGGGTACCGTTTTCTGGCCTGGGCTGGTTGTTGTGGATCAGCAGGAAGCGGGTCTGGTAGCGATCGTAGTCGTCGCAGATTTCCTCGCCCAAGGCTCGCAAGGGGGCGGACACTCGATGGCAACATAAATCTGATGCTCCGAGGCAGAACCAATGATGTCTACACCAGATTGATAAGACTGTTCAGCGCAGAAAAATTGCTCTTAAAGCAGTACTGACGTTAGCCCAGTCCCTAGTTGAAAGTTGTCCTAAGCGGCGATTGACAATCCTTTTTTCTAAAGTTGCGATTTTATGGAGACGGACTACAGAGGGCAAGAGCAAGCCAGCTTGTGTCGAATCGAGTAGACTCACATCAAAGGATGTGGAATAGAGTTGGCTTGTGATTCTAGCAACCACGATGTCTGGATCTTCAACATCCAGTAAAACTAAAGCCGGTCGCTGCTTTTGTCGGACGCTATCAGTAAATGGAAATGCTATTAAAACGACTTCCCCAGACAAATAAGTTTCCATGTTACGTTACAAGGCGTCGTAAATAGCGTCTTCAGAGCTATATCCAGCGAGAAACTGCTCAGTTGCGAGAGCTTGCCAAGCTGCCTTGTCGTCGGCCTCAGACGAGTCTTGAACGATCACGATGACTCTAACTGACTGATGACCAGCCAGTTGAGACAGCACTGTTTTGGGTAGTTTTAGCTGTCCATCGGCGGTAACTTCCCCGGCAAATTCGTAAGCTTTCATTGCCTCTAATTCTCCAAATGCTATTTTTCAACCATGAGTCACAGCATTTATGCTAACTTGCGATCGCTAAAATTTGATCGCCTCACACCGCGCTTGAATTTCAGGAGGTCTACTCCCTGGTTGACTGACAAAAGTTTAGCGTCCAAGCACTGAAACGCTCATCAGCTGGGGAAAGGAGCGACTGAATAAAAGAGTAGGGAGCGAGCCTTCTAAGATCTAGATACGACTCAAAATCTAGAAGTGCCATGAAAAAACGCTCCCCCCTCTACTCTGCCCTGAACGCCTGGCTCGGTCAAGCCTGTCTCTGGGCGCATAAACCCCATCTGACGACCTGCGTATGGATGGTCTCAGCACTGCTCTGCATCGGAGCAGACAATCTGACCCGCTGGCTGCCCTACCTACCCTGTCGCGATCGCGTTTCCCTAGATCGCACTTCCTCGCTTTGAGTGCGTTGTCCATTGGTCAAAGCGTCTGAGGAGGTTTGACTGATCTGAGAAAAAGACGGCGGACGACTACCCATCATGGCCTCGTTGATTGCCTGAAAGTTTATCTGCTCCAATCCTATCGCACCTGACTAAGCAATCATTAGTAATGAGAGGAGCCTACTAGGGCAAAGCCAGGGGGCTTGCAAAAGATCAGCACGCGGGTACCGTTTTCTGGCCTGGGCTGGTTGTTGTGGATCAGCAGGAAGCGGGTCTGGTAACGATCGTAGTCGTCGCAGATTTCCTCGCCCAAGGCTCGAAGGTTGTCAGGTACATTAAGCACAGCATCAATCGGGAGTTTTGCCATGGTACGTCTTGATCAGAATCCTCCCATAGTTGACCAGGGTCGATTGCCCAGCGAGCAGTTGGGATTGCAGCTAGGGATTCATGGGCAGCAGCTGCGCTGGTTTACGGCTGAGGGTGTGCTGATTCCGCTACCTGAAGAGGCAGAGCAGCAGCGGGCGGAGCAAGTCCAGCAGAGCTAAAGCAGCTGGAGACCTATCTGCGATAGCGCAAGCGCTGACTTGTCAGTTCGCAGGGCGTTGACCCCAATCAATTGCCTGAGAGTTAGACCCATTGGCATCGCTGAATGGATACTGTGAGTGTAAATAAGTTTCGAGGGTGTTTGAAGGAGCAACCTGGAGCGAATACGAAAAATTGAGGGAAAAAGACAAAAAGCATCGCAAAAATCTTGGCAGTATACTCAAGGAAATGCAGAGAGGAGAAACAAACCGCGATCGCGACTGCCGTGGGTGTAGACCAAATTAAGGAGTGCAGAACTAATCGGGCAATTGTAATTTCACCCTCTGAGCTTCTGTCAAGTGGCATACCTGCACCACCTGAGCAAAATCCATACCAGCGGCTAGTAAGTTTTGAGCAGTTTGTAAAACCTGAGCCTCGGCTGCTTCCCTAGCGCGTCGTTCTTGCTCTGTATCCGTTAAAAACCATTGGCCCGATGCATCGCACCACCGTAACCAGTCGCCTGCCACCTCATCAAATTCCCCTTGCCATATCCCCAGGCCAATCGCCAAATCATCTAACCAAATCAGCGGGTTAGTGGGGCGTAGGGGCTGCTCCTGATATTCGCCATCAATCCAGCGAAAATAGCGCAATCGCCGGGTGTACCGGCTGTACACAATGTAGTGCGGCACCCTCAAATAGCGTTCGTACACCTCAAATTTTCTAGGGGGTTTCTGCGGTGCTTTGGCCACCTCTGGCTCGACCTCCCCTGGCTCAGGGGTCTCAACGTCTTCTTCTCCACTGTCTGCCCGCCTCGCCTGATCGACAAACCGACCCAGATCTTCGGCAGCGGTGCCCGCCGACAAAAACTCCACTACCACATTCGGCGATTTTCCCTCCTGCCACACCACATAGCTACGGCGCAAATCTTCCCCATCGTAGAGCCGCGACACCCCCACCGCCAGGAACCAATCGGGTCGCTTGTACCACTGGAGATGGCTTTCGTCGTAGTAAAGGTTGAGGTCGGAGCCGGTAAACCACTCTCGTCGAGCATATTGGCTCAGGTGTAGGGTGCGGCTAAGCAATTGGGGTTGTAAATCATGGTACTCGTCAGGCAATCCTGGCTCCTCGGGGGCTTCGCTGGGTAAATCATACATGGTGGGCAGGTCAGCCCGACGCGATCGCGTTTCCCTAGATCGCACTTCCTCGCTTTGAGTGCGTTGTCCATTGGTCAAAGCGTCTGAGGAGGTTTGACTGACCTGAGAAAAAGACGGCGGACGACTACCCATCATGGCCTCGTTGATTGCCTGAAAGTTTATCTGCTCCAATCCTATCGCACCTGACTAAGCAATCATTAGTAATTGAGAGGAGCCTACTAGGGCAAAGCCGGGAGCTTGCAAAAGATCAGCAGGCGGGTACCGTTTTCTTGCCTGGGCTGGTTGTTGTGGATCAGCACAGAAAAAGGGCTTCTCTGGGGGTGATCGCATGATTACTTGTTTTCATTGACTAGCGGAAGTAGCATTTGGGGGAGTTGCTCTAGAATTAACTGATCAGTGATGGGGCCTCGGGTGACGCTACCCCAGAGATAATAATCCAGGCTGCTGGTTAACCACCGCTTGCAACTCCACTGGAAGCAGGGCTAATTGTTCAGCACTAAAGGCCGAGGAGTCAGCTGGTGCTGACAGGTGCAGATCAACCTTTAATACTCGCCGGTGGGCAGACCATTCCTGAAAGTGGCTGTGGGTGAGATTCTGCTCGCATTGGAGAAAACTATTCTGGCTATCCTCTTGATGGCTATCATCCAGGTCGATCCGCAGATTAAACCCAAACTCCAGTGTTAGGCCCGGTGCTTCCGGTAATTTTTCTTCGATCAGAACGTCCTGAAGCCAGTAGTCGCGAATTAGCAGGTTCAGCCCGTGGCGCAGGTTTATCGATCGCTGATAAGTAGATGAGCAAAATTATTTTCCAGATGTTGAGGCTCCCTGAGTCCTCCCATACTAGCGGAGGCTGAATTCAAAGCCCCCAAAATTGGGGGTTTGGGGGCCTGCGCGAGCAATCAAACTTGCTACTTGTTTTTGTAAACGATTAAGTTGACCTACTTAGCCCCGACTCTGGGAAAAGGCATGTCTCAAGTGACTGCCCATGGCTATAGAAACAGTTGAGCAATAGGAATGCTGAACCCTGGCAGTAGGGGTGAGGTTAGGGTATCATCCCCAACGAGAGTGCCGACAAGTTGGAGTTGCGCCTCTATCCGGCGATAAATTTCTAGAGTTTTAAGCTGCCAGCTGACAATCCAATATTCTTGAACGCCATGGAGAGAGTAGAGCTTGAGCTTAACTTCTTTATCCCGGCGCTCGTTTAGGTCTCCTGGGGAAAGCACCTCGATGATGAGTTCAGGGGCGACAACGAGGTGCCCGGCGGCGTCGATGCCGTTAGCGAGGCGAGCATTGCTGGCCCAAACCACGTCGGGAACCACGGCATCGCTGGGGGTAAAAATAACGCCAGGAGCTTCAAAGGCTTTACCGAGCTGAGTCTGTCTAGACCAAATCGCCAGTTCCACATGGATGTTGCCCCCTGCATCCTGGTGACGAATGTGGGGCGCGCGGGCCACGTACAGGTCTCCACTGATGATTTCGTAGCGCTTCCAACCGCCCTCGTCGGGCATGGCATCGAGGTCTCGGGTAATCCAGCGGCGGGCGTCGGCAACCATCGGATTTGCGATTGGGCTAGCTTTCTCCAGTTTAGTCAATTTCACCGGATGAGCGGCGCTAACCGATCGAGATACAGCTCAAGAATGACATTGGCAGCTAAGGGACCTCGCATCGTAGACAGCCGGGCATCGATGAAATAGACCCGCCCGGCCCGAGTAACGGGAATTTGTTGCAGCGTAGGAATTTTACTCCATTCGCGCCGACGTGCTTGCCAGCCCTGGTCATCGCCCTGCTCCGTCTCATCATAGGCAACCACCATAATGATGTCAGCATTTAGCTGGGGTAACACTTCAACAGAAAGTTGAGAAGAGCATTCTGGCGAATTTCCCTTTTGGCGCACCAGTTGAAACCCAAGCGCCTTCAGCAATCTGGAAAACTCGCTACAATAGTATGTTCTAATCTCACGCTTGAGGTTACCCGAGCTCAGCAACAGCACCCGAGGATACTTTTCTGTAACCGGGGCAAGCTGCTGTCGGACTTCGGCAATATGTGCTTCATACTCAGCCATGGTCTGCTCCAGCTGAGCGGCTCGGTCTAACACTTGAGCCACCACTCGAATGCTTTGTTGCCATCCCCCTGCTTCGTCATCGACTAATACCGTCGGCGCAATCTGAGACAGCAGTTCGTACTGGCTTTGACTGCCCTGCCAGTCCTCACCCAGGATGACATCCGGATCGAGCTGAGCCAGCGCTTCTAGAGAAGGGCTATGCCGGTCGCCCAGGTTAACCGGCTGAGTCGTGATGCGGCTCCCCAAATAGGGGATTTGCTGGCTAGGCTGATCGAATTTAGACTGCCGTAGCAGATCGCTGGTGACATCGGCGGCGCTGTATCCGGCGGGTTCTACCCCAAGGGAGAGCATCATATCTAGAATATAGGGGCTGAGAGCGGCCACCTGGCGGGGCACCCCACAAATCTCGGTTTGGCCCTTGGCATGGGCGATCATTCGACAGTTTGCAGAAACAGGCGAAGTGGCCTCAGGCTGCATAGGAGGAGAATTACCGCTACAGCTCCAGCTGAGGAAAACGATTAGAATAAACAGCAGCACCGATTGAAAAAAGCGCTCGGTCTTTCTCATGAGCTGATTGATCCAGTGAATTTCCGGTGAACCTGTCGTAAAACCATAGCAACCCTGGCTTGTACGCTTTAGAACGTTCTGCGGTAGCTGAGCGTAACCCATCTCCCCGGTGCAGCTGTATTGCTGGTTTCAGAAAAAGGCGCAAAGAATTGCGAATAGACGGGGAAATAGTCTGTATTCAACAGGTTTTGAATGCCGAGCGACAGCTCTCCGCCACCGAGACTCACGCTGCTTAATAAATCAAGCGTAATGTAGCTGTCAATGGGGGCATCATCGGTACCCGCCTCAAAGCCGCGATCGCGATCGCCAGAATACAGCAGCTGCAAACGATTTCGCCAGCCGGGTAAGGTTTCGTTTTCCACGTAGGCCGTAATCTTAAGCGGCGGAATCACCAGGCTATTGAGCGCCGTAAACTCTCCGTCTTCGTTTTCATCTTCCCCCTCTAACCCGGCGACAGTGCTCCCTAATCTCCAGTCATCGCCAGGTTGCCAGTCCAGGGCGGCTTCTACACCATACACCTGCTGCGGGGCTCGAATCGTTCGCAAGGGTCCACCCTCGGTTGGTTCAAAGTTCGTGCCGAGGCTAGAGTAGTTGTAAAATCCAGCCAAAGAGGCCTGCACTGAGTTCCAATTACCCCGTAGGCCAATTTCGTAGTTATCGACCTTTTGCGGCTGCGTCAGGTCGATGTCGGCTTCAACGGCGAATCCGGCAGGGGCAAACCGCAGTACCCGGCCAATATCCGGTAGTGAAAAGCCTTGGGAAAAGCTGGTAAACGCCGTTAGCGCCTCGGTAATGTCGTAGGCAAGGCCAGCATTGAAGACAAAATCTTCGGCGTTCAAGGTACCGCCTTCAACGTCATTTCCTTCGAAGGTGGTGTAGTCGTCTGCGTTTACCCTGAGATTGACATAGCGGGCTCCACTACTGAGCGCGAGGCGATCGGAAATATCCCACTGAAGCTGCGCAAAAATTCCCAAATCATTCAGGGTATAGGGGGGCACAAAATCAATCTGATCAATTTTGCGAAAGATCCGTCCACCGCTCTCGTCGAAGGCTTCAGGATCGAATATGTTAAAGCTCTGGGAGCTATTTTCTCGCACATAGTCCACTCCCCACAGCAGGCTAGCGGTCTCTTCCGGGTTGAAGGGGGTGTTGACCTGTAAGCGCCCTCCCCACTGTTGAGTATCGCCTGGCGATTGAAGAATAAAGTCAAAGAACTCGCGGGAGTCTCTGGGTAGCCCCCCTACAAACGCATAGTCGCGGAAAAAGACCTGCCCCTCCAGTTGGCTATTTAGCAAATCATCGTTGAAATATTGCAGGGTGAGATTCGTTGTCTCCAGCTGTCCGCCGTCGGGGGCACCAATGATTTGGGTGCCTTCTGGCAGCTCAATCGCCCGCGCTCTTTGTACCCCCGGAATCTCTTCAACTTCGGGATCGCTAATGTAATTGGCATCCTGCTCCTGGCGGAAATAATTAAAGGTAAAGTTGAGCCGCTGCACCGGGTCTAGCTCGGCTCCGAGCCGGACCAATACGTTGACCTCATCGGTCTCTGCATCTCTGTATTCGCTGGGGATGCGATCGCCATTGGCGTCGTAGTAAACTCCTCGCGATTGGTAAGAAATGCTGCCTAAAGCGCTCTCGGTATCCGTCGTTGCAGAGACTGAATAGCGCGCACGATAGCCAAACCCATCCTCCGCTAGGAAGGCGCCATTGGCAATGGCGCCACTGCCGCCGACGTCGATCGTATGCCGGATGGGGGCCTCATCCGGTTGGCGCGTAATAATGTTAATTAAGCCTCCGGTGGCCTGAGCGCCATAGATTGCATTGGGGCCTCGCACCACCTCAATCCGCTCAATTGCTTGCGGATCGATGGTGGTCAGGAAAGCGGGAATTGAGCCCAGGTTAGTGTTTTGGGGAACACCGTCAATTAAAACAGAAATGTCACGGCCCCGGAGGCTTTGGCCAAAGGTATTGGTCCGTCCAGTGGGCGCGCTAAAGCCAGGCACCAGCTGAGATAGGATATCTCCCAAGTCTTGGTTCAGGCGCGTTTGATCCTCAATCTCTTCACGGGTAATCACCGTGACCGAGCGGGGAATATCCTGTAACTCTTCCTCCGTTCGGGTCGCCGTCACCACCACCTGAATCGCATCCTCATCGACATCAACAGCGGTTTCCACCCCGGGCGTCACGCTCAACACCAAATTTCCAGTCATCGTGCTCACCTCAACTTGCGGTGGGGCATCCGTTCCCGTAATTGAGATCCTAACCCCGCCCTCGGGCTGATTCGTCACGCTCACCAAGGCGATTCCGGCAGCGGGGCTAAATTGCTCAAACGGCTCTCCCGCCGGCAAGTCCAGCACTGCATCCGGAATATCTGCAACCAGGGCATTGCCCACGGTTCGGCTGCTGGGAGCGGTTAGTTCGCGGCCAGCAGTCTCTAGCACAATTTGCACTCCGGCCTCCGTCTCGTCTACCCGGATCCCCGTAATTGAAACCTGAGCAGTTTGCGCCATCCAGTCTCGAACCGGGGTAGCGGGCGGTTCTAAAGCCTCTGAAGCCGGCTCTGTGGCCCAGCTGGTGGGACTACTCATCAGCAGACATCCTGAGAGGCAAAGCGCCAATCCACAAGACCCTTGCTTGCCCGTCAACCGACGCACTTTGGTTAATGAATTCATGGGTTTCTCTCCACACACCTTTTGAGATGACTCGCAACTAGCCGCTGCTAAGAACTATTCTCATGAAGATATCCGGAAACGGGGCGGTATAAACGGGCGCGATCGCTCCCATGCGGATCGTTTTGCGCCCTAGCGGGATTTTTAGGAAAAAGCGGGTAGATGGATGAGCAGATGGGTCGGAAAACTCAGCCCTTCCAACCGTTGACGTCTGTCTAAGAGGAGTATTGATCAGGATCAATGCCTTGGGCTTTCAGAAGCTCCGCCAGCCGGTCTGCCCGCTGGCGTTCCTGCACCGCTTTTTCGTCACCAGTCAACAGCAGGCTTCCTTGGGAGTTGCACCAGCGCAGCCAGGTGTCTTGCCGTCCTTCAAACGTTCCCTGCCAGAGGGTCAAGCCCAGATTCACCTGCTCTAGCCACGGTTCAGCCTGTTCTGTGTAGTGCAGCCCCCTTAGTTCATAAAGGTGCAGCGGTTGCTCTCCTAGCCGGGCCGCCGGATCGTAAACGACATAGTAGCCTACTCGCATTTGAGCGTAGGTCTGAAGCTTATCGGCCAGCTCATTACCCACTCGGTTCGAGACAATTTCCAGCACGATTTCTGGGGGCTTGCCAAAATTCCACATCAGGTAGCAGCGATTAGGCTTTTCCCACCAGTCTTCAGGGACCTGAACATCTAAGCTAACGAACACATCTGGCACAATTGCAGGCTGATTCACGGTGTGATAAATCCCGACATTGGCCTCGGCGAGAAACGGCTCGGTCCGCCAGGAACTGTAGAGACTGCTGACCAGCAATCGCTGCTGCTTGGCCGAAGCAAAATTATCCACCGGCGTATCATCCTCGGTGATTAGCGCATTGGCATCTGGGAAGGTCACCTGATCGGCAACGGCTATGGGGTTAATCATCAGAGACTGCCTGGACCAGAACTGCCTCCATTATAGGTCTAGCTGCTGACTAGCCAGACTGCCGACCTAAAAGATAGGCTTTTGGGTTAACGCCAAACCGCTTGCGGAAGGCCACCGCAAACCGACTTTGATTGGCATAGCCCACCGACTGGGCCACCTCTTTAACGTTCAAACGGCGGCTGTTGAGCAACTCTCGCGCGGTTTCCATGCGGTGGCGGTGCAGATAGCCAAATACCGTAGTCCCAAACACTGCCTTAAACCCGACCTTGAGCTTGTAGTCATTCAGGCTCACCTGCCGCGCTAGCTCCATCAGCGAGGGCGGGTTCTCAGGGTTTTCTTCAAGAATTTTTTGGGCGGCGTAGATGCGATCAACATCATCAGGGTTGAGGGACACTGGCGTTTTTACAGGAAGCTCAGACTCTTTTAGCTGCGCTAGCTTGAGAGCAATCAGCTCTAGGCACTTGCTTTCTAAATAGATTTGTTTGGTTTTGCCCTGAAACGGGCAGTACAGAATTTGCTCCAAGGCCGACCGCATGGCGGGGGTGATGGCATTGATTTCGCTAAACCAGCCGCCTTCCCTGGCTTCAATACAGGGTCTAATCCCTTCGGGTAACTCATCTAGAGCATCGGTAACTAGCCGGGTAAGCCCATCCACAGAGTCCAGGTGCAGGTCAACCTTCAGCACCGGATCGTTGGCGTAGGTGATCCATAGACAGTCATCCGGTTCGTTACAGGTACCCCATTCGATAAAATTGTCGCCTGTGCACTTGCCGCTACGGTTCCCCGATAGATTAAACCCCAACTCACTGCTTGTAAATCTTCCAGGTTGGGATGTTGCGGCTACGCATAGGTCATCATGCAGCTGATAGTTGAACAGACAAAGATTAATTTCTCGAAGTTGAATTTGGTGAATATAGCCCCGACCTAACCGCTGAGGAACCACCTGCTGAAGCTCGCCATAGCCCTGAGCATTTAATGACAGAGGCAGGGGATTGGTCGTTTGCCAAAGCTCGTCGTAGTCGGTGCGAGAAAGCGTGATAGCCATAGGGCAATAGTAAAAACTGGGGGCCGAAAAACTTTAATGAGATCTATTCTCAACTGATTTCGGCTTTACGTCAAGGCTCTCATTAAGCCAGCCCAGCGGCAGAACCTGCCCTGAGTCAGCGAGAAAAGCGAGAGCTGGGGTCAGCCATGAGGGTAGCGCGATCGCTCCCATCCGGATCGCTTTGCGCCCTACGCGGATTTTTTGCTTAAAATTTATTTGCCCGACTTCGAAACCTATAGCCCTGACAGATCGCCTGGATCGATGCCTTGAGCTTTTAGAAGCTCCGCTAGCCTTTCTGCGCGTTGGCGTTCCTGCTCTGCCCGTTGGCGTTCCTGCTCTGCCCGTTGGTGTTCCTGTTCTGCCCGCTGGTGTTCCTGCTCTGCCCGCTGGCGTTCCTGCTCTGCTTTTTCGTCCCCCGTCAGCAATATATGTCCCTGGGCATCATACCAACGCAGCCAAGTATCCTGCCGCCCTTCAAACTCCCCTTGCCAAAGGGTTAACCCAATACCCATGGGCTCCAGCCACAGCTCCGACTGTTCAACATAGTGCCATCCGCGCAGTTCGTAAAGGTATAGCGGTTGCTCTCCTAATTGCGTTGCCGGATCGTAGACGATGCAATAACCTGCTCGCATTTGAGCATAGGTTTGCAGCTTACTGGTTAGCTCGCCACCGACTCGGTTTGAGACAATTTCCAGCACAACTTCTGGTGGCTTGCCAAAATTCCATACCAGATAGCAACGGTTAGGCTTCTCCCACCAGTCCGCAGGGACCTGCACATCCAGACTGACAAACATATCAGGCACGATGGCGGGTTGGCTCACCGCATGATAAATGCCAACATTTGCTTCAGCCAGAAAAGTAGAACCAGTCAGAGAGCTATAGAGACTACTGACCAGCAACCGCTGCTGCTTTGCCGAAGCAAAATTGTCCACCGGCGTATCATCCTCGGTCGTGAGTAGATTAGCGTCTGGGAGTATGACCTCGTCGGTTGTGGCCAGTGGGTTGCTCATAAGATTCCTACTTTTGCCCGCACTAGCTCTATTGTATGCGTTTTGTCATGCAAAATGAGTCTAATTCCATTCGATGTCGATGCAGATAGCCAAAGACGGTAGTGCCAAATACCTGACGAAACCCAACCTTGAGCTTGTAGTCATTCAGGCTGACCTGTCACAGTCACCCCATTCAATGAAGCTTTCTCCGGTACACTTCCCATGGCGATTGCCCGATAGATTGAAGCCAATTTCGCCGATTACGGGAGCTAGGGCAAGTGCCTTCTCGATGAGCAACACATCTTCGTAAAACTGATACTGAAAAAGGGTAAGCTCGATGCCATGCCACTACATCCGTTTAAGTTCTCAAAGCAGGCAATCTTCAACATCTTTGAGAATCTCCTGGGCAGCGAGCAGGCTGCGACCAGCAATCCAGACTTCACCGGGTACCTCACAGACCCGATCTTTCTGAACGGCTTCCAGCTGTGACCATATCGGATCTTGACTAATGGCGGCTTTGACGAGGCTTCCTTCAAAGTGAGGCGAATAAATTAGAAATAAGACATCGCCATCTAGACTTGATAGTTTTTCCTGTGAAAGCCGCACAGCATAAGATTGAAACAGGTCTTGGGCAGGGTTGCGACCGAATCCGATATCGTGGAGAACTGACCCAGAAAAGCTACCCGTGGTATAGGCAGCGATGCGGTTGCGGGCAGTAGCAATTACCGAAACCTCAATCTCGTCGGGAGCTTCAAGGCGCTGCTGAAGTTCGGTTACCTGGCGATCGTATTCAGCTAAAAGCTGCTCGGCTCGCTGGGGTTGACCCAGTGCCTCGGCAAATAACTGAAAATTCTCCTGCCAATCACCCTCTCGACCACTTCCTGATGTAAGGACGGTTGGGGCGATTTGCGATAGTTGTCGATATAACTTACCAGAGCTAATTTTTGAGCCCAATATGAGATCGGGGGTAAGCTGCAAAACTGCCTCAAGGTTAGGCTGGTTGTCTTCGCCCACGACTGTGATTTCACTCGCGACGTCGCCCAAGTAGGCAGGTGCATCGCCATAACGAATGGTACCTACAGGCTGAACATCCAAAGCGAGAGCCGCATCGAGCGCAGCTATATCTAACACTACCACGCGTTCTGGTAAGAGCGGAACTTCGGAGGTACCCATAGCATGCTCAACCGTCTGGGTTAGGACGTTTGAGGTGACGGGAGGGGCCGTAATACTGGGCTGACAGCCTGCCAACAACGTTCCTATGGCCATCCATCCAACAAGTTTTTGAGAGCTACATTTTAGCATGATAGGCCCTAAAAGGTGACTGAATAGCGCAGGCTCAGCGTGGTTCCTGGGGCTGCATAGCGCCGCTCTTCAGTAGCGCCGATACGCTCTTGAGAACTTACAGGTAGATACTGATTGTTGAGCAGATTTTCGATACCGAGGGTCAGTTTGCCACGGCCCAGCTGTAGGCTACTGAGAAAGTCGAGAGTCACATAGCCATCGATATCAAAACCGTCTACGTCGGCGTCGAAGGCGCGATCGCGTCCTCCCACTGCGAGTAATTGCAGGCGATTGGTCCAACCAGGAGTCGTGTCATTTTCGACGTAAAATCCTACTTTATAGGGCTGTACCTGCACCGAGCTTAAGGCAAGAAACTCGCCGTCATCATCGACATCGTTTTCACCTTCATTCCAGCTAAAGTAGCCGCCGAGTCGCCAAACGTCACTGTGCTGCCAGTCTACAGTGGCTTCCACACCATAGTTGCGCTGAGGGGCTCTGACGAGTTCTGTCAATCCATCGGCACCGACCTGTAGGGCACTACCCAAATCTGACTCGTTGTAAAAGCCTGCCAGGCTCGCTTGCACCTGTCTAAATTCAGTGCGAATTCCAATTTCGTAACTGTTGACCTTTTGCGGTTCCAGGAAAAGATTATTATCAATGTCAAAATCAGGACCGACGGCACCGAAAGCGGCACCTAAGCTGGGAATTGAGAAGCCTTGAGCAAAGTTGGTAAACAGTCCGATTGCGGGAATAGGGCGATAAATTACCCCCGCATTGAATGAGATATCGTCGGCATCGCCGCTGCCACCTTCGCGCTCGCGGGGAAATCGAAAGGCGAGTTGATAATCATCCACTGAAAAGTCGAAGCTGTCGTAGCGTAGCCCCCCGCTGATTTGCCACTGTTCAGTGATATCCCAACGAGCTTGGGCAAATATCCCCAGGCTATTGAGGTCATATCGAGGGGATTGAGAAAGGCTTCGATTTACAATATTCAACGTTTGGTCATCGTCGAAGGTGGCAGGGTCAGAAATGAGTAAGGGTCGCTCATTATCTTCCTGAGAATAATCTGCCCCCCATAGTAAACTTGCAGAATTGCCCAAGGGAGTTTCAAGCTGAACACGGGCTCCCCACTCTGAAGCATCTAAACTGGTTTGCCATAAGCGGGGAAAGAAGGCAGGAAATGTCCCCGATCGCAGATCGGTGAACTGCTGAACAAGCTCGGTATCTCGATAATAGAGCTGGGCATCCAGTTGAGAATTGAGTAACTCAGCATGACGATAGGTGAGATTTAAGACATGGTTTGTCTGCTGGGGTTCTTCGTCGTAGTCAATTTCTCCAATTTGCAATGCCCTTGCCGTCTGTAATCCAGGAATGTCGAAGACAATCGGATCAGAGGTAAACTCGGTTTCGACTTCCTCTTGGTAATAGCTGTAAGTGAACCCTAGTCGCTGCTGCTCGTCCAAGTCATACCCTAGCTTGGCGAGTATTCCCAGTCGATCCGTATCGGCGATGCCTGTCTCTGGGGGAATGCGATCGCCATTGGCGTCAAATTGTCCGTTGCGGATGTCGTAGGATACCGTAAGGCGGCCATCTGCGCGATCATCCGCTGCGGCTGCTCCGGCTTGAAAGTTATAGCCAAAACTATTCCCTTGAACCGAGGTCAGGCTCGTTTGCGTACCGACGCCGACGTTATAGGCAACTCCCTCTTCGATTGGAGATCGCGTGATGATATTGATAATGCCCCCAGTCGCACCGTCGCCATAAATCGCACTCGGCCCCCGTACGACCTCAATGCGCTCGACAGCTGCCGGATCAATCACGCTCAGTTCAGTGGCAAATCCCGTATTCGGATTTTGTGGGATGCCATCAATCAAAATCAATGCGGTGCGCCCTCTAAGGGACAGATTTCGGGTTCGGTTTTGCAATGTTGGGGGGCCGAGACCGGGTACCAGCTCTCCTAAGATGTCGGGTAGGTTGTTGGTAAACTGTGATTGTTGTTCGATCTCGTCGCGGGTAATGACGGTAACTGAACGTGGTACATCCAGGATGTCGGTTTCCGTACGGGTTGCAGTCACGACCAGTTGAATGGTGTCAGAGTCTTCTACCACAGTGGATGCGGTACCGGGCACAATGCTGAGCACCAAACTGCCATTCTCTACATTGGTTTGGACTTCCGGAGCAGCCTCGGTGCCCGTCACCGCAATCTGCACCCGATTATTGGGCAGCCCGGTCACCTGGATCAGGGCGATTCCCTCTATGGGGCTAAACTGTTCAGCAGCAGCCTCATCAGCTAAATTCAGTGTGGCGTTGGGAATTTCTACAATTAGCGCGTTGCCGGTGATTCGAGCCATCTCAGCCGGAAGCGCACCCTCAAACACCAGGATGACTTCCAAACCATTAGGAGTAGGGTGGATTTGAACATCTGTAATCGCAGCGGCTGCATCCATCTGAGCAAATTGATTGGCTATCGTCGGAGAGCGCTGAAGGTTTGAGTCTATTTCCAGGGTCTCAGCCCTCACCGGTGATGATACGGCGATCGCCATTAGGCTGAACACCCAAAAATTCCAGGCCTTCGAGATAGTCATATGCCCTCACACCAATTGGGAAACATTTGAGAATCGTTCTCAACATAATATCGTGGCTAGTGCAGGTTTGAAATGCGATCGCGTCTTCCAGCGGGACTTCTTATGTCTCTTGGCGGGACTTTTTGAGATCACTGGCCGGGGCTCAGCTAATCGGATCGCGATAGCTAGAGTTAGAAACCGTTGAGGATTTGAGGATCTGATTCAGACCTTATCTCTGAAAACTTCACCCCTGTCCGTCATCCATCAAAATTTCCTTGATGCAGCACATTCCTCGTTCGCGTTTGGCTCGGTGCCATCTTGAATTTTTTCTTAAATGCCGCTACAAAAGAGCTACGACTGGCATAGCCAACGTATTGGGCCACCTCCTGCACGCTGAGATCCCCTGCCAGTAAAAGCTGCTGCGCCTGCTCCATTCGATAGCGGTGCAGATAGCCAAACACAGTGGTTCCAAATACCTGACGAAACCCCTGCTTCAGCTTTCGATCATTAATTTGTACCTGTCGAGCCAACTCCAATAACGAAGGTGGACGAGCAATATTTCGCAGCAAGATATCTCGGGCCTGATAGATTCGATCGACATCCTGGCGCGGTAATTCTGGGGTGAAGGTAGCTTGAGGAGTTGTCAGCAACGCTTCGATTTGAAAAGCCATTAGTTCTAGCACCTTGCTCTCCAGATAAAACTGTCGAGTGATGCCCCGATAAGGGCACTGAAATATCTGTCGAATCACCCGCTGCATTGTCGGCGGCGTCATTCTGCTCAGATGCAGTCGAACGAACTTGGGCGCTTCGACCACGGATTGCAAATCTGAAGGTGGCTCAGCTACGCGGCTATGGCTTAACTGTAGAAATACCTCTGGAGCCATACGGATAATGAGCTGATGAAGGCGCTGATGAGCTGGATATTCTTCGGTTTCTGCCGTCCCTGGTAAGCAATAAAGGTAATGTCTGCCCGCCATTTCTTCTTTAACATCTCCTAATCCTGTATTGCAGACTCGACACTTTCCTGCCAAATAAAAGTTAGCGGTCAGCGGCATGTTTTGAGCGTGCTGCTGAATTTCGTGGATCTGATTCTGGCGTTTGGTCACATCAGAAAGAACAAGCTGTAGCCCCGGACGTAGCTCAATTTCATGCCAATACCCGTGCCCTAACGGTGGCGGCAGCTCAAAGAAGCGCTCCGAGGCATCGGCATAGTCAGCGACCGGATTGCGATCGCGGTAGCTCTGCAAAATCTCTTGAACCTGATGCCCTGTTAACGTTTTAGTCATTTATTCAGCCGTCGCCTCCAATCCTTCCGCTATAGCACTCACCGCTATAGCACTCAAATTTTTCCGAGCAGAAATGGTGAACTATGGGTTCTGATGCTGCGATGTCTTTCTAGGTGACATTCTGCGCCAACTGAGTCAGTCCTGATGGCGTCTGGATTAGCAAAATGAGAGCCCCTAGCAGTGACACAGTGACAGCCATCAGATCGATCAATGACGTTCATCAAGGAAACCGCTCCAATAGTTACGTCTCGCGGATCATACCATAATCGAGAAAGTTTCTCAATTAACTGATAGCAGCTTGAGCTCGAACTGATTGGGTGCGCCAGTAGTCACGCCGTTTGTCCATCACCGCTTATTCAGAATTATTCTGTCTTTCCCATGTGTAAAAGCTGGGCAAAGCGAGACCGGGGATTGTTGAGCAAAGTGGCGCGATCGCCATATTCCACCACCTGCCCCTGCTCCAGAATCAAAATCTGATCCGCTCGCTCTACCGTTTTCAGCCGATGGGCGATGATGATTCCCGTGCGGTGCTCTAACAGCCGGTCTACTGCCCGCTCAATCAGCTGCTCCGTCAGCGGGTCGAGCCGGGAGGAGGCTTCGTCTAGCATAACCAGCCCTGGATCCTTGAGAAATACCCGCGCAAATGCGAGCAGCTGGGCCTGCCCCGCCGAGACGCCACCGCTGTCTGCCCCCAACTGCGTATCTAGTCCCTGCGGCAGTGCCTTTAGCCAGGGCATCAAGCCCAGTGCCTCTAAGGTTTCCAAAATGGAGTCATCTGAAACGTGGGGGTCAAAGAAGGTGAGATTATTGCGGACTGTTGTCTGAAAGAGCTGTACCTCCTGAGTCACCATTCCCACATGCTGCGGTAATGCCCTCAGCGGCACCTGAGCGATATCGACGCCGCCCAGACAAATGCGCCCCTGCTGAATGTCATAGAGCCGAAGCAAGAGGCGGGCCAGGGTGCTTTTGCCGCTGCCGGTGCGCCCAATCAGGCCCAGAGTCTGGCCAGCAGGCAGGTAGAAGGTGAGGTTTTGAAGCGTATACTCCCCAGCCTCCCATTCCCCTATTCTCCTGCTCCCCTGCTCTACATACCCAAACCCAACGCCCTCAAATGATACCGACAGCGCCCCTTTAGGCAAAACGGCCTGTCCCTCGGATCGAAGCTGACTCTGGTGACTCAGCAAATCCTGAACCCGTTGAAAGCTGGCGGCGGCTTGCTGAAACTGTTCGAGTTCTTCGCGAATGCGTTCGATCGGATCTTGCAGCAGGGTGGCGTAGTAGAACAGCAGATAGACCGTACCGATGGTGATGGCGTTGCGATTCCAGAGATAGGCTCCGAGGGCAAGAGCGATCGCATTTCCCAAGGTAAATAGGCCGACGGTGCTACCCCAGAGCAGAGTGCTGGTAAAGCGAGCTTTGTGAAAGGCGGCCAGCCAGCGCCGCAGAATCTGGTAGAGCCGATTCATCACGTAGCCAACGGCACCGTTGGCGCGGATATCTTCCAGGCCACTCAGATGCTCGGCGACAAAGCCATAGAATTCGGCGCTGATTTGGCGATAGGTGCGCCAGGGGCCAACGGCTAGGGCCTGGAGTCGGGCCAAAATGCCCAGAGCCATTAAGGCAAATAGGCTCAGCCCCAGCCCCGCTCGCCAGTCTTCCAGCCACAGCATAACCAGCACGCCGACGACCAGTAGCCCATTGCCGATCACCTGCAGCACAAACTGAGAGAAAAAGCGGGAGAGCGCATCGACGTCGCCATCGACGCGCTCAATCAGCTCGCCGGGAGTGTGAGCCTTGTGAAAGGCCAGATCGAGATTCAGGCAGTGCTCTACCAGGTCCAAGCGGAGGGCGTTGGTGGCGCTCCAGGCGACGGTTTCGCCAAAGTAGGTGGAGGCAATCGTCAGCCCTTGGCGAATAATTGCGATCGCCATAAACCCCAAAGCAGCTCCCACCAGAATCCGCTGTGCTCCCCCGGCTACCGCCGTATCGATGAAGTAGCGCAAAATCTGGGGGTTAATTAACTGCAACCCAATCCCGCTCAGCAATGTAACAGATAGCCAGAATACCCGACCCCGCTGGGGTTTAAGGTAGGTGGCTAACAGCTGACGGTAGGAATGACTCGATCCACCCATGTAATTACAGTCCCGCAGTAGCCCCAAGCCAGTAGCTTAGCGAGAATAGAGACTCTGAAGGAGTCCTAACCGGAGTTTTTTGGCTCACTGCCGGAAGGATTCAATATGTATTGCTCCACATCGTCCAATATCCAGTCGGCTGCCAGGGGGCTATTGCCTGCACCCCAGTAGTGCCCCACCCGATACACCCGATTCTGCTGCACCGCTTGTAAGGTCTGCCAGAGCGGGTCAGAGCGAAGCTCCTCCAATTCGGCAGCCGCAGCGGCGGCAATCTCTGGAGTAGCTCCAAAGGTGGACATAAAAATAATATCGCCGTCAGCCTGGGGCAGCGCTTCACGGCTGATCAGCTTGACAAAAGGGGGCTGGTCGGGAGCTCCTTCATTTTGCGAAGGCGGGCGAGCAAGTCCCAGATCTGACAGAATAGAGCCGCCGAAGCAGTTTTTCAAATACAGCCCAATCTGGCCGGATTGAGCCAGTACTCGCACCAGAGACACCTGGATCTGCTGCCGCTCTTCACCCAGGCGAGCCTTCAAGTCCTCTATCCGCTGCTGATACTCCGCTAAAACCGCCGCTGCTTCCGCCTCCATCCCTAGAACTTCACCATGAAAGCGAAAAGGGCGCTGCCAGTCGGCGGTAGTCTGCATGTCAAATACTACGGTAGGGGCAATGACGGTCAGTTTGTCGTAGATGGTTTCGGCATCCCAGACACTAACGATGATTAAATCGGGCTGGAGAGCAGCAACGGCTTCTAAATTGATCTGCTCACTCTGTCCCAGCCGCTGGGCTTCAGGCACCCGATCTGAAATTTGCTGCAGCAAATTGTTGGGCACGCCGACCGGCCTGACCCCCAAAGAAAGCAAATCACCAACGGAGGTATGGTCAAGCGCAACAATCCGGGCTGGCCGAGCCGGAACACAGGTTTCTCCCATGGGATGCGGCACCACCCGGCAGTCTGCTAGGGAACCAGGCACCGTCGAGGCCGGCTGACAGGCCATAATTCCCAGTGCCACAGCGGCAGCTAGCAGCCAGTACCCGTTCAAGCGTAACTTGATCACACCATACCTCTTCTACATACTCTCTCGTCTACCCTTTCACTCTCCCATTCGCCTAGCCTGCTCAGAATGTGGCCCGATAGCCAACCGTCACCGTGCGCCCTGGTGCAGCTGTGCCAAAATTCTCGAACGGGCCATCGACTCGAAAGAGCTGGTCATACGCCGTAAAATACTGGTTATCTAGCAGATTGAGAATGCCAATTTGCAGCTCTCCTGGCCCCACCTGGATACTGCTGATGTAGTTCAGCACAGCGTAGCTAGAGATGGGAGCAGAATCAATTCCAGCCTCAAAGGCGCGATCGCGACTGCCCACATAGAGCAGCTGTAGCCGATTGCGCCAGCCCGGAGTGGTTTGATTTTCTAGATAGGCCGTGAGCTTCAGGGGCGAAATGTCAAACCCGCTAAAGGGCAGAAAGCCCTCGTCGTCATCAGCAAAGTCAGCCTCGCCTTCTGCCCAGCTCAGCGTACTGCCCAGCCGCCAGTTCCGGCCAGGCTGCCAGTCTACCGTCGCTTCTACGCCATAGACCCGCTCTGGTGCCCGCTCTAGCTCGAAGAAATTATCCCCATCGGTATCGACGAAAGCTGAGCCTAAGTTTGACTGATTGTAGAACCCGGCCAGACTCGCCTGTACGGTGTCCCACTCACCCCGTAACCCCAGCTCAAAGTTGTCCACTTTTTGCGGCTGCAAGTCTTCGATTCCTTCGTCAAAGCGAAATCCTTCCGAGGGTGCGAATAGCACGTCGGCAAAGCTCGGGACAGAGTAGCCCTGAGCAAAGCTGGCAAACAGGCCCAGCTCGTCGGTAACGCGGTACAGCCCCCCCAGGTTAAATACCACATCGTCAAACCGCTGACTGCCCCCTTGAATGTCGTCACCAAAAAGGGTCGTGTAGTCGTCAACTGAAACTGAAAAGTTTTCGTAGCGCAGCCCGCCCTGTAAAGCGACGCGATCGCTGATGTCCCACTGAGCCTGAGCAAACAGCCCCAGACTGTCCAGCTCGTAAGGCGGCACCACGATCACCTCATCAATCTTTTGGTAAACTCGGCCCCCGCTGGCATCGAAAACATTGGGGTCAAACAGGTTACGCGTGGAGCTAGTGTGCTCTTGGGAATAATCGACTCCCCACAGTAGACTTAAGGATTCGGCCAGCGGAGAATCGACTTGCAGCCGCGTTCCCCAGTTTTCCAATTCCAGCCGTCCCTGAAAAATACCCTGATTTCGCAGTCTGCGATCGCGCGGGTCGCTCTGTACCTCATTGTCACGGTAGTAGAGCTGGCCCTGCAGCTGGCTGCCCCAGAAATTCTCGTTGGCGTAGCTTAGGCTGAACAGAGCATTTCGATCCATCTGGGGGTCAGCCCCGATAAACTCAATGCCGTCTTCAAACACTCGGGCCTGAGGCTTTTGTAAGCCTGGCATTGCTGTAATGTCTGGGTCGGAAATCGCATCGGTATCGCGGCTGGTATCGTAATAGTTGGCGCTGAGCTGCAGCCGCTCCCGCGAGTTCAGATCCCAGCCTAGTCTGCCATAGAGGTTAAAGGTTTCGCTTTCGCTGGTGCCCTGCACCGTGGGAATGCGATCGCCCTCAGCATCAAAATCAGCTCCCGTATACTCGCGAGAGAAATTAAGGGCTAGATCGGAATCCGCATCATTTCCCGAAAAGCCCGCGCCAAAGTAGTTACCCAAGCTTTCCTCGGGCAGGCTACCCAGGGCTGCGCTCACCCCGCCCTCCACCGTGGCGCTGCGGCCAGGCTGATCGGCCTGACGAGTAATAATATTGATTACTCCGCCTGTAGCCCCCTGCCCGTAGACGGCTGACGGTCCCCGCACCACTTCAATCCGCTCGACTGCCGAAGGGGCAATGGTGCGGAGTTCTCGGCCAAAAAAGCTGCTAGCGTTAGTCGTTTGGGGGACGCCGTCGATCAGCACCAGCGGGGCTCGACCGCGAAAAGAGTTCGACGTATCGCTAAAGGCCCGTCCGCTAGGCGGGCCAAATCCCGGCACCGTAAAGGCCAGAATATCCTGCAAATCCCGGGATAGCGCTGTCTGCGCCTCAATTTCTTCCCGCGTAATCACCGTAACTGAGCGGGGGATATCGAGCGGGTCTTCTTCGGTCCGGGTGGCGGTGACGACGACGCGTAAGGGCGCGGCATCCTCAGCCTGAACGGTGGCGGTTCCGGCGGCCAGGCCAATGCTCAGGCGACCCGCTTCACTGCTGAGGTTGACTGCTGGCGCTGCCTCAATGCCAGTGACTGAAATGCGGACTGTGCGCTCATCTAGGGCTGTAACGCTAATGTAAGCCAGGCCCTCACCCGGGCTGACCGCTTGAAACTCGCTTCCATCCGGTAGGGCCAGTACCGCATTAGGAATTTCCAGAATCAGGGCATTGCCTTCCGTCGAAGTCGTGGGAGAAAGCGTACTCCCCGAAGCAGTTTCGATGACGAGCTGAGCTCCTGCAGCCGTTTGATCGATCCGAATCGCTGTGATTTCAGCTAGAGTGCCTTGGGCTATCTCTCTTTCCTCAATACTTTCTACAGTTTCCATTGCGCCGGGCTGAATCGTCGCTCCACTCTGAGGCTCAGCCCAGGCCGACTGAGCTAAAAGGATGGAGAAACTAGCGGCAATCCAGAGACCGCGTTGCACTTGCATTGACATAACCCTACACACCAAGAGAAAGAGCGAGATTGGCATATCCGTTACCGCCCAGGTAAGAATCTTTCTCAAGAGAATACAGAACTTTGGGGTGCCGCTAAAGTCAAAAATGTGCCTCAGCCGGAATAAGATGTGCCCGTAGCGGAATGAATGGGACCGAGTCCCTACCCGTGATCCCTAATCAGTTCCCGAGGGTTTACCCCAAACCGCTGGCGAAAGGCGGCGGTGAAGTGGCTTCGACTCAGATAGCCGACAGCATGGGCCGCCTGCTGCACGTTCAGCTCTCGCTCTAGCAGTAAGAGACGAGCCTGTTCTAGCCGCTGGGCCTGGAGGCAGCCAAAGACGGTAGTCTTAAATACCTGTCGAAATCCTCGCTTTAAGGTGCAGTCGTTGAGGCCGACCTGCCGGGCCAGCCCAATTAGGGAGGGAGGATTAACTAAGTCTTGCAGCAGGATCGCCTTTGCTTGCTGAATTCGCTCAACGTCATCGGGTCTCAAACGGTGAGCAGATACTGTTTTTTGGGGTAGGTCTGCGTCCAAAGTCAGCGCCACCAGCTCCATCACTTTCGCTTCTAGAAACAGCCGTCGAATTGGGCCTGAGTAGGGACATTGGAGCAGCTGCTGCAAAATCACCTTCAGGACAGGGGAGGTAGTGCGGCAGCAGCTCAAATAGGTCTGATCGGGTGCTTTTAGCAGGTCTCCAATTTCCGGCAGGTGAACTGTGGCGGTCTGCCCCATCAGAGTCTGAAGCACATCTGGCTCAAGATGCAGACTCAGGGATAGATGACGGGGGTGGGGTTCATACAGCATCTGTTTGGCCGGGGCCAACCCACTGCTGTAGAGCCAGTACTGACCGGCGGTATTGGCCCGTCCCCCCATATCGTCGCCGATGTCAAAATGGAGTTCGACTGGGTGAGCGCGATCGCAACAGTCCATCACGACGGGAGTCCGATGCTCGAGGTCACTGATTTCAATATCCAACCCTGGTCGGAGCTGAATCTCACGATAGTAACCCCGACCAAACTGCTCCGGATAGGCCCAGATTTGCTCAAATTCTCCTAAATCTGTCTGCTGACTTTGCGAGTCAATATTTTGCAAGTCGATATTAGAGGGGTGTTTAACTAAAGACCAAAAATCTTCTTGGGAAATAATCGGGGGCATGATGGCAATCGTAGTCCTCGACAGTCAACATTGAAGTAAACTAGTAGGAAGTCTTCTCATTATTTTTCCACGAGACATTTCCTATAGATAGGCAAGGCTGGCATTCGTGGACCGTCACCAATTCTTTGGTGGGTCATCAATATGGCCAGAAATACGGACGCAGGTTCTACTTGACAGGTTTTCTCAATAGCTATAGTATCTTATCTTAATGCCAATAGCTTTTAATAGCGAACGGCCAGAACGATCTGTAGGAGTGTAGTTCGTTCTAGCTTTTGGCGGGTGCGTTCTGTTTGACGGCTTAAATTCGTTAGTGCATATATCCTCCTGTTTTGGGCTCTCAGGCCCTTTCTGGAGGGAAGTTTTGCCTGTCAACATTTTCGGTATGACAAAACAGTGTGAGGAATATCGCGTGATAATTAAACAAGATTTGGTCAATTTTGCCCTTCTAGGTGGACTGGTAGGTGGACTGACCATGGCCTGTATTCAACCCGCTTGGGCCGAGGGAGCTCAGATTACGGGAATTCGCCTGAATCCCTATGAAGGCGGACTTTCATTGATTTTAGAGACGGATAGCCCCGCGCTTGACAATATTTTTCAGGCTAGCGCTGGAAATGCCTTAATTTTTGACCTTACTGCGACTCAGTTGCAGCTGCCAGAGGGCGGTGACTTTCGTCAAGTAAACCCGGCGGAGGGCATTGCTGAAGTCACCGTCACCCCCCTCGATCCGCACAGCGTCCGGGTGCGGGTCGTCGGTACGGTAGCCGCTCCCGATAGCCAAATCGAGCAGACGCCTCAGGGAATCGTGCTGAACCTGACTCCCCAGGCCGTGGCTACTCAGCCTGAGCAAGAGATTCCCAGCGAAGATGAAGCGATTGTCGATTCGGTGCCGCCTGCACCCATGGAGAATACTGGCGAATTAGAAGAGCCAGCCGAGGACGGGGTCGCCGCTCCAGCGCCGTTGCGAATTGTGGTAACCGCAACCCGTAGTGAAGCAGAAGAATCCGACGTCACGCGATCGCTGACGGTGATCACCCGCGAACAGATCGAACAGCAGTCAGCAGTCACCCGCAACCTGGGAGATATTCTAGGACAGCTTGTCCCCGGTCTGGCACCGGGTAACCAGAGTCTGAGCGAATTTGGTCAGTCTCTGCGGGGGCGAAATCCGCTGGTGCTGATCGACGGCGTGCCTCAGTCCACGAATCGAAACGCCTTTCGCAACATTCGGATTATTGATCCCAGCGTGGTCGAGCGGATAGAAGTTCTACGGGGACCGACCGCTCTCTATGGAGATGGGGCCACTGGTGGCATTATCAACATCATTACCCGACCGGGCGGGGAGGGAGAACCGGAGTTCAGTACTAGTGCTGGGCTGAATGGGTCTCTGAGTGAAGTTGACGCCGACAGTCTGGGGGGAATTCTTCAGGTCGGTGTCGCGGGTCGAGAAGGCGAGTTCGACTATCGCTTCAGCGGCTCCTTCGAGCGGATTGGGAGTCTATTTGACGCGGAGGGCGATCGGATTCCGCCAGATCAGCTGAGCACCCAGGGCAGCCTGGCGGATACCAATACTCTGAATCTGTTTGGCAAGCTGGGCTGGGAATCGGAGGATCACCGGCTTCAATTTACGATTAACCACTTCAATACTCGCCAGGACACCGACTTCATCACCGACCCCAGCGTCAACCAATTTCCGCCGGGAGACCAGAAAGCGCGGGCACGGGCCGGACTGGAACTCGACGATCAGTCTGCCATTCGCAATACGTTTCTAAATCTGGACTACAGCCATCCCAGTCTGTTCTGGAACAGTCGCGTCCATGCTCAGCTTTACTATCGGGACTACCTGACGCGATTTTTTCCCTTTGACGGAGAACGATTTGGCCGCGTGACGCCCGAAGGCTTCAGAATTTTTCAGTCCCGGGTCGAGTCAGAAGAACTCGGCGCTCGGATAGAATTAGAAACGCCCTTGGTCGAAGACCAGCTGACGCTGCTGACTGGGCTAGACTATGCCGATGAGGACTCGGTTCAGCCGGTAACCATTTTTGATAATCAGGCCTTCGACGCGAGTGACGGCCTGGTATTTAACCCAATTGGCGACCGCCCCTGGGTGCCGCCCCTGAATCAGAGAAACCTGGGCCTATTTGCTCAGCTCCAGTGGCAGCCGCTCGAAAAGCTGCTAGTACGTGGCGGCGTCCGGCACGAGCGGATTGGCGTCAACGTTGACACGTTTACGACCCTCGATGGCAATACGATTCCGGGCGGAGAGCTGAACTACGATGCGACCCTGTTTAACCTCGGGCTGGCCTACAATCTCACCGACCAGCTGGACGTTTTTGCTGACTTTGCCCAGGGCTTTTCAATTGCCGATGTTGGCCTGGTGCTGCGCGGTGCACCGGCCGGGTTTTCGGTCGAAACGCTCGATCCAGAAGCCCAGCAGGTGGACAGCTATGAGCTCGGTTTGCGAGGCAGCTGGGACAGCGTACAGGCTTCGCTGGCCGGGTTTTACAACGAGTCGAACTTAGGCACGACCTTTGACCGAGAAACCCTGGAGATTGTGCGTGCCCCTGAGCGGGTGTATGGGGTTGAGGCTGCCGTCGATGCGCAGCTCTCAGAGGTCTGGCAGATTGGCTCTACCCTCAGCTTCGTCGAAGGCGACAACGACGTGGACGATGACGGCGAGTTCCGACCGCTGACGGGCTTTCGCATTCCTCCGATTAAGTGGACCGCCTATGTTGAGAATGAAACCCTGCCCGGCTGGCGCAATCGGCTACAGCTGCTCTATTCTGGCGGTCGCGATCGCGCTTTTAACGAAGGCGTGGACTTCAGAGACGTAGACGATTATGTCGTGCTAGACCTGATCAGCAGCGTTGCCCTGGGCGATGGCACCCTCCAATTAGGGATTCAGAATCTGCTGAATAATCAATACTTCACCGCGCCCTCCCAGCTGCTGCGGCTGCGCACTAACGACTCCTTTACTGCTGCCTCGGGCAGAACCTTTTTCCTGCGCTACGGAATTGACTTTTAAGTTTGGGTCAAGAAAATTCGATAGAGGTCGTCCAGCATCTGATTAGCCGCCAACACACCGCCCGCGGTGTTCCAATACACGTCATTGACTTCATAGGTATTGTTAGCCTGGACCACGTCTAAGCTCTGCCAGAGGGGATGGCTGGTCCAGGCCTGCTCTGTCTGACTGGCTTCTCCTTCACCCTGGTCAAAGGTCATATAGAACAGCACGTCGCCGTCCATGAGAGCAATCTGTTCATAGCTCACTTCATCGGCAAATTCGTTCTTTTGCTGAGCCGGCGGCCGGCGAAAGCCAATCTGTTTGAGGATGCGACCGGCAAAGTTATCTTCGTAGTAAATCCGAGCTGTCCCAGGCAAAAATCTGACCAGAGAGATTTCCTGCTGTAGGCGATCGCCCATCTTTTCCTGAAAGTCTTCAATCCGCCGATCCCAGTCAGCCATAATCTGGTCGGCCTCGGCCTGCCGGTTCAATGCCTGGCCATACAAACGCAAATTTTCCTGCCAGTCTGCCCCCAGGGTTTCGCTAAAGACGGTCGGCGCGATCGCGGATAGCTGTCCATAGATCTGAGCGTGGCGAACTTTACTACCCAAAATCAAATCGGGCTTGAGCGCCGCAATTCTCTCTAGGTTAGGCTGTAGCTCAGCTCCGACAACCGCAACGTCTCGCATCTCCCCTTGAATATAGGCGTAGTAAGGGTCGCCCAGCCAGGACTCAACCGCGCCGACAGGCTGTAGGCCTAGCGCTAGGAGGTGATCCGTCGCCTCGTTTGTCAGTACGACAACGCGCTGGGGCGTTCCCTCAATGGCGGTTACTCCCATAGCGTGGTCGATCTTGTGAACCGTTGGGCCTGGCTCAACCTGGGCAATAGGCTGAGACTGCTGGGCTTGAGTACATCCCCCTAGGCCCACTAGGGATAGACCCATCAACACAACCGCGGAGACGGCTGTTCTTGAACGGAAGGCACTTTGCGACAAAATCAGGCGTAAGTTCAACAATGCGGCTCCTGTAATTCGGCTTATAGGGCTATCCAGATTACAGCCTGGCTCCCATATAGCGGCTATTACAGATATATTGCCACGATTATTGTCAGGAAGAGCGTCTAACCTGTCAGATACGGGCCATCAGATACGGGCCATCAGATACGGAAAGAGCACAATAAACCTGGTAGCCCTGCGACTTTAACTCAACTTTATCTGCCAAGAAGCAGAGCAAAGTAAGCCAGTAAATCAGCCCGAGTGTTGAATAGGACCTAAGGGACTTAATCATGCCCCCCTCAGCGGTAGGGGTTTGAAAAGTTTGCAACTGCCAAAGCTGTTATCTGACCAGGGCTAGCGCATCTGAGAAAGCTAGAAGGCAATTCTCTGATGTACGCCCCCTGAAGGTCGGCACATTGATGGGATCTTGTCCTGTATCCCACTGGTGCGGTCAACCGCTAGCACCTAAGTACGTGGACCTAATTAAACTCCTGATGACCAGCTTTGCCCTCATCCCCCTGCCCCTTCTCCCCGGGTGAGAAGGGGAGCCGGACTCAAAGCCCCTCGCCCCGTGGGAGAGGGGTTTGGGGTGAGGGTGAGGCCAAAGCATAGCAGGTCTTACAAATAATTGGGCTAGCCTACTTAAAGCGCCAAAATCGCCATCCAAGCAATGGCGGTTTTGGCGATGACGGCATAGTCCATTTCAAAGCTAAAGTTCACGCTTTCGCTAAAATCCCCAACAGGGCACCGGATGAAATAGCGAAAAATTTGAGGATTTAGAAGCAGCATCACGGCCAGCCACAGCACCCGGCCGCCCTGGGGTTTGAGATAGGTGGCTAACACCTGGCGATAGGACTGGCTAGGGCGACTCATGCCGGAGGTTCCTGGGGAATCGTTCCTGGGGAATCAGCCAACAGCTTAGCGAGAACAAGACCAGAGCGGGCCTCCTAACCGGAGCTTTTTGGCTCCTAGCCGGAAGAATTGAGTGATGCGGAGCTTTGGGTTTTAACGACGACGATGCTCGGAGCGAGTTTGGCGGTTATCAGCAGTACGGTAGTGAACCGGCGCTGCCAATGCTGCTAGCTGGAGACGGTCGCTGGCCTAATCAGGCTTTCCCGCCGCGATCGCTGATTCCAGCGCCTCAATTCCGGCCTGGGCGACTTCGACATCCTGCTGGCCGGTGCCTGAGCCGACGCCGATGGCCCCGACGACCTGACCGTCGATCGTAATCGGCAGGCCGCCCTTGAGGTTGGTGAGCTGACCGCCCGTGGCAAACGCCAGCCTGGCTTCAACGTCGGCAGGCACCCCGCCGGTGGGGACTCGACTCGATGCCGCCGTGACCGCCTTTTGGGTGGCCGAGAGCTGACTCAGCACCTTGGCGCCATCCATGCGAACGTAGGCCAGCAGATTGCCGCCGCGATCGACAATGGCAATGCACTGGGGCACGTTCATCGCCTCGGCTTTCGCGATCGCGCCCTGCAGCACCGTCATCGCCGCCTGGTGGGTGAGTTCCTGGGTTTGTCGTAAATACATCGGGGCCTCTAATACTCTTCTGGTACTCTTCTGGCGCTATTCTGCTGATACAATCGCCGCGACTAGGTTACTCCCCGGCGTGCCCTGGTGCTCATTACCCGCCGAGGCCAGAATCATCGGGTCGCCCGTAATCGAAGCGACGACGGCATTGGCGACGGCCTTGGCCATAATTCCGGCATAGCCCGAGAGAAAGTCGCTGTGGATGGTGTGGCGGCGATCGCGAACGGCGGTGACGGCATCGGCCCCGCAGTTGACGAACATCTGAACAATACGCGACTGCTGGTCGGCGAGGGGCTGGCTGAGGCCAGCGGAGTTCAACGCTGCATAAACGCCGTCCGTAGCCAGCTGATCGGCCATGATGCCGTGACCGACGCGGTAGGGACTGACCGACTGGTCTGAGTTACCCATGACTAAAATCCGGCAGGCCGACTGCTCGCCCCCGGCGGAAACCGAACCGCGCTGGGTATAGAGGTTGCGATCGCGATTGATCACCCCTTCCGTCAGCTTGGCCTCGGGGATTTCTTCTAAAGCCAAGGCAATGCCCAAAGCGCTGGCCCCCTTAGCCATCGAGCTGGCCTGACCTAGATTTTGGCTCACCACTGATACTCCCCGCTGGGCTGCTGCGGCGAGCCGGGCCGGGGTCATCGCCGGGCATTTGACCTCGACGCAGTGGACGTCTTCGAGTTCGGTAATGCCCGCATCTGCGATCGCGCCCTGCACGGCGTTAGCGACCAGCTTCACCTGGCTGAGAGTACCGTATTCCTCTGGCTGTAGTACCCGCGTATTGGCTGTTCCCACTGTCAGTCGTTTACCGGCGGGCCGGGCCGGAGCGGCGACGGTCCGTCGGGTAAAGACCGTATAGTGGGGACTCATTAGCCCGCCACAGAGGCCGATCATCATCATCGGAATGCGGTCAAAGACGGCCTGGGGTGAAATGTCGAGATAGTCTGCAAGCAATAGCTGTAGACAGAGTGAGGCATAGCCGCGAGCATAGCCGGTGCCCTCCGTCTGGGCGATGATGCCGACGATGGTTTCCGCCTGAATCTGGCCTGACTCCAGCCGCGCTTTCAGCTCGCTGACGTCCTCCGGCGCGCTCATCGGCAGCCGAAATACGCCTACGTCCACCCAGTTCTGGTCTGTCATCAATCTCGTCTCCTAGAGTACTGGCTTCAGGCGGTGAGCACGCTGCGCGCTGCCGCCAGGGTGGAATGGATATGGTCTAGAGAAAGCGCGATCGCCCTTTCCACATCCTGGGCTTGGAAGGTCGCTAAAATCTGCCGATGTTCCCGCTCCGAGGCGTCCCGCTGGGCCATACTTTCCGAGAAAGACAGATTGATATAGATAGTGGCGATATCCGACAGACGCTCTAGCACGCTCTGGAGGTGCTGATTGGGTTTGGCCCCGTAGAGCTGGGTGTGGAAGTCGCGGTTTAGGGCAATCCAGCGGGTCTGATCGGTCTCGGCTTCCATCTGGTCGAGTACGGCGGCGGCCCGCTCAATCTGCGGCGGCGTGATGTGGCTCAGACCTCGGCAAATGCTGGCGGGCAGCAGGGCGGCGCGGACTTCGAAAATGTCTTCCAGCTCGGCTAAAGTCGGCACGTGAACCACGGCTCCGCGAAAGGCGTCGAGGTCAATCAGCCCCTGACTGTTGAGCTCCCACAGCGCCTCGCGGATGGGCGTAACGCTGACCTTCAGCGCTTCTGCCAGTTCGGCCTGGACTAAGCGAGTTCCCGGCGGCAGCTCTCCCGAGAGAATCGCCCGGCGCAGGTAGTCCATCACGTTAGCCTGGGTGGTGCGAGAGAGGCCCTTAGCTCCCGACAGCGCCCCCGACAGCGTCGATTTGGCAGTCACACAATCTCCTTAGTTTCAAGTCCCAAATCTAAAATCACGGTTTTAGAATCGAAATTTTGTAGCCTGAGCTACAGCAGCTGACTCAAATGACAACTTTCATATATCATATATGTTGCTGAAAACACAAGGAGGTTCAGTCTGTTAGCGGAATTCCCTTCTGGCACTGGGGGCAGTCTGCGGGCGAGATCGCGTCCATGCCCTCTAGGGTGATTAGAACTTCTACCGGGCAGGCCAGATCGACTTCAAACAGTCCCTTCGTCGCGATTAAGCCTACGCCGACCGGCTCGGCCTGGGCCTGGCGAACAATCTGAATCAGCTGTTTGGCCGTGCCGCCGGTGGTGGTAACGTCATCGACAATTAAAACCCGCGCTTGGGGAGGAAATGAAAAGCCATCAATCAGCTGATAGTGATGATCGATTTGACGCGCGATCGCGACTTTTGCCTTCAGCCGTTTGGCGACTTCAAAGGTCAGAATGCTGCCCGCCTCATTGGCCCCCAGAACATAGTCAATATCGGCGGAAAATCGGCTGGCCAAAGCGTCAAATAAAAACTGTGATTCTAACGGACTTTGGAATAGCTTAACACACCGGAAGAAGCGACTGCTGTGTAGGCCGCTGGCGAGCTGAAAATGGCCTGTTTGCAGAGCTCCCGTCGTCTCTGAGAGCTGCTTAAACTGAGTTTCTAAGCTGGATTTTGTCATAGCCGTTGATTCGTGCGAGCTGCTGTTTTCGCCTCTATCATACCCGAGCTATGCGCTCGAAAAAATAGCGTTTGAGCCAGACCTGATTGGCGTCACGGATATCATTGGCAGGCTGAGTAAAGCTTAACTTAACTAAATTGGAGAGGTTGCTATTTAGTATCGACAGGAAATGTTTTAGTATCTTAAAATACAGCTTTTAGCGCTATTTTATTTCAAGATCAGACGCCGATAGAATTCAGGAATCAGGTTCCTGCAAAAGAAACACAAAAAATTATGAGAAAATCTTTTTCAAAGCCGCTAGGACTAGGCGCGATCGCGCTTTCGGCTCTCCTATTCGTCACAGCTTGCCAGAGCCCGCCAGACTCTGCCACGGCTGAAGATGCCCAGTCCGAAGCGACAACAGAAGTCGCGGCTGACGCTGAGCCGCAGTCCCTAACGCCGGTCAAGTTTACCCTCTCCTGGCTGCTGCAGGGGGTCGATGCGCCCATGACCCTGGCGATGGAGCGGGGCTACTTTGCCGAAGAGGGGATAGATTTACAATTCGAGCGGGGCTATGGCTCCGCCGATACCGCCAGTAAAATCGCTGCCGGCCAGTATGACATGGGCTTTGGCGATATGTATTCGATGATTGAGTTTAATCAGCAAAACCCCGACCAAAAGCTGGTTGCAGTTGCGGTTCCCTATAACAAAGCTCCCTTCGTGCTGGTGGCGCTGGAGGAAAGCGGCATCGACTCGATTGAAGACATGGCGGGTAAGAAGCTGGGCGCCCCCGCCGGTGATGCGCCCCGCCGCCTTTGGCCGGTGCTGGCGGAAGAGGTCGGCGTGGAGGCCGACTCGGTGGAATGGGTGACGATGGAGCCGAAGCTACGGGAAACCTTTTTGCTCCAGGGTGAGGTCGATGCGATCAGCGGCTTCATTTACTCGATGATGCCGTCCCTAGTGAAGGGAGGTAAATCCGAAGACGACCTGAATATCTTCTACTACACCGACAACGGCCTCAACTTTTATGGCAATGTTGTGCTGGTCAAAGAATCTTTTCTGGAAGAAAACCCCGAACTGGTCGAAGGCTTTATCACAGCCTACATCAAAGGGCTTCAGGATACGCTGAAGGACCCGGAGGCCGGACTAGATAGCGTCATGGCGGTGGGCGACGACCTGATGGAGCGCGATGCTGAAAAGCTACGCCTCCAGATTGCCTTGAACAACCTGATCGTCAGCGCAGAAGTCGAAGCAAACGGCATTGGCGCGGTTGACTCAGAGCGGCTGAAGGAGAGCATCGCCCAAACGGTGGAGGGCTTCGACCTAGAGACGACGCCGGCTGTGGAAGAGGTCTTTGACGGCAGCTACCTGCCACCGTTAGAAGAGCGGCAGCTGCCGCCCGAATCGGAACGCCAGTCTTTGGAATAAGCATAGATTTAGGTTTCTCGCTCAATGACTTTCATCTCAACAGCTTAGATTCTCAATAACTTAGATCAAAATTAGCCCTTGGCGCATAGCTGAGGTAACGGCTTCGGTGCGGCTGTTGACGTTGAGCTTGGAGAAAATGGAGCTGATGTGAAACTTGACCGTGTGTTCAGAGATGCAGAGCTGGGCCGCGATCGCGCGATTCCCCAAGCCCGTTGCCAGCAGCTGTAGCACCTCTAGCTCCCGAGACGTCAGCGGGGCGTCTGCCATTGCGCGATTTGGCGGATTGTTAGGGAAGTGATCTGAGGAGGATATCGGGTTCGGCAGTGGATTTAATATATCGGGATGCAGCACGACTAGGCCCGCTGCGATCGCGCTCACCGTCGCAATCAGCTCTTCTGCTGCCACTTCCTGAGGCAGCACGCCGCGAATGCCGAGTTCCAGCAGCTGGCCGATCGAAAGGCTTGAGTCGGCGTCTAGCAATACCGCGATCGCGACATCCCCGCTCAGCGCCATTTGCTCCCAGTCGGCCTCCGACAGCAGGGCCGACTCCATCAGAATGACATCTGGCGGCTGCGGAGAAACCGTCAGCCCGGCGACCTCGGTGCTACAGCCGACCATCTGAATGATGGGCTCGCGGCTTAGCATTGCCGAGAGTCCTGCTTGCACTACTGCCCCCTTCGCGAGGATGAACAGTCGAATCATTATCGCCTCCTCTCCGGGCAAAGCGGGCTAGCGTTCTCCAATGGTCAGGGAGAGTTCCAACAGCTGGCCGCCGCGAATTAATCGGGCCGTCACGGGCTGGCCGACCCGGTCTGGGGCGAGCTGCGATCGCAGGTCTCGAACCGTTTCGATCGGTTCTCCTACCAGCGTGACTAGAATATCGCCCATCAGCACGCCCGCGCCGTCGGCGGGGCCGTCGGTCTCCAGGCTAACGATCAAAATGCCGCCGGCCTGACTCAAATCAAGGGACTGTTTGAGACTGTTGGGCAGCTCTACCGGCTGGAGACCAATCCCCAAGTAGCCCTGAGCCACGCGCCCTCGCTGAAGCAGCTGGTCCACCACGCGGTTGACTGTAGTGGTTGGAATCGTCACCGCAAAACGTCCGCGAGAGTAGGTGGTGTTAATCCCCAGTAGGTGACCCTGGCTATCGAGCAGCGGGCTTCCGGTAAATCCTGGAAAGGGCGTAATATCAGGTCGCAATAGCCGATCGATATGGCCGCCGGTCCAACTTTGCCAGGCCGTCCCTAACTCAGCTAGGATGCCAGCGCTGGCGCGGATGCGATCGCCCTCGGAGCGGCCTAATGCTAAAACCAGGTGTCCCGTCCGCAGCGTCTCCAAGTCTCCCAGCTGAGCCGTCGGCAGTTCCAAATTCTCGACTTGGAGCACGGCAATATCGGTGCCCGCGTCCTGTCCGATGATCTTAGCCGCGATCGCGTCACCCGCCATCAGCGTCACCTCATCCTGCTGACGGCGAACGGCATCAACGGTCGTGACGATGACGCCGGGACGCCAGTGAACGCCGCTGAGCACCGAGCGCTGAGCCTGGATGTTGACGACGGCAGGGGCCGCCTGGGCAATGAGGTCTGCAAGCTGATCTGAAAATTCCGATAGAGCAGTCATAGCGGGGTTCCAATGGGATACGTCCAGGATGCCGGAAACCTTTGCCTAACGGCATCAGATAAACGGGTAGCGGTATTCCTAGAAGAATGGTTAGGGAGGCTAGACTCCTCAGGAATGTCTAAAGCCTGTTGAACCAAAGCCGTAGGTTAAAATAAATCTGTCCTGGACGGTGACACAGGCCCATGACCCTCGCTTCTTCCCAGCCGCTTACCCTACCGGATCACAATCAGCTACCCGAGTCGGACGGGACCTTTGTGAAAAATTTTCAGGAACATCCCGAAAGCATTGTGCTGACTGACTCAATCCGACCCATTCTGAATGCGCTGCACAATACTGCATTGGTCAGGACAGCGGCATCTACTGGCGGCTGACGGACCCCCCCGAGCATGGGGCAGAGGCTCCCGACTGGTTTTATGTGCCCAACGTACCGCCGCTGCTGAATGGCAAAATGCGCCGCTCCTACGTGCTGTGGAAGGAGTTTGTCGCGCCCCTGATTGCTATTGAGTTTGTCTCTGGGAACGGAGATGAGGAGCGCGATCGCACCCCACCCGCTGAGGACAATAAACCCGGAAAGTTTTGGGTATACGAGCAGGCGCTTCGGATTCCCTTCTATGCCATCTATGAGGTGGAAAAGCCTGCCGTCGAGCTATACGAGCTGAAGGCAAACCGCTATCAGCGCTGCGAGCCCAACCAGCGAGGCCACTATCCGATTCCGCCCATGGGTGTAGAACTGGGTATCTGGCAGGGACGCTATGGCAATCAGCTCCTGCCGTGGCTGCGCTGGTGGGATAGCCAGGCCAACCTATTGCTGACGGGCGATGAGCGAGCTGAGCAAGAAAAGCAGCGGGCCGAGCGGCTGGCTACAAAACTGCGGGAGCTGGGGATTGACCCGGACGAGGTCTGAAAAAATCCTGACCGTCTCCTATTCGTCGTAATTAGGATACTGGGCTGGCGCTTTGCCCCGAGCTTCGATAATTTCCCTAGCGGCTGGCGAGCAAACATACCCTTAGGAAGCCAACTTGTTCATAGGCCTTCGGACATTGGCATTCTTGCAGCTTACTGACTTTTCCTATGACCGACCACGACCGCCTCTTCAAAGAACTGCTCGCCACCTTCTTTGTCGAGTTCCTTGAGCTGTTTCTCCCCCAGGTCGCTAACGCCATCGACCGCGACTCCATTGCCTTTCAGCCCCAAGAGTACTTTGCCGACCTGACCACAGGCGAAACCAAAATCATCGACCTGCTCGCCGCCGTTCGCTTAGCCGGTCAGGACGTGGGCTTCCTCATCCATGTCGAGGCCCAGGCGTCATCCCAGTCAGACTTCGCCCAGCGCATGTTTTTCTACTTCGCTCGGCTGCATCAGAAGTTCCGACAGCGTATCTATCCAGTGGTCGTCTTTTCCTTTGACCAGCCCTATCGGCCAGAGCCCCGTTAGTACAGCGTCGCGTTTGACGACCTGAAAGTCGTCGAGTTTAACTTTCGCGCCATTCAGCTCAACCGGCTCAGCTGGCGGGACTTCTTGCAGCAGCGCAACCCCATCGCCGCTGCCCTGATGGCAAAGATGCAGATTGCCCCTGAGGAGCGCCCGAGGGTGAAGGTAGAGTGCCTGCGGCTGCTAGCGACTCTACGGCTGGACCCAGCTCGGACGCAGCTGATTTCGGGCTTTGTCGATACCTATCTGCGGCTGAGCCAGCCCGAGGAGCGGGTATTCCAAGAGGAGATAGGTAGAATAGAGCCAGCTGAGTGGGAGGGGATTATGGAAATTGTGACCAGCTGGATGGAGCAGGGCATTGAGCAGGGTAGTCAGCGGGAAGCGCGATCGCTGATCCTCCGTCTGCTCACCCGCAAAGTGGGCGAAATTCCAGAAGCGGCGCGATCGCAAATTCAGCAGCTCTCGACTGCTCAATTTGAAGCGTTGGGAGAAGCACTGCTAGATTTTTCGAGGCAGTCCGATTTGGAGACTTGGCTGATAGAGCATGCACCGTAAGTAAGGCGCGATCGCATTTGCCCCATAAACTGTACTAGGGGAAGGTGCAAGGGCTAAATCAAAGGCTTTTTCCAAGGTTGAAGTCATGACTGCTGAGGAATTAAGAAGACTGACCTACAATCAAGACAGATGGCTAGGAGGATGTCCGCTGTGACCGTTAAACTTGACCTCAGCACCGAAATGGAAGCCCGGCTGATCGTCCAGGCGGCAGCAAAAGGAGTGTCGGTAGAGCAGTACCTGCATTCTTTAATCGAAACTGACTTACTAGCTGAGACAGAGCAGCCTGTTGACCTAATAGAAGCTAATGAGGAATGGGTCAACCTGCTAGAGACGTTTTGCAATAATCCGGCTCTGGCGAATGTGCCGCCTTTGTCAGACGAAGCCATTAGCCGCGAAAGTATTTATCGCGAACGGGAAGATAGCCAGCTGTGAGCTATTTGGTCGATACCAATTTTCTGCTCCGCTTGGTTCAGAGCACCAGCTCTCTACAGCCCTATGCTCGCAATACCTACTCATCACTACAGTCGCAAGGTGAGGTACTGATGATTGTGCCGCAGAACCTGTATGAGTTCTGGGTGGTTGCGACAAGACCCGTAAATGTCAACGGGCTAGGGCTATCCACTGAGCTTGCGTCTGAAGTACTGACTCAGGCCAAGCAGCTATTTGTGCTCCAGCCCGATGTTCCAGAAATTTTGACAATATGGGAGCAACTTGTTACGACTTACCGTGTGATGGGCAAACAAGCGCACGATGCTCGATTAGTTGCCGCTATGGTCGCTCACCAAATCACCCATTTGCTTACGTTTAACACTGCTGATTTCAAACGGTTTGCAGAAATTACTGCGATTGAACCACGTAGTATTGCTACAGCCTCCTCAGAGTTTAGAGATGAAAAGGACTTTGATCCCAAGCTGCTATAAAATAATGGAAGACCCTTATCCTTGCCATGGCTGAAGCAATCACCTTACAGCTCCCTGAGCGTCTATACCAGCGATTACTCAGTACCGCTGAGGCGACTCAGCAATCGCTGGAAGCGGTCGTTTTGCGGGCCTTGACGGTAGGTAGCCCCCCCGACTGGACGGATGTTCCGGAAGAGTATCAATCAAGTCTGGCTGCCTTGGATCGATTGGCAGATGCAGCGCTGTGGAAAATTGCTTAAGCTCGAAAAACATCCGCTGATATGCTCCGTTATGATCGCCTCTTAGATCGTCATCGCGAGGATGCTTTGACAGCGGCTGAACAGCTAGAACTGCTCAACCTGCGTAAAGAATCTGAGCAGTTCATGCTACGCAAAGCCCACGCAGCTTCAATTTTGAAGTGGCGAGGTCATCAGGTCTCCGCTGTTTAAGCGTCCATGTCGTCTTACATACCAGCTAGCCTACGTGAACAAGTTGAGCAAGCTGATCGTGGGTACTGCTGCTACTGCCAGACTCAGGAAGCGAATAGTGGCATCCCACTATCCATGTCTTCTCAGCCTCTTGAATGCCTGAAAATGAAAGACTTTGAGCTAAGTGACTTATGGTTCGCTCAAAATAATTTGAGATTCAGAAATACCACGAAAGCAATGGCTTTCCGGTCTATTGACAAATGTTCTAACCCATGAGTCTTCTCTTGCCATATGGCGTCTCAGGAAGTCATGAGGAAAATGTAATCAACTTTACGCTACATGTGGCGTTTTCAGAATTTAGCGAACCACTAAAATAAATAAGCGAACCATGAGATAAGAGCGTTCTCGTATAGTAGCGAGTTTCATCGGGCTCTAAGTTATCTTGCAAGAGCACGATACCAGGGTAAGCGCAAGAAAATTCAGGTACCAGAAGTGTTAATGGGCAAAGCTTTTGCAGCTTCTAAGACTTTGAGCATATAGGCGGGGCTCATACTTGCTCGACGGGCTTTTTGGCGCGTACTTCGCTTATAAGTAACTTCTTGATTCAGCAGATTGAGACTCCAGCGCCTCAACAGCGACATATTCTCAGGCGCATGGCCCGTACGAATGCGGCTGGCATCTTCGCCAAAGGTGACATCAAGTACCCAGTGCAGCTGATTCTCAATCGACCAGTGCTGCCGGATGGCCCGGCCCACCTGAGCGGCCTGAGGCGGCAGAGACGTCAGGTAAAACATCGTCTCTCGGGTAGTCTTATTCCACAGCTGACGCGTCCGCGTGACCTTGACTATCGATTGCAGGCCAGCCCACTGTGACTGCTTGTACAAGCGTCCCATCTGCTCTATCCCAACCGCCCAGACTTGCCGCTTCTCGGTGCGGTGATGGCCTGACTCAACGCTGGCGTCAAAGCTGTGCTCGATGCCTTCAAAGCCGCTGGCATCAGCCGCTGCAAACCACTGCTCAACTTGCCCAAACAGGGTCGGATGATTGGCCTTGAGCGCTAGCACATAGTCTGCCCCCTGGGCCTGAATCTGACGAGAAATCTCATGCTGAGTCCCCATCGCATCAATCGTGATGATGCATCCAGCGATGTCAAGTAGCTCTAGCAACGCCGGGATAGCCGTGATCTCGTTGCTCTTGCTATCGACCTTGACTTGGCCTAGAAACAACCGATGCTCACTCGCCCAGGCACTGACCACCTGCAAAGCACTCTGCTCAGCGTTGCGGTCATACGACCCGTTGAGGGCTTTGCCATCGATGGGCACCACTTGCGCACCGAGTTCAGTTACCAAAGTGCTCAACCAGCCCCTAAAGCTAAGCTCCATCGCCTTGGGCGAGATTCGCTCAAACAGCCGTCGATAGGTGTCAGCGCGGGGAATGCCGAAGGGCAATGGCAAGAAACTTGTCAACCACTGCTGGTGACTTTCGCCATAGACTTCAATGTCGTCCCAGCCCTGCGCCCCGCCAATGGTCGCCAATAGCCCAATCATCACGATACTGATGAACGGATGCAGCACTCCTTGCTTTCCGCGCGGGTCTTCTAGGTCATCGAAGTGGGTCATCAACGCTTGCTCTACCTGCTCGCAATCCGTTGCAGTCTCTAGCGTCGGCGTTGGGCTAGTAGGCGCAAGCAAATTGGCCTCGGCACCGAATCCTTTTGCCATGGTAGTCCCTGGTAGAGTATGAATTTCACTAGCTATGAATTTCACTAGCATAGTATGGCAAACTTTTTCTTGCGCTTGCCCTGAGCACGATACAGGGCTCTGGGCTTCGCCGCAGAGCTTTTTTTATGGCCGCACCATCATGTGCTCATTGTTACATCCCTCCTGAGGAAGCCTTTCCCGCTTTAAGTTGATACCCGGAACCTTTTTCATTACATCACTCAATCTTAGCCCCACAGTTCGAGCAAAACCGAGCCCCCTCAGGCAACGTTTCGCCGCAGCTGGCGCAGAACTGATACGACCGGTTGGAAATCGTCCCGGCACTGACAGGTTCAGCCGATACTTTATCTGACTGAGACTGAAGCGACTCAAAATTAGAAATCTCAGTCTGGATTAGCTCAGCCGAATTTTCGCCGTCGGTGTCGATGAACTGCTCAATAAATTCAAACGTTCGCTTTGGCACCTGGTTTTGCTTCCAGAAGCCCACAGCCGCCGTAGCCATAAATGGCCAGAGGAAAAATATGCCAACTGTCGTCGCGATCGCTTTGTCAATATTCTCAGACCATTTTCCAGTACCAATCTCGACAAATAGGTCGCTATTCTCCTGCCGCAGCACGATATTCAGCGCTGAAGCCATCCCGGTCGCGTTGCGCCAAAGCTGCTCTTGGCGAGCCTGGATCAGCTTTCCCCCGCCGTGGACGTTCTGACTCTGAACGGTAAAGTTCTGTGACTGTAGCCAGTCTTTAACAGCCTGCACGAGGCTGTCTAAGTTGAGATTGGAAGCCTGATATTTTTTTGTTTCACTCATCGTTTATCTATCTCAGAACCCCCTAGAATTGGGGGTCAGGGGGGCGTACTTGAGCAGGGTCATTTCATTCTAGATATGGCTAGATCTGGGTAACGGGTTCTCCGGCTTTCAGCTATTGGAAGCCTACAACCTTAGAAGCCTGAAGCAACGTATCCTCGTCAATACGCCAAAGTCGTAATTTAGAATAAAACAGCCCTGCGTACTTGAGTATCTATTTTCATTAAATATCATTCCAAATTAGATAGTTTCAGCTAATCCAAACAACCAACCAATAAAGGCACTTCACAACTCCTTCATAAAATTCGTCATCAATCTCTGACTTAACTTTTAAAGTCAGCTAGCTCACTCATCGTCACTGCTTTAACTCAGAACATGACGGCGAAATCTGCGATCGCGCTATACCACTCCCTAGCGGCCTTCTGTAGGCCAATCGACGGCTGAAGGAATAAGCTTGTCTCTGGCCTAGCCAAACCTGCTCATTTCAGCCATTTCTAACCCCTCCGAATCTTTGTAAGGCCACACCATACTATTAGCAGGTTAATAAGAAATTAAATCTAAAAATACTGTTAACTTCGCTAAAAATCAACAGCTTTGTCCTAAAATTATCAGATTATAATGCCTCTATGGCCTGCTTTGGTTAAGTAATATTACAGTTCCGATTTTGTCTAATCCACATTACATGAACGTTCGTATAACCTGACTTATAACTTAATAGAGGACTTGAAAGTGAAAGATTTAACCCAAACCGTCAATCAGCAGCCTGCTACAGACGTTTTAGAGAACCAAGAGCCAATTGACTCAGAAATTACAGAAAGCTCAGCTGCGCTTGAGCATAATCTTCCGTTTGCGCCCACCTTTATTGACTATAAACGCGTTTTAATCGCGTTGGTCAGCGACCTTAAACGGTTAAGAAATTTTTCTAAAAAGCTCAGTCTCGATAAGTCAATCGAGCTGATCGACGACGTTTTAAGACGGCTTGAAGCCGACTCTTTTTCAATCGCGGTAGTAGGAGAGTTTAAGCGCGGTAAAAGCACCTTTATCAACGCGTTGCTAGGTCAAGATATTCTGCCCTCCGATATTCTGCCCTGTTCCGCCACCTTGAATCGGGTGACCTATGGTCTGAAGCCCTTAGTAAAAGTTAATTTCAAAGATGGCCGAGAGGATGAGGTGCAGATCGACCAGCTAGCGAATTACGTTACCAAGCTGACGCCAGAATCTGAGTCCACCGCCGCCGATGTGAAAGAGGCGACCGTCTACTACCCGGTTCACTACTGTCAAAACAATGTCGACATCATCGATACACCAGGTCTAAACGACGACCAGAGCATGACGGACGTCACCCTCTCCGTTTTGCCTCAGGTCGATGCGGCTATCCTCGTGATTTTGGCTCAGTCCCCCCTTTCCGAATATGAACGAGATTTTCTAGAAAATAAGCTGCTAACCAGTGACCTCGGTCGGATTATCTTCGTCGTCACCGCAATTGACCGCTCCAATACACCGGAGGATGGCGAAAAGATTGTCAGGCACGTCGAGGAGCGGATCAAGGAATACGTCCTCAAGCGAGCTCAGGAGCAGTTTGGTGAAGACTCCGAAGAGTTTAAGCTCTATATCAAAAAGATTGGCAAACCGAGGGTATTTGGCCTATCCGCCTACCAGGCTCTGACAGCTAAACAAACCAACGATATCGCCCTGCTCGCTCAAAGCCGCTTTGCTGAGTTTGAAACCGCTTTAGAGCAGTTTCTGACGCAAGACCGAGGGGCAATCTTTCTGCAGGTACCGGTCAATCGCGCGATCGCGTCAGCCGCAGAAATTATCAAAACCATCAGCATCCGAGAAAACGCGCTGGAAATGAAGTTGGAAGAATTTAGCAAAGCTTATGAGGCCTCCGTAGCGGATATTTCAGAACTGCGCCAGCGGAAACAGCAGGAAATGCACCGAATTGATGCTGCTGCACAGGGTATAAAGCAACGCGTACAGCCGCTCATCAGCCAGCTTGAATATGACCTGAAACGAACTGCTGAGCAGACCATTGATGGCATGGTCATTACACCCAAGGACCTAAACAATAAGAAAGCGCTGAGTGAAAAGCTGGCTCGGACGATTTCGGATCAGGTTCAGGCTGCAAGTCAAAAATTAGCGGATAAGATTCAGTCTGATATTCAACAAGGTTTAGCGGCGGAAGTCGACCGTCTGCGAGATTTCACGACCTCTGTCGATCAGGTCCTTAGTCGGATTGAGATGCAGTTCATTCAGATAGAAGCAGAGACCGCTCGGAAAAGGAGCGCAGCCGGTGAAGGCGTGACCGCTGCGGTATCTTTAATGACAGGTTTTGGCGGTCTCTGGTCAGGGTACCGCGAAGGGGGTATCAAGGGAGCTGCTATTGGTACAGCTGCCAGTATAGGGACATACTTTGGCGCGGGCATGCTGATTGCAGCGCTTGGGTTGCCCTTAACTTGGCCTGCTTTAATTGCTGTTGGCATCACCTCTATTTTTACTGGAAAGTGGTCAGCCAGGCTCATTTCTGGCAAAGACCGAGTGGACCATTTCAAGACAGACTATAAAGCCAAAGTGCTAGAAGAGATTGAAAAGCAGCTTAGAGATAATCGAGTTGAGCACAAAGTTGATGATTACATTTCTACTTCTTTCACAGCGCTCAAACAAAAACTGCACCAGGAGGTCGAGTCGTTGTTAGACAATACCCAACAGACGCTGGCTGAGCTGCGCGGCAAGCGAGAGCGAGACGAAACGCTGACCGAAGCTGAGCGCAAAGAGCTCGGTGAAATGCATACAGAAACTCAAAAGATCTTGGGCAACGCCCAGCGGCTATCCAATCAGCTGGTTGAAATTATGAGTGTGTAATGATGTCTGTAACTAATCCTACAACCGCGATCGACTTAAGCTTTGCCAACTATGTAGACTCGCGCGATCGCGAGCTATCGGCTCACCTGGTTGGCGGCATTCCCGACTATGCGTTTTCGCTGGATCAGCAGCTGCGCCAACAGTTGGCCGCAATGGGGCCGGTCAGAGCGATCTCGCAGTCGCTGGTAGCAATGATCGTACCTCTCCAGAAGCAGCTTCAGCAGATGAATGGGGTAGCAGTGGGGCCGCAGCAGTATCCTGAAATCTATGCGCTGGGTGAAGACTGCGCCCGTCAGCTGGGCATCGGCGTTCCTCAAATTTTTGTCTACTACTCGCCGATGCTGAATGCCTACACGATCGCCACTGATGATGTGGCTCCAATGGTCGTCCTCTCCAGCGCGCTGGTCGAGGCGTTTGAACCGCTGGAGCTGAAGTTCGTGATCGGTCACGAATGCGGCCATATTCACAATCTCCATTCGGTTTACAACACCGCCGTGGAGCTGATGACTAATTCTCTGGCAACCGTTGCTTTCCAGGCGGTCCCAGCCTTGGGAGCGCTCAGATTCGTACTTCAGGGCGGGCTGTTGCTATTTATGATGCGCTGGAGCCGATGTGCAGAAGTAACCTGCGATCGCGCGGGCCTGATCTGCTGCGGCGACCTGACTAAGGCTCAAGTGGCCTTGGCTAAGTTGGCAACGGGAGGCGTAGAGCCTCTGAAAGGGATTAATATTCAGGAGTACCTGAAGCAAATCCGTCAGGTGCAGTCTACGCCCGTTCGCCTGCTTGAGCTCACCCGGAGTCATCCGCTCACGCATAAGCGGATTGAAGCCATCCGTCTGTTTGCCGACTGCGACGTACTGCCTTCATGGCGACCCGAGATGCGCTCTACGAGTCCGGTTCGAAGCAAAGCAGAAATTGACGAGCAGTGCGAGCAGTTTATTCGCGTGATGGCTCAGGGCTATCAGGCTTCCGCTTGATTTTCAATAGATAAGGCCAATTTCTTTTGAGAGAGATTCAATATTGTTAAACCTTCTTATGCGCCCCCCTGCCCCCCAACTTTGGGAGGTTCTGAGCTCAAAGCCTCCCAGAATTGGGAGGTTTGGGGGGCGTGCAGAGTTGTAAGCTATTTGAACTGCATTTACCCGTCGCCCTATGGAAACTTCTGCAAAAGTCGTTCTATACGATCTCTCATTGCTGCGCCAACAGTTTCTTGAAACCCTCGACCACTTTTCGAGTCTGGTCCAGGCTGAGAAAATTCGCGACGCGTTAGGAAATCAGCTGCTCCGGCAGCTCCGGGGGCAGGCTAATCAGATTCAAGAGCGGCTTAGCTCTAATTTTTCGCTAGTCGTGATTGGCGATTTCAAACGCGGCAAGTCTACGCTGATCAACGCGCTGCTGGGTCAGCCGATTGTGACGACCAACGTCACGCCAGAGACGATTACGATCAATCAGATTCAGTACGGCCCTGAAGACAAGATCGTGATTTGCCTGGCAGACGGGGGACAGGTCAGCCTCGAACCGGAAGAGCTCTCAGCAGAGAAGCTCGCGCCCCTAATCGAGCAGCTGTCCGAGGTGAGCCATCTGCGGATTGAGGCCCCGATTGAGTGGCTGCAGGGCCTATGCCTTGTGGACACGCCAGGGACCGGAGATATTTTCAAGCAGTTCGATCGCCAGGTTCACGACTATCTCACCAAGGCCGACGCGGTTCTATTTGTCGTCTCAACCCTATCGCCGCTGTCGAGTTCTGAGCAAGATTTTCTGCGAGCATCCCTGCTACCTCAGGATTTTCCCAAGGTCTTTTTTCTAGCCAACATGATGGATTTTGCTCGGAGCGATCGCGAAGCTGAGCGATCGCTTACTGCCATTCAGGCGAAGGTCAGTCATCTGTTTCCCAACGCTCGTACCTTTGGCTTAAGTGCCCTCGATGAGTTTTGCTGCCTGCGATCGCTGCCCCGGCCCAATCCGGACCGCGCCTCAGCGCTAGAGGCGCAGTTTAAGGCATTTCGCGACGGCCTAGAGGATTCGATTCTCCTAAACCGCGATCTAATCCAGCTGGATCGGGCGGGCGATCGCCTGGAGCAGATGCTGACGGCCTTTGAAGCGCATATTAGGCTCCTACAAAAAGCGTTGCAGACGGATCAGCTGCGGCTTTCTCAGGCAATTGCCCAGTACGAAAATCAATCCTCAGAGCTGTATGACCAAATCGGCCAGCACCAGCAGGCGATGAGTATGGAAATTAGTCAGATCAGCCAGCAAGCCTGCTCCTGGATGAAGGAGTTCGTGACTCGTCTGGAAACTGAAGCGATCGCCGCCATCCCAAGCTTCAAGCCGGATGACCTGCAGCGCCATTACCACTTCTTTCTGACTGATTCAATCCGTAACGCCATTAACCAGTGCCTGAACACGCATCGCCCAACTTTCCTGGAAAGTGCTGACCGAGCCAAAAAAGCCATTGTCCAAGATTTACAGCTCACCGACATCGGCCAATCAGGAGCAGAGGTAGCCCAGGCCACGTTTGGCGATCTGCCCTGGACTAATCTCGATACCTTTCAGCTGATTATGGACTATACGCCGCTTAAGCTTTTCGCTGATCTCTTTTCTCACCAGGCTAGGGACTCTGGAAGCACCCAGCAGGCTACTGCTTTTCAAAAAAGACTTGAAGCCGCCCTACCAGAGCTAAGAGCTTCGACGATTCAGGAAGTGCGATCGCTCTATAGCAACATCGCCAACCAGCTTGAAAAGCAAGTAGAAAGCATCTATCAGCAAGAGATAGATGCCTCACTCTCAGCCCTGCGCCAAGCGCAAGAGCTATCGACCCAAGGGGAGAAAAAGAGAGCTAGTACAGATGAAGGGTTAAAGAACGCTTTATTGTTGCTGGGAGACACCCGCTCGTTTTTGAAATCGTTCAAGCAGAAGCTTTGGTCTGAGGACAGGCTTGAGGAGGTGAGCAGCCAGTGTCGATAATCATGTAAGTAGCTAGGCGTAATCAAGTATAAAACGGTCTAGGCTGTAACCGCCCTTTACGCTGCGGTCCATCATGCCATCGACGATAGCCTCAGCGAGCTCATCTTCATACTCGAACATGCGGCCTGCCAGCTCATGGGTTTTAAGCTGATGCCACTGACCTTCAATCGGATTGAGCTCAGAGCAGTAAGGCGGCAGGAATAGCACGAACAGCCCTTGAGCTCGCCACCTCAGCCAAGCCTGCTGAACGACTTTGCTCTTATGGACGGGGCAGTTGTCTTGCACAATAAAGGTCAGCCGCCCAGTTTCGGCAAAGGTCTTGGCCGCTTTGGACGCTAGCCAGCCCATCACCACCAAGTAGCGCTCGGCGTCAAAGCCGCCCACCGCTAAGGCATACTCGAAGCACTCATCCGGTTCCCATACTCCCAAGATGCTCACTCGCTGGCCCCGGCGCGAGGTTTGCTCAAAGCGCTTCTGCTGCCCCACCCGACTGTAGCTGTAGCTCTCAGGCGTCCATTGACAGCAGCCGGTCTCATCGAGATGCTTAAGCACAATCTGGCCAGCCGCGGCTAGGGCTTCTAGCTCAATCAGCTGCGCCGCGGCTAGGGCTTTGACCTCGGCGTTTTGACGCTGGCGATGACTTTGTCGGGTGCGCTTCCAGCGATAGCCTTTTTTTTTAGCAGCTTACGAATCCGGTCTGCGCTGAGCTTAACCTGCCGCTCCTGCCATAGCTTAGCCGCGAGCTGCTTACTGTTATAGGGACGCGCTTCTTCGTTCAGGCATTGCTCTAGATACGCTAGGTCTGACGGGCTCCAGGTCGGCTTTTTGCCTCGCCCTGGCTTTTCCCACAGCCCATAGAGTCCGACCTGTATCCACTGCTTAATCGCCGCACGGACCGTATGCTCGTGGCAGTTCATGATCTCGGCGATGGCCGGGGCGCTCCAGCCGTCGCCGTTGAGCAATAGCACGTGAGCCCGGTCGCGCACTCGGTAGGGCACGCTGCTAGCTTTTCGTAGCTCGCTTAAGGTGGCTGCCTCAGGGGCACTCAGGGTAACTCGCAGGGGGGCTGGCATGGCTCGTCGACGCTATATAGGACTATCCCTAACTTACAGAATATTAGGCTACTCTACTTAGATGGCATTATTCCTGAATTTTGTAATTTGAAGACCTCCGAAAAATTGCTCTTTACTTACCAACCTATAACTTGTAGAAGTTGCTCAGACAGCTCTCGAGCGGTACACTGAATCCTTTGGGTTTCAGTGCTTATTTCATCAAGTTTTTGACGCTCGATCTCAATCGCGATCGCATCTCGTTCACGCCGAAGCTGAAACTCTGCCAGACTGCTTTGAGGTTCGTTTCTCATCAGCTCAATTTCCTGATGACGCTTGGCCTTGATTGCATCAAGATTGCCATAGACATAGCTAGCAAGTTTTTGACGGAGCTGAGAGTTTAGCCGTAGCTGCTTTTCAATTTCCTCCTCAATGGCTTTTTGATAGCCTGATTTAAAGTTTTTTCCTAACTCACCATCCATAAAGTTAGAAGTTAGCCAGCCATCAATACCGCTTTTGGCACTGTAGCCAACTCGCCAAGCTACTCGTCCTTGAGTAATAGCAGCCTTAAGCAGGCGAGAAATATGAATGAGCTGAATGCCTGTGCCGTTTAGGAGCTGAGAAATTTCATTACCTAAAGCCGAGTCGCGATCGCCGTCTTCCATTAGCCCTTTACGAATTTCGCTTTGGATTCTGCCTGCAAGTATTCGGCTGGCTCTTTCTATGTCATCAGTAACTTTTTGGTCTAACTTGCTCATACTTACTGACAGCTGTGAGTCAGCAAAGTCAGCGTCCGCAATCGGACACGATAAAATTGCCTGCACAGCAGCTTGCTTAAGTGCGCTATCTAACTGATCCAATAAAGGACGAATGCGTTGCTTAACCCCTTCAAAAGTACTATTGGCGCGCTGTTTTTGCGCTTGCTTTCCTTGCTGTAGATTCGTAATCTCAGCAGCAGCCGTTTCATAGGCTATATTGACTGCTTCCTGCCTTCTTTGCAGAGCAGACTGCTGAGCACTGATTGTTTCGATAATTTCCCCCGTCGAAGAAATAATCCGGTTAATAGGCACCTGCAAGCTAATGGTTCCACGCTCTTGCAGTAAGAACCTCTCTAAAGCGGCTTCAAATTCAGAAAACCGACTCCGAGCAAGAAGATCAGTATCATGATTTGATTTAGCCTGCAAAGCTTGATAGGCTGAAAGACCGAAAACTTTGAGCGTACCGACCTTTTTTAGGTAGTCCTTATACTGCTGCGAATCCTTCCCAAACTGTTGTTCGCATCGCTGTAAAACATGAGTCTCAATACGCTCTCTGACAAGCTGAACAATTCGGTCGGCATCTTCCGAAGAATTTAGAAGATCGATACCCGTAACCACAAAGATGACGCGACCCAGATCGGTGGTTAACAGCTTGTCTTCAAGAAAGGCCCGTTCAACCTCAGAGAAAGGTGACTGGGCGAGAATGACCATAATCGCGGCGTCAACCTGGGGCAGAACCGAGAGCGTCACCTTTGTCATGCTTTCTTCATCGCTTAGCCCCGGCGTATCAATTAGATCAATGTTATTTTGACAGAAATGGATTGGGTAGTAGACTACAGCTTCCTTAACTGAAGCAGCTGTCACCTCCGACTCCGCCGTTAGCTTGGTAACGTAGTCTGCAAGCTGCTCAATCGCGACCTCTTCCTCTCTAGCGTCGTTAAACCGAACTTTTACTAGGGGTCTTAGTCCGTAGGAAACGCGGTTTATGGTTGCAGAGCAAGGTAAAATGTCTGAGGGCAAAATTTCCTGGCCCAGTAGCGCATTAATAAAGGTACTCTTGCCGCGCTTGAACTCTCCAACCACCGCAACGGAAAAGGAATCCGTTTGAATTCGTCTTAGCACCTCACTCAGCAGCTGGAACGAATTTTCGAGGCCGAGCTTCTCAGCAAAATATTGCAGACGCTTTAGGTCGCTTGCGATCGCGAATAGGGTTCGCTTGTAGTCAATAAACGAGGCAGGAGTTTGAGTCATGACAGCTTCAACGGCTAGAACTTTTGCGGCTTTTACTAACTGTGCACAGACAATCGAACGATTTAAGTTGTCATTTACTATACACCCCATCCCCCAGGCCGGTCATGTCTCGGGCGGCAAAACAAAGTGACACAGCCCCTAGCCTGTGGAACTACGGCGAGGGGCCTTTTTCCCTATCCAGGCCAGCCCAGCCCGAAGCAATTTTCGTATTCCATATAGAATTTGGAAACTGGCTTCAAAAACTGGCTTCAACGAAATAGGAGGGCTTTTAGCCAGGCCGCGATCGCAAGTTCCTCCGAGACCGCGATTCTCTGCAGGAGAGGCTCTGCCAACGCGCTATCCGTGCCGATGTTTCATAATGAGTACATCACCACCGCCACACAGCAGTGAAGTCCCGGAGGCGGAGCGGGCTGATTCACACCGGCGCGCTTTTTTCCTCGTTTTCTTATGTAACGCCCGGCTCTTGTCCTGTTACATAAGAAATTGTATCAAGCAGGTTCCACCCAAATTTCGCCATAGAGGCCCTCTCTTATGGTTCGCTCAAAATAATTTGAGATTCAGAAATACCACGAAAGCAATGGCTTTCCGGTCTATTGACAAATGTTCTAACCCATGAGTCTTCTCTTGCCATATGGCGTCTCAGGAAGTCATGAGGAAAATGTAATCAGCTTTACGCTACATGTGGCGTTTTCAGAATTTAGCGAACCACTAAAATAAATAAGCGAACCATGAGATACACTTTGCCCCAATTGGGAATAAGTTTAGTGGGTTTCAGCTGCTCAGACTCGCTAGCCTGATTTGACTATGATTTGAGGCGAACGACAAATCAAGGGTTTCGGATATCCGTAGTTTGGAACTTGGAATTGCTGCTCTGTAACGGCCAGATATCGTTTAAACCGCGTCTAGGAAGAGACCCGGAGTTTTTCGACAACAGGGTCGAGCTGAGTCGAGACCCAAAGGCGTTGAGAAAGAGCAATCGGGTCGTCGTTGAGTCTGTGTTGAAATAGTTCAACTTG